>JANQSN010000041.1 GCA_028284045.1 Alphaproteobacteria bacterium | reverse complement strand
CCGATCGCTGCTGACGGCCGCAACCGCGCTGACCGCCACCGCCGCCCTCGCCGCCCCCGCCGCGGCCCAGGTCGAGATCGAGTTCTGGCACGCCATGGGCGGCTCGCTGGGCGAGCGTACCGACGAGATCGCCGCCGGCTTCAACGCCAGCCAGAGCGACTACGTCGTCACCCCGGTCTACCAGGGCAACTACACCGAGACGATGACGCTGGCGATCTCCGCCTTCCGCACCGGTAACCATCCGGCGATCGTCCAGGTGTTCGAGGTCGGCACCGCGACCATGATGGCCGCCGCAGAAGGCGGGGCGGTCTATCCGGTCTACCAGCTCATGGCCGATGTCGGCGCCGACTTCGACGCGGCGGCCTATCTGCCGACGGTCACCGGCTACTACACCGATCCCGACGGCAACATGCTGTCGATGCCGTTCAACAGCTCCACGCCGGTGCTGTACTACAACCAGGCGGTCTTCGAGGCCGCCGGCATCGACGCTGCGCCTACGACCTGGCCGGCGCTGGAGGAGGTCGCCCGCACCATCCTCGACGGCGGCCACGCGTCCTGCGGCTTCACCACCGGCTGGCAGAGCTGGGTGCAGATCGAGAACTTCTCCGCCTGGCACAACCTGCCGATCGGCACGCTGTCCAACGGCTTCGAGGGCCTGGACACCGAGTTCGCCTTCGACAGCGAGGCCCATGCCGCGCATATCCAGGCGCTCGCCGACTGGCAGGCCGACGGCATCTTCCAGTATGGCGGCCGGCGCAGCGAGAGCGCCCCGCTGTTCTATTCCGGCGAATGCGCCATGTATATGAACAGCTCCGCCGCCTATGCCGGCATCGTCGACAGCGTCGATTTCGACTTCGGCGTCGCCATGCTGCCCTATTGGCCGGACCTGACCCAGGGTCCCGACGGCGGCCCGCAGAACTCCATCATCGGCGGGGCGACCCTGTGGGTGCTGAGCGGCCACGAGACGCCCGAATACGAAGCGGCGGCCGCCTTCTTCAACTACCTCTCCTCGCCGGCGGTGCAGGCGAGCTGGCACCAGGACACCGGCTATCTGCCGATTACCAAGGCGGCGGCGGACCTGACGGAAGAGCAGGGCTTCTACGCCGAGAACCCCGGCACCGACACGTCGATCCTGCAGATGACGCTGAACGCGCCGACGCCCAACTCCAAGGGCCTGCGCTTCGGCAACTTCGTGCAGATCCGCGACGTCATCAACGAGGAGCTGGAGGCCGTGTGGGCCGGCGACAAGACCGCGCAAGAGGGCCTGTCGGCGGCGGTCGAGCGCGGCAACGACCTGCTGCGCCAATTCCAGGGGGACAACTCCTGACCGCTTGAGAAGGATCGGCCGGCCGCGCCGCCCGGGCATCCCCACCCGTCAGGCCAGGACGGCCTGACGGGCGGATAGCGCCCGCGCCGCGGCCGGCGTCCGACGCCCATGCACAAGCGCGTTCTGTTCCGCGCCCGCTGGCTGCCTTACGTGCTGGTGGCGCCGCAGATCGTCATCACGCTTCTGTTCTTCATCTGGCCGGCGATCCGGGCGGTCGAGCAGTCCTTCCTGCGCCAGGATCCGTTCGGCCTGCGCACCAGCTTCGTCTGGCTGGAGAACTACGCCCGGCTGTTCGCCGACGCCGCCTACTATCACAGCCTGGGCGTGACGGCGGTCTTCTCGCTGTCGGTCACGCTGCTGTCGATGGCGCTGGCGCTTCTGTTCGCGGTGATGGCCGACCGGGCGGTGCGCGGCGCCACGATCTACCGTACGCTCTACGTCGCGCCCTACGCTATCGCGCCGATCGTCGCCGGCGTGTTGTGGCTGTTCCTGTTTCAGCCGACGGTCGGCATCCTGGCCTATGCGCTGAATCAGTCGGGCATCGCCTGGAATTTCCGGCTCGACGGCGGGCAGGCCATGCTGCTGGTGGTGATCGCCGCGGCGTGGAAACAGATCGCCTACAATTTCCTCTTCTTCCTGGCCGGCCTGCAGGCGATTCCGAAGAGCCTGATCGAGGCCGCGGCGATCGACGGCGCCGGGCCGGCGCGGCGCTTCTGGACGATCATCTTCCCGTTGCTGACGCCCACCACCTTCTTCTTGATGGTGGTGAACATCGTCTACGCCTTCTTCGATACGTTCGCGGTAATCGACGCGGTCACCTCCGGCGGCCCGGGCGCCCCCGGCGCCACCAACATCCTGGTCTACAAGGTCTACAACGACGGCTTCGTCGGCCTCGACCTCGGCGGGTCTTCCGCGCAGTCGGTGGTTTTGATGGTCATCGTCATCGCCCTGACCGTCGTGCAGTTCCGCTACATCGAGAAGAAGGTGCACTACTGATGGTGGACCTTCGCCAGCGCCGCGGAGGCATCGGCTGATGGTCGAGAAGAGCCGCCTGTCGGTATGGATCGCCCATAGCGTGCTGATCCTCGGGATCCTGGCGATCGCCTTGCCGATCTACGTCGCGTTCGTCGCCTCCACCCATGACGTGCGCACGGTCGCCCAGGCGCCGATGCCGCTCGTCCCCGGCCCCCATCTCTGGGAGAACTACGCAAGGGCGCTGGGCCAGGGCAGCGACAGCGTCGGCAATGTGCCGGTGGCGGCGATGCTGGCCAACAGCTTCATCATGGCGATGGTCATCGCCACGGCGAAGATCGTCATCTCGCTGTTGAGCGCCTTCGCCATCGTCTATTTCCGCTTCCCGTTCCGCATGGGCTTCTTCTGGATGATCTTCATCACCCTGATGCTGCCCGTGGAAGTACGGATCGTACCGACCTACGAGGTCGTCGCCAACGCGCTGGCGCCGGTGCAGTCGCTCCTGAACGCCACGGGCCTGACTTGGCTGATCGAACGGCTGGCGGGCCTGCGCGTGTCGCTGGAATGGAACATGCTGGACACCTATGCCGGGCTGACCGTTCCGCTGGTCGCCTCGGCGACCGCCACCTTCCTGTTCCGCCAGGTCTTCCTGACCATGCCCGACGAGATGACGGAGGCGGCGCGCATCGACGGGGCCGGGCCGGTGCGCTTCCTGTTCGACATCCTGTTGCCGCTGTCGCGCACCAACATCGCCGCCTTGTTCGTCATCCTCTTCATCTATGGCTGGAACCAGTATCTCTGGCCGCTCCTGGTCTCCAGCAACCTGCTGACCGTGCAGATCGGCATCGGGCGCATGCTGGCGGTGGGGGACGGCCAGGTCGATTGGCCCATCGTCATGGCCAGCACCATGCTGGCGATGATCCCGCCGGTCATCGTGGTGGTGGCGATGCAGCGGGCGTTCATCAAGGGCCTCGTCGAGACCGAGAAGTGATGGGGAAATAGAGAGACGACCATGGCGACCGTCGACATCCGCGCCGTGCGCAAGACCTATCCGGGCCTGCCCTTCGAGGTGATCAAGGGCATCGACTGCGCCATCGCCGACGGCGAGCTGCTGGTCATGCTGGGGCCGTCGGGCTGCGGCAAGAGCACGCTGTTGCGCATGGTCGCCGGGCTGGAGCGCATCAGCCAGGGCGAGATCGCCATCGCCGGGCGCGTCGTCAACGACCTGGAGCCGAAGGACCGGAACATCGCCATGGTGTTCCAGAACTACGCGCTCTACCCGCATATGTCGGTCTACGCGAATATGAGCTACGGGCTGCGCATCCAGCGCCTGCCCAAGGCGGAGATCGACCGCCGGGTGCGCGACGCCGCGGCGATCCTGGAGCTGGAGCCGTTCCTGCAGCGCAAGCCGCGCGCCCTGTCCGGCGGGCAGCGCCAGCGCGTCGCCATGGGCCGCGCCATCGTGCGCGAGCCCGACGTCTTCCTGTTCGACGAGCCGCTCAGCAATCTCGACGCCAAGCTGCGCACCCAGATGCGCGTGGAGATCAAGCGGCTGCAACAGCGCCTCGCCACCACCAGCCTGTACGTCACCCACGACCAGGTGGAGGCGATGACGCTGGCCGACCGGCTGATGGTGATGCGCGACGGCGTGGCGGAGCAGATCGGCACGCCGATGGAGGTCTACACTCACCCCGCCACCGTCTTCGTCGGCGGCTTCATCGGGGCGCCGGCGATGAACTTCCTCCAGGGCGAGGTCGCCGAGGGTGGGGCCGTCCGCCTGCCCGGCGGCGTGGCGCTGCCCGCCGGCACCGCCGCACCCGGGCAGGCCGGCCGGCCGGTGACCGTCGGTATCCGGCCGGAGCATCTGGCGCCCGCCGGCGAGGGCGTGCCCGGCCTGCCGGTCACGCTGACCGTCGACCTGGCGGAGGCGCTGGGTGCCGACACGCTGGTGCATGGCCGCCTCGCCGGCACCGACACGTCCCTGATCGCCCGCCTGGCCGGCCATGTCCAGGCGCGCTCCGGCGAGGCGATGGCGCTGACCGTCACCGATGGCGCTTGGCACCTCTTCGACGTTGAAAGCGGCCGACGGCTCGCCGACACCGTCGGCCGGCTGGCCAAGCCGGCGGCCTGAGCCACCCGCGACCAAGCATCGCGGATCCGGAGAACCGGCTCCAGGTCTGCACCCAACGGATTTGGTCAAACGATTGACCTGCCCTGCGCCACACCGCTACGCTTGTCGCGCGTCGGCCGACCGTCCATGGTCGGAAAGCGCTTGCAAGAACAGCACGGCCGGCCCGCGCGAGCGTCGCGGCAACCGGCCGGACAAGAAATCGGTTTGGGAGGTTGGACGGTTAGCCCATGGCGCGCATGACCGTCGGCGTGATTGGTCTGGGCATGGCCGTCGCGCCGCATGCCGAGAGCCTGCTTGCACTCGCCGACCGCGTCGAGGTCGCCGGCTGCTTCGCCCGCGACCCCGCCCGCCGCGACGGGTTCCGCGACCGCTTCGCCCTGCCGGTCACCGACGATCTCGACGGCCTGTTCGCCGACCCTGAGATCGATGCGCTGTTCATCCTGACGCCGCCGGGCACCCATCTCGACCTGGTGCGCCGCGCCGCGGCCGCCGGCAAGCATGTGCTGCTGGAAAAGCCGATCGACACCGTCCTGCAGCGCACCCGCAGCCTGGTCGAGACCATGGCGGCGGCGGACCGCACGCTGGCGGTGATGCTGCAGCATCGCTTCCGCGGCCCCTCGCGGCGCCTGGCGGGGCTGGTCGCCGAGGGACGCCTCGGGCGTCTGCTGATGGCCTCGGTCTCCATACCGTGGTGGCGCCCGCCATCCTACTACGCGACCACCGCGGGCACACCCGGCCGCGGCACCCTGGCGCGCGACGGCGGCGGCGTGCTGATGACCCAGGGGATCCATGCGCTGGACCTGTTCTTGAGCCTGGCCGGCCCGGCGGAGGAGGTGATGGCCTATGCCGTCACCAGCCCGCTGCGCCCCATCGACACCGAGGATATCGCCGTCGCCGCGGTTCGCCTGGCCGGCGGTGCCGTCGGCACGGTGGAGGCGACCACCACCGCCCAGCCCGGCTGGCCGGAGCTGATCACCCTGGTCGGCGAGCACGGCACCGCGCGGCTGTCGCCGTCCGGCCTGTCGGTCGCGCTTGGCGACGGCACCACCATCGCGGAGGCCGGCGACGAGGCCAGCGGCGGCGGTGCGGAGCCGATGGCCTTCAGCCACTCGAGCCACCAGGCGCTGATCACCGACTTCCTCGACGCCATCGACCAGGGCCGCCCGCCGGTCACCAGCGGCCAGGCCGCCTTCGACGTCCATGCCTTGATCGACGGCCTGCTTGCCTCCGCCGCCGCCCGCGCCCCCGTCGCGGTGGAACGGCTATGAGACCCGGGCGCCCGCCGCCCACCACCGTCGCCCCGCGCCCCGTCCGGCGCGGCCGATGCGCCCCCCTTGCCGAAGGCTGGGGCCGATACCTGCTTCGTCGCGAGGCAGTTCCAGAACAACCAACCTTTCAGGGAGTGTCCCGGACCATGACCCTAAAGCGCTTGACCGCTACCACCGCCCTCACCGCCGCCGCCCTCGGCCTGGCGGCCGCCCCGGCGCTGGCCGACACCATCGAGCTGCACGGCGCCTCGCAGTTCGACGAGAGCCATTCCTACACCCAGACCCTGTCCCGCTTCGCCGAGCTGGTGGAGGAGTGCTATGCCGGCGACGTCGAGTTCGTCATGCATCTGAACTCCGAGCTCGGTGTGGAGCGCGACTATTTCCAGATGATGAGCCAGGGCGTGTCCGTCGACTTCGCCGTCGTCGCGCCGTCGCACATGGCCAGCCTGTCGCCGCAGATGCCGCTGATGGACATGCCGTTCCTGTTCCGCGACCTCGATCACTGGAACACGGTGCTGGAGAGCGACGCCTTCGCCGCCATCGAGGAAGAGGTGCTGGAGAACGCCGATGTCCGCGTCATCGGCTATGGCGGCGGCGGCACCCGCAACCTGATCTCCAACCGCGAGATCACCAATATGGACGAGCTGAGCGGCTTCCAGATGCGGGTGATGGGCGCGCCGATCCAGGCGATGATCTTCGACGCCATCACGGCCGAGCCCTCGGTGATCGCCTATAACGAGGTCTACAACGCCGTGCAGACCGGCGTCGTGGAAGGGCTGGAGAACGAGGCCGCCGGCATCGAGCAGATGAAGTTCTACGAAGTGGCGCCCTACATCATCCAGACCCAGCACGCGATCACCGTGCGCCCGCTGATGTTCTCCGACGTCACCTTCGACCGGCTGCCGGAAGACCTGCAGCAATGCGTGCTGGAGGCCGGTCCGGAAGCCGCCGCCCATGGCCGCGCGATCGAGAGCGGCCAGGACAGCGAGAAGCTGCAGGCCATGGAAGATGCCGACCTGCTGCAGGTCGTGCCCTTCGCCGACCGTGACCAGTTGCTCGACCTGGCGATCCCGGTGCAGGACGAGTTCGCCGATGAGCTGGGCGCGACGGAGACGCTGGAGCGCGTGCGCGCCATGTAGCCCGCGCGCCGGGGGGCGGCGGCCCGCGCTGCCGCCCCCTGGTTCGCCCGATACCTCTCGCCCCTTCACCCCCCAAGACGGCGGTTTCGCGCCCCCATGCGCCTGTTGACCCGGGTCCTCGACCTCTATTTCCGCGCCCTGCAGCTTCTGGTCGGCCTCTTGATGGCGGCGCTGATCGTGCCGGTGGCCATGCAGATCTTCGGCCGCCCGATCGACCTGCCCGTCCTCGGCGAGGTCCGCCTGGTGCCGCGCTTCCTGTGGACGGAGGAGATCGCCCTCTTCCTGTTCATCTGGATCATCATGCTGGGCTCGGCGATCGCGGTGCGCGAGCGCACCCATTTCGACGTCGACATCCTGCCCGAGCTGCGCTCGTCCCGCGCGAAGGGGGCGCAGCGCCTGCTGGTGCATCTGGCGATGGGCGTTCTCGCCTGGTTCTTCCTGACCGACGGCTGGGCCTATGCGGAGTTCGGCGCCCGCCAGCGCGGCGACGTCGTGCCGGTCAGCCTCTTGGTCATCTATGTGACGGTGCCGCTGGCCGGGGCAAGCTGGGGCGTCTTCCTGATCGAGCAGATGATCCACGACATCCGCGCCATGCTGGGCCTTGAGACCCTCGACGACGGCGACGGGCCGAAGACGCTGCCGGACGCGGGCCAGGACGATATCGGCCGGGGGACCGCGCTATGAGCCCGGGCGACGCCGCCCTGCTGCTGTTCGCCACCTTCGGCACGCTGGTGCTGCTGCGGGTGCCGGTCTCCTTCGCGCTGGGGCTGGCCTGCCTGCCGGTCCTGCTGGTCGACGACCGGATGCGCCCCTTCATCCTGTTGAACGAGACCTTCACCTCCTATTGGTCCTTCGTGCTGCTGGCGGTGCCCTTCTTCCTGCTGGCGGCCAATCTGATGAACACCGCCGGCATCACCGACCGGCTGATCGACCTGTCGAAGGTGGCGGTCGGGCACATGCCGGGCGGACTGGGTCACATCAATGTCGTGGTCAGCATGCTGTTCGCCGGCATCTCCGGTTCCTCCACCGCCGACGCGGCGGGGATCGGCAAGCTGATGATCCCGGCGATGGTGAAGCAGGGCTACGACGTCCGCTTCTCCGTGGCGATCACCGCGTGCTCCTCGGTGATGGGCGTGATCATCCCACCATCGATCCTGATGGTGGTGTGGGGCGGCGTTATGTCGGTGTCGATCGGCGCCTTGTTCCTGGCCGGGGTGATCCCGGGCATCCTGATCGCGCTGTCGATGATGGCCACGGTCTATGCCTATGCGAAGATCTACGGCTATCCGATCTACCACCGCTCGCGCCTGGCCGAGCTGCTGCCGGCCTTCGCGCGGGCCTTCTTCGCGCTGATGACCCCGACCATCATCGTCGCCGGCATCGTCGGCGGGATCTTCACGCCGACCGAGGCGTCGGTGGTGGCGGTCTTGTACACCCTGGTGATCAGCCTGCTGATCTACCGCTCGCTCACCGTGCGCCAGCTCGTCCACTCGATCTACGAGACCGGGCGGTTCGCGGCGATCTCGCTGTTCTGCATCGGCACCGCGTCGGCCTTCGGCTTCCTGTTGGCCTACTACAAGGTGCCGGCCGCCCTGGTCGACCAGATCGTCGCGATGGAGCTGGGGCCGGTCGCCACCGGCTTCATGATCGCGGCCGCCTTCCTCGTGATCGGCCTGTTCATCGACGCCATCCCGGCGATCATCATCCTCGGCACCATCCTGTTTCCGGTGGCGGAGGCGGTGGGCATCCACGGCGTGCATTTCGCCATCATCGGCGTCATCTCGCTGGCCTTCGGGCTGGTCACGCCGCCCTACGGGCTGTGCCTGCTGATCGCCGCGTCGATCGGCGGGATCTCGGTCATCAAGGCCTTGAAGGACGTCGCCGTCGTGCTGCTGCCGATGCTCGCGATCCTGACGCTGGTGATCCTGTGGCCGTCGCTGATCTTGTGGCTGCCATCGGTGTTCATGCCGCGGTTCCTGTGAGCCTGCGGCCTTTCTTGGCAATCTTCCCGTTACCTTTGGAGTTTCCCCCATGTTTGATGACCTTGCCGGTCAGCGCGTGCTGATCACCGGCGCCAGCACCGGCATCGGTGCGGAGGTCGCCCGCGGCTTCGCCCAGGCGGGCGCCGTCGTCGCCGTCCACTACAATCAGAGCGTCAAGGCCGCCGACGCCTTGGCGGAGGAGATCCGCGGCGCCGGCGGCACCGCGCATCTGGTGGCCGGCGACGTCGCCGAGCCCGGCACCGCCGCCCGCATCGTCGACGACGCGGCGGCGGCCATGGGCGGCCTGGACGTGCTGGTCAACAATGCCGGCGCGCTGGTCCGGCGGGTTCGGCCCGGCGATTGGGACGACGAGATCATCGATCAGGTCTTCGACCTGAACGTCCGCCAACTGCTGCACGCCTGCCGCGCCGCCCTGCCCTATCTGAAGGCGCGGCCGGGCAGCATCATCAACACCGGCTCCGTCGCCGGGCGCAACGGGGCCGGCATCGGCGCGGGGCTCTATGGCTCGGCAAAGGCCTGGGTGCAGAACATCACCCGCAACCTGGCGAAGGAGCTGGTCAGCGACGGGATCCGCGTGAACTGCGTCGCCCCCGGCACCATCATGACGCCCTTCCACGAGCGCTTCTCCACGCCGGAGCAGTTGGAGGCGATCCGCCAGACCATCCCGATGGGCCGGCTCGGCCGCGCCGACGAGTGCGTCGGAGCGTACCTCTTCCTGGCGTCGGACCAGGCGGCCAGCTTCATCACCGGCCAGGTGATCGAGGTCAATGGCGGCCAGCTTATGCCGTAGGCTGAACCGACATTCATCGCCGCCGCCCGTTGAAGCCCTCCCCCTCGATGGGGGAGGGTTGGGTGGGGGTGATGCTTGTCGATGGAGAAGCCGGATGAAGAAGCACCTTTCGACGGCGCCATTGAATGGACAGGGACGTTGCGACGCGAGATGGGCGCGTCGCAGGCGCTGACGTCGCGCGGCGACATCACCCCCACCCTAGCCCTCCCCCATGGAGGGGGAGGGAAGTCCTGAATGTCGATTGATCCTGGGGCACCACGTGGGCGACGTGGGCGGCGAGAGCCCGCCTACGCCGCCATCTCCACGCGGTTGCGGCCGGCCTGCTTGGCGCGGTAGAGGGCGCGGTCGGCGCGGCGCAGCAGCACGTTCATCGGCTCGTCCGGCAGCCGTTCCGCCGCGCCGATCGACACCGTGAACCCGAACAGCCGGTCGCCCGCCGGCACCTGCAGATCGGCCAGCGCCACCCGCAGCCGCTCCGCCAGGCCCAGCGCGTCGGCGATGCCCGCCCCCGGCATCAGCACGACGAACTCCTCCCCGCCATAGCGCGCCAGCACGTCGTGGCGCCGGATCAGGCCCTGGCAGGTGCGGGCGAACCGGCGCAACGCCTCGTCGCCGGCGACATGGCCGTAGCGGTCGTTGATCGCCTTGAAGCGGTCGAGATCCATCAGCAGCAGCGACATGGCCGCCGGGGCCGCCGCACCGTCCTCGCCCGCCACCGCCTCCGCCGGATCGGCGGGCGGCGACGGACCGCCAGGCAGGCCGCCTCGGTCTGGCTGACCGCCGCGGTCCTGGCGCGCCATCCGGGCCATCAGATAGCGTCGGTTGTAGGTTCCGGTCAGCGGGTCGATGCGCGACAGCCGATCGAGCTCCTGGTTGGTCCGGTCGATCTGGGCGTTGCGGTCGGCCAGCTCGCGCGCCTGGCGGGCCAGCTTCGCCATGGCATCGCGGAACAGGACCATCGCCCGCGCCAACTCGCCCAGCTCGTCGCGACCCCGATCGGCCACCACCACGCCGAGATCGCCGGCCGACAGCCGCTGCGCCGCCGCCGACAAGCGGGTGATCCGGGCGATCAGCCGCCGGCCGACATAGAGCCACAAGAACAGCCCCATCACGACGACCATCGCCGCCGCCAGCGCCGCCAGCGCCCGACCGAGCGTCGTCAGCCGATGCTCCACCGCCGCCGCCTCCGACCGCCAGCGGTCATGGGTGCGTTCGATCGCCTGGTGCATCTGCATCGACAACTGCGCAGCGGTGCCCTGCAGACGGTCGGTCAACCCCTCCAAGGTCTCGCGGTTCTCCCGCTGCACCGCGACCAGATCGTTCAGCCGGGTTAGCAGGTGGCCCACATCGCCGGCTGGAGGGGGGTCGGCCGCCTGCCCGGGGCCGCGCGGATCGCCGTGTGGCAGCGGAAAGGGCGACAGGCGCCGCACCGACTGCGGCGGGCGGACGCCGGCGGCGATCATTGCCCGGTCGATCCGGCCGATCTCCAAGACCCAGGACAGCGCCACCGCCCAGCCCGGGCTGTTCGGCAAGGCCGCCGACAGCACGGCACGCCGCGAGGCCAACCCGTCCGCCACAGCCGCGATCTGCCGCTCGGCGTCGATCCGCTCGAAGATGGCGTCGTTGAGCGCCGCCACGTCAGCCTGCAACTGGGTCAGGTTCGCTTCCTGCGCAGCGACCTCCGAGGCGCTGGAGAGCCGCCACGCCCCGTCCTCCAGATAGGCGGCCAGCCGGGCCAGCCGCTCGGCGAGGCCGGCCTCGGCCTCCTGGCGCGCCGACTGTGTGCGCGCGGCCGTCAGTTGCGGCAGGTCCGCAACCACCTGCGCGCTCGCCTGGGCGGCCTTCAGCACCGCCTCCAGCGCCGGCATCGATTGGGCGGAGAGCCCGTCGAGCCGCCGGTCCATCGAGGCGAACGCGGCCGCGATCAAGAGACCGGCCACCGCCATGCCCGCCAGGACGACGCCCGCGGCAATCAGCATCTGCCCGCGAATGCCGGCGAACGGGGACAGTCGGGAAAGCGGCGGCGAGGCCGTCGCCGCATCGGGCGACAACCGGCGATCCTGGCCCATCTTGGGTTCGCAAACCCTTCGTTCAGCGACGCGGGCGATAACGATACCGGACAAAGATGAACCGGTTGTTGCCAGGCCCGAATCGGAAGGGGATGCGGTAGCGGCTGTGCGATACTCGCGATCAAGTCGTGTCGGCGACCAGCCGACGGCCGACCGGCGCCGCCGACGGCACCGCCGGGGCGACGCCGACCTCGCCATAGAGCCGGCGGCGCGCCAGGATCGCCCGCGCCCAGGCGCGGTGGGTCGCCGGTTCGCACATCGCCGCATTCAGCCGGAAGACCGCATCGGCGTCCGGCGCCAGGATCCGCTCCGCGGCCTCGACATCGCCGGCACCGACCCGGTAGCCGTCCTCGATGACCGGGACCTGCGCGGGGTGCACCGCCGTCTTGCCCATCAGCCCGTAGGCGAGGTCGAGCGTGACCTCCCGGGTCAGCACCTCCGGATGGTCGAGCCCTTCGAAGACCGGGCCGGCGAGGCCGAACCCGTAGGGCCGGAACGTGCCGGCCAGCATGGCGATGGTCGGGCCGATCGCCGTCTCGTAGATGGTCGCCAACGGCGACCGGCGCACGCCCAAGCACTGCATCAGGTCGTTGGCGCCGATGCGCAGGCACAGGATGCTGGGCCGCACCGCGGCATCCGCCATCACCGCGCGCAGCGCCTTCATCGCCGCCTGGTCGAACGCCTCCGCCGTCTCCAGCGTCGGCATCAGCCAGAACCGCCGATCGCCGCCGAAGGCATCGAGATAGTCGACCAGGCCGTCCGCCGTTACCTTCGGCAGCACGAAGCCATCGATCTGCTCGATCCCGTCGAGATCCAGCATCCGGCCCAGCACGGCCGGATCGCGCACCCGGATGAAGCGGCGCGGCCCCTCGGGCGCCAGGCCGCGCAGCATGGCCGCGAGATTGGCCACCGACCGGGCGACATTGTCCGGGGCGACGGCGTCTTCGGTACAGAAGATCAGCGACCGCACGCCCCAGACGCCGGTCCCATTGGCAACCGCCGTCAGGTCGTCCCGGGTCGCCGGGACGTATAGCGTCGCGCCCAGCGCCAGATGCGCTTGCTCGGCGGGATCGGGGGCGGAGGTCAAGGGTATCGGGCGTCCCGGTCCGGCGGTTCACGCGTCACATCGACCCCGCTTATGCCATCGACCGGCGGGCGGGTGAAGCGCGCACTCCGGCGGTCGCCCGGGGCGCCCGGGACTTTCGGATTCTTCACCCCCGGGCGGATTTTACCGCGATAGACCGTGGCGCTGCCGGGCCCGAGCCCCCATCTTGTGGCCGAACCGGCGCCCCCGGCCGGCGACAAGGATGGCGCGGGCGGGCAACGGTGCCTCGGCGTCAGGTGGGAGCGAGCGACCATGACCACGGAATTGCAGCGCGGCGGAAACGTCTCGATCTCCAAGACGGGCACGACCCGCGTGCTGGTCGCGCTGTCCTGGTCGCCCCAGAGCCCGGCGGGCATGGAGATCGACGGCTCCGCCTTCCTGCAGACCGCCCAGGGCAAGGTGCGCGCCGACACCGATATGGTGTTCTACAACCAGCCCCGATCGCCGGAGGGTTCCGTCGCGCTGGAAGGCGATGCCGGGGCCGCCGGCGGCGGCGACGTGCAGGTCTTCGCGCTCGACCTGCCGGCGATGCCGGGCGGCATCGAGAAGGTGTCGTTCGCCGTGACCATCCACGAGGGGCAGGCGCGCAACCAGCATTTCGGCCAGCTCAGCGACGCGCGGATCCGCGTGGTCAACGCCGCCGACAAGACCGAGATCGCCCGCTTCGGCCTGCCGCTGGGCGAGGCGCGCGAGGCGGCGATGGTGTTCGGCGAGGTCTATCTGCGCAACGGCGAGTGGAAGTTCCGCGCGGTCGGCCAGGGTTTCCAAGGCGGGCTGAAACCGCTGGCGGAGAGCTTCGGCGTCGTCGTCGACGATGCCCCGGCCCCCACGCCCGAACCGCCGCCGCCACCGCCGCCGGCCCCACCGCCCCAGCCGGCCGCCCCGTCCGCCGCACCGGCCCGCCCGGCCACCCCGTCCGGCGGCGCCGCCCGGCCCAGCGGCGGCAGCCCGATCAACCTGTCGAAGATCACCCTGGAGAAGAAGGGCGAGGGCATCAGCCTCGCCAAGAAGGGAGCGAGCTTCGGCGAGGTGGTGATCAACCTGAACTGGAGCCAGCAGCAACAAGGTCAGCAGAGCAAGGGCCTGTTCGGCTTCGGGCGCAAGTCGTCGGGCATCGATCTCGACCTATGCTGCCTGTTCCGCCTGCGCGACGGCCGGGCTGGCGCGATCCAGGCGCTGGGCCGGAATTTCGGCGCCCTGCAGCGGCCGCCCTATATCGCGCTGGACGGTGACGACCGGACCGGCGCGGTCAGCGGCGGCGAGAACCTGCGCATCAACGGCGCCCATTGGGACGACATCGACCGCGTCCTGGTCTGGGCGATGATCTATGAAGGCGTGCCCAACTGGTCGGCGGCCGACGGTGTGGTGACCGTCCGCGCGCCCGGCCAGCCGCCCCTGGAGGTGCGGCTCGACTACCCGAACACGGAGTCGTCGATCTGCGCCATCGCGCTTCTGGAGAATGCCGGCGGCGAGATGCGGGTCACCAAGCATGTCGACTATTTCCGCGATGCCCGCCAGATGGATCAGTCCTTCAGCTTCGGGCTGAAATGGACGACGGGCCGCAAGGACTGACCGACGCCGTCCGCGGCCGACCGCCCACCCCTTATTCCTGCCACGCCTGAGATCCGGGTCAGCCCGGCGACCGCCGCCGGACCCGGCCGGCCTGTTGCCATCCAGGCGCCGCACAGCCAACGAGAGAGCCGATGATCGAACTGTCCCAGACCGACGTGCTGGTGTTCTCCGCCGCCGCCGTGATCCTCGGCATCGTGCTCCTGGTCAAGGGCGGGGACTGGACCATCGGCGGCGCAACCTATGTCAGCGAGCATCTCGGCGTCTCGCCGATGGTCATCGGCTTCACGGTCATCGCCTTCGGCACGTCGCTGCCCGAGCTGTTCGTCTCGGTGAACGCCAACCTGACCGGGTTCCCCGGCATCTCGCTCGGCAATGTCGTCGGCTCCAACATCGCCAATGTGCTGATGGTGATCGGCGTCACCGCCTTGATCACCACGATCTCGGCCAGCGCCAAGGATGTCCTGCGCGACCTTGTGGTCATGCTGGCGGCGACCGCCGTGCTGGTCGGACTGATGTTCTATGGCATCGTCGACCGCTGGATCGGCGGGGCGATGTTCGCCGCGCTGGTGGCCTACGTCATCTATCAGTACACCCTGGCACGCCGCGGCCTGATCGAGCCGGAGGAGATCGAGGAGCCGGAGTATTCCTCGATGACCGCGGCGGTCGGATTCCTCTTCCTCGGCCTGGTGCTGGTCACGGCGGGATCGGAGATCCTGGTGCGCGGGGCGGTGGAGACGGCGGCCATCATCGGCGTGCCGGAGGCGGTGATCGGCATGACGGTGATCGCCTTCGGCACCTCGCTGCCGGAGCTGGCGACCTGCATCGCCGCGGCTGCGAAGCGGCAGACCGACATCATCGTCGGCAACATCGTCGGCTCCAACGTCTTCAATATCCTGTCGATCATCGGCATCACCGCGCTGATCAAGCCGCTGGTGGTCGACGAGACGCTGGTCGATTTCGACATGTGGCTGATGGTCGGCTCGTCGGTGCTGTTCGCCGCACTCCTGCTCAGCATCGGCCGGATCGGGCGGCTGACCGGCATCATCTTCGTGCTCGGCTATCTGGCCTTCATCGCCAGCAACTATCTGGGCGTGATCGAAGGCTTGGCCGGCGGTACCCCGGCGGCCGGCTAGGCCGGCGCTCCTGGGTACCGCCCATGCGCCCGGGCGCCGAGGGGCCGGGCGGCGAGCCGCCGGGTGTGGCCGTCTTCGACTTCGACGCCACGCTGACCCGGCGCGACACGCTGATGGGCTGGCTGGTGGCGCTGGCCGGCCGGCGGCGGGTGGCGGGCGCGCTGACCGCCGCGGTGGCCGGCACGATCGCCGATCTCGGCCGCGGCCGGGCGCGCGCCGATCAGCGCACGCGCTTCAAGGAGACGCTGTTCTGCCACCTGATCGCCGGGACCAGCGAGGCCGAAGCGGCCGCGGCCGCGGAGCGGATGCGCCCGGGCTTGCGCTGGCGCGACGACATGCTGGCGGCGTTTCAGGACCATCGCCGCGCCGGCGACGTGCTGGTCATCGCCACCGGCTCGCCGCGCCTGGTGGTCGAAAGGCTGGCGGCGGAACGCTGCGCGCCCGACCTGGTCATCGGCACGGAGTTGGAGACCGATGGCCACGGACGCTTGACGGGGCGGCTTGCCGGTCCCAACTGCGTGCGCGAGGACAAGGCGCAGCGCGTCGGCGACTGGCTGGCGGCGCAAGGACCGATTGGCCGCAGCTACGGCTATGGCAATCATCCACACGACCGGCCGATGCTGGCGTTGGTCGACCATCCGCGGGTGGTGTAGAATGTTCGCCGATCCGGCGGGCCGGCATGACATATCGACTGGAAGTCGATAGCAGCAAAGGAGACCGAGATGGGGGTTTCGCTCAGCAAAGGCGGCAATGTCAGCCTGAGCAAGGAGGCGCCGGGCCTCACCAAGATCATGATCGGGCTGGGCTGGGATACCCGGTCGACCGATGGCGCCGATTTCGACCTCGACGCCAGCGTGTTCATGCTCAATGAACAGGGCAAGGTCCGGTCGGATTCCGACTTCATCTTTTACAACAACTTGAAGTCTTCCGACGGGTCGGTGGAGCACACCGGCGACAACCTGACCGGCGAGGGCGAGGGCGATGACGAGGCGGTCAATGTCGCGCTCAACCAGGTGCCGACAGACGTGTCGAAGCTGGCGGTCGCCGTGACGATCCACGAGGCGGAGAACCGCCGGCAGAGCTTCGGCATGGTGTCGAACGCCTTCATGCGCGTGGTCAACGCCGACAACGGCACCGAGATCGCCCGCTACGACCTGACCGAGGACGCCTCGACCGAGACGGCGATGATCTTCGGCGAGGTCTACCGCCATTCCGGCGAGTGGAAGTTCCGCGCCGTCGGCCAGGGCTACAACGGTGGCCTCGGCCCGCTCGCCCGCAATTTCGGCGTGAATGTCTGAGTGTCCGTTCGAGAAGGGGGCAACGCCCCCTTCTCATGCCTGCCAGAACAGAAAGGACGAGGGATGGGAGTCAGTCTTACCAAGGGCGGCAATGTCAGCCTGAGCAAGGAGGCACCGGGCCTGAAGGCGATCACCGTCGGGCTCGGCTGGGACGCGCGGGCCACCGACGGTGCGGCCTTCGATCTGGATGCCTCGGTCTTCCTGGTGGGCGCGGACGGCCGGGTGCGCGCCGATGCCGACTTCATCTTCTATAACAACCTGAAGTCGTCCGACGGCTCGGTGGAGCATCTCGGCGACAACCTGACCGGCGAAGGCGAAGGCGACGACGAGCAGGTCAATGTCGGCCTCGCCACCGTGCCCGCGGACGTCCAGAAGGCGGTGTTCGCCGTGACGATCCACGAGGCGGAGGGCCGCAAGCAGAATTTCGGCATGGTGTCCAACGCGTTCATCCGCGTCGTCAACCAGGACGGCGGGACGGAGATCGCCCGCTACGACCTGTCGGAGGATGCCTCCACCGAGACGGCGATGATCTTCGGCGAGATCTACCGCCACGGCGAGGAATGGAAGTTCAAGGCGATCGGCCAGGGCTTCGCCGGCGGCCTCGGGCCGTTGGCGCGCCACCACGGCGTCAGTATCTGACGCCCCGGCCCATCGCTCCGATCGAACCGGGGCCGGTCCCGACAGGGGCCGGCCCCTTTTTCTTGTGATTCGATCCTCCGGGCACAGTTGCGTGCGATTAAGTGATTATTAGAGGTTCTAGGTCACCCTCGCTGGGCAGAGTAGATTTGAAACAAAGTTCCTTCGGGAGAAAACCATGCCTGCCAAGCGACTTTCCGGCATCTTCGCGATGATGGCGCTGGCCACGCTGTTGTGGAGCGCGCCCGCCTCCGCGCAGGAATACGGCACCCTGGAGGAGGCACAGGCCATGGCGGAACACGCCGTCGACCTGTTCCAAGCAGAAGGGACCGACGCCGCCTTCGAGGCTTTCAACATGTCGCCCCAGTTCCACGATCGCGACCTCTACGTCTTCGCGATCCAGACCGATGGCACGATGGCCGCGCACGGGGCCAACCACAATCTGGTGGGCCGGAGCGTCCTGGACCTGCGCGACCCTTCCGGCCGCCTGTTCGTGCACGAGTTTCTGGAGGTCGACGGGGCCGGCTGGGTCGAATACCAGTGGCAGAATCCGCAGACCGGCGTCGTAGAGAACAAGACCAGCTACATCGTCAACGTCGGCGACTACATCATCGGCGTCGGCGCCTACCAGCGGTAAAGGGCTGACCGGCGAACCATCGCCTGCCGGCGCGCCCGCACCGGCCTGATCCAAAACTGTTTTAGTTTCAATCTACTGGACCGTCGGCCCCGGTCGACGGTCGCGCCGCATGCGCGTCCGGCCAGACCGCCGTCGCGTGCAGCCGCCCACCTGCGCGCGAACCGCACCGCTCCGTCGGCCCGCGAATCGGGCAAACGGAAACATTTAATTAAACGTTTCTTAGAAATTCTAGGCCAGCATTCCTGGGCCGAGACGCTTTGCCACAATGTTGTGACAGGAGACGATCATGACTCTGAAATCGCTATCGAGAGTACTCGCAACGGTCGCACTGGTCCCGATGCTGTGGAGCGCCGCCGCCCAGGCGCAGGACATCGCGACGTTGGATGAGGCGCAGGCGATGGCGGAGCGCGCGGTCGCGCTGTTCCAGGCCGAAGGCGCCGATGCAGCGTTCGCCGCCTTCAACGACGACCCCACGTTCCGCGACCGCGATCTCTACGTCTTCGTGCTGGCGACCGACGGGACCGTCGCCGCCCATGGTGCCAATCACAATCTGATGGGCCGCAACGTGATCGATCTGCGCGACCCGACCGGCCGCCAGTTCATCCGCGAGTTCGTCGAGGTCGCCGACACCGACTGGGTCGAGTATCAGTGGCAGAACTCCCAGAGCGGCGCGGTCGAAGACAAGACCTCCTACGTAGTCAATGTCGGTGACTACGTCATCGGTGTCGGCGCCTATCAGCAATAGCAGCCGACAGATGGTGCCCCCTCTCCCTGACTGAAGGTCTTGAAGGCCATGAAACGGGTTGACGACTTGCCCGTATCGGCAAAGTTCCTGCTGACGCCGGCGCTGTCGATTGGACTGATCCTGGTGATCGGTGCGGTTTTGTTCTTCACCCATCGGGCAGTCGAGGGGGCGCAGGGCCGGGCGGAGACGGTGAACGTCGCCGCAACCGGCCTTCAGACGGTCATGTTGAATGCCGCCGGGGCCCATGCCGACATGATGCGATCGGTCACCTGGCAGCAGTCGAACGTCGACGCGGCCCATGTCCAGCAGGCGGTCGACGAGTCCAAGGCCCGCCTGACCGCGGCCGCCGACGCGCTGACTGCGGTGCCCGCGCTCGGCATCGGCCAGATCGACGGGGCGGTCGGCGAGCTGGGGACGCTGTTCGCCGCCTATCGGGACGCGGCGGTGGAAACCCTGGACACGACGACCATCGACGCCTTCCTGGCCAGCATGTTCCTCACCGACGCGCATCATGACTACGCCGCCCTGACGGCCCATTGGCAGGACATGATGCAGACGGTGGCAGCCGAACAGCGTGCGGAGGATGCGGCGGTGACGGCGGCACTGCGCTGGGCCGGCATCAGCGTCGCGGCGGTCGGCGCCAGCGCCATCGTCGTGCTGATCGCCGTCTCGGTCCTGCTCGGCCGGGCGGTGGCGCGGCCGACCATGACGCTGACGGGCGTCATGGGGCGCCTGGCGGACGGCGAGCGGTCGTTGTCGATCGCCGGCACCGACCGGCGGGACGAGCTGGGGGCCATGGCCCGCGCCGTGGTGGTGTTCCGCGACGGGCTCGTGCGGGCCGACGAACTGGCCGCCGAGACCGCGCGCAAGCATGAGGCCGACGCCCAGCGGGCGACCCGCCTGGCCTCCCTGACCGGCGATTTCGATCGCGATGTGGCGATGCTCCTGGAAGGCGTGGCGGCGGCTGCGGTGGAACTGCAGGGCACCGCCGACGGGCTGACCGGCACGGCGGAGCGGGCGGCCGACCGGTCCACCGCCACCGCCACCGCGGCGGCGCAGGCGTCCGGCAATGTCGAGACCGTGGCGGCGGCGACGGAGGAGCTGACCTCCTCCATCGGCGAGATCGGCCGCCTGGTGACCGAGGCGGCCAGCCTGGCGGCCGACGCGGTGAGCGATGCGGAGACCTCCAACGCCGAGGTCGCGGCGCTCGACCAGTCCGCCCAGACGATCGGCGAGGTGGTGCAACTGATCACCTCCATCGCCGAGCAGACCAACCTGCTGGCCCTCAACGCCACCATCGAGGCGGCGCGCGCCGGCGAGGCCGGCAAGGGCTTCGCCGTGGTGGCGGCGGAGGTGAAGAACCTGGCCAGCCAGACCGCCCAGGCGACCGGAGACATCGCCGGCCAGGTCTCCGGGATCCAGGAGGCGACCCGCCGCACGGTCAAGGCGATCGAGGGGATCGGTGGCCAGATCGGCCGCATGAACGAGATCTCGGTCCAGGTGGCCTCCGCGGTGGAGGAGCAGAACGCCGCCACCCAGGAGATCGCCCACTCCGTCGCCCAGACGGCCGACGACACCCGCGAGGTCACCGGCAATATCGGCGACGTCCGCGAGGCTGCGTGCGAGACCGGCGAGGCCGCCGGCGCGTTCCTGTCGGCGTCGGGCGACCTGTCGCGCCAGGCGGAGAAACTGAAGGGCGTCGTCCAGCGTTTCCTGGGCGACGTGCGCGCCGCCTGATCCGGCGGCTCCGCCGCCCGCGGCCGAGGGTCCCGTTTACCGGTTTCGATTGCGGCGGCCGGCCCTTGTCTGCGACCATAGGGGTAGAGCGCAACGCACGTGTCCCGCGGCGCGCCGGAGCCCCATCGTCGGCGTCGTCGGGATCGTGCACCGGTCTTGGCGGAAGTCTGAGAACCGATGGAGCCCGTGTACGGCCCTCACGACGGTGATGTACTGGAACGCCAGCCGCCCCGGCTGGCCCTGCCGGCTGCGCCTCCGCGCCCGGCGCCGGCGCCCGTGCCCGCCCCCGCACCGCCGCGCAGCTTCTGGCGCCGCCTGATCGACGCCGTCATCCGCCCGTTCCGCGGGCCGGACGATCCGACCCAGACGGTCGCCTTCACCATCGCGATCATCGCGCTCGCCGCCAAGATGGCCAAGGCGGACGGGCATGTCAGCCAACGCGAGGTCGCCGCCTTCCGCCGCCTGTTCTCCGTGCCGGAAAGCGAAGAGGCCAACCTGACCCGCGTCTTCGACATCGCCAAGCGGTCGGTGCGCGGCTACGACGTCTATGCCCGGCGGCTGGCCCGCATGCTGCGCGGCCGGGCCGACGTGCTGGAACGCGTGCTCGACGCGCTGTTCGTCATCGCCGTGGCGGACGAGGGGCCGCCGCTTGAGTCGGAGATCGACTATCTGCACGCGGTAGCCACGATCTTCGGCTTCACCGAGGCCCAGTTCGAGCAGATGGTGACCCAGCACGCCGGCAATCCGGAGGACGAGCCCTACGCCGTGCTGGGCGTCCATCCGGCGATCTCCGACGACTGCCTGAAGCAGGTCTATCGCCGGCTGATCCGCCAGAACCACCCCGACCGGCTGCTCGGCCTCGGCGTGCCCGGCGAGTTCGTCGCGCTGGCGACGGAGCGGCTGGCCCGCATCAACGTCGCCTTCAACCAGATCCGCCGCATCCGCCGGGCGAGCTGACCGCCGCCAGATCAGCCACCCGATCAGCCACCCGATCGGCCACCCGATCGGCCACCCGATCGGCCAAACGTCGCGCTCGTGCCACAAAACGGCATCCCCGGGGCTGGACCCCGGACCACGGCCCGTGCCCAAATCCCCCGCATCCGTGAAACCGGGGGAGCCTCATGAAGAGCCATGTTCAGGTCGCCGTCATCGGCGGCGGTGTCGTCGGGGCGAGCGTGCTCTACCACCTGACCAAGCTCGGCTGGACCGACGTCCTGCTGATCGAGCGGTCGGACCTGACCTCCGGATCGACCTGGCACGCCGCGGGCGGTTTCCACACGCTGAACGCCGATACCAATATGGCGGCGCTGCAGGGCTACACCATCCGCCTCTACCGCGAGCTGGAGGAGATCTCCGGGCAGTCCTGCGGCCTGCACCATGTCGGCGGCCTGACGCTGGCGACGACGCCCGACCGGCTGGACTTCCTGAAGGCGGAGCGCGCCAAGCACCGCTATATGGGCCTGGAGACGGACATCCTCGGCCCTGAGGAGATCGCCCGGCTGTCGCCGATCACCGATGTCGACGGTGTGCTGGGGGCGCTCTACGACCCGCTGGACGGCCATCTCGACCCGTCCGGCACGACCCACGCCTATGTCAAGGCGGCCCGCCTGGCCGGCGCGGAGGTGGCGTTGCACACGCCCGTAACCGGCCTGACCCCGCGGCCCGACGGGTCCTGGACGGTGGCGACGGCCGCCGGCCCGGTGGTCGCGGAACACGTCGTCAACGCCGCCGGACTGTGGGCGCGGGAGGTCGGCGCCCTGGCCGGTGTGTTCCTGCCGCTGCACGCCATGGAACATCAATATCTCGTCACCGACGACATCGCGGAGGTCTACGAGCGCGACGGCGAGCTGCCGCATGTCATCGATCCCGGCGGCGAAAGCTATCTGCGCCAGGAGGGCCGCGGGCTGGTCATCGGCTTCTACGAGCAGGCCTGCCACCCCTGGGCGGTGGACGGCACGCCGCAGGACTTCGGCCACGAGTTGTTGGAGGTCGATTTCGACCGCTTCGGCGACCGGCTGGAGGTCGCCTATCGCCGCTACCCCTGCCTGGAACGGGCCGGCGTGAAGCAGGTGATCAACGGCCCCTTCACCTTCGCGCCCGACGGCAACCCGCTGGTCGGGCCGGTCCCGGGCCTGCGCAATTTCTGGAGCGCGTGTGCCGTCATGGCCGGCTTCAGCCAGGGCGGCGGCGTCGGGCTGACGCTGGCGGAATGGATGGTGGAGGGGGAGCCGTCGCGCGACGTCTTCGCCATGGACGTCGCCCGCTTCGGCCGTTGGATCACCCCCGCCTATACCCGCCACAAGGTGGTGGAGAACTACCAGCGCCGCTTCTCCATCAGCTATCCCAACGAAGAGCTGCCGGTGGGCCGGCCGATGAACGTCACGCCGGCCTATGGCGTGTGGCGCTCGCGCCGGGCGGTCTTCGGCAGCGGCTACGGACTGGAGCATGTCAACTACTTCGCCGGCGAGGACGAGGCGCTGTTCGAGACGCCGAGCTTCCGCCGCTCCAACGCCTTCGCCGCGGTGGCGCGGGAATGCCGCGCCGTGCGCACCGCCGTCGGCCTCAACGAAATCCACAACTTCGCGAAGTACGAGGTGACGGGCGCGGGCGCGCGCGATTGGCTGGACCGCGTCATGGCTGGGCGGATGCCGAAGGTCGGCCGGCTGACGCTGTCGCCGCTGCTCAGCCCCCAGGGCCGCATCATCGGCGACTTCACCATCTCCGCGCTGGCGCAAGATCGCTTCCAGCTCACCGCGTCCTTTGGTGCGCAGGCCTATCACACACGGTGGTTCGAGCGGCATTTGCCGGACGACGGCAGCGTCTCGCTGACCAACCTCTCGCTCGCGCGCCTCGGCTTCCAGATCGCGGGGCCCGAGGCCCGCACGCTGCTGTCGCGGGTCGCCCGCGCGGATGTGTCCACCGCCGCGCTGCCCTTCCTGGGCGTGGCGGAGATGGAGGTGGGGTTGAGCCGTGCGATCGTGCAGCGGGTCAGCTACACCGGCGATCTCGGCTACGAGATCTATGTGCCGGCGGCGGAGCAGTTGGCGCTCTACGAGGCGCTGACCCAGGCCGGCGCCGATCTCGGCCTGACGCCGTTCGGCATGCGCGCGATGATGAGCCTGCGGCTGGAGAAGGGCTTCGGATCCTGGCTGCGCGAGTACCGGCCCGACTATCGCCCGGTGGAGACCGGGCTGGATCGCTTCGTCGCCTATGGCAAGCCGACCGACTTCATCGGCCGGGCCGCCGCCCTGGCCGACCGCGACGCGCCGCCCGACCGGCGTCTCGCCACCTTCGTCGTCGATGCCGACGACGCCGATGTCTCGGGCGACGAGCCGATCTGGCATGACGGCCGGGTGGTGGGCTTCGTCACCTCGGGCGGCTATGCCCATCATGTCGGGGCATCGGTGGCGATCGGCTTCCTGCCCGTCGATCTGATCGCCGAGGGCCGCGCCGTGGAGATCGAGATCCTCGGCGACCGCCGCCCCGCCCGCCTCGCCACCCGCCCGCTGTTCGACCCCGACGGCGTGCGCCTGCGGGGATAGTCCCGCGCCCGCCGGTCCCGGCGGGCTTGCGCGGCATGGCGATTGGACCGACAACCCACGCGGATTGAGCGGATCCGATCGGCTAGCCAACCGCGTATCGCAACGACGGATGATTGACGATCCGCGGCGGTCCGGTCTGCGCGGCCGGTGCCGTGCAAGACGAGAAGCGCGCGTCCCTCGGCTCAGTCCGGCTCGGGCGCCGGACCGGGGGGGTGCGACATGGCCGAAGCGCCGGTGACCGATCCGAGCGATGCCGCCGACGACGCGGACGCCGGCTACGGCATCAGCCCGACCCTGATCGAGGCGGTGGAAGAAGCGCTCGACGCCGCGGCCGAGGAGACGGCGCCGAGCGCCGACGGCGCGCCTGCCGGCGACGCTGCGGCGGAGGCCCAGCGGCTGGTCGCGCCCTTGCATGCCGCCGACCTCGCCGATCTGCTGGAGCACCTGCACCCCGATCATCGCACCCAGCTCGTCGACCTGATCCGCCCGCGGATCATCGACGACCCGGAGATGCTGAGCCATCTCGACGAAGAGGTGCGCGGCCAGGTGCTGCCGCTGTTGGCGCCGCAGGAGATCGCCCAGGCGCTGGCGGAGTTGGACAGCGACGACGCGCTAGGCCTGGCGGAGGACCTGGCCGACGACATCCGCGAGGCGGTGCTGGAGGCCCTGCCGGCGCGCGAGCGGCTGCTGGTCGAAGAGGGCCTGACCTTCCCGGAATACTCCGCCGGCCGCCTGATGCAGCGCGAGGTGGTGGCGGTGCCGATGTTCTGGACGGTCGGCAAGACCATCGACTGGCTGCGCACGGTGGAGACCCTGCCGGACGACTTCCACATCGTCCTGGCGGTCGATCCGGCCTACCGGCCGACCGGGATCGTCAAGCTGTCGCAGATCCTGCGCAACCGCCGCTCCTCCAAGATCCGCGACCTGACCGACGACGAGATCCGCACCATCCCGGCGGAGATGGACCAGGAGGAGGTGGCCTTCCTGTTCCGCCAATACGGGCTGGTCTCCGCCCCCGTGGTCGATCCCGCCGGTCGGCTGATCGGCGTGATCACCGTCGACGACGTGGTCGACGTGATCGATGAGGAGGCCGAGGACGACCTCCTGAAGCTCGGCGGCGTCAGCGCCGACGACCTCTACCGGGCCACCGTGCAGACGACGCGGTCGCGCTTCGCCTGGCTCGCCGTCAACCTGCTGACGGCGATCATCGCCTCGGGCGTCATCGCGCTGTTCGAAGCGACGATCCAGCAGGTGGTGGCGCTCGCCGTGCTGATGCCGATCGTCGCCAGCATGGGCGGCAATGCCGGCACCCAGAGCCTGACCGTGGCGGTGCGCGCGATCGCCGTGCGCGAGCTGAGCGGCGACAACGCCGCCCGCGTGCTTTGGAAGGAAGTGCTGGTCGGCAGCCTGAACGGCCTGATCTTCGCCGCCATCGCCGGGCCGATCGCCGCCTTGTGGTTCGGCGACGTGATGATCGGCCTGGTCATCGCCGTGGCCATGGTGGTCACCTTGACCTGCGCGGGATTTAGCGGGACGGTGATCCCGCTGCTGCTGGACCGGCTGAAGGTGGATCCGGCGGTGGCATCCTCGGTCTTTCTGACCACGGTGACCGACGTCGTCGGGTTCTTCGCCTTTCTCGGCCTCGCCGCCTGGATTCTCCTATGACCGATCTTCCGACCGCGGCCGACGAGACGCCGGACTATCGCCGGCGCTGCCGCGAGAGCTTCGCGCGCCAACCGATCCTGGCCACGCTGAAGGCCACGCTGACGGTGCCGGAACCGGGGCTGGCGATCGTGGAGATCCCGCACGATCCCGGCTTGTTGCAGCAGACCGGGTTCTTCCATGCCGGGGTCGCCGCGACCATCGCCGACAGCGCCGGCGGGTTCGCCGCGCTCAGCCTGCTGCCACCGGGCTCGGAGGTGCTGGCGGCGGAGTTCAAGATCAACTATCTGGCGCCCGGCCGCGGCGAGCGGCTGCGCGCCACGGGTCGCTGCATCAAGGCGGGCCGCACCTTGAGCATCTGCACCGTCGCCGTGCATGCGCTGGACGGCGGCCGCGAAGTGCACACCGCGCAGATGCAGCAGACGGTGATGCGGATCGCCGAGCCGGCATAGGCGGCGCGCGGCGGGCATGCCGGACGCGCATGGCAGAGTTTAGAATGATTCTAATCTCATGCGGTTGCCCGGGCACTGGACATCCCCATATCGACTGAGTGCCCTGAAAAAGCCCCCCGGAAGAGACTCAAAGAACGAGAGATTCAGCCATGGCCATCGCCATCGACATCGGTATCGCCGAACCGCAGCGCCACGAGATCGCCGAGGGCCTCTCAAAGGTTCTGGCAGACACCTACACCCTCTATCTGAAGACCCACAACTTCCACTGGAACGTGACCGGCCCGATGTTCAAGACGCTCCACGAGATGTTCGAGGAGCATTACATCGAGCTGCGTGATGCGGTGGATCTGTTGGCCGAGCGGATCCGCGCGCTCGGCGCCTTTGCCCCGGGCAGCTATGCGCAGTTCGCCGACCTGACCCAGATCACCGAGGAGACCGGCGTGCCGCGGGCGGAGGACATGATCCGTCAACTCGTCCACGGCCATGAGGCGGTGATCCGGATCGCGCGGGAGACCAGCGCCAAGGCCGCCGCCGCCGGCGACGACGGCACCGCCGACATGCTGACCGGCCGGCTGGAGGTGCACGAGAAGACCGCCTGGATGCTGCGCAGCCTGATCGCCTGACGAGGACCGCGGCGGCACCACGCCGCGGCTCCGGCGCGCCCGGCCCGGCCGCTCAGGACAACCGCAGCGACCCCTGAAGGCGCATGCGGCGCACGACGGCGTCGAGCACGGGGCCGGCATCGACCTCGCTGCCCCAGGCGTCCTCGTAGGACGCCGCCCCGCTCTTCGGCCGCTGATGCGGCGGCAGGTCGTCGAAGAACAGCCGCAAGGGCACCGAGACCGCCTGGCCGACGGCGATCGCCTCGCGGTCGCGCAAGGACGGCAGGCTGTCCACCAGCCCCAGACCGGACTCCGTCAAGGTGGCGCGCACGAAGTCCTGGTCGCGCTGGTTGGACAGCCGAAGCGCCAGGATCGTGTTGCACTGGGCCAGCATGCCCGCCGCCAGCTCCGACGGGCGCTGGCTGACCAGGCAGAGCGACACGCCGTATTTGCGACCTTCCTTGGCGATCCGGCCGACCGCCTGTTTGGTGCTGGCAAAGCCCAGCGCGGCGTCCAGCGGGGCGTAGCGATGCGCCTCCTCGCAGACCAGCAGCACCGGTACCTGCTGGTCGCTGGCCTGGGCGAAGTCGAAAGTCATCCGGCAGATCAGCGAGACCACCGCGTCCAGCACCTCCGACGGAACGCCGGAGAGATCGAGAATGGTGATCGGCCGGCCGCGCGTCGGCACGCGGTAGAGCGTGCCGAGGATCGCCGCCAGGTTGTCGCGCACCGTGATGCCCGGGAACATGAAGGCGTAACGACGATCGCTGGACAGCGTCGCCAACCGCGCCTTCAGCCGCAGATAGGGCTCGGTGTCCGACGGGCGCTGCAGCCGGCCCATCTTCTCGTCCAACAGCCGCACCACATCCGACAGCCGGTAGGGGACGGGCGTGTCGACCGTGATCCACTCCACCGCATCCGTGCCGGCGGCCAGGATGCGCTTGGCCTCCAGGATCGTGTCGGACAGGATGGCCGCCTCGACCTCCGGCTGGCTGCCGCGCGCGCTGACCATGATCTCGCGCATCTCTTCGAAGTTCAGCAGCCAATAGGGCAGGTCGAGATTCTCGTGGGTCAGCACCTCGGCCAGGTCGCCGAAGGCGTGGGAATACTCGTTGTGCAGGTCGATCACCAGGACATGGCCGGCGGCGATCTGGGTCAGGATGCGGCGCAGGATCAGCGCCACCACGCAGGACTTGCCGGTGCCGGTGGAGCCGAGGACGGCGAAGTGCCGGCCCAGCAGGTCGTCGACCGACAGATAGGCCGGGACGTTGCGGTCGTTGTGTACCGTGCCCACCGGCACGCAGGTGATGCTGGGTCGGGCATAGACCGTGCGCAGGTTCTCCGCACTGGCGGCGTAGACCGGCTCGCCGAGGCCCGGATAGACCGAGACACCGCGCAGGAAGGGCGACGGCGCGCCCCCGTCTTCGGTGATGGCCTCGCCGGCGACGACCTCGCCCAACAGCTCGACCTCGATGATCTTCATCTCCGCCTCGCCGGCGGCCATGGCGGGGATCGGGATGTTGAGCCCGGTGACCAGGCCGAAGACGACGCTGTCCCGCGCCCGCATCCGCACCACCGAACCGACCTGCGGTGGAGGCGGTGGCGACGGTGACGGCGCGCTCTCGCCCGGCTGATCCTCCAACACCACGATGATCTGCGAGCCGGCGATCGAGACGATCCGACCGATCACGAGATCCGCATCGCCGGTCGGCGCCGGCCCAGGGTCTTGCGACATTCCTGTCCTCGTTAGAGCATCTTCAAGCTGGAGGGACCCGCCCGGCGACTCGGAAAACGCGTCAAAACAAGATGATAGAGCGGTTTGGCTGACCCCGGTCAGTCCAAACCGCGCTAGCCCGGATTTCTCACCACCGCGCGGCCCGCCGGCAAGCGGATGCTGACGCGGGTGCCGACGCCGAGCGTGCTGTCGAGCGCCAGGCTGCCGCCATGCTGCTCGATCAAGGCCCGGCTGATCGGCAACCCCAGGCCCGCCCCGCCATAGTGCCCCTGGCCGGCACCCTCTCCGCGGCCGAAGGGCATCATCACGCGGGCGAGATCCGCCTCGGCGATGCCGGCACCGGTGTCCACCACATCGATCGCCAGCTCGCCCTCGGCCGCCACAAACGCCTCGACAGCGATCCGACCGCCGGGAGCGGTGAACTTGGTCGCGTTGGACAGAAGGTTGATCAGCACCTGCCGCAGCTTGGTGCCGTCGGCGCGCAGCCGGGGGAAGTCGTCCGACAGGTCCCGCTCCAGACGAAGCGCCTTCTCCTCCAGCGTATGGCGGACCATCGACACGCTGTCGTCGATGCAGGGCCCGAGGTCCAGCTCGCTCTCGCGCAGGTCGACCTGGCCGGCCGCGATCCGCGCATATTCCAGCACCTCCGTCACCAGGGCGGACAGATGCATGCCGGCGGTGTGGATATCCTGCACATAGCCGCGATGGGATTCCAGCCGGGCTTCGTCGCCGAGATCGGCCCGCATCATCTCCGAAAAGCCGATGATCGCATTGAGCGGCGTGCGCAACTCATGGCTCATGCTGGCCAGGAAGACGGTCTTGGCCTGGTTCGCGGCCTCCGCACTCAACATCGACAGCCGCGCCGCCTCCGCCGCCTGCTCTGCGCGCATATTCGCCGCCAGCAACGCCAGTTCGCGATTGCGCCAACCGAGCAGCGTGCCGAGCTGCTCGGAATAGCGCGCCATCAGCGCGCCCTTGTGGCCTTGCCGGAGGGGTTTAACGGGACGGCTGAAGGTCGAGGGTGCCATGAGACGGGACCCGAAATCGTTTCGGGATCGATAGGGTAGCACGGGATGACCATCGGGGCTCCGACGGAATTGTCGCCCCGGGCCCGCGACGCGCTCGACGGGCTCGCTAGCGCAATTTCAGGCGAGGTCTTGATGCAGATTCTTCGGTAATCGCGTGATCACGCTGAATCACATGAATCTTTTGGTAAAAAAATCTTCGAAACTCTCTAAAAATGGTTATCGTCAGAGACATTTGGAGCGTCAGAGGGTAAATTGGCTCGTTTGAAATCTCATTAATTAATTCCTTGATTCTTCAGTCGTTCGCAATGAGCGTTTTTGTGCAGAGGCCCCTCCCGCTCAAATCCTGCTGATTCTGGTTTCATGGAAGACACGAATACAACTATGATGCCCAAACAAGGCCCTCGGTGTGATAAAGGGGCGGGAACAGGGGCGCAAAATGGACGGAAACGGTGCTGTCGAAGACCTGGACGTGCGCACGGCGCCGGCCGGTCTCGGCACGCACGTCCAGGTCTGGTGGCGAGACCATACGATCACCGATGTCATAGACCGCGATACGAGGACGTTCGCGGAACCGCTTGATCTGCCCGCCGCCTTCTACGGCCTACCGGAGGGCTACAGCGCGTGGCACCTCCCCGTTCCGCCGGCGGATCCCCCGGGAATCCAGGTCTTCGAGATCGTTGCGAGGGACAGCGCCGGTGCGGTGCACCGGGCACCATGGCCCTTCGTCGGCCTTGGTGGGCCGTCGAGTGCCTTCGAGGTGCAGTTGCACCTGATGACGGAGCCGACCTATGGCGGCGTGTTGGTCAGACAGCGCCTCCTTCTGACGACCGCTTTGGGCGACGCGCCCCCCTACCCCGTCCTTGCCGAGCAGTGGCCGTCCGGCTTGTGGTCGGGTGTCGTGCAGCTCAGGAGAGAGCACGAGATATTCTCGCCCACGCCCTTCGCCGCGCTACTGCCCACGCTCACCCGAACAATCGAAGCGGTGTGCCAATTCGCGGACAAAGATGATTTCAAGCGCGAAATGGCAATAAAAGATAACAGCATTCCCAAGTTGGAGAGGCCAAAATACCTGAGGCATGAGAAGCCATATCTCAGCCATCTCTCCGACGAAGGCGTTCAAAAGATAATAAATGCCCAAGAAGCCGAGTACAGAGCCGCAGAACGGTCGCTCAATCAGCTTGAAATCTTATGGCCGGAGCGCAAGACGGAAGCCGCGTGGCACCAGAAACGGGCAGAGCCGATGCTCATCGCTACGCGGATCGCGGACACCAACCTCGCCGCCTATGGTCTGGTGCCGGACAGCTACGAGATCTGGCTCGATCCGTTTCTGGTGCAGGAAGACGACACTGTCGCCCTGCAAAATCTCTCCAATATCAATAGGTTAAAGATCTTTGTGGGCGAAAGAAAGTTGGAGGTGTCGATGGACAAGCCCATGACCGTCAAGAACGGCCAGATATCTCATCCCGACGAAGTCTTCGCGAACATGCGTCGCGCCATGCAGGAGATCGAAGACGCCAATCGCGAGAATGCGGACAGGCAGGAAGCGCTCGGCAAGCTCACCGCAGAGATCGCCAGAATCGCCAACGACGCCGATTCCGCCCAGGCTGCCAGGACAGCGCATGCTGCCAGGGTCGCCGGTCAGACGGGGGAGGATGTTGGCGATCAATTACTGTACCACGCCGCGCAAATCGACGGGAAAGGGATCGAGGAAGCGCTCGCCGGAGTAGGGATCGTCCGACCGGAGGTGCCCCAATGGGACTACAATCTCCTTGGCGGCACTCCCCCCGCGCCAAGATGGTTGGCGGAGCGCGTTACCGTTCAGCCGGAGAGCCTCGGGCCGAGTGATCCCCTGTCGGGTCCGGGTCTCTTCCAACGAGAGTTCTGGGCCAGCATCCGGGAGCCATCGGAGGTGCGGCGCCGCGTGCTGATGCTGTGCCTGTGGCGGGTTCTTGCGCATGCCCCGGAATATGGCGTACTTCTTCTCGCAAATATCGCTAAAATAGAAGATGGAAGTGAAGCTTATGGCGTTCTCTACAAGGTTGACCAATCGTTAAAAGACGATTCTCGCTATGAGATGGCGCTGAAGACGCGCACAGGTGCCGCAGCCTACACGGTCGCCGATTTTAGCGAGGATGACGCTCGGCGTGCCATGTTGTTGCTGGAGGTTGGCGTCGCCGGCAGCCACGCTGGCGGATTCGTCGCCGCGCTCATTTCCGGCGGGGTCGAACAGGCAAAGGTTCTTGCCGACCGATCGCTCGGGATCGACGACGAGCCGACCGGGCCATGACGATGGTCGAGAACACGATCCCGCCCGACGACGCACCTCAGGACGAGATTTCGACGGCGGAAGAAGGTCCTGCGGCGGCAGACGGCGCGGAGGTCGCTGACGGCGCGGGCGTGAAAGACGGCGCCACGACGGAAGACCGCGCCAAGGCGGCCCCCGACCCGGCGTCGGCAGACGACAAGGGCCGCACCAGGCCCGCGCGGCGGTGCATCGTGCTGATCGGCACCAACGCGGCTCGGCTGGAGGTGCTCAAGCGGGCGGCGATCGACGGGCTGACGGCACACCACCCGTTCGACACCCCCGTCGGCGATACCGATCCGGCGTGCTGCCTCGGGTTCGAGCAAGAGCAAGGGCGGCAAGACAACGACACCGTGCTGCAGCGGCGCGATCCGCTGACATTCGCCGGCTGGCATCCGACTTGGTGGCCGATGAGCGCCATCGCACAGGGCGTACGCCGATTTAGCCTGACCCTCCACACCACGCTCGGCCAATTCAATTTTAAGGAGAGTCACTCAGCAGTACTGCCGATTTTCGTCGTCAATTCCGAACCGACGCACGAGGAGATCCAACACTTCGAGAAGACCGCGCGCGACCTTCGAACCTTGCCGCGCCGACGGATACCGCACCTGGCCATCGCCATCGACGGCGCCCTCGGCCTGGTTCAGCGGCCTTCGCCCCCGATACACCCGCTGCACGCCTGGCAGCTCACCCTCGCGCATCGACCGGTCGACCATGCCGAGCAGGCGATAGCGCCAAGCCGGGACGATTGGGCGGACGTCGAGGCGCAGGTCGACGCCGCATGGGATTATCGGTTGAGCGGGCTGACGCAGGACATGGCGCGGCGCGGCGTGCAGGCCTTCACCCTGCCGATCGATACCGCGGCATGGGAACCTGCCGCTCCCTTCAACCTACGCCCTCTTCTCTGGCGGCTGACCGCACCGACGAGATGGGATCGCAGCGGTTTGGCCGTAGCCATACGGTTGGTGCAGGAGAGGTTCACGGGATGACAGTCCCGAGCTTCAGCGCCACTCGGCCGGATCCCGGGGATGTCAAGGATCCCGTCGTCGTAGAGGAAACCGGCCAAGCCGTGGGGGCGATTACGCCACAGCTTCCGTCTATCAATCCCGATCACCGACTCTTCATGCGCATCGATCTGTCAGACAAGAACCGGCAGGAGCCGATCTTCGATCGACTTAAAAGGTTGATATTCAGTGACATGGTCAAGTTCTTCACCAGACCCTCAGACGCGCTTCACGTCGGTCTTGCACACGAAAATCGCGAAGAAACGATCCGCAAGCAGCTCAACAGGATCACGGCCATCGACATCGTCGCCGACCCGCTGGGCGTGTTTCACGAGGCCGTGCCCTACGAGAACCTCGTCGTGGTGGGCCCGCGGGCGCTGGCCGACAGCCTGAGCTTGATCCTCCCCGCCTTCTTTGCGCCGCTGGCCTATCGCAAACTGGAGTTCAGTATCCAATCCGTCCCGGCGCCCAACGGCGAGACGGCCCTGCTGTTCGGCACGCTGTTCGACACCCGCCCGACACCACCCTGCGGCAATGTCCGCTGGATCACGAACGAGGGCGACGAGCAAGGGCACCTCCCGAAAGCCCCGGATGGTCGCGACGAGGAGCCTATGCGCTGGCGCCGCGGCCAAGGGCACGGGTTGATTGCCTTCTCAGAGGAGTTCGCCGGGGCCGCCGGACTGCCCTACCTGCCGAAGGACCGTCTGCCGGAGAACCATCTGCCGAAGGATGGCGCCCTGGTGATCGAGCCGGGCTCGCATGTGCCGCGGGTTCGCCTTGCGACCTTGAGCAACCCCAAAGAAGGGCCGTCAATCAACAAGCAGGCCCGGGTAATGCTCGAACCGTACGAGGAAGCCGTCGTCCGCGTCGTCAAGGAGGGGGGATTCTACGAGGGCTGCTACGAGGCCAGGTTCCATTCTCGGGAAGACCTCGTCCGCCTTATCCCCGACAGCGCCTATTCCCGGCCCACGCCGGTGCGCAACAAGGCAAGCGATATGCTCGAAGTGCTCGGGCTGTTCCTGCCCGACCACGGTGATGGACGCGACGTGAAGGGCATCGCCGTCGGCTTCACGGGCGAGCGCCTGCTGCGCAGCGACGGACTCCGCACCAGCGAGTTCGAGGTCTGCCTGGTTGACCGGAGCGAGCGGGTAGTACGCTACGTCAGCGGCACGCTCGATCCTATCGGGCGGGATGGCGATATTCTGCGGGGCAGTCTGCGCCTCCTTCCCGCCAGCGACCTCGACCGGTCCAAGGACAGCCGCCGTCGACGGGAATGGGCGCTGATCACCACGAACGACGATCCGCTGGTCTGGATTCCGCTCCGCCTCGGCCCGTCCGAAAGCGCCGATCCCATACGCGTTACTCGGTCGCAACTGCGCTACGCCAGAACCCGCTGGATCGATCCGAACGAGACCACGCCCGACGCGGCGGCGATCTATCTCGACTGGCTCGACACCGCGGTGCGGATCGTCCGCACAAACCCGTCCGCCGAGGCGACGACGGTGGGCCTGGCCAGCTATCTGAACGGCGGGGTCGGCAACAACCACTGCTTCCTGCGCCACAGCGGCCGGGCCATCCAGATCGTGGACGGGAAGCGGAGCCCGGTCGACATCCACGAGGAACAGCCGTTCCGCTTCGGCCCCTTGTGGGTGCAGTTGCGCAGCCGGGTCGAGGAACCGCGCGACGAAACCGGGAGCACGCCATGAACTGGGCGTTCACCGGGCCGGTTCTCGTGGCCCTGGCCATCGCCACGGCGGCCCTGACCCAGGGCGGCGCCTTGATCGACGACTACTTCACGAATCTTCGCACCTGGCGGGCGACCGCGGTTCAGGCGCCGGAGGGGCCCGATACCCACGAGATCTTCCAACGCGCCGTGGCGGCCGAGATCATCGAGTGGGATCCCAGCAGCGCCACCGTCGAGATGCGGCGCGAGCGCGCCGACCAGCCGCAATACGAAGACCTCTACCTCGCCTTGTTCAGGATCGGCGAGGCCGAACTGATCATCGATGCCGAGGTCCGGCGCGCCCGGGCGCAGGCCGACTATGTGGCGCTGCGCGTGCGCCGTCCGGACTGCGAGGTTCCCTGCGACGAGGACGACGACTGGACCCTCCTCGCCGGCCCCGACGACGCCCCAGAAGCCGAACGCCGGGCGCTGGGCGCCGCCAGGGCCGACGGCCCCGGCATGCAACGGCCGGATCCGCGCTTGCATGCCCGGCTCTGGCGCGAGGCGGGTGTCGGGTATGGTCGTTGGCAGGCCTGGCACGCGACCGCACCGATCACCTTCGTTCTCGACGATCGTTTGGTCGATCAAGTCGACATCATTGGAGAGGTCGTCTCGATCGCACCCGGATGGACGGTCGAGGCGTCCTGGCGGCGAAGCGGCACGCAGCGGCTGACCCGCGATATCACCGGCGCGCCGGATGCCACCGGTCAACGGGTTGCCGCGATGCGGCTCAGCCGCAGCCGTCCCCATGCGGTTCTGCAACTGACCGTGCAGCCCGCCCCGATCCTGCCACCCAACCCGCCCGCGGGACGGTACAAACTGTCCGACTGGCTGGAACTTCACTGCGGGGCGGCGGGCTCCTGCCGTCCGGTCTGGCGCTTGAGCGAGATTCAGCGTCCCTACAGCCGCCCCCCCGCGGAACCGGATGCCGACACCCCGGTCGACACGCCATTGGAGCCTCTGGTCGAAACGCCCACCGACCGGCCACCGCCGCCGTTCCTTGAGGACTGGGCCGAGGCGGGCTGGATCGAGAGCCGGAGCAACGCGGCCGGCAACCCGATTGGATTTGCGGCGACTGAAGAAGCCGTGGCGGCGGGCGCCGTCCCCGTTCTGGGAAGCTTTCCGCCGCGGCCGGGCAGCCTCCTGGCCCTGGCCGACGAGATTTCGGACGCCGACCCGGCGCGGCCGACGCTGGACCCCGAGATCCAGCAGATCACCCACGACCTGCTGACGGACATCATCGAGAACGCCGCCGGGCGGTCGCGCGCGGGCACGCTGTTCGATCCCACCATCCTGTCCTACCGCTTTCCGTCGGACGGGCCCCACGCGGCCCTGGTGGTTCTCGACCTGCGCGCGGACGGGTCGCCCGGCGCGATCCGCGCGGCCGTGGGACGGCCGGAGCCGATCTATGGCCTGAGCGACTGGGACATGGAAGCCGCCTCGTACGATCCGGGCGCGCTGATCCCCCCGGGCCCGGCGGCCTGGACCGGCCGTGCCCGCCATCAGGTTCCGGGCTCGGCCTGGAAGATGGTCACCGCCCTTGCGCTGATCGACGCGACACTCGACCCCGCGCTCAGCTCCGCGCAGCAGCGGGAGATACGGGAGGTGATCTTCGGCCTGACCACGGACAACGAAGACGACATCCTGGGGACCAACGCGTTGAGCGGACAAAGCGGCCTGTGCATCCCGCGGACGCTCGACACCCTGCCGCTCGGCATATCCGAAGAAACCTGCCCGGCCGGGTACTTCAACCCGCCGATCCGCGATTCCGGCCGCGGCGGCCCCTTGCGCAACCCGGACGCGGGCCGGTACGGCCTGGAACGGGCGCTGGAGCGCTCCTCCAACATCTGGTTCGCTGCGGCACTTCTCCACGCGGAACGGCTGCGGCTGGAAGCGCTGGGTCCGGCGGTCGTCGACAGCACGGAGATCCCGCCCCGCGCCGGCGACCGCCTCGGCGCAACCCTCGCCCGCCTCGGCCTGCTGTCCGTGGCGGCGCTGGATGGCGGACGCGGTTTCGGCCTGGAGGTGCGGGATGCCGCCGGGGTGGAGGGATTGAGTCCCGACAGCGACCTGCGCACGCTCGCCTCCGCCGCCTTCGGACAGCAGGTGCAGGCGGGCCCCCTGATCCTGGCACAGATTGCCGGGGCGATCCGCACCGGCACCGATATCCGGGCAAGCCTGCTGGAACCCATCGACCGCCCCGAACCACTCTATCCGGGCGGCCCGGTATCGGATGAACTGATGGCCCAATTGCTGGATGGCATGCGCCTTGTCGTCCGGTCGGAGTCGGGAACGGGACAGAGGGCCTTCAGCCGCCTGGACATCGCTCTGCGCAATCGCGCCGGCGGCAAGACCGGCACGGCGGATCCCGGCGACGGCTCCGCCCTCCGGAACTCAACCTTCGCCGGCTGGATCGACATGGACGACGAGGCGCCGGCCGGCACGCCCGGGTTCGCCATCGGCTGTGGCATCAGCATCCTGGGCGAGCATGACGGCGACCACCTCCGCGTCCCGCCCATCTGCGCCTATGCGGTGGCCGAACTGATCCGCCGGCTCGATCGCCAAGGCGTGCTCTCGCCATGATGGTCGACCGCCTCATGACCTTGGGCCGCCTCGTGCCGACGGGGGCGATCGGGCTGCTCGGCCTGGCCGTGCTGGCGGCGAGCGGGTGGCTGCTCACCCAGGTGGCGGACGAGCTGCCGGAGCGGACGCGCCTCGAAGCGCTTGAGCTGTCCTTCGGGGAACCGCCGGAACAGACCCTCTCCGGGGCGCTCGATCCGTCCCAGACGGCCGAGGATCCGATCATCCTGGGGCATGAGGTGCTCATGCAACCCGAGGGGGGCGACACGGCCCGGCGGCATGTCGCCGTCATGCGGGAAGGCGGCGCGATCGTGGCCTACGACATCGCCCCGGACCGGCTCGTCGGCTATGAGCCTCGCGACGGGGTCTATACGGACACCAGCCGCCTGGCGATCCCCGAGGGTCAGTCCACCCTGTGCATCGGCGACAGCGTCTGGGCGGCCGAGCGCGCGGGCGGCACCCTGACGCTTCGCTCGCAGACCCAGGACCCGTCCCAGGCCATCGAGGCCGTGCTGTCGCTCGACAACATGGAGCTGCGGCGCGGAGGTGAGGATACTGAACGCCAGACGGAGGACCGGTGGGAACGCTTGGAGGCCTTGTTTGACAGCTGGCGGGGCCGGTTGCTGGGTGATCTGACGCTGACGTTCCGGATCGGCGGCGCCGCGGGACCCGATCAACTGCAGGCCGCGGCGGACAACCGGGTGATCCCCCACGCCGGCCTGCCGCGGGATGCCGCACGGCTGACCTTGCGGAGCGAGGACCTCGGCGATGGCTGGCAAGCGTACTTGAGTCGGGCGTATTTGAATCAAGTGCTCCATGGCATGGTCGGCGATTGGGTATTGGTTGCCGGCCGGGAGCCCGCCGCCTTGTGTGCCCACGGGCATCGGCACGACGTCGAGGCGCGACCGATCGTGCTGGTCGACACGAACGTCGATGCGGACGACGACGCGGACATCGACGCGAACGACGATGCGGACATCGACGCGAACGACGACGCGGACATCGACGCGGACGAGGATGCAGGCGACGTCGTGGTGCAGGTCGAAAGGCTGGTGATCGGCCGCACGATCTACAATGTGAGTGTGCCCGACGACACGCACGGGACCGTGGTGCTGACGCCGGTGAGCCGGCGCGCCTGGATCACGCCTGCCGAGCACGTCTTGGTGAACCACGACCGGATCCGGCAGACCGCCAGCGAGCTCGACAAGACCGTGCGCGCCCATGGCCTGCTGTACGCGACCGGTTTGGCGGGGGGCGTCTGGGTCGTCTGCATGTTGGTGCTGTGGTTGCCGAGAGCCTTCTTTCGGGGCGGATCGAAGCCCGGCCCGCAGCACATATTCTGTATAGCGTTGGCCGGCGGCGCCCTATACGCCACATCCGGGTTCGAACCCCGGACATCGGCTGCCTTGGCCCTTGTCGGCGCCGGCGCGGGCATGCTGGTTCCCGCCCTATGGCAGGTCGCCCGGGAACTTTGGCGTTTCCTGCGGTTCATCGGCTTGTGGCCGATGATCCTTGCTGCGTTGGGCGGGGGCATCCTCTGGTTCCCACCCGGGCCGCTGTGGCTGAAGGGCGCGGCCCTGGTCCTTGTGGTCGTATGCCTGCGCCTGATCCTGCCCGCCCTGTTGCAGACCATCCGGGTCGCCTGGCGCTTCCTGGGTTTCTACGGCCTGCTGGCCCTCTTCGGCTTGGCGCTGGGCATCGGCATCCTGTTCCTCGTACCCGGGTTCACCCTGGTGGCCTTGCCTTTTGTTGTCTTGGGTGGGGTCATGCTGGTTCGCCCCCTGTTTCAGGTGTTGCTGCTAATGCTGGCGGCGGGAACCTTCCGGTCCGCTCTTCCCCACTTCCTCGTGATGGGCATCTTTGCCGGAGGCGTCTGGGTTGTCGGCGGCATCCTGCCCAACCCGGACATCACACCGACGGAGATGACGCTGGCCGGCTGTTGGCTGGCGCTGGCGGCCCCCTGCTTCACCGCGAGAGTACCGGCCAGGGCGGCGATGTTCTGGGTGCTGGTCCTGGCCGTCGCGGGCTTCGGTGCGGCGGCCGGACTGCGTCTGGTGTTGCTGGAGCCCACCGACGCCTATGGCAAGCTGTTCCACCACCATCTCCTGGCCTTGACCGCGATCGGCATCGTCGCGGCGGGCATCTTGAACATCCGAACGGACCGGGGCCTGCAATGGGCAACCCAGTTCGCACTGCCCGGCCGCATAAGCCGGCGGATCATCTTGCTCGGGTTCGTGCCCGCCTTGATCTTCCCGGCCATGACACTGGTCGGCGACGAGACCGGTTTCTTCGGCATCTTCCAACCCTCGGAGATCGCCAAGTCCTTGCTGGTCGCCTTGGTGGCGGTGACGGTGACCCGCGACCTGGCGAAGCGCAAGATGCTCAGCGCCGCGGAAGGCGCACTGACGCTGACCCTTGTGGTGGTTGCCGGCGCCTATGCCTCGGTAATCCTCGCCACCAGCGCAATGAACTACGACATGTCGCCGATCATCGTCAGCGGTCTCGCCATGGGATGCACGCTGGTCGCAGGGCTGGGTCTGGTCATTCAGACACTTTGGCGCCGCAATAAGCAGCGGCGCTACCAGGGCCTTCCGGTCGTCCGCTCCACACGGCTTTCCTGGAACATTCCAGCCGATTCCACTTGGCCAATCATTTCTCGCCAGTCGAAATTCATGTACAGTCTTTGGCCGGCCATCCTATTGCTCATCGTATCAATGGTAATGGCGGCGCTTTGTCTTGCTTTTTTCTCCGATCCCAGCTTTCGTGAACATGGCGATTTTGAGTCTGTCTCCGCGCTGCTTACGCCATGGAAGCGTATACAGTCCTGGTACGATTTGGGGCTGCTCAACACGGACATACTGATCCACTTCCCCGAAACGGGGTCACAGTTGCGCAGCGGACGCGAAGCGCTGCTGGCCGCGCCGTGTCAGTGGGTCCCGGCGTTCTGCCCCAATGGCCTGGCAGCCACGGCGAGTTCGGCGAGCATCGACTCTCTCTTGAAAGTGCCGGCCGTGCAGGACGACTTCGCACCGGCCTCCTTGATCCACGCCCTGGGGGTGGACGGCGCGCTTCTCTATGCGGTGGCGCAGGTGCTGCTGTTGGGTGTCGCAGTAGGCATCGGATGGTCCGCCCTCAGCCAAGCCGGGGAGCGACGCATCGTCGGCTGGATGGTCGGGTGCGCCGTCTTCGGCATGGCGACACTGTACTTCGCCCAGATCGCCGTCGCCTGGGCCAACATTCTCGGCATATTGCCGATCATGGGCCAGCCGATGACCTTCGTTTCCTTCGGCGGCAGCCACCACTTGGCCGTCGCCTTACCCCTGGTCGCCGTGACCTTGTTGGCCAGCAGCCTGGACGCCGGCCCAGCGAAGGCCAGCCAAGCCGTATTTTCGGAGCTGCTCAGACAGAGGCAAGTCGCATGAAACTCTCCCGTTGGCTGCTGCTGCCGATCGTGCTGGCCGTGCTGGCCGGCGCGGGGTGGTTCCTCTATCCGGTCGTGGCGGACGGCTTGGAGAACTGGGAGCAGGTCCTGGTCGCCTGCACGGCGGCTGCGACCATGATCGCCGTCGGCGCACGCCTGACCCTGGGACGCGGGGTCCTGGCGGGGGCCAGCCAGTACGACAAGCTGTCCGTCTGGGCCGCCTTGATCATGTCGGTGGTCTCCGCGGTCACCACCTCCACCGGGCTTCTGCTGCTGCTCACCGCCCACCAGCAAACCACCAATATCATGCCGGTGTCGCTGGCGATCGGCCTGGGGATCGGGATCCAGCTCTCCATGCTGATCAAGGCGCTACGCATCGGCGAGTCGATCCAGCAGTTGGCACCGCGCACGACCGATGACGACAGGGCTGACAGGCAGTCGCAGGACGAACCTGACGGTGCGCGCTGGCGGACCTTGATTTCCCATGTCGCGATCGTCGTCCTGCTGGTCTTGGGGACCGCAGTGGCGGCCGGTGGGTCCTCGACCGATCTTCTGGGCTTCGCCCAGCGCATCGTCAGCCCGCAATCCGATGCCAGCGGCCCCAATCCCCTGGGCTTGGCGCTGGTGCTGATCGGGCTCGTTTGGCTGTTCCGGGAGGGCATGCTGCCACGCCGGGCAACCGTCGCCGGGCTCCTGGTCTCCCTGATCGTCTACCTGGGGATGCTGACCCTCTCCTCCGGATTCGGCTACATGACCTACTTCATCTCCGCCCAGTCGGAGGAAGTGATGGCCATCGATCGCGACAGCCATATCGCCTCCGAGACCCCGGCCCTGGTCCGCCGGATCCGCGACGCGGCGGAGGCCGATGTTCTCGAGACGTTGGTCAGAGCGCGCTCCGGCGAGGCCTACGATACGTTGTCGGCCAGCATCGATGAGCTCGCCGAACTATACGTTGAGAACGAGGGCCGTATGGCGGCCATCCGGCAGAACTACGAGAACCGGCGCGCCGAGATCGTCGACGCGCGCCAACGGGCGGCCCAGGACATCGATGACGCGCGAGATGCCGTCCAGCAAGCCGAGCGGGAGCTCCAGGATGCGCAACGCGTGCTCCAAACAGAGCAAGAGGAGCGGGACCGCCGCATGCCGGTACTGCTGGCAGATCTCGCCACCGCCCAAGCTGGTCGCGACAATTCCGCCGCGGGCCGGGACGAGTCGGGGCTCACCGGATGCGGCCCGATCTGCCGCGGTTTCGAAACGCAGGTCGCCCGCATCACCGCCGATATCGACGCGCTGCACGCGGCGGTCCAGGAAGCCCAGGCTGAGGTGGACAGACTTCAGGACAAAGTCGAGGAAGCCGAGCTGGAGGTCCAGGCCACCCAAGAGCGCGGTGGCCTACCCGACGTCGAGACGCCGCTGCCGCCGGAGATCGTCTCCCGCGAGAGCTTCACCGGACCGCGCGACGCCTACAATGTTGACCCGACGATGGAGAACCTGGCCGCCATATCAACCACCTGTTCGGCCGGCGTTCAGATGCTGATCACCGCCGGGCTCGATCGGGACGACCTGCCGGAATGCGACGTCTCCCGCGTCCAGGCCGATCTTCAGAGCTACGAACGCGCCGCGCAGGCGCTGCAAGAGGTGGGACCGGCCTGCGCCCGCACCGATGAAGAGGTCCGGCTTGAGAACGCCGCACAGTTGGAGCAACGCCAGGCCAATTTCAACGCGATCCCCGAATACCTACAAGCACGCCTCGCCTGGGTTTCCCGCTGCCTGGTGGCCGCCAACACCGGTTCGCCGAAAATGGAAGAGGTGGTGGCCGACGTCAACCGGCTGCGCAGCGAGTACACCAACCCGGGCTACGACCCGCGCCGCATCTTCGGCGCGCTGCGCGACGGCAACGGCTTCGCGATCTTCGCCCTGCTGATGGCGATCGTCGTCGACACGGCGATCCTGTTTGCCGGGATCAGTGCCAATGCCCAGCGGGGCCGCGATCTGCGGGAGGACCATCGCCTGGTTCCGGCCGACCGCCTCGCGGACCGGATCCGCAAGACCTTGGCATTCATCGACCCCAAGGATCCCGCGGGCGCGGCGGTCCACATTCTTATGCTGGCCGACCTCCGTCCGGCCAACGCGGAGACCGCGGACGACGACGTCGATATCTTCAGTCACGAGATCCTCACCGACGTCCTGCAGCCGGCGGACACGATACCGCTCAAGATGATAATGGCCGCGGCCAGCCGGGAGTATGCCAAATTCGTGACCGACGAAGGGCGGCGCTACTGGCGGCTCCACCGCAACCTGATCACGCTCCTGACGGAGATCGCGGCAGGTGCCAGCGACGCGGCGCGAGAAAGGCTCCGCGCCGGCGTGGGGCTCCTCGAAGCGCCACAAGGGGATACGCCCGGACCGGCGTCCAGGGGTAGTGGCGCCTGGACGCGCCGGCTGGGTCCGATTGCCCCATCGGGCGGTGGGGCCGTCGCCATGCCCCCCGATTTCGGCATCGGGCCGACCCGCTGGACCCGGCCGGCATCGCCGTCGACGCCCACCCCGACCCCGATGAGAGGGATCGGTCCGAAGAGCCGGTAGGGTGCGGGTCCTGTCGCCGGCAAGGTAGGATCGCGGCCCACGCCCCGCGGGAGCTTCGCTCCGATCTCCAGGCTCAGGGACCGGCCGGGTCGTTGGCCCGCGGGGATGCGATTTCGCGAACACGCCTCGGAAATTCTGGCGAAACCCCAGGGTTTACCGGTTTTTCACGGTCCGCGCCTAAACCTACAGCCATTGGTGGCGCATGCCTCCGGGCAGCCGCATTTCAACATGAGAGCACGGTCAATGGACGACACGCCGACCTTTCCCCCGTGGGCCGGGCGCCATTCATCGCACACGCACTCCAGCGGCGTAGAACGCCATGAAGCGCTCAGTCCCATGCCACCTTGGGGAAGCGGTACGGGCGCGGCCGGGACCTCCTCCGAACCTCTTGTGGATCCCGCCCTTCGCCGTGCGCCGGCCACAGACACCGCGGAATGGGAAGCCGCGGTCGCCTGCGGCACTACCGTCCTCACCGCCGCCGGTGCCGTGCCGGTGGAGCGCCTCCAACCCGGCGACATCGTCATTACCCGCCGCGGCGACCGCCCCTTGAAGTCCCTGCTGGTCCACACACTGCCCGCCGGCGAGCCCCGCATCGTCATCACCGCCGGCATCCTCGGCGGCCGGCCGGCCCGCGACGTCACGCTGATCCCTCAGCAGAAGATCCTGCTACGCGACTGCCGAGCCATGCTCATCTGGGGCAAGGATGTCGCCGCCCCGCCGGTCGAGCGGATCGTCGACGGCACGTTCATCCGCCGAGAGGTCGGCGGCCCGCTGATCATGGTGTCGCTGTTCTTCGGCCAACCCGAGCTGATCTATGCCGAAGGGCTCGAACTCGCCTCCGCCGACAAGCTGCGCACGACCATCCGGGCCGGCGTTTAGAGCCGTTGCTGGCCGACAAGGAACTCGAAGCCAAGCACTTCAACTCGCATCGCGATCACAACGCTCAGTCTCTTCATTCGGCTTGGTTCGGCCCAGGGAAGCGGCGGTGCCGGCCCTCCACCGCGCCGTCAACCTCTGGTGATCTGCCTGAGGGCGGCGTCGCGCGCTGCGTTGACGTAGGCACGCGTTGCCACCTCGGCCCGCGCCGGATCGCGCGCTTCGACGGCGGCGACGATCTCGGAGATCTCTTTGACGCTGCAGCTTATCCGGCCCGGCTCGGACATGGCGAGGACGCGCAGCCGGCTGATACGGGCGTGCAGCGTTTCGAGAATGTCGGCCGCTACCGCGTTGTCCGCGCCAACGACCAGCACGCCGTAGAAGTGGCGCATGATGACGACGAGATCGTCGATGTCATTCGCCGCGGCGGCCGCCGCAACTTCGGGCGCCAGGGAGACGAGTTGCGTCACCTCGATGTCCGCAGCGTTGCGGATGAAGTCCTTGACCAGCAGAACCTCCAGCTCCGCGCGTAGATCATAGATCTCCCGCGCCGTCTTGGCCGTCAGCTCCGCCACGCGCGGACCGCGGTGGGCCGCGACCTGCACCAGCCGGTCCGCCTCCAACTGGCGGATCACCTCGCGCACGATGGAACGGCTGACGCCCAGCGCCGCGCACATCTCCCGCTCGATCAGACGCGTTCCCGGCGGCAGACGCCCTGAGATGATCGCATCCTTCACGGTCTCCAGGGCCTGCTCGCGCATCAGCGGCGGCGGTTCGGGCCGCGCCAGGGCAGCCGCCAGCGCGCCCACCTCCGACGCGGTCTCCGCGGGGAACCGGCGAGCTTCGCTCATGCCGATCCATCGGGCGTAACCACGACATTGCCGGGGGCACCGGCCTCGACCGCCGCATGCGCAGCGGCCGCAGCGTCGATTGGAAACACCGAAGAGATATCGGGGTGCAGGCAACCGCGGGCCAGCAGCGCGCCGATCGTCCGGGCGGCGGCGTCGCGCTGTGATGGCGTGAGCTTGCCGCCCTGCACGAAGCTAAGCCGCGCGCCCTTCAGCGCGAAGGCGTAGTAGTCGAGCACAGGCGTCTTGTCGGACGTCGACGAATAGGCGGCAATCGTTCCGTGCTCGGCGATGGCTGCGGCATCCACGGCCTGATTGGCGGCAAAGTCCACATCGACGATCCGCGCCACGCCCCGCCCGCCGGTGATGTCCAGAACCGCGCCCGCCACGTCGTCGGTGTGGCGGTCCAGCACATGGTCGGCCCCCTTCGCCCGGGCCGTGGTGCGACCTTGCGCCGATCCCGCGGTCGTCACCACGGTCGCCCCGTTCCAGGCCGCCAGCTCGACGCAGACCCGGCCAACCGCGCCGCCGCCGCCATGGATCAGCACCGTCTCGCCGGTCACCGGACCGTCCGAGAGCACGGCCAGCCAGGCGGTAAAGGCCGGCACGCCCAGCGACGCGCCGGCCTCGAACGCGATGTCCTCGGGCAGCGGGATCGCCCAATCCTGTCCCAACACGACCTTCTCCGCCGCCGTGCCGCGGACCGGGGGGGCGCGCAAGACGTAGACGCGCTCGCCGATCCGCCCCTCCGGTACGCCCGGCCCGACCGCGTCGATGATGCCGGCGCCGTCGCTGTGGGGGGTGACGCCGCCGTCGACCGGCAGGGCGCCGAGCCAGCCGGACCGCTTCTTCGTGTCGTGCGGGTTGACGCCGGAGGCACGGACGGCGACGCGCACCTCCCCGGGGCCGGGCACCGGATCGGCATCCTCGACGACCTGCAGCACCTCATGCGCCGGGCCGCACCGGAAATAGCGCAGCGCCCGCATCAGGCGTGCTCCGCCAGACGGAGGATCGCCAGGGCTTCGGCCTGGGCACGGGGAATGAAGGTGTCGAGGTCCACATACTCCTCCGGACTGTGGGCGTTCGCCCCGACGGGTCCGGTGGCGCACACCGTCGGAATTCCGAGACTGGCGGTGATACCGGAGTCGGCGCAGGAGCGGGTGAACTCCGCCCCGGTGGTGTGACCGAGCTCGCGCGCTGTGGCCAAATAGAGCTCGACCAACGCCCGGTTGTCCACCGTCTCCACAACCGGAAGAAAGCCGCCCAGCCGCGCCAACGTCCCCGAGAGGCCGTCGCGGGCGCAGGTCTCTGCGATCGCGCGGATCTCCCGCTCCAACCTCTCGCCGGTCTCCAGCTCCGCGAAGCGGAGGTCGACCTCAGCCTCACAGAAGGGCGCGATGGTGTTGACGGACTGGCCGCCGGATATCAGACCCACGCTCACCGTCACGTCCGGGTCCGGGGTGGTCAGCCCATGCCAGGCCAGGATCTTGCGCGCCATCTCCTCGATCGCGCTGCGGCCCTTGTGGGGGTCGAGCCCGGCATGGGCGGGTCGGCCGGTAACGGTCGCCCGGAAGAACGTCCCGCCGCGCCGGCCCTTCACGACGTTGCCGCTCTCACGGCCGGGTTCGGCATTGAAGACCGCGCGGGCGCCCTTCGCCACGGCCTCGATCGCCGCGCGCCCGTTGGGGGAGCCGATCTCCTCATCCCGGGTGTAGAGGGCGACAACCGGCACGGGTGCCGTACCGGCAGCCTGAAAGCCGGCCACCAGAAACGCGTTCATCACCAGCCCGGCCTTCATGTCGGCGACCCCGGGGCCGCGGCCGCGGCGACGGCCGTCTCGCCTCTCGACCGTAAACGGCCGCCGCGCGGCCTCACCCCTCGCAAACACCGTGTCCATATGGCCCATCAGCAAGACATGACCGGCCGCGCCTTCAGGGCCGGTGCGGGCGGCCAGGCAATCGCCCCCGGCCGTCGGTACGTCGCGGGTTTGGATCCCGTGCTCGTCGAAGAAGGCGGCCAGGCGCGTACGCACGGCCTCGACGCCCTCGGCGTCGTGGGAGCCGCTGTCGATGTTCACGAGGTCGGCCAGCAGGGCTTCCATCTGGGGGCCCTGGCCGGCCAACCAGTCCAACACGGCACGGCCTGCGTGCATCCCTTCCTCCCATTCTGTGCACCGCCGACGGGGCGCGGCGGTGTGGTCATTTTTGCATTGAGCACGCTGTCGAGTGTTGTCATCATACGGTCAGATTGTCTGACAAAAAAGAGGCGTCCATGTCGGCCGAGGTGATTGGGGAGGTGTCCGCTGCGCGCGTCCGGGCGCATGTCGAGCATATCGTGACGGAGATTCCGCATCGGGCCGCAGGGTCGCCCAACGGCCGGCGGATGGCGGAGTATTCCCGCGACGCGCTGGCGGAGGCCGGCGTTGCGGACGCCCGTGTTCACGAGTTGCCGGCCATCGTCAGCTTCCCGGAGCATGCGGAATTCAGGCTGGAAGCCCCCCGCACCGTCTCCATTCCGGCCAACACCCTGGGCCATAGCACCGAGACCCTGGCGGAGGGCGTGCGCGGCGAGCTGGTCTATGTCGGCTCCGGCGCCTTCTGCGACTACGAAGGGCTCGATGTCCGGGGCAAAGTCATCCTGACGGAGCTTTCCTATTCTCCGGCCCGGCACGAGAAGCAGCGCATCGCTGCGATGAAGGGTGCCATAGGCGCGGTGATGATGAACTGGGGTCACCCGGAGAACGACGCCGTGCCCTTCGGCTCCGTGAAGCCCGCCTGGGGCGTGCCGACGCCGGAGACCCATCTGACCGAGATGCCGGAGATCCCGTGCATCGGCATCTCCCGCGTCGCGGGCCTGGAGCTCAAGGAACTGGCGCTGAGCGGCGAGGCGCGGGTGTGGTTCCGCGCCCATGTGACCAACGGTTGGCGCCCGGTGCAGATCACGGTGGGCGAGATCGCGCCCGGTGCCGACAGCCCGGAGGCCGACGATTTCGTGCTGCTGGGCGGCCACCAGGACAGTTGGCCGGGCGAGGCCGCCACCGACAACGCCGCCGGCAACGCCTGCATGATCGAGCTGGCGCGGGCCTTCAATGCCCGCCGCGGCGAACTCCGGCGCGGTCTCATGGTCGGCTTCTGGACGGCGCATGAGACGGGCACCATGTCGGGGTCGACTTGGTTCGCCGACCACCATTGGGACCGGCTGCGGGCGAATGCCGTGGCCTATCTGCAGATCGATCAGCCGGGCTGCGTCGGCACGACGCGCTGGGCCACGGCGTCGAATGCCGAGCTGAAGGCGTTCCATCAGCGTATCGAGCCCCAGTTCCTGCAAGGGCGGGAGAATGTCTGGCATCGCGCGGCCAAGAACGGCGACGCCTCGTTCTTCGGCTTGGGCGTGCCGATGTTCCACGGCGAAGGCGCCTTCACCGAGGCGGAGCTGAAGGCGACGGCGCTGGCCACGCTCGGCTGGTGGCACCATTCCGTCGAGAACCGCTTGGACAAGCTGGACTGGTCGTGGATCGCGACGCATCTGGAGATCTACGCCGCCTGGCTGTGGGAGCTGGCGACCGCCCCGGTCTTGCCGTTCCGTTTCGTGCCGGTGGCCGACCAGATCGCCACCCGCCTGGACCAGCTTGCGGGTCCGGGCGCGGCCGTCGGCCTCGGCGGCGTGCGGAAAATGACCGACACCTTTGCCGCGTCGGCAGCCCGGCTCGACGCCGCGGCGGAGGCCTGGGCGGCGCGGTTCGCCAAGGGCGAAGGCGATGACGACGCCGCGCGGCTGCTGAACCGCACGATGAAGCGCCTGAGCCGCATCCTGGTGCCGCTGCAGAGCCAGGTGAAGGGCTCGTACGCGCAGGATCCCTACGGTTACACACCCCAGACCACGATGCTGCCCTGCCTCTACGACCTCCCGGAACTGGAGAGGGCGGAGGACGGGCCGGACCGTTGGATGCTGGAAACGCAGTTGGTGCGCGACCGCAACCGGGTCGCCGACGGCGTCGGCGATGCGACGGCGGCCATCGACGACGCGCTGACGGCACTGGGCGCGTAACCGGCATGGCTGGGCGGCGCATCTTCTACCAGCTCGTCGCGCCGCTCGCCGTTACGGTCGGGCCGGCGGAACCGCGACGTCGGGAAGACTTCCTGGCCGCCCATGCGCTGCCCGGCACCACTGTCGCGGTGCGGTCGGCCGCCCGCGCCCGCGACGGCATCGAAGGCGCCTGGGACGCCGTCGAAGCCGGCCCGGCCATCGTCCGCGGCATCGTCGCCGCCGCGCAGGAGGGGTTCGACGCCGCGATCGTCGGCTGCTTTTCCGACCCGGCGCTGGATGCCGTGCGGGAGGCGGTGTCGATCCCGGTCGTCGGGCCCGGTGCGGCATCGGTTCTGCTCGCGCTGCAGACCGCCGACCGCTTCTCGATCCTGTCGCCCGGCGCCGGCGGCGGGGCGCGCACACGGGCATTCCTGCGCGCGCTCGGGCTCGAACAGCGGCTGACCTCGGTGCGCGGCGTCGGCATGAGCGTCCCGGAAATGGCCCGCGCGGCGCAGGAAGGCACACTCGACGCCGCCATCGACCGCATCGCGCAACCGGCGCGCCTGTGTGTCGAGGAAGACGGTGCGGAAGCGCTGATCTTCGGCTGCATGAGCATGGCGTTCCTCGACCCCACGCCCGCGATCGCCGAGCGCGTGCGGGTGCCCGTCGTCAACCCGGTGCTGGCGGCGCTCCGCACGGCGGAGACGATGGCCTCCCTCGGCCTCACCCACAGCCGGCGGCGCTGGCCGCAGGCCGAGGACCGTCCCCTCATCGGGCTCGACCCCGGCGAGGCAGCTTATGACCAACAGATGGAGGCACGGATATGAGAATGCTGACAGGAGCCGCCGTCGCGGCGGCTCTCGCGATGCTGCCCGTCGCGGCAGCCGCGGACACCGACGAGATCGTCTGGGGCGACACGCTGCCGTCCGGTCTCGACCCGCATGTCGTCTATGACGTGCCCATGCAGTTCTACATGCTGAACGTCTATGACGGGCTCTACCGCTATATCGGCAACCCGCCGGAGCTGACGCCTTGGCTTGCCGAGAGCCACGAGGTCAGCGAAGACGGCCTGCAATGGACCTTCACGCTGAAGGACGGCGTGACGTTCCATGACGGCTCGCCCCTGACGGCCGACGACGTGGTCTATTCCTTCCAGCGGCTGTTGACGATGGGCCGCGGGCCGTCCGGCGCCTTCCTGCCGGTACTGGCGCCGGAGGGTGTGGAGAAGGTGGACGACCTGACGGTTTCCTTCACCCTCAGCCAGGCCTACGCGCCGTTCCTGGCCGCGATCCCGCTGGTTGCGATCGTCAACCAGGATGCGGTGGAAGCCAACGTCGTGGAAGACGATTGGGGCTCAGGCTGGCTGACCTCCAACGGGGCCGGCTCGGGCGCCTACATCCCCGATGCCCAGACCTATATCCCGCAGGAGAAGCTGGACCTGGCCATCAACCCCGACCACTTCTGGGGCTGGGACGACAATGCGGACCCGATCGAGATCGTTCGCGCCTATCCGGTGCAGGAGACCTCGACCCGGGTTCTCGCGCTGATCAACGGCGATATCGACGCCACTGACAGCTACCTGCCGACCGATCAGGTCGAGCGGGTCGAGGCGGCCGAGGGCGTCGGCGTCGCCAGCGACGAGTCCATGCGGATCATGATCATCCGCATGAACAATCGGCGGGCACCGTTCGACAACGAGAACTTCCGCAAATGCGTCAGCCACGCCTTCGACTATGAGGCGTTCATCGAGATCGTGCTCGGCGGCTTCCCGGAGCGCAACGCCGGCCCGCTACCGGGCAACCTCTGGGGCGCACCCGACGATCTTGAGCCCTACGGCTACGATCTGGAAGCCGCGGCCGAGTACTGCGATGCGGCCCGCGGCGAGGGGGCGGAACTTGACCGGCCGCTGGAGATCCACATCCAGTCCGCTCTGGAGCAGACGACCCAGGCGGCGGAGATTCTGCAGGCCGGCATGGCGGCGGTCGGCGTGACCGTCGAACTGGTGGCTTCCACCTGGCCGACGCTGACCAGCGCCGCCGGCTCGGTGGAGACGACGCCGGACATGTGGGTGCACTGGGTGTCGACCTATTTCGTCGATCCGGAGAACTGGATCGGCCAGATGTACGACACGACGTTCGCCGGCACCTGGAAGGCCTCGTCCTGGTACGCCGACGCGCGGGTGGACGAGCTGCTGCAGGCCGCCCGGGCCGAGACCGACCGCGATGTCCGCACCGGCTATTACGAAGAAGCCTCGCGGATCATCGTCGAGGACGCGGCGGATATCTGGATCTACAATACGGTCCAGCTCCGCGGTCTCAGCGATCGCCTTGAGGGCTATAGCTTCTCGCCGGTCGGATCCGGCGGCGAACTGCGCTGGATGTCGGTGACCGACTGACCCCAACCCGGTGGCGGGGCGTGCGTGACGCGCGCCCCGCCGAACCGGAGCGTAGGATCGCATGGCCCTCTTCATCGTTCGCCGTGTCTTGATGATCGTCCCGATCCTGCTCGGGCTGTTGCTGTTGGCGTTCGGCATGCTGCGTCTGGCGCCGGGCGACCCGGCGGCGGCGATTGCCGGCGACAACGCAACGCCCGAGCAGATCGCGGCGATCCGTGAGGATCTGGGCCTCGACCGGCATGTGATCGTGCAGTTCGCGGACTATGCCTGGAACGCAGCCCAGGGCGATTTCGGCGTCTCCGCCTATTCCAACCGCGCCGTGGGCCTGGACATCGCGCAGCGCCTGCCGGCGACGCTTGAGCTCACCTTCGCCGCCCTGGCGATCGCGGCCGTCGGCGGCATCGTGATCGGGGCGCTGTCGGGGGCCTGGTACAACTCGACCTTCGACCATTTCGTGCGCGTGGTCACGGTGCTGGGGCTGGCCACCGCGTCGTTCTGGTTCGCCATCATGCTGCAGCTCGTGTTCGCCCTGGACCTCGGGCTGTTGCCGTTGCGGGGCCGTCTGCCCGCCGGCATGGAGGTGCCGCCGGACATCACCGGCTTCTTGTTGATCGACAGCCTGATCGCCGGACGTCTGGATGCCTTTGGCGCGACGCTGTCGCATCTGGCACTGCCGGCGATCACCATCGCCTTCGGCGGGCTCGCGACCGTAGCGCGCTTCACCCGTTCCTCCGTCATTGAGGCGATGCACAGCGAGTACGCGGCCTACGAGACCGCGGTCGGCTATCCGCGCCGCCGCGTGCTGTTCCCGTTTGCGCTGAAGAACGCGCTGGTGACGCCGGTCACCCAGGTCGGCCTGTTGTTCGGCGCCTTCGTCTCCAACGCAGTCGCGGTGGAAGCGGTGTTCGACTGGCCGGGCCTCGGCTCCTACCTCGTGCAGGCGATCTTTGCCGCCGACTATACGGCGGTGCTGGCCGTGACGCTGGTGATCGGCTTCGTCTACGGCGTCGTCAACATCGTCGTCGACGTGGTGCATGGGCTGCTCGACCCGCGCGTCGCGGAGAGGATGTGACGGCGCATGCTGATCCTCCGCAAGTTCCTGCGCGACATACCGGCCGTTCTGGGCCTGGCGATCGTCGCCCTGGCCATCCTGATCGCGTTCTTCGGCGATCCGCTGATCGTTGACGGTGCGCAGGCCGTCATCCCCGATCTGCGCTCGCGGCTGCAACCGCCGAGCTGGGAGCATCCTTTCGGCACCGACAATCTCGGCCGGGACATCTTCACCCGCGTGGTCATGGGCACGGGCGGGGCGCTCACCGTGTCGACGACGGTGGTGGCTGCCGCCATGGCCATCGGTGTGCCGCTTGGGCTGATCGCCGGCTACACCAACGGTTTCGCGTCGGAGGCGGTGATGCGCGTGACCGATGTGTTCCTGGCGGTGCCGCAGCTCATCCTGGCCATCGCCCTGGCGCAGGTTCTGGGGCGCGGGCTGGAGGCCGCGGTGGTGGCGCTGGCGGCGACCTATTGGCCGTTCTTCACCCGGACCGTCTATGCCGAGACGCGGCGGGTGCGCACCCTGCTGTTCGTGGAGGCGCTGGAGGGGTTGGGGGCGAAACGCTTGCGCATCCTGGCGATGCATGTGCTGCCGAATGTGGCCGCACCGATCATCGTGCGCGCGACCATCGGCATGGGCTTCATCATCCTGACCTCGGCCGTTCTCGGCTTTCTGGGCGTCGGCGCGACGCCGCCGGACCCCGACTGGGGCCTCGCCATCTCCGAGGGACGCAACTACATGCCGGGTGCGTGGTGGATGACCACCTTTCCGGGGCTGGCCATCCTGGCCCTGGTGCTGGGCTTCAACCTGCTGGGCGACGGCATGCGCGACCTTGTGGACCCGCGCCTCAGGCGATCGCGATGACCGGATCCCTGCTCGAAGTCCGCAACCTCCGCATCCGCGTGCGCGGCGACGAGGGCGACGCGCATATCCTCGACTTCGTCGACCTGACGGTCGATCGGGGGGAGGTGGTGGGCGTCGTCGGCGAATCCGGCTGCGGCAAGTCCACGCTGCTGAAGGCCGTTCTCGGCCTGCTGCCGCGCGGTGCTGAGCTGCTGGACGGCGAGATACGCTTCAAGGGCGAGGATATCGCGCGCCTGCCGCGGGCGGAGATCGCCCGTCGCATCCGCGGCCGGGCCATGGGCTTCGTGCCGCAGGACCCGTTCCAGAGCTTCAACCCGGTGTTCACCGTGGGCCGCCAGATGATGGAGATCCTGCGCTGGTCGGGTCTGCCGGGGGAACCGGTGCGCCGGCGCTGGACCGCCGATGCACGGGCGCGCGCCCGGGTCCGGCTGATCGAAACGCTGAAGGCCGTGCAGATTCCGGATCCCGAGCATGCCTTGGATCGCTATCCGCACCAGTTCTCCGGCGGCCAGCGCCAGCGCATCCTGATCGCAGGCGCCCTTGCCGCACGGCCGGAGGCGATTCTGGCCGACGAGCCGACGACCGCGCTGGACGTGACGACGCAGATGCAGATCCTGCGGCTCTTGCGCGAACTGGCGCGGGAGTTCGACGTGGCCATGCTGTTCGTCAGTCACGATTTCGGTGCGGTGGCCCAGCTCTGCGACCGGGTTTCGGTCATGTATGCCGGCCAGACGGTCGAGACCGGCCCGACCGCGGACGTCATCACCGCGCCGCAGCACCCGTACGCGAAGGCGCTGCTCGCGTGCCACCCGGACCGTCACGGTCCGCTGGAGGGTATCCGGGGGCAGGTCGGGTCGCCGCTGGCGCCGCCGCCGGGCTGCCGCTTCCACCCCCGGTGCGGCGAGGCGGCGGCTGTGTGCAGCACCGCGCGGCCGGACTATGTGCACACGACCGCGGGCCGGCATGTGGCCTGCATCCATGCAAGGCCGGCATGAGCGCAGCCCCGATCCTCGACGTCCGGGGCCTCTCGACCGTCTTCGGCGGCAACCGCCGGTTTCTGGCGCGTCCGGTGCCGGCGGTGCGCGCGGTCGACGGCGTCGACCTCGCCGTGGCCCCGGGTGAGTCGCTGGGCATCGTCGGCGAGTCCGGCTGCGGCAAGACCACGCTTGCGAAGACCATCTTCGGGCTCTTGCGCGAGACCGAGGGTGAGATCCGCTTGGAGGGTCGGGAGGTTTCGGGCCTGGCGCCGCGCGCGGCACGGCGGGCTCGGGCCGTCATCCAGTACGTCCACCAGGATCCCGGTGCGGCGCTCGATCCGTGGTGGCGGGTCGGCAACACGCTGCATGAGACGATGGCGATCCGCGGCGTTGGCGATGCCGGGGAACGCGCGCAGCGCATCGACGAGATTCTGGAGGCGGTCGGGCTGGGGCGTGACATCCTGCGCCGTTATCCGCATGAGCTCTCCGGCGGCCAGCAGCGCCGCATCGGGCTCGCCCGCATCCTGACATTGCGGCCGCATGTCGTGATCCTGGACGAGCCGACCTCGGGCCTCGACCTCTCGGTGCAGGCCAGCGTGCTGTCCCTGCTCGACGACCTGCGGCAGCGCTTCGCGCTGACCTATCTGTTCATCAGCCACGACTTGTCGGTCGTTCGGCGCATCTGTGACCGTGCCGCGGTGATGTATCTCGGCCGCATCGTCGAATTGGCTGCGGTCGATGCGCTGTTCGCGGATCCGCGCCACCCGTATACGCGCGGCCTGTTCGCCTCGGCCCCGACGCTGGAGCCCCGTCTCGACGCCGCCGTCCCCCTCGCCGGCGACCCGCCGAGCCCGCGCAACGCGCCCAGCGGCTGCACCTTCCGCACGCGCTGCGCCGACGCCGTTGCGGCCTGTGCCGAAGCCCGACCACCGCTGATCCCCGTCGCCCATGGCGGCCTGGCCGCCTGTCCGGTGGTCAATACAGCACCGTCCGAGGCCGCTGGGCCATCGTCCGCGACGCAGATCGTGAAGGGTGCGAGACATGCGGACTAACCGCGACAGCCTCCAAAAAAACAATCCAAAACAGAGACTTGGTGGCGGAGAGTGGGGGGACGAAGGTCGAACGCGGGGCCGTGCGCTCAAGTAGCCCGAAGGACGGTAGCGCACATCAAGATTCTGGCCGGCCGCGCGAGATAAAGATGCGAGATATACCTTCGCTATAGCCCTACACGCGGGACAGGGTTTCTTTGGAAGTCGTCTGCGAAGCTGAAATTGACATGCCGGCCGTTACGTGTTACGTAATGCGTAAAGATCAGCATGTCGCGAACAGACTGTGCTCCGAAGCCATGATCCAGTCCTTTCGCTGTCGCGAGACCGAGGCCCTGTTCAGGCGGGAGCGTTCGCGACGTTTCGGCGCCATCGAGCGGCAGGCGAGGCGTAAGTTGCTCATGCTTGATGCGGCCTGCGTCTTGGATGATTTGCGGCGCCCACCTGGTAATCGTTTGGAAGCGCTGCGTGGAGATAGAGCCGGCGCTCATTCCATTCGGATCAATGACCAATGGCGGCTTTGCTTCGTCTGGGCGCAAGAGGGGCCGCAAGAAGTGGAGATTGTAGACTATCACTAGGGCGAGATCGGCCAAAACGGAGTTACTACGCGACATCGTTTTGGTCGTGAATCTCGCCCTGAATCAACGAAGTAGAGCAGATCGCGTCAGTTCCGAGCCGCTACGCGGCTCGGAACTGACGCGATCTGCTCTAGCCCTCTCGGGGGCATCGCGCACGAAGGGCAAGCCTGATGAGGCTGAAAGAGGCCCGCGTAGCTGGGCAAGGAGGCCCGAACGCGACATGACGACTAAGTACGACCCTATCCATCCCGGGGAAATCCTAGACAAGGAATTCCTTGACCCACTCGGCGTGAGCGCGACTACGCTTGCTCGCACGATTCACGTGCCGACCAACCGTGTCACCCGTCTCATTCGTGGTCAGGCTGCCGTAAGCCCGGACACTGCGCTACGTCTGGCGCGCGCCCTGCGCACCACGCCCGAGTTCTGGCTCAATCTGCAATTGCGCTTCGATCTCGAGACGGCCAGCGATTCGGGAGACTGTTTGAACGATATCGCCCCCATCATCGCCGCGTAAGATCTGTGTCCAGGAGACACTGTTCGACGCGCGCGTGATAAGCGAAAGTGGCGGAGAGGGAGGGATTCGAACCCTCGGTACCCGTGAGAGTACAACGGTTTTCGAGACCGCCCCGTTCGACCGCTCCGGCACCTCTCCGCGGGCCCGGGGGTCGGGCGCCCCCTCGCCGATCGAACGGCAAGGTTCTAGCGCCTCGGCCGGGCCCGTGTCCATGGTCGCCGGCCGAGGCGCTCGCGCCCGACGGGTTCAGCCGCTGCGCCCGATCATCCGGGTGAAGGTGCCGTCGTGATCGATGAGGTGATGCTTCAGCGCGACGGCGCCGTGGCCGAGAATGGCGGCGGCCATCATCCAGCCGCCGACCACGTGCAGCTCGTGGGCCGCGCCGGCGAGCCACGGCACCTCCTGCTGGGCGGCCAGGGTGAACAGTCCGAAGACATCGACGGCCCGGCCGGCGAAGATCGCCATGGTCACGCCCGACAGCCCCATCACCAGCGTTCCGGCGATCAGGAAGAGGTGCATGGCGCGCCGCGAGGTCGCTTCCCATCCCGAAGTGCCGGGGATCGCGCCGGGCCGGCCGCGCTGGAAGGCCCACCACAGGGCGAGCCACAGCGCCACCAAGGGTACCAGCGTGCCCGCCGCCTTGTGCGGCCCCAGGATCGCGCGACGCGCCGTTTCGCCGGCCAGCTCGGCGGCGACGAGGCCGGAAACCACCAGGCCGACCACAGCCAGGGCCAGCGCCCAATGGTTGACGATGGCGACCAGGCCGTAGCGTTCGGCCGTATCTCTTATGGACATCAGACCCTTCCCTTCCTCGGTTCGCTTGGAATTGTTAATTAATCAACAAATCCGGCTTCGGATTGCCGGCCGGTCCGCCTGTTAGACGCAGACGGGCACGGCATCCGTCGCCGCACCGAAGGGTTTTCACGTCAGCCATGCGTCGGCCGCGGCCCTGTCGCCGGACGTCGCCCCGGCCGCCGCCATCGCGCCCGGCACCCCCAAAGCGCGATCGTTGACAGAACCCCCATGGCCGCTATAGTCCCGCCTTTCGGCAAGACGAACGCCTTGGCCGAGCGAGGGGTTTTTGGCCCGTCGTTGGGATCGGCGTTGCCCGGGGCCCATGGCGGCGCCTCCGGGCCCTCGGATGGCAGACGATGAGCACCTACGCAGTCATCAAGACCGGCGGCAAACAGTACCGCGTCAGCGAAGGCGATCTGATCGCCGTGGAGCGGTTGACGGCGGAGCCCGGCGCGCCCGTCGCGCTGGACGATGTACTGATGATCGGCGGCGACGATGGCACCACCATCGGCACCCCGCGCGTCGCCGGCGCCAGCGTGGCGGCGGAGGTGGTCGAGCAGACCCGTGGCGACAAGATCATCGTCTTCAAGAAGAAGCGGCGGAAGGGCTATCGCCGGCGCGCCGGCCACCGCCAGGATCTGACCGTACTGAAGGTCACCGGCATCACCGCCGGCTGACGGCGCCGGCCGTCGCCGTCCCGGGCGCGCATCCTCAAGACCGAGGTCATGAACCATGGCTCATAAGAAGGCAGGCGGGTCGTCCCGCAACGGCCGCGACAGCGAAGGCCGCCGGCTCGGCGTCAAGAAGTTCGGCGGCGAGGCGGTGATCGCCGGCAACATCATCGTGCGCCAGCGTGGCACCCGCTTCCATCCGGGCCGCAATGTCGGCATCGGCCGCGACCACACGCTGTTCGCGCTGGTCGACGGGAACGTGGTCTTCGCCACGTCGCGCGGCCGCAAGACGGTCGACGTCGCCCCGCGCACCCCGGCACCGGCCGAGGCGGCGGAGTAGCACCGACGCCGCCAACGCGGGCGCGACCCGACACGTCCGACAGGCGGTCCGACGCGCCGGCCCGCCACCGCAACCGGCGGCAGACCGCAGGCGGCGACCGGCGATGAAGTTCCTCGACCAGGCCAAGGTCTTCATCAAGAGCGGTGACGGCGGCGGCGGCGCCGTCAGCTTCCGCCGCGAGAAGTATGTCGAGTTCGGCGGCCCCGATGGCGGCGACGGCGGGCGCGGCGGCGATGTCTGGGCGGAAGCCGTGCCCGGCCTCAACACCCTGATCGACTTCCGCTACCGCCAGCACTTCAAGGCCGGTCGCGGCGAGGGCGGCAAGGGCCGCAACCGCACCGGCGCCGGCGGCAGCGATGCCGTGCTGGCGCTGCCGGTCGGCACCCAGGTGCTCGACGACGAGACCCAGGCGCTGATCGCCGATCTCACCCGGGCCGGCCAGCGCATCTGCCTGGCGCGCGGCGGCGATGGCGGCTTCGGCAACGCCCATTTCAAGAGCAGCACCAACCGCGCGCCGCGCCGCGCCGATCCCGGCTGGCCGGGCGCGGAGATGTGGGTCTGGCTGCGGCTGAAGCTGATCGCCGATATCGGCCTGGTCGGCCTGCCGAATGCCGGCAAGTCGACCTTCCTGGCCGCCACCACCCGGGCGCGCCCGAAGGTGGCGGACTATCCGTTCACCACGCTCAACCCGCATCTCGGCGTGGTGCCCAGCGACGACCGCGAGCTGGTGATCGCCGACATCCCCGGCCTGATCGAAGGCGCGCATGAGGGGGCGGGCCTCGGCATCCGCTTCCTCGGCCATATCGAGCGCTGCCGCGCGCTGCTGCACCTGGTCGACGCCACCGGTGACGACCTCGCCCACGACCTGGCCGTCGTGGCGCGGGAGCTGACCGCCTATGGCGCCGGCCTCGCGGACAAGCCGCGGCTGGTGGTGCTGAACAAGATCGACGCCCTGGCGCCCGACGCCCGGGCCGAGCGGACCCGCGCCCTGGAAGCCGCCGCCGGCGGCCCGGTGATGATGATGAGCGGGGCCAGCGGCGAAGGCGTCGCGGAGGTGCTGCGCGCACTGGACCGGCTGAAGCGCGACGCCGATCCCGCGCCGGACACACTGGATGTCCCGGATACCCCGGACACCGCGGACACAGCGGACACCGCGAATGTGCCCGGCGAGGCCGACCCGGCGCCGGGATGGCAGCCGTGAGCCGCCCGGTGGCGGGCACGGGCCTCGTCGGCGCGCGGCGGCTGGTGGTCAAGATCGGCTCCGCCCTCCTGGTCGACGAGGCGAGCGGCCGACTCCGCCGGCCCTGGCTGGCGGCGCTGGCCGACGACATCGCCGGCCTGGCCCGGCGCGGGACGGGGGTCGTCCTGGTCTCCTCCGGCGCCGTCGCCGTGGGGCGGGAGCAACTCGGCCTGGTCGGCCGCCCGCTCCGGCTGGAGGAGCAGCAAGCCGCCGCCGCCGCCGGCCAGATCCGCCTGGCCCACGCTTACCAAGAAATCCTCGGCTGGCACGGCATCACCGTGGCCCAGGTCTTGCTGACGCTGGAGGACACCGAGAACCGCCGCCGCCATCTCAACGCCCGCGCCACCATCGGCCAGTTGCTGTCGCTGGGCGCGCTGCCGGTGATCAACGAGAACGACACGGTGACCACGGCGGAGATCCGCTACGGCGACAACGACCGCCTGGCGGCCCGGGTCGCGCAGATGATCAGCGCCGACACCCTGGTCCTGTTGTCCGATGTCGACGGGCTCTACACCGCCGATCCGCGCAGCGATCCGGCCGCGGCGCATGTCCCGCAGGTGGCGGAGATCACGCCGGCCGTGCTCGCCATGGCCGGCGAGGCGCCGCCCGGCAACTCCTCGGGCGGCATGGTCACCAAGCTGGAGGCCGCCCGCATCGCGCTCAGCGCCGGCTGCCGCATGGCGATCGCCCTGGGCACCCGCCGCCATCCGTTGAGCGCGCTGGACGGCGACGCCCGCGCCACCTGGTTCGTGCCGGCCGCGGAGCCGCTGACCGCGCGAAAACGCTGGATCGCCGGATCGGTGGCGCCGGTCGGCGCGCTGGTCATCGACGACGGGGCGGTCCGCGCGCTGGGCCAGGGCAAGAGCCTGCTGCCGGCCGGCGTCGTTGCCGTGGACGGCGCGTTCGAGCGCGGCGACGCCGTGCTGATCCGCGACCGCGCCGGCACGGTGCTGGGCCGCGGCCTGTCGGCCTACACCGCCGGCGACGCCGCCCGCATCGCCGGCCACCGCTCCGGCGAAATCACCGAGATCCTGGGCTATTCCGGCCGCGCGGAGATGATCCACCGCGACGACCTGGTGCTGGAGAGCTGACCTTGAGACGTTTTCCCAACCTACAATCAACATTTTATTGCATTTCGGGAGCGATCAACTACTCTAGAGAGCGACAGGATTGCGGCATCACAACTCTGATGCCAGCCAGAAAAGAAGCTTCGGAAGAGGCAGAAAGATGCATGATCTCGCGCTTCTTCTTGGAGTCACTATTGGATCTTTACTTGATCCCTTCGCGACGGGAGGTTATATTATAGCTGGTATCTTCATAAGGAAATGGGGATATGTTATGTTGGCATGCGTTTTTTGGGCTTTAATGATTACACTTTTTGTCGAGGCAATCTCGGAACCATGGATGGAGAGCCCTATTGATAGTGTCATTGTTCTGGGACGCTTTATCGGAGGATTGCTGGTTGGATCCGTTACATGGGCGATCGCCCAATCTGTCCGGAAACGTCGATCTGCATAGAATCTCATTCGCGCTGACTATTCGGATACGAGAACCTAAGAAGAATATCAACATCGAATTGGAGAATTTATTACAAGATTATCCCCTTAACACAAGTACGGTGGGGCCTAGATTAGGGTCATCCGATGGGGGATGACCGATGGCCGACAGTGACAGCAAAAGCCCCGAGTTCAGCGTTCGTGAGTTTTTCCAACGGTTCCCGACTGATAAAGCGTGCCTGGATAACATCATGGATGTGCGCTACGGCCGGCGGCATGTCTGCCGGAAGTGCGGCAAGGAAGCGACCTTCCATCGGATGTCAGACCGGCGGGCGTTTGCCTGCGCGGCCTGTGGCGACCATCTCTATCCGACCGCGGGCACGATCTTTGAGGACACGCGCACGCCGCTGCAAATGTGGTTTTATGCCATCTACCTGTTTTGCACGACGCGTCATAGCGTGAGCGGCAAGGAGCTTCAGCGGCAGTTGGGCGTGACCTACAAAACCGCGTGGCGCATCGGTCAGAAGATCCGCGACCTTATGGCGAAGGCTGATGGTTTCGAGGTTCTGCGCGGCCACGTCGAACTTGACGAGACCTATGTTGGCGGCCGTCGACCCGGCAAGCGAGGACGCGGAGCGGCCGGTAAGACCATCGTCATGGGCCTCAAGGAACGCGACGGCGCAATGCGCACGGTCGTGACCCCCAACGTGAAGAAGGAGATGCTGCGGGGTGTGGTGAAGGATGCCGTTGCCCGCGGTGCAACCGTCTCCACGGACGAGCTGATCAGCTATGGCTTACTGGAGGGTGACGGCTACCAGCACGGGACGGTGAAGCACGGCGCGAAGGAGTGGTCCCACTACGATTGGCGCCATAACGCGACGCACCATACGAACAACGTCGAGAATTTCTGGCGGTTGTTCAAGCGCTCGATCGCGAGCACGCACGTTCACGTGTCGCAGCAGCACATGGAGCGCTATATGGGCGAATTCACGTTCCGCTCGAACCGTCGTCAGATGCAGAACGCGATGTTCGATCTGCTGATTGGGGCTGTCTAATGAAGCGTGACAAGGCACACTCAAACAGAGCGCGGTCAGCCGGCGCGCCCCGATCTTCCTCCTGGCGCACAAAGTCGTCTAAGCGCCCCTGTGACAGCGCAGAGCGTAGCGATAACCGTTCTGAACTCATCGAGTCGCGGCGCCCCCTGGTGTTTGTCGAATGGGAGGATAGTGCCCAACCTACACCAAATTGGGGGTTCTTGTCAGACTTCCAACCGGGCATGGCCGTTCGGTGCACTTCGGTTGGATGGCTCGTCCACGATGGGCAGGCCATGAAAGCTGTGGCTCAAAATGTTGGGGGCTGGAGGGCGAAAACAGCGTGCAGGTATCCGGTGTGATACGAATACCTACACGCTGCATCGTCAAGATGACAGAGTTAGACGAGCCCACGGTTACGAGCGCTTCTTACCCTGTCCCTTAGTTTCATCCTGTGAAAGTACCGACGCGGCAAGCGTTCTGCTTTCCTTCGCAGTCGGCGCTTTCTGTCCGCTCAACACCTTACTTGCCAGTGTTGAGACGGAAGGACTGGACTGTTTGCGGCCACCGCCGGCTTTCTTCGTAGGCATGGGAGAGTCCTGAATTTATTGACAGAATCCGCGATAACTGATAGGAAAATGGCCGGCGTGGCGAAAGCTCCGCCGGCCGAATCAGGGTTCAGCCCTGGCTAGGCCCTTAACACCAAAGGCATATCCATCCTTGTGGCCTCCTGTGGTTGCTCGGGCGTGCGAGACCCTTGGTGTGCGGCCTACCAATCTTCTCGATCGGACAGGCCCTCGTTTGGGGATGCGTCAACATCCCCGGCGGACTGGATGGAGGTAGTCGGAGTCAAACCGACCGCGGTGCCCTGGCGAAAGGAACCCTGCGGCGAATCTGCTACCCCCTTAGTGAATTCTGAGCCGCCCGAAGTACCACCTTCGGGCGGCTCGCCTTTTTCTCCGAAGCCAAAACGCGCGGCGGCTTCAGCCGTTACCGTGAAGCCAACTTCGGCATCACCTTCCATCAAGCCTTGTTCCCGAAAGCTGCGAACGCGTTCACGAGCACTCTGAAGGGTGCCTGTAAACCCATGTTCCTGTGCGACTTCATGGACAAACTCATATCGATGGCGGCCGCCCACGGACCAGAGGAGCCCCAGTGTCTCCCGCCACAGCTTCTTGATCGATCCAGGCTGACGTCCCCGCCCCCGAGATGCTGGCTTCGCGGTCGAGGTTGTGGCCGGACGAAGGCGTGCCGCCAACTCAAGGGCGGACAACTCCACCTCCAGCGCCTGAAGCTGCCGCTTCAGCTCGTCATGCTGCTGGCGTTTCTCAGAGATCTGTCGGTCTAGCGCGTCCATCGTCACAACATGACGCTAAAAAACATTTAGAGCAAGAGGATTCTATTTATGGCGTCGACGCGTTATGGCCATGGCACGTTGCGCATCTGGGTGTTTGACCAGCCCACCGCCGAACGGCCAGATGCTAACTTGTTTCACGGGGATAATCCGGATTTATTATAATCCAGTCGATTGACGTATGTTGAACATAGGTATGTGGATCTCGATAGCCATCTACCGCTGAAACACGCCAACCAGTTCGACATGCGGCGACCACAGGAACTGGTCGACCGGCGTGACCGAGACGAGACGAAAGCCGCCGTCCACCAGGATGCGGGCGTCGCGGGCGAAGCTGGCCGGCTGGCAGGACACCCCGACCACCGTGGCGACGCGCGAAGCGGCGAGCGCCCGAGCCTGCTCGCGCGCCCCGTTGCGCGGCGGATCGAACACGACGGCGTCGAAGCGGTCGAGTTCCGGCGGCGTCAGCGGCTCGCGGTAGAGGTCGCGCCGCACCGCCTCCAGCCGCACCCTTGGGCCCGCCTGGCGCGCCGCGTCGGCCAGCGCGGCGACGGCCGACGCGTCGCCCTCCACCGCCAGGACACGGCCGGCCGCCGCCAGCGGCAGCGCGAAGGTGCCGATGCCGCAGAACAGGTCGGCAACCCGGGTGGCCTCGCCGACCGCCTCGCCGACCAGGCGAACCAGCAGCGCCTCGCCCTCGGCCGTCGGCTGCAGGAACCCGCCCGGCGGCAGCACCACGCTGACCCCACCGGCGCGCACGGTTCCGGGATGCAGCAGCGCGATCGGGTCCGCCGGCGCACCCGGCGACGTCCGGTGCGACAGCCGGGCGAGGCCGGCCGCCGCGGCCATCGCCGCGAGGTCCTGGCGGGCGTCGGCGTCGGGGACGCCCTCGCCGATCAGCACGACGTCGAGCCCGTCCTCCAACGCCGTCACCGCCAGATCGCCGCGCCCGCCCACCGGCAGCCAGGCCGCGGCCAGCCCGCGCAGCGTGTCCAAGGCCGCCGTGATTGCCGGCACCGCCACCGGGCAGTCGTCGATATCGACGATGCGCGACGACCCCGCCTCGTGGAAGCCCAGCACGATCCGCGCCGCCGCGGCGCCGCCCAGGGTCCGTGCGGCCAAGGTGACGCGGCGGCGGCTGGCCGGCGGCACGGCTTGCAGCGCACCGACCGGCACATCGCCCAGATCCTGGCGCGCCAGCCCTTCGGCGACCAGCCGGCGCTTCCAATCGGCCTGGGTGGCGGGTCCGAGATGCTGCACCCGGCAGCCGCCGCAGCGGCCGAAGGCGGGACAAGGCGCCTCCTGCCGGTCGGGACCCGGCGCGATCAGCTCCACCGCCGTCGCCGCCAGCGGGCCACGCTGGCCTCGCTGCCCATGCTGGGCTCCCTGCTCACGCTGGGCTCGCTGGCCATGCTGGGCTCGGCGGCCCCGCGGGTCCCGCTGACCCCGCGGGTCCTCGGCCGGCTCGACCACCACCCGCACCCGGTCGCCGGGCGCGGTGCCCGGCACCGCCAGCCAGTCGGCATCCAGCCGGGCGAGGCCGTCGCCATAGAGCCCGATCGCCTCGACCGTCACCACCGCGCCCGCCTCGGCGGCAGCCCGGCGCAGCGAGCGGCCGGCCATCCGGCGCCGGGTCACGGCCGAGGCTCCCCACAGCGGGCGAACCGCCGGGCGCGGCCCTTGCGGATGTCGAAAATCCCGGCCCGCCTTCCTATGTTATGCCGAGGACGCTGGCCATCGCGCTGCCGGCGGCCGTCCCACCCGTGATCGCCGACAGGCCCATCGATGGCTAATCTCAACCTGTTCGTCGAACGCTGCCGCGGCATGCTGCAGCATCCCGTCGTGACCATGCGCGAGCATGCCGACCCGTTGCCGCCCTGGCAGGTGGTGGCGCGCGAGCATGTCGTGCCGCTGATCGTGATCAGCGCGCTGGTCTCCACCGTGCTGTTCTGGCTGATTCCGCCGCCGGTCCTGGCCCAGGCGGGCATGGCCTTCGGGCCGATGCAATTGGCCATGCAGTTCGCCGTCACCGTGGTTATCGGGCTGGCCTCGGTGATGGTCACCGGCGCCGTGGTGACGGTGTTTTCCGGCATGTTCGGCGGTCTGCAAAGCTTCAATGGCGGCATGGTGCTGGCCGGACTGGCGATGACCCCGCATTACCTGGCCGAGGCACTGCGCCCGCTGCCGGCGATCGGGCTGTTGGTGGCGATCATCGGCGCGGTCGCGTCCCTGGTGCTGATCTACAAGGGAACACCGGTCGTGCTGCGGCTGCCGGCGGAGAACCGCGGCAAGCATTTCGCCCTGTCGGTGATCACGCTGCTGATGATCGGCCTGATAGCCGGGGCGATGCTGGCGGAGATGATGGCCCGCACGCTGGCCGGCACGCCGCTCGCGCCCGGCGGATGAGGCCGCACCGGATCACGGCTTTCGGAACATCAACAGCTTCGACATGAAGGCGCGGTCGCTGGCGCCCAGGACCAGGCCGGCCTCCGTAAACACGCCGACCAGGTCGTCGCCGAGATAGTCGGCATAGTAGGGCTCGTGGAACGCCTCGGGGAAGTAGTGCATAAGCCCGGCGAAGTCCGGCCGGTCGACGGTCTGGATGCTGTCGAGGAAGACCATCATCCCACCCGGCTTCAGGACGCGCGCACACTCCCGGGCGATCGCCCGGCGCGCCTCGCCCGGCAGCTCGTGGAACAGATAGATGCAGGTGACGATGTCGGCGCTGGCATCGGCCAGCGGCATCGCCTCCCCCGGCGCGGCGACGAACCGGCAGCCCGGCCAGGGGCGCAGCAGGCGGCGCGCCTCATCCAGATAGGGCCGCGACAGGTCGACGGCGGTCACGCCCAAGAGCGGATGGGTGTCCTTCAGGAAGCTGAGGAACCGGCCGGTCCCGCTGGCGACATCGACGAGATGCACGCCTTCCGCGGAGCGGCCGGCCAGGAAATGGGCGATCGGCACCAGCGCCTGGCGGCGCATGGCGTCCGCTCCGCCGCCGAACAGCACCTCCACCTGGAAGTCGTAGAGCCGGGCCGACCGGGCGCTCAGATACCCGTCGCTCTGATAGTGAAAGGTGCGCCTGTAGTAGTCGGGCAGCCCGGCCGGCGCGTCGGCCGGCAGCTCGTCGTGCCGACCGGTACGGCGGCGCCGATTGACCGCCGGCAGGTCGGCGAAGAAAGCCAGCGACCGCCGGATCGCCAGGCCCGGCGCCGGCAGCACGTCATGCGGCAGCCGGTAGTAGCCGGCCTGGATGTTGCGCCAGTCGCGCTCGAACAGGGCGATCAGCTCGCGCAGGATCGCCAGCGTCTGCGGCGTCGACCCGCGGCGGCGCGGCGGCGGAAGGCTGCCCCGGGACAGCCGTGTCGACAGCCGGTACTGCCCGAAGAACCAGCCGACGCGCGCCGTCTGGGCGGCGGCGAACGCGAATCGATCGACCGGTGTTGCCATGGCGGTCGCGTCCCCTATGTCCATCACCTGTACGAAACAGATGGCGCGCCCGCGCCCCGCCGCCAGGGTCTCGGGCCGGCGGCGGGACGCCCCGTCGCAGATCTCTCCGGCGGATCGCAGCCAAGGGAACGGAAATCCCCTGGTGATCCGGCGGAGGCGGTGTATTACTTACCTATCGAAGGCTCTTGGACCGCTCCCCCCGGCGGTATGGACCCGGCACCGTTCCCGGCCGTTTCGGCCTCGGGCATCGGGTCGTCCATCGGGGCTCGCTAGCCGCCTTCGCGTCGAGGAAGCGACGACCGATGGACAGCATGGACCCGATGGACGGGATGACGCCCAAGGACGCGGCGGCCAGGCCGCCGGCGCCGGAAGGGCAGGAGAGTGTCTGGGACTATCCGCGCCCGCCGCGGGTGGAGCCGGTGGGCCATCGGCTCGCCGTGGAGGTCTGGGGCCGGCTGGTCGCGGAGACCACCGAGGGTCTGCGGGTGCTGGAGACCAGCCATCCGCCGACCTACTATTTCCCCCGCGCCGACATCGCCATGGAACTGCTGGTGCCCGGCCGTCGGCGCTCGGTCTGCGAGTTCAAGGGCCCGGCGACCTATTGGGACCTGCGGGTCGGCCGCCACTCGGTCGACACCATCGCCTGGGGCTATCCCGATCCCTGGCCGGGCTTCGAGTCGCTGACCGGGCATCTCGCCTTCTACCCGGCGAAATGCAGCCGCTGCCTGGTCGGACCCGAGGTCGCGACCCATCAGCGGGGCGATTTCTACGGCGGCTGGATCACCGGCAATCTGCAAGGACCGTTCAAGGGAGCGCCCGGCACGGCGCACTGGTAGCCGGACTCGTCGCGCCGGCGAAGCGTCACCAATCTGCGCTTGATCAATGCGGGCGAAATAGGGAGCGTGCATCACCGTAAGGTGTCGCGCGACGGCGACGCCGCGCCCGCCGCCTCCCTTCCCGCTTCCGACCGATCGAGGGCCCCCATGAGCGAGTTCAAGACGCTTGACGACTACGACGTCGCCGGCAAGACGGTGCTGGTGCGCGGCGACCTGAACGTGCCGGTGAAGGATGGCCGGGTATCCGACACGACCCGTCTCGACCGGCTGGCCCCGACCTTGACCGAGCTTGCCGACAAGGGCGCCAAGGTCGTCGTGATGAGCCACTTCGCCCGGCCGAAGGGCCAGCGGGTGCCGGAGATGTCGCTCAAGCCCGTTTCCGACGCGCTGGCCGTCTCCCTGGGCCGGCCGGTCGCCTTCGCCGACGACTGCATCGGTCCGGTGGCCGAGGCGGCGGTGGCGGCCCTGTCGGCGGGCGGCTTCCTGGTGCTGGAGAACCTGCGCTTCTATGCGGAGGAGGAGAAGAACGATCCCGGCTTCGCGGCGAAGCTGGGGGCGCTGGGCGACCTCTACGTCAACGACGCCTTCTCCGCCGCCCACCGGGCGCATGCCTCCACGGAAGGGCTGGCCCATGTGCTGCCCGCCGCCGCCGGCCGGCTGATGCAGGCGGAGCTGGAGGCGCTGACCCGGGCCTTGGAGGCACCGACCCGCCCGGTCATGGCGGTCGTCGGCGGGGCGAAGATCTCCACGAAGCTGGAGTTGCTCGGCAACCTCGTCCAGAAGGTCGACATGCTGGCGCTGGGCGGCGGCATGGCCAACACCTTCCTGCACGCCAAGGGCGTCGATCTCGGCAAGTCCCTGGCGGAGAAGGATATGGGCGAGGAGGCGCGCAGCATCATCGCCAAGGCCGAGGCCGCGGGTTGCGAGATCCTGCTACCCGACGACGGCGTGGTCGCCGCGGAGTTCAAGGAAGGGGCCGACAGCACCGTGAAGCCGGTGGCCGACACGCCGGCCGACGGCATGGTCTTGGATGTCGGCCCGGCCTCGGTGGCGGCGCTGAAGGGCCGGCTGAAGGACTGCAAGACGGTGGTGTGGAACGGCCCGCTCGGCGCCTTCGAAATCGCGCCCTTCGATGCCGGCACCGCCGCCGTGGCGTCGGAGGCGGCGGCGCTCACCCAATCGGGCGCGCTGCTCAGCGTCGCCGGCGGCGGCGACACCGTGGCCGCGCTCGCCAAGGCCGGGGTGATCGACCGCTTCAGCTACGTCTCCACTGCCGGCGGCGCCTTCCTGGAATGGATGGAAGGCAAGACCCTGCCGGGCGTCGCGGCGCTGAAGAAGTAGGGGCGCGGCGCCCCAGCCGGCCCCCACGATCGGCAGTGGGGGCCGATCGGCGTTTGCGCGAAAGGAGGTGCCGAGCCGATGGCGAGATCCGGCGACCTTCCTCACCACCACGCCGCGTCAACGGATCACGGCAGCGTTCTGCCGCCGCGATCATCGGCCTTGGTCGTCTCGGAGGAAGGCGAATTGACCATGCTGATGGCGCGTCTTGCGAAAGACGAAGACGTGCCGCGCATGGTGCTGCTGCTCGGTGCGGTATTGGTTCGCAGCAGCGACGACGAGTGGGTCGACGAAATGCTGTCGATCTATGACGGGGCGACGGACGGATAGTCCCCCCTCTGGCCACCAACGTCGGCCATGACGGCAAACCGATACGTCGTGCTCCGCCCGAAGCCACGCTGGCGGCGGCGGGGGATCATGATCGGTCACCGATCCCAGGTCGGTTTCGCCTCAAGAAGTCTGCGGAGCGGCCCATTTTCTTCGGTCGGCGCGTCCAACCTCGCCCAAAAGGCGTCCGCAGCCGCGTCATCCGGGACGAAGTGCCGCCGGTCCAACAGCACCGCCTGCGCGTCCCGGCGGGAGGCCTTCAGCATGGAGCCGGACCGGTTCTTGCCCATCGCATCAGCCGCGCGATCCTCTTCGGGCATGACCAGCACTCCATCGTGATGTGTGGACATCAGCCATACATAGGCGGTAATGCACCGCACGGAAAGCCCCCCGGCCGCCGCGATGCGGCGCCCGCATGAGACGGGCCCTATGTCAGAGCGTTGCGCCCGGCCACCAATCAGCCCTCCTTCACCTCCGACAGCATGGAGCGGACGACGTCGGTCATGCTCAGCATGCCGACGGGGTAGGTGCGGCCGTCCTTGTCGTCCACCACCACCAGGCGGTGGATGCGCCGGGCGGTCATCCGGCTGATCGCCTCGACCAGCGGGGTGTCCGGCGAACAGGTCACGACGCCGAGCGACATGGTGCTGCGCACCGACATCTTCAGCGCGTTCTGCTGGCTGCGGCCCTGGCGGGCCAGCACCAAGTCGGTCTGCGACAGGACGCCGATGACCTGGCCGCGCTCCATCACCGTGACCGCGCGGATATTGTAGCGGATCATCAGCTCGGCGGCTTCCTGCAGCGTGTCGTGCGGCTCCACCGAGATCAGCACGCGGGCCATTAGATCGGCGACGGTCTTGGTATCGTCGATCTCGATCGGCAGCGGCATTTCGACTTCCGGCAGGCTCTCGCCGCCCGCCGACTCCGTGCCGCGCAGGCGACCGGCCTCCTCCGGCGTCACCTCCTCGCCGGACAGGCCAACCACGGCCAGCTCGGTCGGCGCTTCCGCCGAGCGGCCGGTGCCGGTCTCCAACGCCCCCACCAGGATTGCCATGTTGCCGTGCGGATGGCGGTTCTCGTACATGAGCTGGTGCGCCACCGGGATCTCGTCGAAGGCGAAGGTGCGCGCCAGGCACGGATCGATCTTGCCTTCCCGCACCAGGTCGTTGAACCCGTTCGCCTGGTCGGCATTGGCGAAGTGAGAGCCCTGCAGCCGCTTCTGGCGCATCCACAGATACCGCAGGTCGACCGTGGCATTGAACCCGGTGGTGCCGGCGCAGATCACCACCATGCCGCCGGTGTCGCACACGAACACCGAGGTCGGGATGGTGGTCTCGCCCGGATGCTCGAAGACGATGCGCGGATTGCGCTTCTCCCCCAGCGCCTCCCACAGCGCGCCGCCGAAGGCGCGCACGCCCTTCAGCCAGGTGGCGTAGCCGATGTTGTCCTTCCAGTGCGGCAGCATCCCCCAGTGGTCGAAGTCGCGGCGATTGATGCAGCCCTTCGCGCCGAGGCTCTCGCAATAGGCGATCTTGTCGGTGTTGGAGACCACGGCGATCGGGATGGCGCCTTTGGCCCGGCAGATCTGGATCGCCATGGAGCCGAGGCCGCCGGCCGCCCCCCAGACCAGCACGACGTCGTCCTCGCGGATCTTGTGCTCGCCCCAGCCCAGCAGCATGCGGTAGGCGGTGGCGCCGACCAGGGTCCCGGCGGCCGCCTCCTCCCAGGTCAGGTGCGCGGGCTTGGGCATGCACTGGAACCACCGGACCCGGGCGAACTGGGCGAAGCTGCCGTAGTTCGTCTCATAACCCCAGGTGCCGAAGGTCGGCGAGTACATCGGGTCCTCGCCGGACTTCACCACCGGGCAATGGGGATCCCAGTGCCCGCAATGCAGCACGATTTCGTCGCCGACCTTCACGTTGGTGACGTTGCGGCCGACCTTGTAGACGATGCCGGCGCCGTCGGAGCCGCCGACATGGAAATCCTCCGGCTCGCCTCTCTTCTGGCGTGCCTTGATGACGTTGACCGGCACGCCCAGCGCCGCCCAGACATTGTTGTAGTTGACGCCGGCGGCCATGACGTAGACCAGCACGTCGTCGTCGCCGATCTCCGGCACCGGCACCACCTCGCGCTGGAAGCCGTGCAGCGGATCGCCGAAGCGGTCCTCGCGCACGGCATAGGCGTGCATCTTCGCCGGCACGACGCCCAGCGGCGGCGCCTCGCCCAACGGATACAGATCACGGGCGGCGGTCTCGGCAACGGTCATCGGCGGGCGTTCCTTGAATGAGGGTCGTTGTCGGCAAACGGGGCGACACCCCGCGGAAACGGTCGACGCCGCCGAGGCCCAACCGGCATCGGCGGCGTCTGGCAAGAAGCACGGATCGGGGGCGCCGGCCGCCCGGCCGGCATCAGTCCTCGTCGACTTCCGACAGCATGGAGCGGACGACATCCGTCATGCTCAGCATGCCGACGGGATAGGTGCGGCCGTCCTTCTCCTCCACCACCACCAGGCGGTGGATGCGCCGCGCGGTCATCCGGCTGATCGCGTCGACCAGCAGCGTGTCCGGCGTGCAGGTCACGACGCCCAAGGTCATGGTGCTGCGCACCGACATCTTCAGCGCGTTCTGCTGGCTGCGGCCCTGGCGCGCCAGCACCAGGTCGGTCTGCGACACGATGCCGATGACCTGGCCGCGCTCCATCACCGTGACCGCGCGGATATTGTGCCGGATCATCAGCTCCGCGGCTTCGCGCAGCGTGTCGTGCGGTTCGACGGAGACCAGCACGCGGGCCATCAGATCGGCGACGGTCTTGGTGTCGTCGAGCTCGATCGGCAGCGGCATGTCGAGTTCGTCGGCGCTGTCGCCGGCCATCGACGACATGGCACGCTGGCGATCGGCCTCCGGCGCCACCTCATCGCCGGACAGGCCCACCACCTCCAGATGGCTCGGCGCTTCCGCGGTGCGGCCCATGCCGGTCGCCGTGGCGCCCACCAGCACCGCCATGTTGCCGTGCGGATGGCGGTTTTCGTACATCAACTGGTGGGCCGTCGGGATCTCGTCATAGGCGAAGGTCCGCGACAGGCAGGGGTCGATCTTGCCCTCCCGCACCAGGTCGTTGAAGCCGTTGGACTGCTCGGCATTCGCGAAGTGGGAGCCCTGCAGCCGCTTCTGGCGCATCCACAGGTACCGCAGGTCGACCGTGGCGTTGTAGCCGGTGGTACCGGCGCAGATGACCACCATGCCGCCGGTGTCGCACACGAACACCGAGGTCGGGATAGTGGTCTCGCCCGGATGCTCGAAGACGACGCGCGGATTACGCTTCTCGCCCAGCGCCTCCCAGAAGGCGGCGCCGAAGGCACGCACGCCCTTCATCCAGGTGGCGTAGCCGACATTGTCCTTCCAATGCGGCAGCATGCCCCAATGGTCGAAGTCGCGACGGTTGATGCAGCCGCGCGCACCGAGGCTCTTGCAGTACTCGATCTTGTCGTCGTCGGAGATCACGGCGACCGGGATGGCGCCCATGGCGCGGCAGATCTGGATGGCCATGGAGCCGAGGCCGCCGGCCGCGCCCCAGACCAGCACCACATCGTTCTCGCGGATCCGATGCTCGCCCCAGCCCATCAGCATGCGGTAGGCGGTGGCCCCGACCAGGGTGCCGGCCGCGGCCTCCTCCCAGGTCAGGTGCACGGGCTTGGGCATGCACTGGATCGCCTTCACCCGGGTGAACTGGGCGAAGCTGCCGAAATTCGACTCATAGCCCCAGATGCGGAAACTGGGCGAGTACATCGGGTCTTCGCCCGCCTGCACCGTCGGGCAGTCGACCTCCCACATCCCGCAATGCAGGACGATCTCGTCGCCGACCTTCACATTGGTGACGTTGCGGCCGACCTTGTAGACGATGCCCGACCCGTCGGACCCGCCGATATGGAAGTCCTCCGGCTCGCCCTTCTTGTTGCGCGCCTTGATGACGTCGACGGGCACGCCCAGGCCCGCCCAGACATTGTTGTAGTTGATGCCGGCGGCCATGACGTAGACGAGCACCTCGTCGTCGGCGATCTCCGGCACCGCCACGACCTCGCGCTGCAGGCTGTCCTGCGGCGGGCCGAAGCGTTCGGCGCGGGCGGTGCAGGCGTGCATCCTCGCCGGCACGACGCCGAGCGGCGGCGCCTCACCCAGCGGGTAGAGGTCAGGGGTGGCAGTTGCGGTGGCGGTCATGGGAAGGCCTTTCTGCGAGGCGGTCTCTTCCGTCTTGCGTCAGTGTTGCGAGAGCAACCGGTTGTATTCACCGAGCAGCGCAAAGGCGCCGGTCGGCGCTTCGGCGAGGCGCTCGGCCACCGCGCCGTCGCCGCCGAGACGGCCGATCCCGTGTCGGCCGAAGCGTTCGACGAGCCGCGCGAGCAGCCAGCGCAGGGGGGCGGTTTGGCGGCGCTCGACCAGGTGGCCGCTGTCGGCCAGCCAGGCGCGATGCCGCTCGATGGTGCCGGCCGTCTCCGCGACGCCGGTGCCGATGGCCGCACTGGCGGCCAGGGCCTGCAGGGTCCAGCCGCCGGGCTCCTCCGCCGGGCGGATGGCGGCCGCCAGGTCCGACAGGGTGCGCCGGGCGCCGGCGCCGAGATCGGCCTTGTTGACCACCAGGATGTCCGGCACCTCCAGGATGCCGGCCTTGATCACCTGGATCGCGTCGCCGGAATAGGGCTGGGCGACGAAGACGATGGTGTCGGCGAGGTCGGCGATGTCCACCTCGCGCTGCCCGACCCCGACGGTCTCGATCAGCACGCGGTCGAAGGCGGCCAGCAGGATCTGGCTCATCGGCCAGGCCTCCGCGCTGACCCCGCCGAAGGTGCCGCGGTCGGCCAGCGAGCGCACGAAGACGCCCGGATCGGTCGCCGGTGTGATCATGCGCAACCGGTCGCCCAGCACCGCGCCGCCGCTGAACGGGCTGGACGGGTCGACCGCCAGCACGCCGACGGTCAGCCCCTCGCCCCGCCAATGGCGGATCAGCGCCGCGGTCAGGGTCGACTTGCCGACCCCCGGCGGTCCGGTCAGGCCGACCAGATGGCCCGCCCCCAACAGCCGGTCCTCCGGCAACGCCGCCAGCAGCTCCGCCGCCCGGTCATGTGCGGCGGCCCGATGATCATCGATCAGGTTGAGCGCGCGGGCCACCGCGCCGCGGTCGCCGGCGGCCACGGCCGCCGCCAGGCTGGCGGGCGCCTCCGCTGGCTGGGCGAGATGGGTCACGCGGCCTGCTCCGACGGGTCGAGGCCGTGATGGGCGCGGATCACGTCCACCAAGTCGTCCATGATGGCGTTCAGGTCGGCGTCCTTGGGCGTGTAGACCCGCGCCACCCCGCCCTCGCGCAGATGGAAGGCGTCGTCCTCGGGGATGATGCCGCCCAGGATGACCGGCAGGCCGGCGAGGCCGACCGCGGCCAGCTCGCGCCGCACCTCCTCCATCAGTTCCAGATGGCTGCCGGACAGCACCGACAGGCCGATCAGGTGCACGCCCTCTTCCAAGGCCGCGGTGGCGATCTGCTTGGGCGACAGGCGGATGCCGTCATAGACCACCTCGAAACCGGCATCGCGCGCCTTCACGGCGATCTGCTCCGCGCCGTTGGAATGGCCGTCCAGGCCGGGCTTGCCGATCAGCAGCCGCAAGGGCCGGCCCAGCGCGTCGCCGGTCTCCTTCACCCGGCGGCGCACCCCCTCCAGCCGAGCGCCGCCGGCGCGGCCGACGATCACGCCGTCGATGCCGGTGGGGGCGCGGTACTCGCCGAACACCTCGCGCAAGGTGCCGCCCCATTCGCCGGTGGTGACCCGGGCATGGGCGCAGGCGATCGACGCCGGCAGGATGTTCTCGCCGGACGCCGCCGCCGCGCGCAGCCGGTCGAGCGCCTCGGCCACCGCCGCCGGGTCGCGCTGGCTCCGCGTCTTCTCCAGCCGGGCGATCTGCTCGCCCTCCGCGCTGGCGTCGACCTTCAGGATGCCGCCGTCGCTGCCGGTCATCAGCGGGGAAGGATGGGTCTCGGTATACTTGTTGATGCCGACGATGGTCAGGTCGCCGCTCTCGATCGCCCGCATCCGATTGGTGTGGCTTTCCACCAGCCGGCGCTTGACGTAGCCGCTCTCCACCGCGCGGGTCATGCCGCCTTCGTTGGCGACGGCCGCCATCTCAGCCTCCGCCCCGGCGATCAGGTCGTTCACCTTGGCCTCGATGACCGGGGAGCCGTCGAGGATGTCGCCGTACTCCAGGAGGTCGGTCTCGAACGCCATGACCTGCTGGACCCGCAGGCTCCATTGCTGGTCCCAGGGGCGCGGCAGGCCCAGCGCCTCGTTCCACGCCGGCAGTTGCACAGCGCGGGCGCGGGCGTTCTTCGACAGCACAACGCCCAGCATCTCCAAGACGATGCGCTGGACATTGTTTTCTGCCTGCGCCTCGGTCAGGCCCAGCGAGTTGACCTGCACGCCGTAGCGGAAGCGGAGCAGCTTCTCGTCGGTGACGCCGTAGCGCTCGCGGGCGATGCGGTCCCACATCGCCGCCATCGCCCGCATCTTGCAGCATTCCTCGATGAAGCGGATGCCGGCATTGACGAAGAAGCTGATGCGGCCGACCGACCGGGCCATCTCCGCCTCGTCCATGCCCGGGCGGCCCTTCAGCTCATCCAGGATGGTGATCGCGGTCGACAGGGCGTAGGCGATCTCCTGGGTCGGCGTCGCCCCGGCCTCCTGCAGGTGGTAGCTGCAGACGTTCATCGGGTTCCATTTGGGGATCTCGTCGACCGAGTAGGTGATCACGTCGCCGGTCAGCCGGATCGACGGGGCCGGCGGGAAGATGTAGGTGCCGCGCGACAGGTACTCCTTGATGATGTCGTTCTGCACCGTGCCCTGCAGCTTGGCGGTGTCCGCACCCTGCCGCTCCGCCGCCGCGATGTAGAGCGCGAGCAGCCAAGGGGCCGTCGCGTTGATGGTCATCGACGTGTTCATCTGCTCCAGCGGGATCTGGTCGAACAGCGTCGCCATGTCGTCGATGGAGCTGATCGGCACGCCGACCTTGCCGACCTCGCCGCGGGCGAGCGGATGGTCGGCGTCGTAGCCCGTCTGGGTCGGCAGGTCGAAGGCGACCGACAGGCCGGTCTGGCCCTTCGCCAGGTTGCCGCGGTAGAGCGCGTTCGACGCCGCGGCGGAGGAGTGGCCGGAATAGGTCCGGATCAGCCAGGGCTTGTCGCGCGTCGCCGCCGGGGCGGCTGGCTTGGTTTCGCTCATCTTCGAAATTCCTCCCTGGTGAATGCCCTGGATCCGCCGGCCACCCCCCCGCGCACCGCGCGGCGGTGGCGCCGACCTCAGTCGATCATCGCCCGTTTCTTGATCAGCAAGCGGCGCTCGATCTCGAAGATCTTCGCGCCGATCTTCTTCAGGCCGAGCCCGCGCTTGTCGTTCTCCTTGACGAACAGCTCCTGGCCGTGGGTCTCCACCGCCTCCGCTGCGGAGACGCCCTTCACGCCGATCAACTGGAAGGTGACGATGCCGGCCACCTCGTCGAACGGCGCCGGTGCGGTGTCGATCGCCAGCACGCGGCTGACCGCGGCGACGGTGTCGCCCGACACCACCGGCTGGGTGTGGTAGCCCTCGGTGAAGCCAAGCTCCCAGATCGCGTTCTCCGACACGTCGCGGCTGGCCAGACCCTCCAGCCAGGCGAAGGCCAGGCCGCCATAGACGATCGGCTCGCCCGACATCTTGCCGGTCAGCGCGGTGGAGAAGGTGCGGTCGAAGTGCAGCGGATGGCTGTTGCCGATCGAATAGGTCAGCGCGACATGCTCATCCGTGATCGACCGGCCGTTGCCGTGCACGATGATCTCGCCGACCGAAAAGTCCTCCACCGCCGTTGGGTCGGTGGTGGCGTGGTGGACGGCCGGGGCCGACACCGGCCGGCCGACCAGCGGGATGTTGGCGACCGGCGCGTCGGACCACGGGAAGAAGCCGCTGCGGCTGTCATCCGGCCGCCCCGGTCCGGTACCGGGCGGCGCGTGCGCCACCATGATCTTGCGGCGGTACTGGACGACCGGCGTACCGTCCTGCTTCCAGCCGACGGTCTCCAGCGTGACGATGCCCGGCTTGTCGGGCCCGCGGTCCTGGCTGTCGGCCACCCGGGTCGCCGACATCAGGGTCTCGTCCGGATAGACCGGCGCCAGGAAGGCGACGTCGTAGTAGCCCAGATTGGCGATCGCCTTCTCGCTGTCGTTCTGCACGCCCAGCGACAAGACGATGTTGAACACCATCTGCGGGCTGGCCGGCAGGTCCGGATGGCCCTGCGCCCGAGCGTATTCGACGTTCAGATAGAGCGGGTTCGCCTGCATGAAGGTGCGGGCGAAGGTCATCATCCGGCCGGCGGAGACCGTGTAGCCGCGCGGATGGGCGAAGATCCGGCCGGTTTCGAGCTCGTCGAACGACCGGCCGTGGGTCGGCCGGCGGATGTTGGCGAGATCGACCGGGACCGTGCCGGCACATTCGCGCTGGCGGTCGATGGTGAGCGGTCGGTTGACGAGACCTTCTGGCATTGTGTCGGGTTCCCCGGGTGGCGGTCGTCTGCAACGCCCAGGCGGCAGACGACCGGCCGGCCGGCTCAGCCGTCGGTGGCGCGGCTCAGCAGACCCCGGGCGACCACCTGGGCCTGGATCTCCGCGGCCCCCTCGAAGATGTTGAGGATGCGGGCGTCGCAGAGGATCCGGCTTATCGGATACTCGATCGCGTAGCCGTTGCCACCATGGATCTGCACGCCGGCGTCCGCCGCGGCGAAGGCGACCCGGGCCGCCAGCAACTTGGCCATGCCGGCTTCGATATCGCAGCGCTCGTCGCCGTCTTTGGCCCGGGCGGAGAAATAGGTGAGCTGGCGGGCCACCATGATCTCCACCGCCATATTGGCCAGCTTCCCATAGACCCGCGGGAAGGCGAAGATCGGCCGGCCGAACTGAATGCGCTCCGTCGCGTAGCGCAACGCGTGGTCGAGCGCGCTTTCCGCCACGCCGACGGCGCGCGCCGCGGTCTGAATACGCGCGCTCTCGAAGGTCTCCATGAGCTGGCGGAAGCCCTTACCCTCGCGCTGGCCCAGTAGATTGGCCGCCGGCACGGTGAAGCCGTCGAAGCCGATCTCGTATTCCTTCATGCCGCGATAGCCGAGCACCTCGATCTCGCCGCCGGTCATACCGTCGGCGGGGAACGGGTCGGCGTCGGTGCCGCGCGGCTTCTCCGCCAGGAACATCGACAGGCCGCGATAGCCCGGCTCGTCGGGATTGCTGCGCGCCAGCAGGGTCATCAGGTCGCTGCGCGCGCCGTGCGTGATCCAGGTCTTGTTGCCGGTGATCTTGTACTGGTCGCCGTCGAGCACCGCGCGGGTGCGCAAGCTGGCCAGGTCGGAGCCGGTGTTGGGCTCGGTGAACACGGCCGTCGGCAGGATTTCGCCCGAGGCGATCATCGGCAGATAGTGCTGCTTCTGCTCTTCCGTGCCGCCCAGGCGGATCAGCTCCGCGGCGATTTCGGAGCGGGTGCCGAGCGAGCCGACGCCGATATAGCCGCGGCTCAATTCCTCCGTGACGACGCACATCGCCGTCTTGCCCATGGCCAGGCCGCCATACTCCTCCGGCACCGTCAGGCCGAAGACGCCGAGTTCGGCCATCTCCGCGATGATCTCGTCGGGGATCAGGTCGTCGGCGGTGTGCCAGTCATGGGCGTGGGGCGCGACCTTGTCGTTGACGAAGCGCTTGAACTGGTCGCGCACCAGTTCCAGGTCCTCGTCCTCCAGGCCGGCGGCGCCGTAGTGGCCGGTCTCCAGCCCGCGGGCGATATGCTCGGCGATCTGCCGGCGCACGGCGTCGGTGGTGCCGCTGGCCATCAGGGCGGCCGCCGGGCCGTCGAACAGACCGGCCACCTCGTCGGCGGGCACGCCGAAGTCCTGGGGCCGCACCAGCTCCATCTGCGACAGCGGCAGGCCGCCGGCCATCTGGCTCAGGAACTCGCCGAAGGCGGCGTGCAGCAGGAGCTGCTCCAGCTCGCCGAAACCGTCCGCCGCGCTCAGCCGGTCGGCCCAGCCGACCATCTCATGCAGGCCGGTGGCGTAGGTGGCGTACCAGGCATAGCCGTGCACGACCATCTGTTCGGCATCCAGGCGTGCCTGGTCGAAGGGCTTGCCCTCGCCGCGCACCCGCTCCGCCACCACGCCCTGCAGGCGGGCCAGCAGGCGGTCGACGGCGGGCAGGGCCGCCCGGCAGATGTCCAGTACCGGCTCTCCCCCGGGGGCCAGGAGATCGTCGGCGGGCGGCAGGTCAGCGAGCGCGGATGTCACGGCGCGATGTCTCCCCGAGCAAAAGCGTCAGCACACCGCCCGACCGGCGCGGGCGGTGTTTTCGTCTCCTCGCCGGTGGGGGAGGCCGGCCTGACGCAGTCTCGGCAGGGCGCCTGATCGGACGGGCAAGGAGAACCGTTGGCTCTCGCCGATCGCTCTCAAGGCCGGGACGGTCGCCGCCTCAGCGGCGAAACAAGGTTCCGGCGGCCCGTTCCAGTAGACCGAACTGCGTCAATTTCCCGCTCACGATAGTCGCTGCGGTGCACAAAGTGAAGACCAAAGGCCCGGCATCCTCCCGGCGGCCGGTCGAACACAACGTGTTGAACGGCAGATGGACCGCGCCGATCGAAGGTCAATGCCCCGTCGGCAACGCCGGGCCGGCCTGGAACCAGGCGACGGCGGCGGCAATCGCCTCGGCCGCCGGGCGGTGGCTGTAGCCGAGCGCGGATTCCGCCTTGGCGGAAGAGAAGAACATCCGCTTCTTCGACATCCGCACGGCATCCACCGTCACCATCGGATCAGCGAGCCGGGTCAGCCGCGCCCAGCCTTCCACAAGATAGGCGATCGGCAGCACCAGGCGATGGTCGAGGCGCCAGCGCGGCGGCGGCCGCTGCAGGAGGCCGGCGATGGTCTCCAGGATGCCCTTCAGCGTCAGGTTCTCACCGCCGAGGATGTAGCGCTCGCCGATCCGGCCATGCTCGGCCGCCAGCAGATGGCCTTCGGCAACGTCGTCGACATGGACGATGTTCAGGCCGGTGTCGACATAGGCCGGCATGCGCCCGGCCACGGCGTCGGCGATCATGCGGCCCGTCGGCGTCGGCTTGATGTCGCCGGGGCCGATGGGCGTGGACGGGTTGACGATCACCGCCGGCAGGCCGGCGTCGCGGACCAGCGCGCTGACCGCTTCCTCCGCCAGGAACTTCGAGCGCTTGTAGTGGCCGACCATGTCGGCCAGCGCCACCGGCGTCGCCTCGTCGGCATCGCCGCCATTGGCCAGGAGGCCGAGGGTGGCAACGCTGGAGGTGTAGACGATGCGGCCGACGCCGGCCTCCGCGGCGGCCAGCATCAGATCGCGCGTGCCGTCGACATTGGCGCGGTAGATCGTGTCCGGCTGCGGCACCCACAGCCGGTAGTCCGCCGCGACATGGAACAGCCGGCCGGCGCCGGCACAGGCGCGGACCAGCGAGGCGCGGTCGGTCAGGTCGCCGTCGATCACCTCCACATCGAGGCCGGCGAGGTTGCGGCGGTCGCCGCCCGGGCGTGCCAGCACCCGCACTGCCGCGCCCTGGGCGACCAGCCGGCGCGCCACCGCCGCGCCGACGAAACCGGTGGCGCCGGTCACCAGCGTGGTCATGCCGCGCGCTCCTGCCGGCGCCGGTCGAGCCAGCGCATCAGCGCCGGCAGCACGACGATGGTGGTCACCAGAGTATAGGCGATGGCGACCGTCAACAGCACGCCCATGCTCGACATCCCGCGATGCGGGCTGACCGCCAGGCTGCCGAAGGAGGCGGCCGTGGTCAGCACGCTGAACAGCACCGCGCGCGGCGTGCTGGTGGCCAGCAGGTCCGCGGCCGTGATGCCGTCGCGCCGGCGCCGCATCACCATATGGATGGCGCTGCTGACCCCGAGGCCGAACAACAGCGGCAGCACGATGACATTGGCGAAGTTGAACGCCAGGCCCGCCGCCGCCGCGGTCGCCAGGGTCAGCATCGCCGCCAGCAACAGCGGCAGCAAGGTCAGCATCACGTCGTCCACCCGGCGCAGCAACAGCGCCATCATTAGGGTGATCAGTGACAAGCTGATGGCGGTGGCGATGAGGAAGGCGCGCACCACGACGTCGCTGCCCGCCGTCAGCACCACGGGCGCGCCGGTGGCGTCCGGCGCCACCGACCGCACCGCTTCCGCGAAGCGGCGCATGCCGTCGGCATCGGCGATCATCGCCGCCGGCGCGATCTCCACCCGCACCCGCCCGTCCGACGCGACCCAGCGCGACCGCACACTGTCCGGCAGGTCGTCGAGGCCGAAGGGCTGCGCCTGCATCGCCTGGTCGAGGTCGTCGAGATAACCCTCGAACCCGGCAAGCAGCCGCCCGCCCAAGGTTGCCCAGACCGCCGGATCGGCGGCCGCCGCCTCGCCGAGCCGCGTCAGCGCTGCGGCCAGCGCCGCCCCTTCCGGCCCCGCCACAGCCGGATCGGCGGCAGCGAGCGCGCGGGCCAGGTCGGTGCGCGCGGCCTCGACATCGCCGAGGGTCGGCGGCGGTTCGGGCAGCGCGAAGAAGACCGGGGTCACGAACAGGCCGATCTCGTCGAGGATCGCCAACTTGGCCGCCTGGTCGGCGGGCACGAAGTCGCCGAGCGTGATCGCCCGGCCGACGCCGGCGAGATCCGCCGCGGCGTCGCTGAGCCGCACTGCGGCGGCGAGGTCCGGCGCCAGGACATTGGCGATATAGGGCGTGGTCCGGTCGTCGGCCGCCAGATCCAGGAAGGTGCGCACGGGCGCGACCGCCGGGTCTTGCAGGTTCAGCGGATTGAGGTCGAAGCGGGCCTGGGGCGCCAGAGCCGCCGCACCCAAGGCCGCGAGACCGGCGCCGATCAGGATGGCCGCCGGACGCCGGTCGACCAGCCGCGACAGCAGACCGCTCTCGCCCTCGGCTCGTGCTGGGCGCCCGGCCGGGGCCAGCCAGGCGAGCAGGGCCGGCGTCAGCGTCAGATTGACCAGCAGCGCCACTCCCATGCCGCCGGCGGCGATGACGCCAAGCTCGGCGAGGCCGCGATAGTCGGTCGGCCAGAAGGCCAGGAAGCCGATGGCGGCGCAAACCGCACTCAAGCTCAGCGCGCGGCCGATGCCGCGGGCGGTGTCGTCCAGCGCCGCGGCGACCGGCCCGCCGCCGGCCCGCGCCTCCCGAAAACGCAAGGCGACATGGATGCCGAAATCGACCGCCAGGCCGACGAACAGCACGGCGAAGGCCATGGAGATCAGGTTCAGCTTGCCGACCGTCAGGGTGGCGAAGCCGAAGGTCAGCACCAGGCCGGCCACCAGCGGCACCAGCACCGCGACGATCAGCCGGCCGCTGCGCAGGCCCCAGACCAGCAGCAGCGTCACCAGCGCGAAGGACAGCGCGGCGGCCAGCTCCGTGCCTTGTGTGACCGTCGCCAGCTCCGCCTGCTCCAGCGCCACCGGTCCGGTCAGCCGCACCGTCGGCGGGGCGAAGGGGGTGATGTCGAGATCCGCGATCAGCGCTTGCGCCGCGCGCAGCAGGTCGCCGTCGGACGCGCCGTGGGCCGGCTGGGTAACGATGATCCGGCGGGCGTCGTCGCCCAGCGTCTCGCCGGCCACCAGCCGACGCCAGGACATCGCCCCCGGTTCGCCCGCCAGCGCGCGGTCGATGGTCTCGGCGATCGCGGCGAACATGGTCCTGAGGTCGCCCGGCACCGAATGGCCATCGGCGATGGCGTCCAGCGCCTCCGCCAGCACGCCGAACAGGCCGCGCAGGCTGGGATCGCCCGCCAGGGCGGCCATCAGCGCCTGCGCCCCGGCGATGCGGTCGGCCAAGTCGGCCAACTCGTCCGTCGACAGGAACAACAGGCCGTTGGTGCGGAAGAAGCCGTCGCCGGCCGGATGGTAGACCGTGGCAAACAGGTCGGGCTCAGCCGCCAGGCCGGCCGCCAGCCGGTCCGCCGCGGCGTCGGCCCCTTCCGGCGTGGCGGCGTCGACGACGATCAGCAGCAGATGGTTGAAGATCGGGAACGCCTCCCGGAAGGCGATCTGGGTCTGCCGGTAGTCGACCTCGTCGGAGATCAGCCCGGCCGTCGAGGTATCGATGTCGAGGGAGCGGGCGGTGGTTACGCCGGCCAGCACCGTCAGCAGCAGCATCACCGCAACGGTGATCCTGGGCCGCGCGGCCGCCAGGCCCATCAGGCCGGCCAGCAGTCCGGCATAGCGGTCGCCGACCCGGTCCACGGCCGAGCGCGCGGTCATCGCCGGAGACCCATCGGTGGTGCGGCGGACGGCAAGGAGGGGGGAATGGCCATCGCGGCCGGTTGTTAGCGCGTTTTACCGTTATTGGAAACGGGGGAGGGGCGCGATTCCGGCGCGGCTATCGTGCACAAACGAAACCGCGCCGAGATGGACAGGGCATCGGCCGCAAGCATGGTAGACTGACAACCCTGTTCGCCCGAGGATGGACGATGCCCAAGACGATGCGAAACCCTGCCGTAACCTCCTTCGCCGCCCCGACGCCCGAGGATATCGCTGGGTTTGGGCGGCTGACCGAGGCCGAACGCAACGCGCTGATCGATCAGGCGATTCAAGAGGGTATCGACAGCGGGATCAGCGCTGCGACGATGAACGAGATATGGGCGGCCGCGAGCCGCCGGGTGAAGGACAAAGTCCGCAAGAGCGATGCCCTTTAGGCTTACCGCCAGGGCGGCGGACGATCTGTTTGCGCTGACCGAATACGGAATCGAGGCATTCGGATCGACGGTGGCCCGTCGCTATCAGGATGGTCTGCACCGTGCCTTCGAGTTGATTGCCGAATTGCCCGCCATCGGACAAGAGGATGCGAGACGCCCCGGGATTCGGCGCTTCCTCCACGGCCGGCACGTCATCATCTACCGGGTCGTCGGCGCCGACGTGGTGGTCGTCCGCTTGTTGCATGCGTCGATGGACTCGACACGCCAAGATCTTGCAGGCGATGACGAGGGATCGTCTTGAACATCTGTGTCAGAGTGGTCCTGGTAAACCGCTGGCTGCCGGACTGAAAGGCGATATCCTTGCAAATCATCCACCTGATGGAAGACTTGCAAGGATAGGCGGCGGCGCCTTGAGCGGTCGTCGCAAACGAAAACCGCCGGGCGGGGGTGCCGCCCGGCGGTCTCAGGGTCCCGGCCGATCAGCCCGGCTGGACGGCCAGGTCGTCCGGCGCGTCCGTCTCCGGCGGACGGCGGCGGCGTTCGTCCATGAACTGGTCGAACTCCGCCTTGTCCTTGGCGTGGCGCAGGCGGTGCAGGAAGTCCTTGAACTCCCGCTGCTCGTCCTCCAGCCGCCGCAGCGTGTCCTCGCGGTACTCGTCGAAGGCGACGTTGCCGCTGGAGGATCTGCGGCAGCCGGCAAACCAGCGATCCCGCCGGTCCTGCCGGTCCTGCCGCGTGCCCTCGAAATGCCAGCGGCCCCGGCCGCCATTCCATCCGCGTCCCATTCGTCCACTCCAGATCATGAAGGCCAGGATTGCCAGGCCGACCGGCCAGAAGACGATGAACCCGAGGATCATCGCCACGATCCAGGCCGGCTTGCCGTAGCTGTCCAATCTCGCTGCCAGTTCCATCGGACCCATCCTATGTAAATGTAATTTACATTCACATAGCTGGCCCCATTGCGGTCCGCTGTCAAGAGAGATTCGTCAAACGCCCGGCAACCGCCTATCCGTCGCCGCCAAGGCGATGAGCGGACTCACCGGAGAAGCGTCTCGATCACCTGCGCGAGCGGTTCTTCGTGCCCCTGGAAGCTCCGGATCATGGCTCCGAGGAAAGCATCAGGGTCGAGGCCATCAAGATCAACGCCATGTCCGGCGTTCTCGGCGAGCAGGATTAGAAACGCGAACTGCGTTCGGCCATTGCCTTCCCTGAAAGGGTGCACCGCATTGATTTCAGAAATGAAATGCGCAAATTCCGGGCGATCCAGGTTCGCGAGATGGCCGGCGGCGGCCAGTTCGTCGAAGATGCGGGTCATCTCCCGTGCGATGTACTCCGGATAGCAGAACCACGCGTTCCCCTTGCCGATCCGGATCTCGCGGAGTTGCCCCGCCCAATCATACACGTCTTGAAACAGGTGGTGATGCAAAGCCCTGTAGTGCTGAAAGTCCAGGATCCCGACCGGCAGCGGTTCTTCCGCCCTGGTCATCGTCATTTCGAGTTCGAAAGCCGTCAGCTCGTCAGGGTCACGCAGATCGGCTTTGTTTATAAGAACATCCGTACCCGGATAGCAGAGAGGGTCTTGTTCTGCCGTATAGGTAGGGGACACGGTCAGGATTTACGGTACTTCTCATAAATGAGATGCCGTCGCTGGTCGCCGGAAAGGCCGTCAGCATCGTAGCTATCGAAGCGGTCTGAGATTTCCCTCGAAACCCGAATGCCCTCAACAGCACTGATCTGCCCAAACCGCGAGCGGTTGAGGGTTGTCATCTTGTTGGCCTTGAAAGGCGCCTGAGAAACAACCTTTTTCATAGCTTCCAACGTACCATAGATCATGTTTTCTGCAAGACTTCGTCTTGGTGCACCGCCGAAGATGTTTCACCGCCTATCCGTCGCCGCCGATGCCCAGGCCCTGCAGGTAGACGAGAACCCCGGCTTCCAAGAGTTCCTCCGGCGCCATCGGCAGCTTGCGCCGGGCGGCGTCGCCGCGCCCGAACAGGGAGGCGATGCCGTGCGCCAGCGACCAGACATGCAACGCCACCATCAAGGCCGGCGGGCGTTTCTCGCGCGGCAGCCGGGCGCACACCGCCGCCGCCCCGTCACGCAGCACGGCGAAGGCCGCATCGGCCGCCTGGGTCAGCTCCGGCGTCGCGTCGGGCGGCACCTGGCTTTCGAACATCGCGGCGTAGAGCGCGGGTTCGGACCGGGCGAAGGCGAGATAGGCGCGGCCGACGGCATCGAAGGCGGCGATCGGCTCCGGCCGGCCATCGTTCCAGGCCTTGCGCAGGGCCTCGGCGAACCGCTCGAAGCCGCGCGCCGCGACATCGGCCATCAACGCATCGCGGTCGCGGAAATGGCGGTAGGGCGCGGCGGCGCTGACCCCGGCGGCGCGGGCCGCCTCGGCGAAGGTGAAGCCGGCCGGCCCCTTCTCGCCGATCAGCTCCAACGCCGCCTTGATCAGCGCCTCGCGCAGATTGCCGTGGTGGTAGCTGCGCCGCCCGCCGGGCTCTCTCGACCAGTTCATGTGAAGGGGTTTTACATTATTGCCGGGGCTTGCGCAGCAGGCATAGCCGCAGGGCGGATGGCTGCGTGATGGCGACGACCGGACTTTCGCGGGGCCCAGCCCCGTTCTCGCGTCGCATGTGAGTTACTGGAGCGGAACGGTTGACGACTGGCGCAGTTGCCTCAGGGTCGGCACACTGTCGCAAAAGGCGAGAATCGCCTGACATCAATCTCTGGAGACGTGTCACTTGGCTCATCTAAACCTCACTCTTGCCGCCGGCGTGCTGACCGTGGCCCTGTCTTCCCTTCCACCAGCCTTGGCCCAAGGAGACGACGTCGGCGGCGACATCTGGGAATACTTCGCCGACACATGCCCAGCCATCGTCGCCGCCCCCAATCCCATCGGCTACGCCGTCGGTGTCGACTGGGCGGACGTTGCCGTCGGTTCGACGTTCGACGACCGCATCACGACGGCCCTTCTTTCTGTTCATGAGCCACCCGTGCCGGCAGTCCAGTCGGGCATGTACGTCCAAGTCCACGAGTTTGGCGGCCCCCGCGAGTTTGGAGGGGGCAGCACAGTCTATTGTGATCTCACTGTCTTCGCTCCCCGTGGCACGGTCCACGGGTTGGAGGACTTGGACAGCGCGACGGTGGCGGCCGCCTTGGGCGTGGACAGCATCGTGGCCAGCGGCGGCACGATAATGACCCAAGCCAGGCTGGGAGATGGTGCCCCGGACGTCGGCATTTATATGCGGCGCTTCTCCACGCCGGAGTATCCACCCCGCGTCCTGCTGATTGTCCAAATGGCGGAACGGAGGATCGGGCTACTCCTGAGGATACTGGAACCCCGGGAGTGAGTCGGCCGAACCGGCACAGCCGCCGGTTCAGACCCGCTCGACCATCATCTTCTTGATCTCGGCGATCGCCTTGCCCGGGTTCAGGCCCTTCGGGCAGGTCTTGGCGCAATTCATGATGGTGTGGCAGCGGTAGAGCCGGAACGGGTCTTCCAGATTGTCCAGCCGCTCGCCGGTCGCCTCGTCGCGGCTGTCGGCCAGCCAGCGATAGGCCTGCAGGAGGATCGCCGGCCCGAGATAGCGGTCGCCGCTCCACCAGTAGCTGGGGCAGGCGGTGGAGCAGCAGAAGCACAAGATGCACTCGTAGAGGCCGTCCAGCGCCTTGCGCTCGTCCGGCGTCTGCAGCCGCTCGCGCGCCGACGGCGCGGCCGACTGGGTCTCCAGCCACGGCTTGATCGAGGCGTACTGCGCGTAGATATGGGTCAGGTCCGGCACCAGGTCCTTGACCACCGGCATATGCGGCAGCGGGTAGACCTTGATGGATCCGCGCACCTCGTCCATCGGCTTCAGGCAGGCCAGCGTGTTGGTGCCGTCGACGTTCATGGCGCAGGAACCGCAGATGCCCTCCCGGCACGATCGGCGGAAGGTCAGCGTCGGGTCGACGTCGTTCTTGATGTGGATGAGGGCATCCAGAACCATCGGCCCGCAGCGGTCGAGGTCGATGGTGTAGCGGTCCAGCCGGGGATTGGCGTCGTCGTCCGGATCCCAGCGATAGACGTCGAAATCGCGGGTGCGCGCCGCCCCACTGGGACCGGGATGGGTGCGGCCCTTCGCGACCCGGGCGTTTCGCGGCAACCTGAACTCGGCCATTGACGATCTCTATCCTCGGGCTGGGAACGGTCCAGGGCGCATCAGTAGACGCGCGCCTTGGGCGGGAACGACTGGACCTCGTTGGACATCGGCTGCAGGTGCACCGGGCGATAGTCGATGCGCACCTTGCCGTCCTCGCCGACCCAGATCAGCGAGTGCTTCATCCAGGTGTCGTCGTCCCGCTCGGAGAAGTCCTCGCGGGCATGGGCGCCGCGGCTTTCCTGGCGGTTCTGCGCGCTCTCCACCGTGGCGACCGACTGGATCATCAGGTTGTCCAGCTCCAGCGTCTCCACCAGGTCGGAGTTCCAGATCATCGACTTGTCGACGACGCCGAGCCCGCCCTTCTTCGACCAGCTCGCCTGCAGGGCATCGCAGCCATGCTGCAGCGTCTCCCCGGTGCGGAAGACCGCGCAGTCGTTCTGCATGACGCGCTGCATCTCCAGGCGCAGATCGGCGGTGGACACCTCGCGCTTGGCGTGGCGCACTCGGTCGAGCCGGTCGATCGCCGCCTCCCCGGCCTCCGCCGGCAAATCCTGGTGGCTCTGGCCGGGCTTGACCAGCTCCGCCGCGCGGATCGCCGCGGCCCGGCCGAACACCACGAGGTCGAGCAGCGAGTTGGAGCCGAGGCGGTTGGCGCCATGCACCGACACGCACGCCGCCTCGCCGATCGCCATCAGCCCCGGCACGACATGGTCGGGGTCGTCGGCGGTCGGCGCCACCACCTCGGTGAAGCGGTTGGTCGGCACGCCGCCCATATTGTAGTGCACCGTCGGCAGCACCGGGATCGGCTGGCGGGTCACGTCGACCCCGGCGAACACCCGCGCGCTCTCCGCGATGCCGGGCAGGCGCTGGTGAATGATGTTCGGGTCGAGATGCTCCAGGTGCAGGTAGATGTGGTCCTGCTCCGCCCCGACGCCGCGGCCCTCGCGGATCTCGATGGTCATGGAGCGGCTGACCACGTCGCGCGACGCCAAGTCCTTGGCCGACGGGGCGTAGCGCTCCATGAAGCGCTCGCCCTCGCCATTGGTCAGATACCCGCCCTCGCCGCGCACGCCTTCGGTGATCAGGCAGCCCGCGCCGTAGATGCCGGTCGGGTGGAACTGCACGAACTCCATGTCCTGCAGCGGCAGCCCGGCGCGCGCCACCATGGCGTTGCCGTCGCCGGTGCAGGTATGGGCCGAGGTGCAGGAGAAGTAGCAGCGCCCGTAGCCGCCGGTCGCCAGCACCACGAGATGGGCGCGGAAGCGGTGCAGCGTGCCGTCGTCGAGGTTCCAGGCCATGACACCGCGGCAGGCGCCGTCCTCCATCATCAGGTCCAGCGCGAAATACTCGACGAAGAACTCCGCCTGATGCTTCAGCGACTGCTGATAGAGCGTGTGCAGCATCGCATGGCCGGTGCGGTCGGCGGCGGCACAGGTGCGGTAGGCGATGCCCTCCCCATAGCGGGTGGTCATGCCGCCGAAGGCGCGCTGATAGATCTTGCCCTCCGGCGTCCGGCTGAAGGGCAGGCCGTAATGCTCCAACTCGATGATCGCCGGGGCAGCCTCGCGGCACATGTATTCGATGGCGTCCTGGTCGCCGAGCCAGTCCGACCCCTTCACGGTGTCGTACATGTGCCAGCGCCAGTCGTCCTCGCCCATATTGCCCAGCGCCGCCGACACCCCGCCCTGCGCCGCCACGGTGTGGCTGCGGGTCGGGAAGACCTTGGTCAGGTTCGCCGTCTTCAGCCCCTTCTCGGCCATGCCGAAGGTGGCGCGCAGGCCCGCACCCCCCGCCCCGACGACGACGACGTCGTAGGTGTGATCGACGATCTGGTAAGCCTCGGTCATGGGATGGACATGTCCTTCAGCGTAAAAAGGGCCAGCGTGAGGGCGGCCGCCGGCTATCCGGCGAAGGCGATCTTCAAGATCGCGAACACCGAGGCGGTGGCGAGCGCGGTCAGGATCAACTTCGTCGCGATGTCGACCGCGATGCGCAGCGTATGGGGAGAGACGTAGTCCTCGTAGACGACCTGCAGACCCAGGGCCGCGTGATAGAAGGTCGCAACGAGGGCGAGGATCAGCAGCACCGCCGTCACCGGCTGGGCGATCCAGTCGGTCACGGCCGCATGGTCGGCCCCGGCAACGGCGATCAGCGACGCCACGAACCACACCGCCAACGGCACCAGCGCCACCGCGGAGACCCGCTGCACCCACCAATGATGCAGGCCGTGCTTGGCCGAGCCGAGGCCGCGGGCGCGCGCCAGGGGATTTCGCAAGCTCATAGCAGAACGGTCCTCGGATTGCGTCGAAGGCAACGGCCTCGCCTCACCATCGCTCAGACGACGGTGTAGGCGAGGACCCAGGCGACCAGGGTCAGCCCCGCCGCCGCGGCGACCACCAGCCAGCCGGTCGTCTTCAGCACGCCGAGATCGAAGCCGTAGCCGAGATCCCAGGCGAGATGGCGGATGCCGTTGGCCAGGTGGTAGAACAGCGCGAAGGTCCAGCCGAACAGCAGGAGCTGACCGAACACCGACCCGATCACGTCATGCGCGACGGCGAAGGCCGCGGGCCCGGAGGCGGCGGCCAGCAGCCACCAGACCAGGACCAGCGTACCGACCGCGAGCGCGACGCCGGTGATGCGGTGCAGGATGGACAGAACGCTGGTGATCTCGGGACGGTAGATCTGCAGATGGGGTGATAGCGGCCGTTCCCGATGGGCCATCAAGACAACTCCCGATGAAGGTTCAACTCCCGACGAGGGCGCGACGGCGCAACCGTCCCGGTCAGCCGGCACGGCCAACCGCGGCACACGGCGGCCGCCGGTCCGTCTGGGTGGGGGAGCGTGACCGGCGGCGCGGGGCCAAGCGGCACGCCCGTAATGTGCGCAGGTGCGAAAGAACTGTCAATCTAGAGGGGCGCCGAGGGCGCCGAACGCGCTGGCGACCGAAGCACCAGGGGGGCACGGGATGACGCCGCCGCGCGCCCCCGAAGCCGGCGAGGCCGCCCGGCTGACCCGCGCGGTGACCCGCGGCGTGCGCCGCCATTTCCGCGATCTCGGCGCCGCGACGGTGGCGGAGCTGGCGCTGGCCAACGGCCGGCGCGCGGATGTCGTGGCGCTCGACCCCGCCGGCCGCATCACCATCGTCGAGGTCAAGGTGACTCGCGCCGACTTCCTGGGCGACACCAAGTGGCCGACCTACCGCGACTTCGCCGACGCCTTCGCCTTCGCGGTGCCGGAGGGCTTTGCACTGGAAGACCTGCCGGACGGCCCGGGCATTCTGCTGGCCGACGGCTACGGCGCGGTGGTGCTGCGGCCGGCACCGGTGGTGGCGCTGACCGGCGCGCGCCGCAAGGCGATGCTGGTGCGCCTGGCGACGGTCGCGGCGGCCCGCCTACACCGGCTGGAAGATCCGGAGCCCTGATCGCCGCACCGAAACCAGCGCCGGTAAACGGTTTTTTCAGGAGTGCGATGGTATGAGCCCGCAGGCCTTCGGGCTTGGCCGGTTCCGAGAACGAGAGAGCGGCAGATGGACGGCGCGGATCGGATCCCCCCACGATCGGCACCGCCTTTCCCCCCAGGCCCGACCGGCACCGCGCCCCCGACCGCCGTGGCGCCGGACGAGGCGGCGCGCGTACCCGACGACCGGCTGCACGACCCCATCGCCGAGGCCAACGCGCTGCTGACGGGGATTCGCGACCACATCGACTACGCCTTCCAGCCGATCGTCAGCCTGCAGAGCGGCACCTGCTTCGGCTACGAGGCGCTGTTGCGCGGCGCGGATCGGATCGGCCTGCCCAGCATCGCCGCGCTGTTCGACCAGGCCTGGCGGCTCGGCGTTCTCCATACCGCCGATCTGCTGCTGCGGCGCGAAGCGCTGGCGGGCTTCGCCCGGATCGCCAAGCCGCCGGGGGCGCGGCTGTTCTTCAATCTCGACAGCCGGGTCTTCGCCTCGCCGGACTACCGGCCCGGCCAGACGCGCGCGCTGCTCGACCAGGTCGGGGTCGCGCCGTCGGCCTTCTGCTTCGAGCTGTCGGAGCTGCACGCCTTCGGCAACGAACGGCTGGCCCAGAACATCCTCGACGACTACCGAGCGCAGTCGCTGTTGCTGGCGATCGACGATTTCGGCATCGGGCTGTCCGGCCTCAGCGTCCTCTACACCCGCCATCCGGACATCGTGAAGGTCGATCGCCTGTTCATTTCGGGCATTCAGAACGATCGGAAGAAACGCGTCCTGGTCACCGCCATCGTCAACCTGGCGCGCATCCTGGGCATGGCCGTGGTCGCGGAAGGCATCGAGACCGAGGCGGAGCTGCTGGCCTGCCGGCGCATCGGCTGCGACCTCGGCCAGGGCTTCTTCATCGCCAGGCCGGACACCGACCCGACCGCCCTTCTGGCGACCTATTCGCAGATCCGCCAGGCGGGCGAGCGCGAGCGGCGCGACGGCCACGGCCAGGGCGACCAGTCGCTGATCCGCGAGGAGCTGTCGGTGATCCCGCCGGTGGGCATCGACGACGAGATGGCGGATGTCTTCGACATGTTCCGCCAGCACACCGCGTGCACCTATTTCCCGGTGATCGACGGCCATCACCGCCCGGTCGGCATCATCCACGAGCAGGCGCTGAAGACCGTCATCTACTCCGAGTTCGGGCGCGACCTGCTGCGCAACCCGTCCTTCGGCCGTCGCCTGCGCGATTTCGTCAGCGAGTGCCCGGTGGCCGACATCCGCTCGGAGGCGGAGGAGGTCCTGTCGATCTTCGCCGTCGACGAGAACCCGGTCGGCGTTATCATCGTCGAAGACTTCGCCTATGTCGGCGTGCTGTCGGCGCCGGCCCTTCTCCGGGTCATCCACGACAAGACTCTGTCGCGGGCCAGCGACGAAAACCCGCTGACCAAGCTGCCGGGCAATCTCGGCATCAACGAGTATCTCGCCCGGTCGATCGACAACGGCGAGGACGCGCACATCTTCGCCTATTTCGACGTGGATAACTTCAAGCCCTATAACGACGTCTACGGCTTCCGGCAGGGCGACCGGGTGATCCAGCTCCTCGCCCAGCTTCTCGTGCGGCGGTTCGCGCCGATCGACGGTTTCGTCGGGCATATCGGCGGCGACGACTTCTTCGTCGGCGTGGCGGGCCAGAACCTGGCGTCCTTGCGCCAGCGGGTCGCCGACGTGCTGGAGACCTTCCGCAAGGATGCCATCAGCTTCTACGATGCCGACGCAAGGGCGGCCGGGGGCATCATCGGCACCGACCGCCACGACGTGACGCGGACCATCCCGTTGATGACCGCCAGCGCCGGGCTCTTGGCTTGCCCGTCGGGCCCGCGCCTGGCCTCCGTCGACGACCTGACCAACCAGCTCAGCCGGTTGAAGAAGCAGGCCAAGGCCTCGCCCAGCCACATCGCCGAGTCGGCCTGCCAGTGCGGCGGGCCGGACGCCGCCGCCCCTTAGGATCAATCGACATCCATGACTTCCCTCCCCCTCGATGGGGGAGGGTCAGGGTGGGGGTGATGTCGCCGCACGACGTCGGCGCCTGGGAGGCGCCCATCTCGCGCCGCAACCTTCGCGCTCACCCAATGGTGCCGCCGAAAGGTGCTTCTTGATACGCCTGCTCCACCGACAAGCATCACCCCCACCCAACCCTCCCCCATCGAGGGGGAGGGCTTAATCGGGCGGCGGCGATGACTGTCGGCTTAGCCTAGGCCCCCGACCCTCACGCCATCGTGTCGAGGGCCTTTTGGAACCGGCCGGCATGGCTGCGCTCGGCCTTGGCCAGCGTCTCGAACCAGTCGGCGATGTCGTCGAAGCCCTCCTCGCGGGCGACCTTGGCCATCGCGGGATACACCTCGGTGTAGTCCTCGATCTCCCCGGCGATGGCCGCCTTCAGATTGGCTTCGGTATCGCCGATCGGCTCGCCGGTGGTCGGGTCGCCCACCTTCTCCAGGAACTCCAGATGGCCATGCGCATGCCCGGTCTCGCCTTCCGCCGTCGACCGGAAGACCGCCGCGACATCGTTGAAGCCCTCGATATCGGCCTTCTGGGCGAAGTAGAGATAGCGGCGGTTAGCCTGGCTCTCACTGGCAAAGGCGGCCTTCAGGTTGGCCTCGGTCCTGCTTCCCTTGAGCGACATGGGTCCGATCAATCCTCATCGCATGGCGAGTTGAAGAGGGGCGCGAGAAAGGGGCGCCGACAGGAGGGGGGTGCCGACAGGGCCCCGAATCGCGACCCGCCGCCGACCGTAACAAAGGATAGGTCGCACGGCGAGCAATCTGTCATCCAACGTTCAACGATCGCCAATCATCGACGATCGCCGACCCTCAACGATAGAGGGGCGCCGGCTGGTGACCGGCCGCGAAAGGGGGGCGCATGGGCGACGCAGCGGAACGGGAGCCGAGATCGGGGGACGGCTATTCCGCCGCTGAGGGTTCCAGGCGGACCACCACATCGACCCGGGCGACGCGCATGCCGTCGGGCGCGGCCGGCAGGTCCTTTAGCACGATGGCCTGGCCGTCGATGTCCGCCAGCTCGCCCGTGCCTTCGTTGAAGAAGTGGTGGTGCTCGCGGGTGTTGGTGTCGAAGTAGGACCGTCCCGGCGCAACGACGACCTCGCGCAACAGGCCCGCCGCGGTGAACTGGTGCAGCGTGTTGTAGACGGTTGCCAACGACACGCTGATGCCGTTCTGCTGGGCGAGCCCGTGGAGCTGCTCCGCCGTCAGGTGGCAGTCCTCGCCCTCGAACAGCAGCCGCCCCAGGGCCAAGCGTTGGCGGGTCGGCCGCAGCCCCGCTTCCTGCAGCATCTCCAGCATGTGCGAATAGGGTCTATCCTGCGACATGGACGCTTTCCCGTTAGGCACGGCCCTCAACCGGCATCGTCGACGGTCGCCTCGACGACCCAGCCAAGGGACGACCCGGCCGGGAAAGGATCCCGGACCGGCCATAACGACACCGGATAATACGGCAGTGCACAACATCGCGCACCACGTGACCGATAACCGTAACGATAAGGCAGCGCAACGGCTTTCGGCAAGCTGATTCGGCCGCGTCTCCCCCGTCTTTCCGCATCGCACAATCCACCGGACCGACCCTCGCGGCCGGTGGCCCGCTCACCCCCCGCGGCGCGTCACCACCACCTTCTGGTAGAGGCCACCGAAGAAGGTCGACTTGCGGACTTCGATATCCGACCGCGCCGGCAGGTAGGAGACGATCTCGCGCCGCCACAGGGTCACCGCGAACGGCTCCAACAGCGCGAACACCAGGCGCATCAACGGCCGCAGCGGATGCCACAGACCGGGCCGGTGATAGTCGACGAAGACCGCCCGGCCGCCGGGCTTCACCCGGTCGATGACCGCCGGAACGATGGCGCTCTTCAGGTCCTCCGGCACCTCGTGCAGCAGGAAGAAGCAGCAAACGGCGTCATAGGGGCCGCGCCCGGCAATATCGCGCGCATCGGCGCATTCGACCTGAGCGTTGGTGCGCCCGGCCAGCTTCTCCCGGCAGTGCTGCACCTGGATCGGCGCGACGTCGACGATGTCCAGCGACCCCGACGGACCGATCCGATCCGCCAGATTGGCCGACAGGTCGCCATAGACGCAGGCCGTCTGCAGCACCGACCAGCCGGGCTCGATCTCCTCGCAGGCCGCTCGCTTCAGCCGGTCGTAGTTGCCCCACAGGATGGCCCGGACGACGAACGGGTGGTCGAACAGCCGTACCCCCCAGGGGCTGAGATAGGCCCAGGTGTAGGTGTCCTTCAGATAGTCGGGAACGCCCCCCGTCTGTGCGGGTGTCGCCCGCGTCGGCCGCAAAGCCTGGCCGAGGCCACCGGCGGAACCGGTCGGGGTGAGCGCATCGTCGGTCGGCATGAGGTTTGGTGTCCTGGTCCTCGGTTTCGCGCGTCGGCGAGGCTTTGGGGGACAGTTCGGGACGGGCCGCCACCCTGGCCGGGTGACGGCCCCGAATCGGGAAGATGGGCGGGGCGCCGGACGATATCGATCCCCGAGCCCGTCAGCGCACGCCGGCCGGCATCGGATGAATCGCCGATGCCGATCCGGGTCCGGCATCGACGCCGCCGGCAGCATGATACCGGCGCTCGGCCTCATGCTCGAAGGCGTGCATCAGCATCCGAACCGCCTCGCCGCTGAGCACGCTGGCGAAGCGGGCGAGATGGCGCGAGCGGAACTGGAAGTCCACGGCGAGATCGACCTCGCAGTCGCCGTCGCCCACCGGCCGGAAGGCCCAGCGCAACAGGAAGGCGCGGAACAGGCCGTCCGCCGCCCGCACCTCGATCCAGTCCGGCCGCAGATAGGTGGTACGCGACACGAAGCGCTGGCGCACCACCTTCAGCGACACCACCTGCTCCGTCTCGTAGGCGCCGGGACGGTCGGGCGCCGGCGGCGGCTCGCGCCGGATGACCCGCGCGGCTTCCCACCACGGCACGAACCGGGGATAGGACTCCACGTCCAGCACCAGGTCGAAGAGCTGACCGGGGCTGAGGCGGAAGGCGCGATCGACGACGTGCAGGGCCATGAGAGGTGGGCCGCGTTCAGATCGCCAACAGGAAAACCAGGGTCAGCACCGACCCGACCGCCGCCGCCCAGTAGCAGGCGTGGCGAATCACCAGGTCGTTGCGGATGCCGAAATCGTGGGCGGTAATGCGCAGACGATGGGCGGCGTGCCACATCAGCGCCACCAGCACCCCGAACAGCACCAGCTTGCCGAGATAGTTGTCGGCGAAGGCATGCGCCCGTTCATAGGACAGCGCGTTGGGGAACACCAGGCCGGTGGTCAGCAGCACCATCACCGGCACGATGAAGGCCGCCAGCATGCCGCCGGCGGCAAAAGGCAGCCAGACCAGCGCCTTATGCGACGCCCGGCGCGGATCGCCCGAGGGCGCATGCGAGGAAGCGGCCATGTCCTCTCCCGTCTGCCTTCCAATCAGAGGAGGCCCACCATCGGGCCGTCCGGTCCCGCGCCTAACCGCGCGCGCCTAAACCAATCCCACGAACAGCAGCACCACCGCCGACACGCCGGCCCAACCGACATAATGCGCCGCGACGATCGCCTGCGGCTTCACCCGCTCCCCGCCGAAGCGCATCGGCGGTATGCCTTTCGGCGCCAGCGTGAACCAGGTGATCGTGTGATAGAGCGCGAACAGCCCGATGACGATCTGCACCGCAATGCCGACCGGGCTCTGCATCGCCGCCAGATAGGCGCCGTAGGCCGCCTCGCCTTGCGACAGGCGGATCAGGCCGACGATCAGCAGCCCGCAATAGACCGCGATGGCGATGCAGGTCGCCTCTCGCAGCATATAGGTGGTGTAGACGTGCTTCTTCGCCCACCAGGAGAAGCGCGGCACCTCGCGGATATAGGGCCTTCTCGCCATCAGCGGCTCCGGGGCTTCGTGACGAAGCTGGTGAAGTAGTCGACCGCGCTGTCCATCTTGCCGAGCTGGATGGCCGCGGCCGGATCGACATGCTTGGGGCAAACCTCAGAGCAGGCGCCGACGAAGGAGCAATGCCACACCCCGTCGCTCTTGGCGAACACGTCGGCGCGCTGCTCCTGCCCCCCGTCGCGGCTGTCGTTGTTGTAGCGGTAGGTCAGCGCCAGCGCGGCGGGGCCGACGAACTCCGTCCCCAGCGCGTATTGCGGGCAGGCCGAATAGCACAACAGGCAGTTGATGCACATCGAGTACTGCCGGAAGGCGTCAAGCTCCAGCGGCGTCTGGCGATACTCGCCCTCCTCGATCGAGCGGTCTTCCTTCGGGATAAGCCAGGTCTTCGACTCCTTCATCTTCTCGATGAAGTCGTCCATGACCACGACCAGATCCTTCTCGATCGGGAAATTGGCCATCGGCTCGACGCGGATGCGGTCGCCGTAGTCGCGCAGGAAAGCCTTGCACGACAGCTTCGGCTCCTCGTTCACCATCATGCCGCAACTGCCGCACACCGCCATATGGCAGGACCAGCGATAGGTCAGGCTGGGGTCGATGTGATCCTTGACGTAGTTGATGGCGTCAAGGATCACCCACTCCTCCTGGGCGGGCACCTGATAGCTCTCGAAATGCGGCGCGTCGTCCCGGTCGGGGTCGTAGCGCAGGATCTCCAGGGTGACGTCGCGCATGGGGGATCACGCAGCCTTTCCGTCGTTGGCCTTGGCGTCCTTGGCCTCCGCGGCGCCGCCATAGACGCGCTCGGCCGGCTGGGAGGTGGTGATGACGACGTCCAGATAGTCGATGCGCGGCGCGCCGTCGCCCTGGCGGTGGGCCATGGAGTGTTTCAGGAAGGCGTCGTCGTCGCGCTTGGGGTGATCGAGCCGCTGGTGGGAACCGCGGCTCTCCGTGCGCTGGATGGCGGAATGGGCGACGGTCTCGGAGATCTCCACCATCGCCTCCAGCTCCAGGATGCTGGTCAGGTCGGTGTTGAACACCTTGGAGGTGTCGCGCAGCGGCACCCGTCCCAGCCGGCTCTTGACGTCCGCCAACTCGTTGATCGTGTCGGCGAGCAGCGCCTGGTCGCGGTAGATGCCCGCGCCGTCCTCCATGGTCTTGGTCATGCGGTCGCGCAGGCCCGCCATGGTCTCCCCGCCGTCCGCACGGCCGGCGATGGCGGCGATCCGCGCTTCGGCTTCGCGGCCCTGCGCCTCCACCCCGGCATCGGCGAGATCGCCGGCGGTGCGCGCCGCTTCCGCTGCCCCCAGGCCGGCGCGGCGGCCGAACACCAGAAGCTCGGTCAGCGAATTGGAGCCGAGGCGGTTGGCCCCGTTGATGCTGACGCAGGCGCATTCCCCGGCAGCGTAGAGACCGTCGATCGGCGTCTTGGCGTCAATGTCGGTGTGGATGCCGCCCATCATGTAGTGCACCACCGGGCGCACCGGCACCGGCACCTTGACCGGGTCGGCACCGACATACGACGTCGCCAGGTCGCGCACGAAGGGCAGCCGCTCGTTGATCTTCTTCTCGCCGAGATGGCGCATGTCGAGATAGACCGACTCGCCGAACGGCGTGTCGATGGTGCGGCCCTTCTTCATCTCGTGCCAGAAGGCCTGGCTGAGGCGGTCGCGCGGCCCCAGCTCCATCGCCTTCTTGCGCGGCCAGGGATCGGGCGGCCCCAGGTCGTAGTCCTGCAGGTAGCGGTAGCCGTCCTTGTTGACCATGATGCCGCCCTCGCCGCGGCAGCCCTCGGTCAGCAGGATGCCGGTGCCGGGCAGGCCGGTCGGGTGGTACTGGACGAACTCCATATCCTTCAGCGGCACGCCGGCCCGATAGGCCATGGCCATGCCGTCGCCGGTCTTGATGGCCCCGTTTGTGGTGAACGGGAAGATGCGCCCGCCCCCGCCGGTCGCCATCACCACCGCCTTCGCCTTGAACAGGAAGACCTCGCCGGAGCGCATCTCGATGGCGACGACGCCGCGGCAGCGCCCATCCTCGACGATCAGGTCGGTGGAGAAGAACTCGTCGAACCGGCGGATGCTGTCGAACTGCTGGGAGGTCTGGAACAGCGTGTGCAGGATGTGAAAGCCGCTCTTGTCCGCGGCGAACCAAGTCCGCTCGATCTTCATGCCGCCGAAGGGCCGGGTGTTGACGCGGCCCTCTTCCGTGCGGCTCCACGGGCAGCCCCAATGCTCGATCTGGGTGAGCTGGCGGGGCGCGTCCTCGATGAAGAGCTGGACCGCGTCCTGGTCGCACAGCCAGTCGCCGCCGGACACGGTATCGTCGAAATGATGCGCCAGGCTGTCTTCGGCCCGGACGACGCCGGCCGCCCCGCCTTCCGCCGCCACGGTGTGGCTGCGCATCGGGTACACCTTGGAGATGAGGGCGACGGACAGCTTCGGGTCCGACTGCGCGATGGCGATGGCGGCCCTGAGCCCTGCACCGCCGGCGCCGACGACGGCGACGTCAGCCGAAACGGTTTGCATCCGAACTGTTTCCTTTCGCGCCTGCGTCGCGAGACAGTCTATGGCTTATCCCTCGCCTGGCAATGTTTAACTGATCCGGCCAATGCGACGAAACGACGAACGGCCGGGCGGTCGCCTTCCCGCGCCCGCCCAAGCGCCAGGTCTTGTCCCGCCAGGGAAAATCGCTACAGTCCAGGGACGCCGGCCCCAACCCTGCCCAGTCCCCCGCCCAGACCGGCGCGGTCCGGGAGGTCCGGCTCGGGCCATCGGCCGGGCAGATCGGCCGGCCTTCGAGGTGTCGATGAACCGGGTGGCGCGGGTGACCAGCCAGAGCAGCTATTCCTACGACGAGCTCCTTGCTTGCGCACATGGGGAGCTTTTCGGGCCCGGCAATGCACGCCTGCCCCTGCCGCCGATGCTGATGTTCGATCGGATCACGCATATCGCGGGCGAGGGCGGGACCTACGGCAAGGGCGAGGCGATCGCGGAGCTGGACGTCCGGCCGGACCTCTGGTTCTTCCAATGCCATTTCGAAGGCGATCCGGTGATGCCGGGATGCCTCGGGCTGGATGCGCTGTGGCAGCTTCTCGGATTCTATCTGGGCTGGACGGGCGCGCCCGGCCGCGGCCGGGCGATCGCGGTGGGCGAGGTCAAGCTGTCCGGCCAGGTGCTGCCAGACACCGGCATGGTGCGCTATCATCTACACGTGAAACGGGTGATCCAGCGCAAGCTGGTGCTCGGCATCGCCGACGCCACCATGGCGGTCGACGGCAAGCCGATCTACGAAGCCAGCGATCTCCGGGTCGGCCTGTTCACCTCGGCGGATGCGTTCGCCTCCGGTCACTGAAGCGGAAAGACGGTCATGCGACGGGTCGCGGTCACCGGGCTGGGGATCGTTTCCAGCATCGGCAACAACACCCAGGAGGTGTTGAGCAGCCTGCATGAGGGCCGGTCCGGCATCCGGCCGGCGCAGGCCTATGAGGAGCTTGGCTTCCGCTGCCGCGTGCACGGCGACATCAAGGTCGATCTCGACGACCTGGTCGACCGCAAGCTGCGCCGCTTCATGGGCGACGGAGCCGCCTACAACTACCTCGCCATGCAGCAGGCGATCGCCGACAGCGGCCTGACGCCGGCGGAGGTCAGCCACGAGCGCACCGGGCTGATCATGGGCTCCGGCGGGCCGTCGACGCGCAACATCGTCGCCGCCGCCGACATCGCGCGCAACAAGGGGGTGCGCCGGGTCGGGCCCTATATGGTGCCGCGCTCGATGTCCTCGACCAACTCCGCGACGCTGGCCACGCCGTTCAAGATCTACGGCGTGAACTACTCGATCAGTTCGGCCTGCTCGACCTCCGCGCATTGCATCGGCAACGCCGCGGAGATGATCCAATGGGGCAAGCAGGACATCGTCTTCGCCGGCGGCGGGGAGGAGCTGGACTGGACGCTGACCGTCCTGTTCGACGCCATGGGCGCGCTGTCCAGCCGCTACAACGACACGCCGGAGCGGGCCTCGCGGCCCTTCGACAAGGCGCGTGACGGCTTCGTCATCGCCGGCGGCGGCGGCGTCGTGGTGCTGGAGGAGATGGAGCGGGCGCGGGCCCGCGGCGCGCGCATCTATGCCGAGCTGGTGGGCTACGGCGCGACCTCCGACGGGCACGACATGGTGCAGCCCTCCGGCGAAGGGGCGGAACGCTGCATGCGCCTGGCGCTGAGCACCGTCGATACCCCGATCGACTACATCAACGCCCACGGCACCTCCACGCCGGTCGGCGATTCGATCGAGCTGGAGGCGGTGCGCCGCACCTTCCCCGACCGCTGCCCGGCGATCACCTCGACCAAATCGCTGACCGGCCATTCGCAAGGCGCGGCCGGGGTGCATGAGGCGATCTACTCGATCTTGATGCTGCACAACGACTTCATCGCCGCTTCGGCCAATATCGAGGATCCCGACCCGGCCTGCGACGGCCTGGACGTGGCGCGCGAGCGGCGCGACAACGCCGGGCTGACAACGGTGCTGTCCAACAGCTTCGGCTTCGGCGGCACCAATGCGTCGCTGGTCTTCCGGCGCCCGGGGGACTGACCGGCCTTGCGGGGAGACGACGCGATGAGCAGCGCTGCGACCGGCCGGGTCGCCGGGCTGATGGCCGGCCGCCGCGGCCTCATCATGGGGGTCGCCAACCACAATTCGATCGCCTGGGCGATCGCCCGAAAGCTGAACGAAGCCGGCGCCGACCTCGCCTTCACCTATCAGGGCGATGCCTTCCGCCGCCGGGTGGAACCGCTGGCCGCCAGCCTGGACAGCGCGCTGGTGATGCCCTGCGATGTGGAGGACGGCGCCTCCATCGACGCCGTGTTCGACGGCCTGCGCGAGACCTGGGGCAGCGTCGACTTCGTCGTCCACGCCATCGCCTATTCCGACAAGGAAGAGCTGAAGGGTCGCTATCTCGACACGACCTTGAAGAACTTCCTGCGGACCATGCACATCTCCTGCTACTCGTTCACCGCGGTCGCCCAGCGGGCGGCGGCGCTGATGCCCAATGGCGGCGCGCTGTTGACGCTGAGCTATCTGGGCGCGGAACGGGTGATGCCGAACTACAATGTGATGGGCGTCGCCAAATCGGCGTTGGAGGCCAGCGTGCGCTACCTCGCCGCCGATCTCGGGCCGCAGGGGGTGCGCGTCAACGCCGTGTCCGCCGGACCGATGCGCACGCTCGCCGGCTCGGCCATCGCCGACGCGCGCTCCGTCTACAAGTTCAACGAGCTGCATGCCCCGCTCCGGCGGAACATCACCCAGGACGATGTCGGCGGCGCGTCGATGTTCCTGTTGTCCGACCTGGCCTCGGGCATCACCGGCGAGGTGCATTTCGTCGATGCCGGGTTCCATGCCGTCGGCATGCCCGCCGCCGGCCGCCTCGCCGACGCCCTGCCGTCGGGCACCGCGGCGGGGTAGGCGCGGGGTCCGGCGGCGCCTGCGCCGGTCTCACCATCGCCGCCGCTGCAACTGGATCCTTGCCATGGCTACCGTCACCGCCGTTTCCGCCGCCCGCGACCGCACGGATGTGCTGATCATCGGGGCGGGGCCGGCCGGGCTGTCGCTGGGGCTGTCACTGCGGGGGCTGGGCCTGGCGGTCACGCTGGTGGACCGCCAGGGCGAAGCGGGGCTGGCCGACCCGGCCTATGACGGCCGGGAGATCGCGCTGTCCCTGCGCTCGGTGGAGATCCTCCAGCAGATCGGCGCCTGGGCGCATATCGCCGACGACGAGATCGCGCCGCTGAAATCCGCCAATGTGATCAACGGCCGCTCGACGGCCGCCCTGCATTTCGACCCGACCGCGGTGGGCGAGGATGCGCTGGGCTGCTTCGTGTCCAACCACGTGATCCGCCGGGCGCTCTATGCGGAGCAGACGGCGAGTGGCGAAGCCGCCCTGATGACCGATGCAACGGTGGTCGGCCTCAGCCTCGGGGCGGAAGGCGGTGTGGTCACCCTGGCGGACGGACGCGAGATCGAGGCCGGCTTGGTCGTCGGCGCCGACACCCGCTTCTCCGCCGCGCGGCGGATGGCCGGGATCGCCGCTTCCCAGCACGACTTTGCCAAGACGATGATCGTCACCAAGGCGCAGTTCCAGCATCCCCACGACCATGTCGCGTGGGAATGCTTCCTGCCCGGCGGGGCGCTCGCCGTCCTGCCCTTGAACGACGGCCAAGCCTCCATCGTCCAGACCTTCGCGCCGGCGGAGGCGACGCGCCAGATGGGCCTGGCGATCGGCGACTACCTCCAGGCCGCCAGCCACCGCCTGAAGCACCGGTTCGGCCGGCTGACCTCGCTGTCGGAACGCTTCGCCTATCCGCTGGTCGGGGTCTATGCCAACGAATTCGCCCGGCCCGGCTTCGCCCTGGTGGGCGACGCGGCGGTTGGCATGCACCCGGTCACCGCGCATGGCTTCAACCTGGGTGTCCAGGGCCAAGCGATCCTGGTCGACCATATTCGCCGTGCGCTGAAGCGCGGGCGCGGGCCCGCCGATGCGCGGGCGCTCGGCGCCTATGAGCGCGATCACCGCCGGCTGTCGGCGGGCATGTACTGGTCGACCCTGGCGATCGCGGAGCTGTATGCCCGCGAGAGCCTGCCGGCGAAGCTGGCGCGCCGCCTGCTGCTCGACGCGGGCCGCCGGCTGCCGACCGCGCGGCGCCTGATCGTGAAGACTCTGACACAGCCGCTCGCCGCCCACTGACAACGCCGCCGCCCGGGGGCGTGGCCGGCTCCGTGAGTCAGGCCGGGTCCGCCTGGCGCATCGCATCGACGAAATCGGCCGCCGCCGGTGACGATCGGATGCGGGGATTGACGACCATCAACAGGACGCGCTTGGCCCAATCGGCATCCAGCGGGCGGATGGTTAGCGGCGCGTCGCCGGCATAGCGCTCCGCGGCGGAGCGGATGACCACGCTGACGCCGATCCCTTCGGCGACCACCTGGCAGATATCGCCGAAGCCGCGCAGGCGCAGGCGGTAATAGAGCTGCCCGCCCGACGCCGCCGCCTTCGCCGCCAGGAAACCGTAGAGCGGCGTGCCGCCGGTCAGGCCGATCAACTCCCGCTCGAACAAGCTGGCGAAGGGCACCGACGGCAGGGCCACGAAGGGATCGTCGGGCGGCATGACCACCACCAGCTCGTCGCTGGCGAACGGGATCTCGCGCAGGCCCGAGGTGTCCGGCCCCGCCGCGATGATGCCGATATCGGCGCGCGCGTTGCGGATGTCGTCGACGATCTCACCGGACAGCCGCTCCTCGAAATCGATGCGCACCCAGGGCCGGTCGCGCAGGTAGGCGCCGATGCGCCGCGGCATCACCTCGCTCAAGGCCGCCGTGTTGGAGAGGATGCGCACATGGCCGCCGACACCCCGGCGCAAATCCGCCAGCTCCCGGTCCAGCCGGCGCACCTGCTCGCCGACCAGCCGGGCATGGTGCATCACCGTGCGGCCGGCCAGCGTGACCTCCACGCCGCGGTGACGCCGCTCGAACAGTGCGACGCCGGCGGCCGCCTCCATCTCGCGGATGCGCACGCTGGCCGAGGGCAGCGACAAGCCGACCCGCGCCGCGCCCTGGGTGATGGAGCCGGCGTCGCAGACCGCGACGAACAGCTTCAGGTCGGTGAGATCGAAGACCATCGGTATTAACGAAGTATTACGATATGGCTTAGTCTACAACAAAGTCACGCTTTGTACATCTCGGGATTCACGGGCGGCGCCGGCCGTGCGACGCTGGCCTCGTGATCGCAACCGCGCGCGAGGGTCCGCGGCCCATGTCCGTCGAGGAAGGCTTGGTGGTCGCCGCCGTCTTCCTGCTGGCCGGCGGCGTTAAGGGCATTGTCGGCCTCGGCCTGCCGACGATCTCGCTGGGCCTGTTGACCGCGGTGATCGGCCTGCCGACGGCGATCGCGCTGATGCTGGCGCCGTCCTTCCTGACCAATGTCTGGCAGGCGCTGGCGGGCGGGCCGGTGGCGCCGGTGCTGTCCCGGCTGTGGCCCTTCCTCGTCGCGGCCACCGCCTTCGTCTGGGCGGGGGCGCTGTTGGCCGGGCACCTGCCCGTGGATGCGCTGGCGGTGCTGTTGGGCGCCACGCTGATCGCCTATGGGGCGTTCGGCCTGTTGCGCCCAGGCTTTGCGCTGAAGCGCGCGGCGGAGCGCTGGGTCGGCCCCGCGGCCGGCGTCGTCAACGGGGTGATCTCCGGGATGACCGGATCGTCGGTCATGCCGGGGGTTGCATATTTCCAGGCGATCGGCCTGCCGCGCCAGCAGCTCGTCCAGGCGATGGGGTTCCTGTTCGCGCTGTCGAGCGGGATGCTCGCCGTGGCGCTGGCCACCACCGGGCGGCTGGGCTGGGAGCTTGGGCTCGGGTCGCTGCTGGCGGTGTTGCCGGCGCTGGCCGGCATGGAGCTCGGCCGGCGGGTCCGCAACCGCCTGTCGGAGACACTGTTCCGCCGATGCCTGTTCATCGCGCTCGGCGGGCTGGGCATTCACCTGATCCTCACCGCGCTGATGTGACCGCGGCGGATCGCGACGGATTTGTAGGGATAAGGAGACCTCGATTATGTCTGACTTCGACCGTGAAGCCGTGACGTTCACCGTGTTCGTGACATCGATGCTGGCCGCGCTGGCCGCGGCGATGCACGGCTACATTTGATCAGCCCTGAACCACAGGACCAAAAACGGCCTCGAAACCGGCGCGCAACGCCAGGTCGGCATCCGCCATCGTTACCGGCAGGCCGAGATCGACCAGCGAGGTGACGCCGTGCTCGGCCACGCCGCAGGGCACGATGCCGGCGAAGTGGTCGAGATCCGGCTCCACGTTCAGCGAGATGCCGTGATAGCTGACCCAGCGGCGCACCCGGATGCCGATGGCGGCGATCTTGTCCTCCGCCCCCGGCCGCGCGCCGCCCGGGCCGGGATGGCGCCCGCGGTCGACCCATAGGCCGACCCGGCCCGGCCGGCGCTCCGCCGTCACGGCGAAGCGGGCGAGCGCGGTGATCAGCCATTCCTCCAACAGCCACACGAAACGCCGCAGGTCGCGCCCGCGCCGCTCCAGGTCCAGCAGCACATAGGCCACCCGCTGGCCCGGCCCGTGATAGGTGTAGCGGCCGCCGCGCCCGCTGCGGTGGACGGGGAAGCGCATCGGCTGAAGCAATTCGCCCGGATCGGCGCTGGTGCCGGCGGTGTAGAGCGGCGGATGCTCCAACAGCCAGACCAGCTCGCCGGCCCGGCCGGCGCGGATCGCCGCGGCCCGCGCTTCCATCGCCGCGACGGCCGGCGGGTAGTCGACCGGGTGGCGGGCCGTGTCCCACGCCACGGTGCCGGGGCCGCCATCGGCCAGCCGCAGCGGCCCGTCGCCGGCGGGATCGGCCACCGCCGTGGCGCGCGCCTGCTTGATCGTCATCATGTCTTCTGGTATCGGCAAGCGCCCTGGGGCGGCAAGCCCCTGCGACGTGCGGTCGTGGCGGAACTGGTAGACGCGCAGCGTTGAGGTCGCTGTCCTGGAAACAGGGTGGAAGTTCGAGTCTTCTCGACCGCACCATTTCATTTCATTCGCGCTATCGGGCGTTGCCCTGCTTGAGCGCGGGTCCGGGGTCGGAGTTCCACGCCTCACCCGCACCAATCTTCACCAGAGAATCTTAAGACACTACATCTTCTGAAGAGCATCTTAAAATGCGCATCTTCACACAGATCTGATGCCAATAATTTGCAAAAAACTCAAGAAACTAATCAAGATTCCAGAATTCACAAGTTTGCTTTGTCACAACAATTCTATCAATCAATGGTCCATCAACATGATGGATGGCATGTTCCAATGTAGCACCAGCATTAATTATTGGCAGAAGATCCTGAAAAGCACAATTTTGTTGCGCAACACTTTCATGAAACTCCGCAGGCAACATGTCAATATCAATTGAAAGATCATAGATATAGCGCAGTGTGTTACCATCTCCTTCCGCACGTCTCAGTACCATTACATCACTGATGCGCCTGCTTGGGACCTCAAAGGCAATTTGGCGGATTGTCGCTTCAAGTCCCTGATGCTGTAGCATCATCTCTAACGTTGTACCGAAAACAGGCTCTTCCGTTTGTGGATAATCCTCGGCAGCCGCAATCATTTTTTCATTTATCTTATATTCCAAAAACATCTTAAAAGCGACTGCGCCGATCAATATAATGATCCCTAAGAAAACACCACGCGCACCGACAAATAAGAGCGAGACATGGCAGTAGCTCACCAGTGTATTTTCCTTAGAAGATCTGAATAACAACCAGAAATTTGCAATCGGAATGAACGCGAGAAACGCCATACCTGCATGACCATAAGCATCTCGCGATCGAGCCATCGCTATAACAGCCAACGCATACCCAGTTACCAACAAGACAAGCACATCAACTAGCACCAGCACCCACAGGAAACCAGCCAGCGCTGCCTGTACAGAAAGCAGCCACACAACTTTCATTACTGTTGAAATAAGCAAGATTGCAGATAGATAAACAAAATATGGCGCTCTCGACAATTTATAATTGTATATGCGGAATATCGGAGCAATAGACGCACCTACAATTAAAATAAGAGATCCAATAAATACAAGCCCTGCACTTGATTGACTTACGTAACTGTGGGCAGTATTCTCCAGTTCGATCATTTTTAATCATCAATAAAGAGAATGATGTACCATTTAGATTTGAACGGCTGGATTTGCATTAGACCACTCCGATGTCACACCTGAGTTGTGTAGGAAATGAGCTTCACATTTAGTATTCTCCAAATGCACTTCGACGTCAATGGATGCGAAACGCCCTTGCTAATATCTTTGGCATGGCTTTGGAACGCAGCGCTCAAGTCATCTAGCTCAATAGCAACTCTGTTCGAAACATGAGAGACTGCCATCGGTATTCGTAAGAAAATGATCAATTCTGCACATAACTATTCAATGTGCTTACTGTATGGCCTCCGAATGGCGCTCAGGTACGCGAACAGACCCTCAATCGCCTCTCTCTAGATTGGAGTCAGAGCGTTGCCGGCGCACCGCATCGACCAGCGGCTCGGCCAGCGCCGCCAGCAGCACCAGCGCCGTGCCGATCGCCTGACGGGCACCGAACGCCTCTCCGGCGAACAAGGCGGCGCTGCCGACGCCGATCGCCACCTCCAGCATCAAGATCAGCGTCAGCACCACCGGGGCCAGATGCTGCGTGCCGCCGATCGACAGATGCATCGCCGGCCCGACCATCGCCAGGCACAGCGCGATGATGGCGACCAGCCGCCACGGGTCGGCCGCCCAGGCCGCCGCAACCGGAGAGAGAGCGCCGCCGCCCAGCACGGCCCCGCCGAGCACCAGATGGACGCTCACCGCCGCCACGCCCGCGGCGACCAGCGAGACGCCGGTGGTCGGCGCCACCGCGAGATGGCGGCGATGATGGTGGATGACGACGGCCGCCACGCCCCACGCGAGGCCCGACAAGAGCCCCAGCCAATCCCCCGCATTGCCGGGCCAGGGCAGGCCGCGCCCGTCGCCGCCCAGGACGACGACCAACCCGGCCAGCCCGACCGCCACCGTGGCCAGGCGCAGGCCCGACAGCCGGTGGCCGAGGAACACCGTCTCGATCAGCAGGATCCACAGCGGCGTCAGGTAGAACAGCAGCACCGCGTTGATGATGGTGGTCAGCGACACCGCGGCGGAGTAGCAGCCGAAGGCGATGCCGATCAGCCCGCCGACCACGGCATAGCCCACCGGATCGACGGCGAGCCGGCCGCGGATCGCCACCAGCACCGGCACGACCAGGACGGCCGCGCTGGCATGCATCAGCGCCCCGGCCGCGGTGTCGGCCAGGCCCAGCGCCTCCAGCCAGCGCAGCGGCATCCAGTAGAGGCCCCACAGCACCGCCGCGAAGAGAACCGGCAGCTCCGGCCGCATGGCTCACGCTCTCCCGAAACCGGCGCCCGCCTTCGCCTTGGCCGCGCCCAACCGGTGGTGCATCATCGCCCGGTTCTGGGGCGCGGCCGGTCCGCCGCCCTCGCCCCGCCCGGATAGCGGAGGCCCGATGACCCCTGCCCCGATCGCCCGCCGCGCAGGCCCCGCCGAGCGGGTCTCCGCCACCGTCCGATGGGCGTTGATCGCCGCCGGGCTGACGCTCGGGGCTTGCGCCTATTTCGGCCCGCTGCCGGACGTCCCGCCGCGGCCGGCGAACCAGCCCGACGCCGAATACGTGATCGGCACCCCCTTCGTCGAGGCGGATTTCGCGCCCTACGGCACCGGCGGCAGCGCCAGCATCGCCGGCCGCGCCTATATGGTGCGCGGCGACGGGCAGGTGGTGTCGGCGGCCGGGCAGCCGGTCGTGCTGGTGCCGTGGAACGACTACACCCGCGAGATCCGCGCGGCGGCGGAGGCCGGCTACCAAAGCATCGCCAACCGCGACCCGCGCTACGGCCGCTACCGCCGCACCACCACCGCCGACGGCGACGGCCGCTTTACCTTCTCCGGCCTGCCCGCCGGCGACTGGTCGCTGATGACCTCGGTGATCTGGGAAGAGGCCGGCCGGCAGCAGCGAGACTTCATGTACGAGAACGTCACGGTCGGCACGGGGGGCCGGGCGGATGTGGTGATCTCGCGCGGTCTGTAAGGTTCGACAACGCTCTGAATTGATCTACTTCATCGATCAATCGATCCCTATCGGCGATTTTGTCACCGCGTCAGGGTATAATGGTTGGGATCTACAATTCGGCGGCATGCGTGAACGCTCACGACAAACCTCGCGCAGCTTCGACAAGGGTGAAAGAGAGCTTCTCAGGAAGCAGTGTGAGTGGGTTAACGGTTCTCTAACGTGAACCGGGTGATAATCGTTGCAAAACTTGGGGTTATAGCCCCATATATAGACTCGAGATTAGCTATCGAGGGGTGCCATTGTGCCTGCGGGTCATCGGAATCGGACATGCTCGGTGAGAGAGTCTTCAGCAAACAAAGACTTTTTCGTACGTAGGGAATCTGCGTCCATTGATCGGCTGCCAGGGGCTTCGGACCATAGTTGGGTGGTTACTCGCATGCCGAACGGCCGGATCGTCGAGTCGGTGAGTCGCGATGTCTTTGATCGTGCCGTTCGGTTGGCCGCGCGCAAGAGCCACTAATCTCAACAGTTTGTCGCCCTTGAAGAGCCATTTCTCGTGACCACTGAGGATCATGAAGAAAAATCAGTCGTGAACTCCGAACGCATTAACGTCTCTAATGAGACTGTGGCGGAGCCACGTTACAATCCGATATTTGAGAAACTGGTAGAAGACGAGAAAACTCAGGATCTCGTCGGACTGGTTGCCTACGGCCTATACAAGAATGGAAAACGCAATTGGGTAATTCGCTATCGTGAAAACCACGGCAAAGCTCCCGGAAACGTTGAGCTGGATGCCTATGTCGAGCATTTAGGCGATGAAGAATTGGAACGACTTCGGACTGAAGCAGAAGGCTTAATGCTCTGATTTGTTGATGAGATTGTAGCTTCCAGAGCACCAGAAATAAAAAAATGCACTATCTGGAATTCTGCTGAGAACACTTCAGAATATCGAAAGAAGAGCCTCGGTTAAGAGACAATTTGGGTGGAATGTACTCGCAAGCATTTGCGGATCGATTGCGGTTATTATCTTGGGCATCATACTGGTGGCAGGCATCTATCAGCCAGGTGTTATTGAGACATTCGATGATGTCTTTGGACAAAGCGCCCAAGGCGACTAGAGCGTTAGCCTACCAGGTTGGATCATAGCCGCAGGCGGCGAAGTAGTTTTGGCACTCTACAGGGGTGAAGGTGTCGACGAGGCGGCCGATGGCGT
>JANQSN010000013.1 GCA_028284045.1 Alphaproteobacteria bacterium | reverse complement strand
GCACCACGCCGGTCACGCCGCCGATGGTGAACATGAAGATGAAGCCGATGGCCCACAGCATCGGCGTCTTGGACTCGATGGAGCCGCCCCACATGGTGGCGATCCAACTGAAGATCTTGATGCCGGTCGGCACCGCGATGATCAAGGTGGCCGCGGTGGAATAGGCGCGCGTGTCGACGTCGAGGCCGACCGTGTACATGTGGTGCGCCCAGACGATGAAGCCGACCACGCCGATCGCCACCATGGCATAGGCCATGCCGAGATAGCCGAACACCGGCTTCTTGGAGAAGGTGGAGACGATGTGGCTGATCATGCCGAAGCCCGGCAGGATCATGATGTAGACTTCCGGGTGCCCGAAGAACCAGAACAGGTGCTGGAACAGCAGCGGATCACCGCCGCCCGCCGGATCGAAGAATGCCGTGCCGAAGTTCCGATCCGTGAGCAGCATGGTGATGGCGCCGCCCAGCACCGGCACCGCCAGCAACAAGAGGAAGGCGGTGACCAGCATCGACCAGACGAACAGCGGCATCTTGTGCAGCGTCATGCCGGGCGCGCGCATGTTGAAGATGGTCGTGATGAAGTTGGCGGCGCCGAGGATCGACGAGGCGCCGGCCAGATGCAGCGCGAAGATGGCCATGTCGACCGATGGTCCGCGATGGCCGAGATCGTCGGACAGCGGCGGATAGATCGTCCAGCCGGTGCCCGCCCCCGGCCCGACGAAGGCGGAGCCCAGCAGCAGGAAGAAGGCCGGCACCAAGAGCCAGAAGCTGATGTTGTTGAGGCGTGGGAAGGCCATGTCCGGCGCGCCGATCATCAACGGCACGAACCAGTTGCCGAACCCGCCGATCATCGCCGGCATCACCACGAAGAAGACCATGATCAGGCCGTGCGCGGTGATGAAGACGTTCCATTGCTGGCCGTCGGCCAGGTACTGCATGCCCGGGTCCTGCAGCTCCATGCGCATGACCACGGAGAACAGGCCGCCGATCAGCCCGGCGATCACCGAGAAGATCAGGTAGAGCGTGCCGATGTCCTTGTGATTGGTCGAGAACAGCCAGCGCTGGACGAAGCCGGGCTTGTGGTCGTGATGGGCCTCGGCATGCGTGTCGTGGGGAGCGTGGGGATGGGCCATGGGGTCTGTCGCTGTCTCTCGGGCGCGGGTCTCTCAAGGGGCGTCGGCGAAGGATCCGCTCGGTCGGGCTTGCGATCTCGCCCCGGTCGGCCGTCCGCTCAAGGCTTGGTCGGTCTAGTCGGCCGGCTCCGGCGTCGGCGCCGCGGCGGCGGTCGAGGCGTCCGCCACCGCCTGCCGCGCCAGCGCCTCTTCATAGGTTTGGGTCAGCAGCACCGGCGGGGTGTCGAGTTCGCGGCCGTCGAGCTGGGCCATCACCCAGGCGTCGAAGTCCTCGCGGCTGACCGCCTCCACCTCGATCGGCATGAAGCCGTGGCCGATGCCGCAGATCTCCGAGCACTGGCCGTAATAGGTGCCTTCGTGGAGGATGTTCACCCAGGTGTGGTTGGTCCGCCCGGGCACCGCATCCTTCTTCACGCCGAAGGCCGGCACCGCCCAGCTATGCAAGACGTCGGCGCCGCGGACCAGGACCTCCACATTGGTGTCGACGGGCAGCACCAGCGGGCGGTCCACCGACAGCAGACGGACCTGGCCCTCGCCGATCTCGTCGTCGCGCAGCATGTAGCTGTTGAAGGGCCGGATCTGCTGGTCGGGCAGCTCGTAGGACCAGTACCACTGATAGCCGGTGACGACGACGGTCAGCTCGGGGTCCTCGACCCGGTCCATGAAGTAGAGCAGCCGGAAGGACGGGTAGGCGATCACCAGCAGGATCAGCACCGGCACCGCGGTCCAGATGATCTCGATCAGCGTATTGTGGGAGGTGCGCGACGGTGTCGGGTTGCGCGAGGCGCGGAAGCGCCACATGACGAAGACAAGCAGGCCGAGAACGACGGCGACGATGGCGATGATGATGATCAGCAGCAGGTTGTGGAACTCGTGCAACCGCTCCATCACCGGGGTCGCCGGTTCCTGAAGGCCCAATCCCCAGGGCCGCGGCTCGGCCGCCCCGGCGCTCCCGACGGTCAGAACCGCCGTCGCCGCCAGGGATCCCGCGGCGATCGTCCGCGACGCAAACCGGCGCAGGAAATCGAACGCACCGGCCTTGATCGTTGCCATCTCCAGCCTCATTTCTCGCGCTCGGCCGGGTCTTTCCGGCCCCGCCGCGGCGCCTGTTCGACCAAGCGCGCGCGCTAACTCTGGCCCCTCGCTGCGCGCTCAGGCGGCGTCGGCCGACGAGAGAGCCAAGGCGCCGCCGCCGAAACGCGGCACCCGATGCAGGGCCGCCCGGCGCGTTCGCCCCTGGGTGGTCCGCGCGCGGGTTATAGCCGACCGCCCGGGAGCCGAGAAGGGAATTCGGCGAAATCATGGCCTGACGGCCGTCGGCATGCCGACGGCCCAGACCGCTCAGCACCGGCCGCCCTTCACCGCCGATGCACCACCGATGCATCGGTCTCAGCCTAGCCGGTCTGGGGCCGACGGCAACGCGGCTGCCCGCCGCATCCGCTGTGGCCTTCGTCGGCATGCCGCGGCATTGTGCCCGCCCGACCCTGCCGGCGGAGACCGCCGCGGCCCGCCGATCCCGTCCCGCACCCGATGCCAGTTCCATGAGCGCTCAGCCGACCGACCCGCCCGAGACCGACCTGTCGCCGAACGGCGGAGCGCCCGCGCCGCCGCTGGGCGACCCGGTCCGCGACTGGCATCCGCCGGCGTTCCCGGCGCGCGCAACCGTCGAGGGGCGGACCTGCCGGGTGGAGCCGCTGGACCCGACGCGCCATGGCGACGACCTGTTCGCGGCCAACGCGCAGGACCGGGCGGGCGCGCTGTGGCGCTACATGTCCTACGGCCCCTTCGAGGATCCGGCCGCCTACCGCATCTGGCTGGAGGCGGCGTCGGCCACGGCGGACCCGCAATTCTACGCGGTGGTCGACGCCGCCACCGGGCGGGCCGCGGGGGTGGCGTCGCTGATGCGCATCGATCCGGCGAACGGGGCGATCGAGGTCGGGCATATCTGCTTCTCGCCTCTGTTGCAGCGGCGCGTCGCGGCGACGGAGGCGATGGCCCTGCTGATGGGCCGCGCCTTCGGCCTCGGCTACCGGCGCTACGAATGGAAATGCAACGCGCTGAACGCGGCGTCGCGCCGGGCGGCCCAGCGCCTCGGCTTCAGCTTCGAGGGCGTGTTCCGCCAGGCGACCGTGTCGAAAGGCCGCAATCGCGATACCGCCTGGTACGCCGTGATCGATGGCGAATGGCCGGCACTCGGGGCCGCTTTCGACCGTTGGCTCGATCCTAAGAACTTCGACGCGGCCGGCCGGCAAAGGGTGGCGCTGTCCGACCTGACCCGGCCGCTTCTGGCGGCGGTCGGCTGAGGCCGGGCGAAGACGTCGCCGTCAAGGGTTCCCGTGGCCACGGCGATCGCGGCCAATCGCGATGCTTCGACAAGAAGATGCATAGGGCGAGCCATGGACGTTCCGCAGATTCGTGTCGCCCAGTCGCAGGATCTCGCCGAGGTGATCGGGCTGTACGCACAGCCGGAGATCGATGACGGGGTGGTTCTGGACCTCGACACGGCGCGCGCGATCTTCCGACGGTTCGAGTCCTATCCGGACTACAACCTCTATGTTGCGGTCGTGCGAGGAAGGATCGTCGGCAGTTTTGCGCTGCTCATCATGGACAATCTCGGCCATATGGGCGCGCCATCCGGCGTGGTGGAGGCCGTCGTGGTGGCGGTCGACCAGCAGGGATGCGGCGTCGGCACGGCGATGATGCAGGCGGCGATCGCGATGTGTCGACAGAAGCGCTGCTACAAGCTGACCCTGTCGGCGAACACCGGAAGAGAGAAGGCGCACCGATTCTACGAGAGCCTCGGGTTTCGCAAGCATGGCTTCAGTTTCGTCGTTGAACCGCTCTAGGCTCAATCGACATTCAGGACTTCCCTCCCCCTCGATGGGGGAATGGCCCAAGCACGGCGGCCGGAGACTTTTTGTGAACGACCGCGTGATCGTTGCATATGACGCGGCCTACAGGGACGCGGTGCTGGCGCTCGCGATCGGCGCCTGGGCGCCTGTCTTTGCGAAGACCCAGATGGATGTGCCGCGGTTCGTCTACGACGCCTTCTATCCCGAAGGCTGGCAAGCGCGGCAGACGGCCGATGTCGCCGCGCTTCTGGACGGGGAGCCTGAGACCGTCTGGCTGGCGCTTCAGGGCGACGCCTTGGCCGGCTTCATCGGACTTCGCCTGCATCCAGAGGACCAGATGGGGGAAGTCTACATCGTCGCCGTATCGCCGGATCGGCAGCGCGAAGGCGTCGGCCGGCAGCTCATCGACTTTGCCGAACGGCACATCCGTGACCGCGGCATGAAGATGGTCATGGTCGAGACCGTCGGCGACCGCGGACACGAACCGGCCCGCCGGGCCTACGAGGCCCTCGGCTTCCAGCCCTGGCCCGTGGCGCGCTACTTCAAGCCGCTGTAGGGCGCGCGTCCCTGACGATCGCGCGGCTATAGCATCTCCCGGATATCCGTCAGCCGTCCGGTCACCGCGGCCGCGGCGGCCATCGCCGGGCTGACCAGATGGGTGCGCCCGCCGCGGCCCTGGCGGCCTTCGAAATTGCGGTTGGACGTGCTGGCGGCGCGCTCGCCCGGCGCCAGCTTGTCGGCGTTCATCGCCAGGCACATCGAGCAGCCGGGCTCGCGCCAGTCGAAGCCGGCCTGGGTGAAGATGCGGTCCAGACCCTCCGCCTCGGCCTGCGCCTTCACCAGGCCGGAGCCGGGGACGATCATCGCCCGCACCCCGTCGGCGACGCGCCGGCCGTCCGCCACCGCCGCGGCGGCGCGCAGATCCTCGATGCGGCCGTTGGTGCAGGAGCCGATGAACACCGCGTCGATCGGGATCTCGGTCATCGGCGTGCCCGGCGCCAGGCCCATATAGTCCAGCGAGCGGCGGGCCGCCTGGCTGCGGTCGGCTTCGTCGAAGGCGTCCGGATCGGGCACCGCGCCGGTGATCGGCACGACATCCTGCGGGCTGGTGCCCCAGCTCACGCTGGGCGCGATCTCCGCGGCGGGCAACGTCACCTCGGTGTCGTAGCGGGCGCCGGGGTCGCCGGGCAGGGTGCGCCAATGGGCGACCGCGGCTTCCCAGAAACCCGCCTTCGGCGCCATCGGCCGGCCGCGCAGATAGTCGTAGGTGGTGTCGTCCGGCGCCACCAGCCCGGCCCGCGCCCCCGCCTCGATCGACATGTTGCAGACCGTCATGCGGCCTTCCATCGACAGGGCGCGCACCGCCTCGCCGGCATATTCGATGACATGGCCGGTGCCGCCGGCGGTGCCGATCTTGGCGATGATCGCCAGGATCATGTCCTTCGCCGTGACGCCCAGCGGCAAGGCGCCGTCGACCGTGATGCGCATGTTCTTCGACGGGCGCTGCATCAGCGTCTGGGTGGCCAGCACATGCTCCACCTCGCTGGTCCCGATGCCGAAGGCCAGCGCCCCGAAGGCGCCATGGGTGGCTGTGTGGCTGTCGCCGCAGACGATGGTCATGCCTGGCAGGGTCATGCCCTGTTCGGGGCCGATGATGTGCACGATGCCCTGGCGGACATCGTCCATGTCGAAGAACTCGACGCCGAACTCCGCGCAGTTCTGCCGCAGCGTCTCGACCTGCAGCGCGCTTTCCGGATCGGCGATGCCGGCGGCGCGGTCGCTGGTCGGCACATTGTGGTCGGCGACGGCCAGCGTCGCGCCGGGCCGGCGCACCGGCCGGCCGGCCATCCGCAGGCCTTCGAATGCCTGCGGGCTGGTCACCTCATGCACCAGATGGCGGTCGATATAGAGGACGCAGGTGCCGTCGTCGCGCCGGGCGACGATATGGCTGTCCCAGATCTTGTCGTAGAGGGTGCGCGGGGCATCCGGCCCGGACATGGCGTTCGATCTCTCCAGATCCCATGGGCGAGCCGCGGCCGGGGCGCCACCGCTCGGGCAAGGTTGGAGATATAGTCACACCGGCCGCGCCCGCCAAGCGATGGCGGCCGCCGCCGCAGGTCAGGGGCGTGGCGGTTCCGGCCGCGCGCCGACATATTGATAGACGATGGCCAGCATCTCCGGCTCGCCGGCGAGCGGCGTCAGGGGATACCCGCCGCGCAGGAGCGAGACCGTGCGGCGCCCGGGCAGGTCGGCGGTGTGGCGGTCGAGCAGCGGTCGCCCCCCGTCGATCACCCGCCGGGCGAAGTCGGCGCTGTCGCGTGCCAGGGGTCGGTTCGCGACCGTGTCGAGCCAGCGATGGCGGATCTTCGTCCAGCCGAAGACGGTCATCACCTCGTTGCCGGCGAGACGGCAGCGCAGGCAGTCCGGGCCGCGGTGATACTCCAGGAGCATGAACCAGCCGAGCGCGAACGGGAACGCCACGGGATCGAGATCCCGCCGGGTCGGCGGCTGGCCGAGGCGCGTCGCCAGCGCCTGCCAGACCTGCCGGAACCGCTCGATGGGGCCCGCCGGCCACGGGGGTGCGGCATCGGCGTGAGGCGGTGTCATTGGTTCTTCCGCGCGTCTGTCGGACGTCATCCGTCGGACCGTCCAACGCCATCAGCGCGTCGATACCGACGCGCGGTCGAACCCGCGGCGAGGATCCGCTGGGCGACTCCGTGCGCCGATGGGCTAGTGCGCGCTGACCGGCTCCAGATCGTTTTGCCGTGCCAGGACGAACGCCAGGTCGCGGGTCGACACCGCCGCGATCGGTACGCCGTTTGCGGCGTGCAGCGCATAGGCTGGCCGTCCCTCGACGACGACAGGCTTGATATAGGCCGTCTCGCCAAATCCAAGGGCGGCCAAATCCTGGACAGTCATTACCATCCTCTCCGGCTCGCTCCCGGAGCGTTGATGGAACGTCATGACACGATTCCTTTCAAACCTTACGGTACCACCGATCTCTTCAAGAAATCGTTAAGCGTTGTCTTGCGACACGCAGTCGGTGGTCGTCCGATCGGCCGCTCAACCGGCGGATCGGCTCCGGGCATCGATATCGATCGTGCCATCGGCCCCGTCGCCGGCGCTGCGAGGCGCGGCCCCGGCGCTGACGATCTCGATCGTCCGCACGCGCGCTTCCTGTGTCGGCCGCTCCAACTCGACGCTCAGCAAGCCGTTGCTGAGATGGGCGCCCGTGACCTTGATGCCGTCGGCCAGCACGAAGGAGCGCTGGAACTGCCGGGCGGCGATGCCGCGATGCAGGAACACGCGGGCCGGGTCGTCCTCCTGACGGCCGCTGATCCGGAGCTGATTGTCTTCGACCTTCACCTGAAGGTCGCCAAGCCCGAACCCGGCGACGGCGAGCGTGATGCACAGCCCGTTTTCCCCGGATTTCTCGATATTGTAGGGCGGGTAGCCATCGCTCGATGCCTTGGTGACCTGGTTGAGGGTCTGCTCGAACTGCTCGAAGCCAAGCATCAGCGGGCTGCTGAACAGGGATAACCGTGCCATGTGCCAGCGTCTCCTTCATCGCGAAGCGAGAGAGAAGCAGAGCGCCCGGTCGCATCGGCCCGCTCCCTTCTGCCTTCTTGCCGTCCGGGGACCCTAGTTGGCGTCCCCGACCTCTTCATAGATGGTCGCGGCGGCGGCGGGATCAACGGGGCGACCTGTAGACAAATGAGCCAGGTTGTCGACCATTGCCGGCAATGGGATTGTCTTGGTGAACCGAGTCTGTCACGAAGTCATAGCGGAATTGCCGGCACACCGGCCCCAACCGGCCGCTACCGCCGCCATCCGCGATGAGGACCAGCGCCCGTTGAACGATAGCGCCGTGCCGCCCGCGCCTGCCGCGCCGGCGGAGTCCCCCGCGACGACCCTTGCGGCGCCTCCCGCCGCCACCCCCGAACCGGGCGCCGCACCGCCGGCGCCCGGGCTGCCGCTGGAGATCGAGCTCACCCTGGCAGGACCGCCGAAGGACCTGGCGCGGGCCTTTGCGCTGCAGCGGCCGGCCGATCTGGAGGCCGATGGCGGCCGGCCGGCGCGGCGGCTGCACAGCGTCTACTACGACACGGCCGATCAGGCGTTGCGCCGCGCCGGGCTCGGCCTGCGCGTGCGCAAGGTCGGACGCCGCTTCGTCCAGACGCTCAAGAGCAACGATGCCGGCGCGCTCTTGGCCCGCGGCGAGTGGGAGGTCTGGGTGTCGGGGCTGGAGCCCGATCCCACCGCCTTCACCGATCCGTCCGCCCAGGCGCGGCTGGCGGCGCTGCTCGGGTCCCCCGGCGGCGGCCAGCCGCTGGTCGCGGTGTTCGCGACCAAGGTGCGCCGCCGCACCCGCGTGCTGCGCGACCCGGCCAGCGGCACCCGGATCGAGATGGCGCTGGACGACGGCGCGTTGGAGACGCTGAGCGGGGCCGAGCCGATCGCGGAGCTGGAGCTGGAGTTGCTGGAGGGCGACCGCCGGCTGGTCTGGCGGGTCGCCCAAGCCCTGCTCGACACCGCCGCGCTGACCCCGCAATGGCAGAGCAAGGCGGCGCGCGGCTATGTGCTGGCGGCCGGCACGCCGCCGCCGATCGCCAAGCGCGCGGTGCCGGCCTTGGCGGCGGGCGACACCGTCGCCGAGGCGATGACGCGGATCCTGGCGGCCTGCTACGCGCAATGGGCGGGCAACCTGGCCGCGGCGATGGACGGGCGGGATCCGGAGGGCGTGCATCAGCTCCGCGTCGCGCTCCGCCGCCTGCGGTCGGCCTTCGGGATCTTCCGGTCGGTGGTGCCGGCTGGGACCTTGGACGCGCTACGCCGGGAGGTCGGCTGGCTGGCGGGCGAGCTGGGGCCGGCGCGCGACTGGGACGTGTTCGCCGGGGAGGGGATGGCGCCGCTGGACCGGGCCTTCGCCGATGACGCGGCGCTGCAGCGCCTGGGTGGGGCGGTGGCCGCGGCGCGCGAGGCGGGCTATGCACGGGCGCGCGCCGCGCTGGGGGGGCGGCGGCATACGGCGCTGATGCTGGCATTCGGGGCCTGGCTGGACGATGCCGGCTGGCGGCAGACGCCCGAAGCGTCGGATGGGGCCGATGAACCGCCGGACGCCGCCGCCGCTGCGGTGGCGGACGGGCCGGTCGGCGCGTTCGCCCGCGACAGGCTCGCCCGTCGGCATCGCAAGGCGCTGAAGGCCGGCCGCCGGTTCGACCGGTTGTCGGACGAGGACCGGCACCAGTTGCGTATCGAGTTGAAGAAGCTTCGCTACGTGGCGGAGTTCTTCGCCCCGCTCTACCGCGCCAAGCGGACCAAACCGTATCTGAGGGCGCTGTCGCGCCTTCAGGATCATCTCGGCCGGCTGAACGACTTGGCGGTGGCGGAGGCGCGGCTGGTCACCCTGGTGGATGAGCGCGGCGGGAGCGATGCGGGCGAGCGCCGGTCGCTGGCCATGGCGGCGGGCCGCGTGCTGGGCTGGCACCAGCACATCGCCGTCGTCGAGCGGGCCGGTCTTGCCGCCGAATGGCGCGCCTTCGCCAAGGCGCCGCCCTTCTGGTGAGGTTTTTTGTCAGGTGGCGGAAGAACACCGAGCACGGCGTGTGAACAATCCCGCCCCGGTCAAGATCCGTCGCTCCCGCGCAGGCGGGGGCCTCTTGCCGGTAGGGCACGGTTGCCCGCCACCGGCCGAGTGCGCCTGGGTACAAGGCGCAGCCCCTGTCGGGGAGGGCCCCGCCTGCGCGGGGGCGACGACCATGGAACAAGGTTCAGAATGCAGGCGGCTCTTCGGGCCGGCCAGGTGCGCGGTCGTCAGGCCGAGCGTACGCGCTGCATGAAGGTCGAGACCTGGGTGGAGAGCTGCTGCGATTGCTGCGACAGCTCCGCGGCGGCATCCAGGACCGTGCTGGCGCTTTCGCCCGCCTGGGAGGATGCCTCGCGCACCCCGCTGATGGACGAGGTGACCTGGGCGGTGCCGACGGCGACCTGGTTGGTGTTGCTGCCGATCTCCGTGGCGACGGCGGTCTGCTCGTCCACCGCGGCGGCTACCGAGGTCGAGATCTCGCGGATCCGGCCGATCTTCTCGTTGATATCGGCGATGGCATCGACCGCCAGCGCGGTCTGGCTCTGCACGCCCTGGATCTGACCGGCGATCTCGTCGGTCGCCTTGGCGGTCTGGCTGGCCAGGTTCTTCACTTCCGAGGCGACCACGGCGAAGCCCTTGCCGGCGTCCCCGGCCCGGGCCGCCTCGATCGTCGCGTTCAGCGCCAGCAGATTGGTCTGCTCGGCGATCGCGGTGATCAGGCTGACGACCCCGGAGATCGCGGTCACCTGGTCGGCCAAGCCGTTGATCTCCTTATGGCTGGACTCCGCCGCGTCGACCGCCGCCGCGGCGGCGCCGGTCTGCTCGCTCATCTGGCGGCTGATCTCGCCGATCGAGCTGCCCAGCTCCTCCGTCGCCGCCGCCACCGTTTGCACGCTGGTGGAGCTTTCCTCCGCCGCCGAGGACACCGTCGTCGACTGGCGGCTGGTTTCCTCCGCGATCTCGGCCATGGCGTGGGCGGAGGCCTGCATCTCCTGCGCCGCCGCGGCGACGGACTGGACGATCTCGCCGACGCTCGCTTCGAAGTCGTCGGCGAGCCGGTTGAGCATGGCACGCTTCTCCGCCGCGGCCTTCTCCTCCGCCTCGTGCTGGCGGGCCTCCAGGGCTGCCTTCTCCTCGGCGTTCACGCGGAACACCTCCACCGCTGCGGCCATGCGGCCGATCTCGTTCTTGACCGCCAGGTCCGGCACCCGGACATCGGTCTCGCCGCCGGCGAGACGATGCATGGTGTCGGTGATCCGGCCGATGCCGCTGGCGATGGAGAACGAGACGGCCTGGCCGATGCCCGCACTGACGGCGGCGATCAGCAGGATGATCAGGCCGGCGGACTGGGTCTTGGCCCAGAAGGCGGCGTCGATGTCGTCGACATAGACGCCCGTCACGATCATCCAGCCCCAGGGCTGGAACCGCGCGCCGTAGGAGATCTTGGGCACCAGCGTCCCGTCGCCGGCCCGGTCCCACCGGTAGTTCACGAAGCCGCCCCCGGCGCCCGCCGCCCGCTGCAGGTCGGCGACGATGGCCACCCCGTCTGGGTCCTGCAGGCCGGTGAGGTCGCGGCCTTCGAGATCCCGGTTCAGCGGGTGCATCAGCATGATGTTGGCGGTGTCGGTGATGAAGAAGTAGTCGTCGGCGCCGTAGAGCGCCGTGCGCAGCGACTCCATCGCCAGGTGCTGCGCCTCCGCCTCGGACAGCTCGCCGGTCGCCACCAGGGCATGATGACCGGCGATGGTGCCGATGGCGACCTCGACGAGCGTTCGCACCTCGCGCTCGCGATCCTCGACCATCGTCTGGCGAGATGTCAGCAGCTCGAACGCGCCGAGCGCGATCAGGCCGAAGACGCCGATCGCCACCATGAGCGCCAAGCGCATGCGGATAGACAAGGAACGAAGCATGGGTCGCACCTCCCGAGCAACCAGGCCGAGTGGTCTTGAGTTTGCGCGGGAAACGGTTAAGTGACCGCTAACGGGCAGGTTCAGCGGCTTAATTGCAAACGAATGTCCTGCGGCGGGGCCGTAGACGGCAATCGATGGGCCAATCCTCAACCGAGCATCGGGTTACTGGGTAGAAACTAACCTAAAAAGGATGGTGTGCGGGACTGTCGGCCACTCCTTCCAAGGGAGGGGGTGGGATTTTCCCTTGCAGCGGCGACGTCAACGATCTCGAAACAATCGCGGCGACTCGAGGCGCCTATTCCTTCAAATCCTCGAAGAACTCGCGCACTTTGGCAAAGAATCCATGGCTTTGCGGGTTAGTGCCTTCGCCACCGGCCTTCTGAAATTCCTCCAGAAGATCGCGCTGCTTTCGGTTCAGGTTCATCGGTGTTTCCACCTGAACCTCGACATACATGTCGCCGCGCTGGGTCGAGCGCAGGATGCTCATGCCTTTGCCGCGCAGACGGTATTGCGTCGCGCTCTGGGTGCCCGGCCCGATGGAGACCCGCGACCGGCCGCCGTCGACCGACGGCACCTCGATCTGACCGCCCAGTGCGGCGGTGGTCATCGGGATCGGTGCCCGGCAATGCAGGTCGGCGCCGTCGCGCTGGAAGAAGCGGTGCGGCTTGATCGACAGGAAAAGGTAGAGATCGCCGGGCGGGGCGCCCCGCAGGCCCGGCTCACCCTCGCCGGCCAGGCGGATGCGCGTGCCTTCCTCGACGCCGGCGGGGATGTTGACCTCCAGCGTCCGTTCCTTGCGGACCTGGCCGGTGCCGCCGCAAACCCGGCACGGGTCCTTGATGATCTTGCCGGTACCGCCGCAGGTCGGGCAGGTCCGCTCGATCGTGAAGAAGCCCTGCTGGGCGCGAACCCGGCCGACGCCGTTGCAGGTCTGGCAGGTGGCCGGCGGCGCGCCGGTCTCGCTGCCGGTTCCGTTGCAGGCCTCGCAGTCGACCGATCCCGGCACGCGGATCGTCGCCTGCTTGCCGCGGAACGCCTCTTCCAGGGAAATCGCCAGGTCGTAGCGCAGGTCCGCCCCGCGCGCCGCGCCGGTGCGGCCGCGGCGGCCCATGAAGTCGCCGAACATCTCGTCGAAGATGTCGGCGAAGCCGCCGCCGAAGTCGAAGCCGCCGCGCCCGGCGCCGGGCCCGCCGGCCCCACCTTCGAAGGCGGCGTGGCCGAAACGGTCATAGGCGCCGCGCTTTTGGTCGTCCTTCAGGACGTCGTAGGCCTCGTTGATTTCTTTGAACTTGTGCTCGGCCTCGGTATCGCCGGGATTGCGGTCGGGGTGATAGCGCATCGCCAGCTTGCGATACGCCTTCTTCAACTCGTCCGCCGAGGAGCCGCGGGCGACGCCAAGAGTCTGATAGTAATCCTGCTTGGCCATAGAGCATTCGCGCCTGGTGGGAAGGGCACCGGCCAGGCCGGGGTAGCGTCACCGCACAACCGCGCCCGCGGCCGGCGACCGCGGCCGGCGACCGCGGACAGGGGGGCCCGCTGCGGCCACGGACCTCAACCCTCTACACGAAGCGGGGCATCGCGGACAAACCCGAATGCCCCGTCCGCCGGACCGCCTCGGTCACGCCCGGGGGCGGGGCCGGCGGCGAACCGGCCCGCCCGCGCCGCCGAGCGTTGGTCAGGCCGACTGGCTCTTGCGGTCGTCGTCGACCTCTTCGAAGTCGGCGTCGACCACGCCGTCGCCGGCCGCCCGGTTGGCACCCTCGCCGGCACCGGCCTCGCCGCCGGGCGCGCCCGGGCCGTCACCGGCATCGGCGTCACCATCGGCGCCGGCCTGGCTGGCCTTGTACATCGCCTCGCCGATCTTCATGGCCGCCTGGGTCAGCGCGTCGATCTTCGGGCGGATCTCCGCCGCATCCTCGCCGTCGAGGCTGCCGCGCAGATCGTCCATGGCGCTCTGCACCGCCTGCTTGTCGGCGTCGGCCAAATGGGCGTCGAACTCGGCAAGCTGCTTTTCGGTCTGGTGCAGCAGGCTGTCGGCCTGGTTGCGCACCTCCACCAGCTCGCGCCGGCGGCGGTCGTCTTCGGCGTTGGTCTCCGCTTCCTGGACCATCCGCTCGATATCGCCGTCGGACAGGCCGCCGGACGCCTGGATACGGATCTGCTGTTCCTTGCCGGTGGCCTTGTCCTTCGCCGACACGTTGACGATGCCGTTGGCGTCGATGTCGAAGGTGACCTCCACCTGCGGCATGCCGCGCGGTGCGGGCGGGATGCCCACCAGGTCGAACTGGCCGAGGATCTTGTTGTCGGCCGCCATCTCCCGCTCGCCCTGGAAGACGCGGATGGTCACCGCGGTCTGGTTGTCCTCCGCGGTGGAGAACACCTGGCTCTTCTTCGTCGGGATGGTGGTGTTGCGGTCGATCAGCCGGGTGAACACGCCGCCCAAGGTCTCGATGCCGAGGCTGAGCGGGGTGACGTCCAGCAGCAGGACGTCCTTGACCTCGCCCTGCAGCACGCCGGCCTGGATGGCCGCGCCCAGCGCCACGACCTCGTCCGGGTTGACGCCGCGATGGGGCTCCCGGCCGAAGAACTGCTTCACCCGTTCGATCACCCGCGGCATGCGGGTCATGCCGCCGACCAGGATCACCTCGTCGATCTCCGAGGCCTTCAGCCCGGCATCCTTCAGCGCCGCCTTGCAGGGCGCGATGGTGCGGTCGATCAGCGCTTCGACGAGCTGTTCCAGCTTGGCGCGGGTGAGCTTGATGTTGAGGTGCTTCGGCCCGCTGGCGTCGGCGGTGATGAACGGCAGGTTGACGTCGGTCTGCACCGCGGAGGACAGCTCGATCTTCGCCTTCTCCGCCGCCTCCTTCAGGCGCTGCAGCGCCAGGCGATCCTGGCGCAGGTCGATGCCCTGCTCCTTCCTGAACTCGTCGGCCAGATAGTCGATGATGCGGGCGTCGAAGTCCTCGCCGCCCAGGAAGGTGTCGCCGTTGGTCGCCTTCACCTCGAAGACGCCGTCGCCGATCTCCAGGACCGAGATGTCGAAGGTGCCGCCGCCCAGGTCGTAGACCGCGATGGTGCCGGTGTGCTTCTTGTCGAGGCCATAGGCGAGCGCGGCGGCCGTCGGCTCGTTGATGATGCGCAAGACCTCCAGCCCGGCGATCTTGCCGGCATCCTTGGTGGCCTGGCGCTGGCTGTCGTTGAAGTAGGCGGGCACGGTGATGACCGCCTGGGTAACCGTCTCGCCGAGATAGCCTTCCGCGGTCTCCTTCATCTTCTGCAGGATGAAGGCGCTGATCTGGCTGGGCGCGTATTTCTCGCCCTGCGCCTCGACCCAGGCGTCGCCATTGTCGCCGGCGACGATCCGATAGGGCACCAGGTCCTTGTCCTTGGTGGTCATCGGGTCGTCGTAGCGCCGCCCGATCAGCCGCTTGATGGCAAACAGCGTGCTTTCGGAATTGGTCACCGCCTGGCGCTTGGCGGCCTGGCCGACCAGCCGCTCGCCGTCGGCGAAGGCGACGATGGACGGCGTGGTGCGCGCGCCCTCGGCGTTCTCGATGACCTTCGGCTGTGCGCCTTCCATAACGGCGACGCAGGAATTGGTCGTGCCGAGGTCGATGCCGATCACTTTAGCCATGTCTTCTTCCTCCAGGCAGATGCACGCGGCGGCCCTGCTTTCGGGCACCGATCGGCCGGGTGGGCCGCTCGACTGCCGCTTTGGCACCCAAGGACCCGCGCGACCGGGGCGCGAGGCACCGCCGACGATCTCCTCATTGACGGACGGGAACGATCCGACCCGGCGGGGCTAGGCCCGCAAGTCGTGCGCTTCCGCTCTCGCTCGTCGGTTTCCGCGGCGCGGTTGGCGCCGACGGCCCCGTCTCGGGACTCGCCGCCGGCCGACCCCGCCGCACCCCTAATGCTTAACGGAGGCCGATGGCCAAAACCGGCCGCTCCCCCTCTGCCAGGCTGATATAGGGCCGTGCCGCCGGCCGTGCAACGGCACGACGGGCGGCGTGTCGTGGTCTTTTCGCACTCTTGTCCGCGCGGGCCGGGTCTCAGGGCAGGGTGTTCACGAAGATCTCCACGCAATCGAAGACGAAGCGGTCGCCGTCGGCGGCCGTCAGCACGGCACGGTCCGGCTGGCAGCCCATGCGGGCCAGCGTCCGGGCGCGGCTGCGGCGTTCCCCGGGTGGCAGGATGACGGTGACGTTGTCGGAATAGGGCGTGTTCTCCAGCAGCACCGGCGCCTCGATCGGGCCGTCCGGTGCCCGGTTCGGGGTGACGCTGGCACAGGCGGCCGTCCCAGCGGCCACCGTCGCGACGGCCATCAGGCGCGCGCAGTGGGGCAATCGCATCTTCTAAGGTCTCTCTTAGGCTCACGGTCGTGATGATCCCCGGGCCGGCGCCGATGCGGGCGGGCGATCGGGGCGCTTTCCTCAGACCTGGGTCGTGAGGGCGCGCAATGCCAGCCGGCACCGCTTCACAGATGCGCCACTGCCGCGTTATGAGAGGATTGGTGATGGGTGGCCGCCGCGCCCTGCGGTTGTCGCCCCTCGGCTTGAGCAGGCCAGCCGTTCAAGCCAGCCTTTCAAGAAGGATGTCGCGCCATGGCTTCGGTTTCCTTCACCGCGATGAAGGACGGCACACACGCCGACTACGCACTGTTGCGCGACCTGGAGCCCGCGGTCTATCGCGGCGCCGCCGACCGGCTGTTGGCGGAGCTGGCGCGCCAGGCCGACGACGGCTTCGAGGGCTATCAGGTGACCCGCCTGGAACATGCCCTGCAGACGGCGACGCGCGCCCGGCGCGACGGTGCCGACGAGGACTGGGTGGTCGCGGCGCTGCTGCACGATATCGGCGACGGCTTGGCGCCGCAGAACCATGACAGGTTCGCGGCGGAGATCCTGCGGCCGTTCGTGCGCGAGGAGGTGGCCTGGGTGATCGCCCATCACGGGCTCTTCCAGATGTACTATTACGGCCACCACTACGGCTGGGACCGCAACGAGCGGGAGCGGTTTCGCGACCATCCCTACTATCCCAGCGCCGTCGATTTCTGCGAGCGCTGGGACCAGGCGTCCTTCGATCCGGCCTATGGCAGCGATCCGCTGGACAGCTTCGCCGACCTGGTCCGCCGCGTCTTCGCCCGCCCGGCCTACGATGCCGCCGTCCTGCGGCCCGGTGCGGTGGTCGGGGTGCCCACCGCCGGGCGGTAGCGCCGGTGCAGCCGGCGCGGCGCCCGAATCCGTATTGTGGTTTCCGGCTGGGAGTCTTCTATTTTCCTTGATTGATCCTTGGGAGTTTGGAAGGTATCTTAAGTGCGCGATTACTTGTTATTGTTATCAAAGATAAAATTCTTAACGAGTCCTTAAACTCTTTTCTGATAGACAGGCGAGCGCGTTCCCAGCGGTTCGGGCGGCGTTGCTCGGCCCGCGATGTCCGGTTCCGCGACATCCGCCAAGACCGCCGGACTCCCAGACGCCCGGAGACCCGCTGATGCTCCGTTCCCTTCGCGCTCAGAACCTGGCCGTGGTCGTCCTGTGCATGGTCGTGACCGTCGCCGGCGTCTCACTGGTCCAACTGCGCCAGATGTCGACCGCACTGGACGGCGCGGACCGCAATCTTCGCGAGCTGACCGGGCGCCTGGCCGTCATCCAGGACGACACCGCCACAGCCTTCACCGCCCTGATGGACACGACGCTGGAGACCGAGGCGGGACTCTACGAGTCGGTGCAGGAGCGGCTGGTCGAGCAGATCCTCGCCGCCGTGGAAGGCCAGTTCGAGGCCCGCTTCCAGGCGGTGGAGAGTCTCGCCTCGGCGGCCCTGGAAGCGCCGATCTGGGACTTCGATACCGATGCGGTGGACCAGGTGGCGGTCTCCCTGGCCAGCCTGCCGGCGGTCGAGCGCGTCGAGGTCCTGGACGCCGACGGTGCGGTGTTCGCCGCCGTGGGGGCCGAGGCGGTCGGCGATCTGCCGTCGCGGACCGTGCCGATCGACCATCGTGGCGAGCGGATCGGCCAGGTCACGCTCTACTATTCGACGGCGATGTTGAGCGCGCGCCGGGCGGAGATCGCCGCACAGGTGGACGCCATCTCCGCGGAGGTCGCCGCGGAGCGGGCGGCGGCGCTGGGTCGGCTCGACGCGGCGACGGCAGCACAGGTCGCCGCCACCGAGGAGAGCCGGGAACAAGCCCTGACGCAGATGCGCGATTCGGCCGCCCGGGCGCAGAGCTTGGCGCTGCTCTATGCGGTGATCGCCGCCGTCGGCGCGGTTGCCGTCGGCGGCACCGTCGCCCTGGTGGTGATGAATGTGCGCTTCTTCGGGCCGCTCAGACGGCTGGAGCAGCGGATGGACAGCCTGGCGCAGGGCGAGCTGGACGCGCCGATCCCCTACCGCGAGCGCCGAGACGAGGTCGGTTCGATGGCCCGCGAGCTGGATGTGTTCCGCGCCAACGCCAGCGAGAAGGCGGCCCTGGAGGAGCGCACCCGGCAGGACAAGGCGCGCCACGCGGCAGAGAAGCGCGAGGTCATGGACCGGCTGGCCGACGACTTCCAGCACAGCGTGGGCGGCATCGCCACCGCCGTCGCCACCGCGGCCGGCGAGATGCAGTCCGCCGCGCAGTCTTTGTCGGCCGTCGCCACGCAGACGAACGACCAGGCGGCGACCGTGGCGGCGTCCGCCGACCAGGCATCGGCCAACGTCCAGACCGTCGCCGCGGCGTCCGAAGAGCTGGGCGGCTCGATCGGCGAGATCAGCCGTCAGATGACCGTGCAGATCGGTGCCGCCGACGAGGCGGTGGCGGCGGCCTGCCACAGCGGCGAGCAGATTCGCCGGCTGGCGGAGAAGGTCGAGGCGATCGGCAGCGTGATCAACCTGATCACCGGCATCGCCGAGCAGACGAACCTGTTGGCGCTGAACGCGACGATCGAGGCGGCGCGCGCCGGGGATGCCGGCAAGGGCTTCGCCGTGGTGGCCTCCGAAGTGAAGGGGCTGGCCACCCAGACCGCCAAGGCGACGGAGGATATCTCCGCCCAGATCCGCGACGTGCAGGCCGAGACCGAGAGCGCGGTCACGTCGATCGGCGCGATCGACGTGCGCATCGACCGGATCAAGGAGATCTCGTCCTCCGTCGCGGCGGCCATCGAGCAGCAGAATGCCGCGGCCAACGAGATCGGCCGCAACACCCAGGAAGCCGCCACAGGCACCCAGCAGGTGTCCACCGCGATCAGCAGCGTGACCGATGCGTCGACCCGGTCGGGGGCGGAGGCGGATGCGGTGCTCGGCGCGGCGGAGCGGCTGTTTCAGCAGTCGGCCGGCCTGACCGACCAGGTGACGCAGTTCGTCACGAAGGTGCGCGCCGCCTGAGGGGACATGGTCCCGCCCGGCCGCGTGCGAAGCGGCCGGGCGGGTTCTTCAGGTCAGTTGGCGGCCGATGCGTCGGCGAGGTACTGCGCGATCAGGGCTTCGATCTCGCCGCTCTCGGTCATCTCGGTCAGGACGGCGTCCACCGCATCGGCGAAGTCGTCCTTGAACGGGAACGCGTCCGCATCGCGGGCGTAGCCCAGGTGGCCCGTGTTCTCCGAGAGGGTCAGCACCTCCACCACGCGGTCGCGGTCGGCCGGCGAGGCCGCCGCCTCGGCCAGCGCCGCCTGGATCGACAGCGCGGCATTGACGTAGCAGTCGACGCGGCCGGCCAGCAGCTTGCGGACATTGCCGACCGTGCTCGGCGTCTCCTCCAGCGTGATGTCGCCCCGCTCCACCGCGGCGAAGAAGGCCTCGCCCGGCGAGCCATAGCCGCTGTTGTTGCCGACGGTCAGGCCATGGAAATCGTCGGGCCAGACGGTGCGCCCGGCCGTGTCGACCGTATCGTTGCAGACCAGCACGACACGCTCGCTCAAGATCGGCACGCTGTAGCGGTCGATATAGTCCCGCGACCCGCCGGACGACTCGTAGGGCGGGTAGAACGCCAGCACCTCGCCCGCCTCCACCATGCTGAGGGCGCGGTTCCACGGCACGCCTTCGGCCTGGACCTCGTAGCCCTCCAGCCGGGCGAAGACGGCATCCAGGACGGTCACATAGACGCCGGTCAGCGCGCCGGACTCGTCGACGAAGACGAAGGGCGGGTAGGCCTCATCGGCAATGATCGGCACACTGTCCTGAGCCGTTGCAGCGGAAACAAGGCCGAGCGCGCCGATCGCGGTCGCGCCCAGGAGAACACTACGAAGCATCGTCTTGGTTCCAATCCAGTCGATTTGCAGGGCGTGCGCCGTTGGCGCCGGGCGACTGTGCCGCCGTTCCCGTTAAAGGATCGCTAAGTCTTCTGGATGGGGGAGTTTTTGTGAAGGTTTCGTCAGTACTGGAGGATTAAGAGACTCGGCAGAGCCCGCAAGCGATAGAGTATTCGCGTTTGAATGATAAAGATAACAGTCTCACTCAATTCAACGTCAAGGGCGGGGTCAAGGGCGGGCCGGTGTCAGGGTGCCCGGTGCCTGGTGGTCGGCGCCGAAATGGCGGACCAGATAGTCCAGCACCACGGTCCGATCGGCCGGCGGCAGCGGCGCCATGTTCTGGTCGGTCACCATCCAGTCCAAGAGGTCGTCCCAGCGTTCGCGCGTCACATGCTGGGCGGCGAAGGTCTGTACCGAATGGCAGGCGGTGCAGGCGTAGTAGACGGTGTCGACCCCGGGCGTGTCCGGCAGATTGCCGAAATCGGGATTGAGCGGCACGTCGGGGTTGGCGAAGCTCGGCCCCGGCGGGATCGGGCTGGGGTTGAGGGGGTTGAAGGCCGGCCGGGCGGCCAGCGGGTTGTAGCCGCCGCCGGGTGCGGGCTGGGTATAGGGGGCCGCGCGCTGCTGCTGGGCCGACGCCGCCATGGCCGCCTGGGCGGCGGCCGCCGCCTCTTCCGCCGCCCGCTGGCGGGCCGCCCGTTCCGCTTCTGCCGCCACCGCTTCGCCATGCGCCGCCTGGGCGGCGGTCAGTTCCGCCTGCCACGCCTCGTAGGGCGGGCGCACCAGGGTGAAGCCGGCCGCGCCGACCGCCGCCACCAGCACGGCGCTGAGCGCCAGCGCCGGCAGCAAGCCGCCGGCTCGGCCGGCGGCGGGCGCCGCCGCCGCTTTGTCCAGCACGGTCATCGACTCACCAACCCCGGATGCTGAGCGATCAGGCGGCGAAGACGGCGATCCGGTGGATCATGTTGTTGAGATAGCCGCGCGGGTTCCAGCCCGGCACATCCGCCGGCTGCTGGCGCCCGGCATCGTCGGTGGCGCGCGCCCAGACCTCGTAATAGCCCTCCGTCGGCGGTGTCACCGCCGCCCGCCAGCGCTGCCAGGCGAAGCGGTTGGCCGGCGCGTCGAGTTCCGCCTCCTGCCAGGTCTGGCCGAAGTCCAGCGAGACATGCATCGCCGTGACCGCGTTGTCGCCGGCCCAGGCATGGCCGCGCACCGCCAACGCCTCCCCGGCGATCACCGGCGCCCCGGTCTGCGGCGCGGTGATCAGCGACTTCACCGGCATGCTCTCGATGATCACCATGTCCTCTTCCGGCACCTCGACGCCCGGCGCGACCGGGGTACGTGGCACGCGGTAGGAGTAGCCGCCCATCTTCGGCCCGTCATGGACGACGTCGCGCACCTCGATGCGGGTCAGCCATTTCTGCGAGCACGACCCGGGCCAGCCCGGCGCCACGACCCGCAAGGGGAAGCCGTGCAGCGGCGGGATGTCCTGGCCGTTCATGGCGAAGGCGACCAGCGTGTGCTCTTCCATCGCCTTGTCGATCGGCACCCCGCGGGAGATCGGGATCTGCGCCGGGTCGCCCGACAGATGGGTGTCGGCGCCGTAATGGCCGGTATAGACCGCGCCGTCGCGCACGCCCGCGGCATTCAGCAGGTCGCTGAGCCGCACGCCCGTCCACTCCGCATTGCCGATGGCGCCGAAGGTCCACTGATTGCCCGAGGCGCCGGGCTGGAAGAACGACCGGCCGTTGCCGCCGCATTCGAGCTGCAGCGACAGCGTCACCGCCTCGTAGTCGTTGCGCAGCGCGTCGAGGCTGAGGCTGAGCGGATTGTCGACATGGCCGTCGATGGTCAGCGTCCAGCCGTCGGCATTGCCGTCGATCGCCGCCTGGGGCACCAGGCCGTTGTTGCGCACGAAGAAGCGGGCGGCCGGCGTGATGTCGTCGTCCAGCAGATGCGGCGGCGTCTCCGCATTGATCGGCCGCTCGTTCAGGACGATCAGACCGTCCTTGCCATCCAGCAGCATGGTCTCGCCGGTCTGGGCCAGCGCCGCCGGCACCAGACCCGACGGCATGAAGCGGTGGAAGGGGATATGCGCGCCGACGGCCGCCGCCATGGCCGCCAGGCCGGCGCCTTGCAGGAAGCCGCGCCGGTCGGGATAGGCGATGCGCCCGAACAACCGGCGGTCGGCCGCCACCGGATCGGCGGCGTAGAGGTCGGAAAGGGTGGTGTGCGCGCCGGTCGGGGTGGTGTCGGCGGGCGTGGATTGCGCGTCGCGCGGCATGATCTGGGGGCCTCCTCATCCATTCTTTTCGTTGTCGGGGTATTCCCCGTTGGAAAAAGGTTAGAAGCATTTTAGAGAGGGCGGCAACACCAATTTCCCGCTGTAGATTCTGTAGAATCTACGAACCCTCGGTGGGGTTAGCGGTCGCCGGTCCGCTCGGCGGCACTCAGCCGCAGGCTGAGGCGCTCGGCGATCGCCCGGCCCATATCGGCCAGCCGGGCCGGCCGCGCCCGCACGAAGGGCATCGGCCGTACCGAGGTGATCGCGCCGAGGCCGATGCGCGCGGTCAGCAGGCCGTTGACCACGCCCTGGCCGAGCCGGGCGGACACCCGCCCGGCCAGCCCGCCGCCCAGCGTCTGGCCGATCACGCCGTCGCTCGCCTCCAGCCCGCCGGTCAGCGCGATGGAGACGACGATGCGGCGGATCACGGCGACCGCGCCGGCCAGCCCCGGGCGCCCGCCGTAGAGCACGGCGATCTCGCGCACCAGGCGCAGGTTCCGCCAGCCGGTCACCACCATGTCGACGGCGACGAAGGGGCTGAGGGTGGTGAACACCGCCGTGGTGCCGGCGCTCTTCGCCACCGCGTCGACGGCGCGGCGGTCCAGCGGGACCAGCACCTCCGCCTCGAACAAGGCCAGCCGGTCGAGCGGGTCGACCGCGTCCTCCCGGCGCTCGCGATAGCGGCCGAGCGCCCAGGCGAGGTCGGCGCGGCCGGCGTAGAGCCTCTCCAGCCCTGCCAGCGTCGCCTCCGCCGTGTCGGCGGCCGGGGTCGCCACGGCACTGCGGGCCGTCGCCTGCAGCCCCGTCAGTCGGTCGAGGCGGGCGAGTGCCGCCACCTCGCGCGCCGCCAGGCCGGCCAGCGCTGCCAGCAGCAGCGCGGCGAGGCCGGCCATCGGCCAGCCGATCAGCGGGGCGCGGGCGATCATCGCCTCGATCGTCCACACCGTGTCGACGGCCAGGCCGGCGAGGATCAGGCTGCCCGCCGCGATCAGCGCCAGCGCGCCCAGGCGCAGTCCCGACCGGGTCTGCCCCTTCGCAAACCGATGGCCGTCCGCGGTCGGGGTCTCGGCAACGGCGGCGTCCTCGCGCGGCGGCGGCGCGGCGACGATCGCCGGGTCGTCCGGTGCCAGCACGCGGGGCCCCGGTTTGGGTGGTCGCGGCTTTGGGGTCGGTCCGGTCATGCCAGGCGGTCTCCGATCAGCCGGTCCAGCGCGTGGTCGAGGCGAAGATGCGCCATGCCGCGCGCATCCCCGGGCGCGCCCGGCGGTGGGCGGAACGCGCGGATGTCGACCAGCGTGCCGCCGTCGGCCGGGATGTCCTGCGGGCGGGCGGGGATTTCCCCCGGCCAGGCGACGACCTCCCGGCCGTCGGCCAGCGTGTGGCCGGTGAGACACTCGACCATCGCGCCGTCGAGGCGGGCGCGGGTCTGGCGGGTGGCGCGCAGCGCGGCGAGCGCCAGCGTCGACACCGCTGCCCCCTGGAACGCGGCCTGGTTGATCCGCTCGAACAACAGCCGGCGCAGCAGATCGGCGAGACGGTCGTGCTGGTCGGCCGGCAGGTGGTCGGCCTTGGTGGCGGCGAACACCACCGTCTCCACCCGCCGCCCGGTCAGCGCCGACAGCAGGCTGTTGCGGCCCGGGCGGAAGGCCTTCAGCAGGCGGTTGAGCCCGGCGCCGAGATCGGCGACCGCGGCCTGACCGTGGTTCAGCGCCGTCAGCACGTCGACCAGCACGATCTGGCGGTCGATGCGCGCGAAGTGGTCGCGGAAGAACGGCCGCACCACGCGGTCGCGGTAGAGGTCGTACCGGTCCTGCATCGCCGCCCACAGGCTGCCGCGGCGCGCCCGGCCGCCGGTGGGTAGCGCCAGCGGGGCGAAGGCCAGCATCGGCGAGCCGGCCAGCTCGCCCGGGCTGACGAAGCGCCCGGGGCCGAGGCGGCTGAGCCCGGTGCCCGCGTCGCGCGCCGCCGTCAGATAGGCGGTGTAGGCCGCCGCCGCCTGGCGCATGGTCGCGTCGTCGGCGGCCGCGCCGGCATTCGTGGCGTCGACCAGCGCCACCCAGTCGGCGGCCAGTCGGGCGCGCGGCGGGCGCCGGCAATCCGCCAGCACCTCCGCCGACCAGTCGGCATAGCTCTGCCCCAACAGCGCCAGGTCGAACAGCCATTCCCCGGGATAGTCGACGAGGTCCAGGTTCAAGACCGCCTGGCCGCGGAACTGGCGGACCAGGAAGTTGCCCGGCCGGTAGCTGAGCGACAGCCGGAGCTGGCTCGACCGCCGGGTGCTGTCCGGCCAGGCCGGCGGATCGCCCGCCAGGGCGGCGAGATGCGCCTCGTAGTCGAAGCGGGGCATCGCCGGATCGGGCTGCGGGCGCAGCATCGCGGCGATCAGCCGGCCTTCCGCAGCGGCGCTGAGGGCGGCCAGGCGGCCGCCATGGATGAGGTTGTGGACCAGGCTGGTCAGGAAGACGGTCTTGCCCGCGCGCGACAGCCCGGTGACGCCGATGCGCACCGTGTCCTCGAAGGCCGCGCGGGCGAGGTCGCGCGTCGTGTCGCCCAGCCGGGCCAGCCGGTCGGCAAGACCCGCCGGATCGGCCGCCGCCATGCCGGTCGCCGCCGGCCGGCCGGTCACCGGTCCCGGCTGTCCGGCGCTGCAGGGGCCGCCGGGGCCGCCGGTCCCTCGGGCAGTTGATGGCGCATGATCAGCGGGATCTGCGCGGCGCCGAACAGCAGCGACAGGGGCATAAGGCCGAACACCTTGAAGTTGACCCAGAAATCCGTGGAGAAATTGCGCCAGACGATCTCGTTCAAGATCGCCAGGGCGACGAAGAAGAAGGCCCAGCGCCAGGTCAGCTTGCGCCACCCGGCCTCGTCGAGCGCCAGCAGGCTGCCCATCAATAGCTTCAGGAGCGACCGGCCGGTCGCCAGCCCGGCGAACAGGATCGACGCGAACAGGCAGTTCACCACCGTCGGCTTCAGCTTGATGAACAGGTCGTCGTCGAGCACCAGCGTCAGCCCGCCGAAGATCAGCACGAACACCGCGCCGACCAGCGGCATCAGCGGCACCCGGCCTTCCAGCCGCAGCGACAGCGCCAGCGACACCGCGGTCGCTGCCATGAAGGCGCCGGTGCCGATCATGATGCCGTAAAGGTTGTTGGTGACGAAGAAGACCACCAGCGGCCCTGCCTCCAGCGCCAGGCGCAAGAAGGGCGACGCGTCCGCCGTGCCGGGTGGGCTTGCGGCGGCGTCGGTCTCGGGCTCGGACTTGGTCGTTTCGGTCATGGATCCGGGGTCCGCGGGCGTGGCGGGAGGCGGTGGCGTTGACGCACCGGCCCCCAGGGGCACCGGCACTATATAGGGTGCGTCGGGTGCCCTGTCGCGCGCGGGCCTTCGGGTGTGTGTCCGGACCGGCGAATTCGCTTGGCAAGAGGTCGGCGCTTGCGGCATCTCCTGGCGCGACCGCAACCGTTGTGCCGGCCGCCGCTCCCATGTCGATCGACCATCCCTATCTTCTGTTCCTCGGGGACGCCCACGACCTGTTGGCCGCCAAGACGGCGCACGGGATCGCTCAATGGCGCCGCAACTGGTGTCTGGGGCAGTACCGCATGACCGGCTGCCAGGCCGATCTGGGGTTGCCGGACCTCAGCCTGGAGGCGGCGGCGGCGGCCGGTGCGCGCACGCTGGTGATCGGCGTGGCCAATCGCGGCGGGCGCATCGCGCCGGCCTGGCAGGAGGTGATGGTGCGGGCGCTGGAGCTTGGCATGGACATCGCCAGCGGCCTGCACCAGAAGCTGGTCGACCTGCCCGCGGTGGCGGAGTTCGCCAAGCTGGAGGGCCGGCGCCTGTTCGACGTGCGCCATCCCTCGCGCGACTTCGAGGTCGGCACGGGCGCGCCGCGGACCGGCCGGCGGCTGTTGACCGTCGGAACCGACTGCTCTGTCGGCAAGATGTTCACCTCGCTGGCGCTGGAGCGCGACATGCGCGCCCGCGGGATGGCGGCGGACTTCCGGGCGACCGGCCAGACCGGCATCCTGATCGCCGGGGAGGGCGTGTCGGTCGACGCGGTGATCGCCGATTTCATTTCCGGCGCGGTGGAATGGCTGTCGCCGGCCAACGATCCCGATCATTGGGACATCGTCGAGGGGCAGGGATCGCTGTTCCACCCCTCCTTCGCCGGCGTGTCGATGGGGCTGGTGCACGGCGCGCAGGCCGAAGCGCTGATCATGTGCCACGAGCCCGGGCGGCCGCATATGCGCGGCGTGCCGGGCCACCAGGTGCCGGATGTCGGCGACTGCATCGCCTTCAACGAGCAGTGCGCGCGGCTGACCCATCCCGACGCCAAGGTGATCGGCATCGCCTGCAACACCTCGGCGCTGGACGGCGCGGCGGCCGATCGGCTGAAGGGCGAGCTGTCGGACCGGCACCAGATGCCCTGCGTCGACCCGCTGAAGGACGGCACCGACGCGCTGATCGACCGGTTGGGGTGACGATTGCGCGGCTTCTTTTTTCGGGTATCTGATCAATATGCCCGATTTGGATAATTTAGCTTCTTTAGTTCGGTGATGTGATATCGGAGTTTCCACTGTTTTCAATAGACGATTGGCACACGGATCTTTTGCGCAGCGAGTCAACAACGTTCGGGACTCTGGCAATTCTAGTGATGTTATTTCGAGGTATGATAATTGTGCTGTTCACGCATCCTGCTTCTTTATGAAGAAATCTGTCAAAGAAGAAAAAAAGATCACCGGCACTAGCAATCATATAAACACTTTCAAATCTGTCATCATCACCTTCCAGCGTTTCTACAGTGTCAGGGATAAAATGAACCTCAACCAATGCTCCCGTATTTGAAAGAAGCATTGATTTTTGGCAATTTATCACGAGATAAGAAGTCAAAAAACCGAAGAAAGCAGCAGTTATAACAGGTATTGCGAGAGCGACAATCTGATTTCGACGTCTTGATACATATAAAGAACACATAACAATGACAATAGACATAATGAACAGAATCGGTTCTTTGAATGAAGCAAATATGAAATCGTCGATTTCCGCATAGTCGGCGAAATTCAGGCCGAATCCTCCAAAAAGTGATACAGAATAAATAATACCGACAGTTTGGAAATAGATGATTGCGAATGAGATTTCTGTTTTATCTGGCATTCGGGCTATCTCAATCTTAGTTTTTTTAGGTTAAGGGTGTTTACTTGCTCGCCGGCCGCATCGATGTGTCGGTGTATCCATGGTTCAGGATTTCAGAGCTCGTAGATGCCCGGATAGCCAGTCTACAAGAAACGATAAAAAGACCCAAGGAATCCACGTTAGGTGTGAGAGAAGCGTAGAATTATCCTGTTACCAGCGAAGTGCGTCAACAGATCCGTTCACCGGGATCACTCAAGATTTAAGGCATCATGTCGGTCACTAGCGTGCGCGAGGGACGGCCGGAGGACTATCCGGCGCTGGCGGCCATCTTCTACGATGCCGTCCACCGCGGTGCGGCGGCGCACTACACCGCCGAACAGCGCGCGGCCTGGGCGCCCGGATTGCCGGCGCCGGCGGTGTGGGCGGAGCGGCTGGCCGGGCAGACCGTCCTGGTGGCGGTGCGGGAGGGTGCGCCGGTCGGCTTCATGACACTGACGCGTTCGGGCCATGTCGATCTCAGCTTCGTCTCGCCGGACCATATGCGCCTTGGCGTGGGATCGTCGCTGATGGCGGCGCTGGAACGTCGCGCTGCCGCGGACCGCCTATCCACACTCACGACCGACGCCAGTCTGGCCGCCCGGGCCTTCTTCGCGGCCCATGGCTGGACCGTTCAGCGCGAACAGCGCGTCGAGCGAGGCGGCGTCGCCCTCACCAACCTCGCCATGCGCAAGTCTCTCGGCCCGTGATCCGCACCGGCGACGCCTTGTGGATGAGAATGAGAGTTAATATCATTTCTTACGGGGAGAGGATGGCGACGCTTCGCCGTCGCGCCGAAGCGTCGCGACCCTGACCACGAGGATACGCCATGTCAGCGTTGTTCACCCGCCGCACCGTCCTGATCACCGCCGCCACGGCCACCGGGGCTGCGCTTGTCTCATCGCACGGCCTGGCCCAGGGCACGGTCCACGAGGTGCAGATGCTGAACGTCCATCCGGAGAACCCGGGCAAGGTGATGGTGTTCTACCCGCAGCTTCTGCGCATCCAGCCGGGCGACCAGGTTACGTTCGTGCTGACCGATCCGGCCCATAACAGCCAGACCACCGACGGGATGCTGCCGGACGGTGCGGAAGGCTGGATCGGTCAGATGAACCAGGAGATCACGGTGACGCTGCGGCAGCCGGGCTTCTACGGCTATCACTGCCTGCCGCACCACGCGATGGGCATGGTCGGGCTGATCGTCGTCGAGGGCGACGGCATGTTCGACAATCTCGACGCGGCGCGCAGCGTGCAGCATGCCGGCCTGGCGGCCCAGGTCTGGAACGAGATCTGGGCGGAAGCGGAGGCGAATGGCTGGCTGTCGGCGTGAACCAGCCCCGGCCGTCTCCAATACCAAAGAGCCGATGACGTTATTCATCGGCTCTTTGGTTGCGCCGTTGAGGCGCCGCGCCCTATTGGGCGCGAAAGCCAAGGGCCCGCACGGGCCCGCCGGCGATTGAGGAACATGAGGCGAGTCACGTCAGTGGCTCGCCGGCACGAGTCCTTCAGGCCTCGGCCTCGCCGGCCATCGCCTCCAGCAACTTTGCCGTGTTGAGAAGCTGGACGTCGTAGGGGGCGGCCAGCGAGGCGGTCGCCGCGCGCAGCTGCGCGGCGGCGCCCGTCAGGGCCAGCTTGAACTCGACCTCTTCCGAGGCGCAGTCCGGCGTCTTGGAGGCGGTGCCGAAGAAGGGCGGTGCGTAAGGACCCCGAATGATGCCGTTTGCCATGACCGACCGCCCCTCCCTTCTTGTTCTTCTGCTCTCATGTGTTCTCTACACGAAAGCGAAGGGTCGGGGCAGGGACAAACTGGTCGGTCTGCGAACTTTCGGCGTCAGCCGTCGTCCAAGCCGAGAAGCCGAATAAGTTCTACTAACTGTTGGCGAATTTTCGGGTCGGGAATGTCGTAATAGGCACGGACCAGCTCAAGGCTTTCTCGCTTGATCAATGGATCGGTCGGCGGCTGGGCGGTCGGGGCGCCGTCGCTGGGCAGGTCGTCGAAGAAGAAGGAGACCGGCACGTCGAGCATGCGCGCCAACTCGTGCAGCCGGCTGGCGCTCAACCGGTTGCTGCCCTTCTCGTATTTCTGGAGCTGCTGGAACGAGATGCCCAGCCGCTCCGCCAGCATCTCCTGGCTCATGCCCAACAGGGTGCGGCGCATGCGCAGCCGTTGGCCGACATGCATGTCGACCGGATGCGGCCCGTCGTCGCGCATGATCCATCGCTTGGCGCGCGTTCTTCCCTCGGCGTGCTCGGACGGATCGGTCATGGTGAACATCATCCCCGTTGTATCGGTTCTCTTCGGTCGGTCAGGCGCCGTTGCACAACACCCATGTCGTAACCTATTGAATATCGACTAAAGCGGTCCTGCGGCAGGAAGGCAATCATACTGTCGCGATCTCGCTCAATCTCCGCCGAAACATGAATGACCATAAGTTGATGGCGCGCATTTTCAGCATCCAGGAAGAGAAGTGGCCGCTGAAGGGGCGGTTTTCGATTTCACGCGGCAGCCGCACACAGGCCCATGTGGTTGTGGTCGAGGTGACCGCCGACGGTGCCCTGGGCCGCGGCGAATCGGTGCCGTACGCACGATATGGCGAAACCGTGGCGGAGACCTTGGCCCAACTCCGCCGGCTGGCCGACGCGGTCGGCGACGGCCTGGACCGCGCCGACCTGCAGACCCGGCTGCCGCCCGGCGCCGCGCGCAACGCCGTCGACTGCGCGTTGTGGGACCTGGAGGCGAAGATGGCGGGCCAGCCGGTCCATGCGCTGGCCGATCTGCCCGCGCCGCGGTCCGTCACCACCGCCTTCACCATCAGCCTCGACACGCCGGAGGCGATGGGGGCGGCGGCGCGCGCCGAAGCCGACCGGCCGATCTTGAAGATCAAGCTGGGCGGCGAAGGCGACCTCGACCGGGTGCGGGCGGTGCGCGCCAACGCGCCGGCCGCGCGGCTGATGATCGACGCCAATGAAGGATGGGCCCCGGGCGACCGCACCGCGCTGGCCAACCGCTTGGCGGCGCTGGCGGCGCTGGGCGTCGACATGGTCGAACAGCCGCTGCCCGCCGATCAGGACGCGGATCTGGAGGGCCTCGACCGGCCGGTTGCCTTGGTCGCCGACGAGAGCGTGCACGACCGGGCGACCCTCGACCGGGTGGCCCGGCGCTACGACGCCGTCAACATCAAGCTGGACAAGACCGGCGGGCTGACCGAGGCGCTGGCGCTGAAGGCGGCGGCCGAGGCGCGCGGCCTGGGCATCATGGTCGGCTGCATGGTCGCAACCTCGCTCGCGATGGCGCCGGCCTTGCTGCTGGCGGACGGGGCGGCGCTGGTCGACCTCGACGGGCCGCTTCTGCTGGCGCAGGACCGCGAACCGGGATTGGTCTTTCAGGGATCGACCATCCAGCCGGCGGCGCCGGCGCTGTGGGGCTGATCGGCGCGGGCAGAGGCGGTTGCCGCATCGGCGGGGTTGCGCCGCATCGGGCGGATGCCGAAGATCGCCCGCGCGTCGCCCGACCGCCGCGATTTCCCGTAACCGGATTGAGAGCCCTCGGATGTCCGACCCGATCCGCGTCACCGTGCCCGCCGCGCGGCGGCGCCCGCCCTATCGTCGCCGCGCCGCGCTGGCGGTACTGGGTCTGTGCGGGGTGCTGTCCGCCTGCGGGGAGGCGCGCGAGGAGTACTTTGTGGGCCGCGCCGGGCTGTTCCCGCCGCCCTTCTGCGACTTCACCGTCAGCTTCCCCGGCCGGCCGGAATTCGCCCTGGTGCGCAGCGGCGACACCGCCCATCCCCAGGCGACGGTGCGCACCTCGGTGTTCATGACCCGCGCGGAATGCGCCCCGCGCGAGCCGGCGGACCTGACCGCGGCGATGCTGGCACCGGGTTACGCAGAGCAATATGACGACGCCGTCATCACCCCGGTCGACGATGCGCCGGGGCCCGCCGTGCGGGTCAGCGGCAGCCTGTTGACCAGTTTTGGACGGGTGCGCGACGAGTACCTGATCGTCGAGGGGCCGCAATCCATCCTGGTGCTGCAGACGGCGGGGACGGAGCCGCGCTATCCGACCCGCGAGGTGCGCAACTTCTTGGCCTCGCTGCGTCCGGTCGGCGCACCGCCGCCGGAGCGGCTCTACGAGTTCCCGGTCGCCGACCGGGCGGATCCGGCGCGCGATGCCGCCGCGCTGCCGCCGGCCCCGCCGCCCCCCTCTGAAGAGCCCGAAGCCGAGGGGCCCGAAGCGGCGGCCCCGGACGTGCCGGACGCAATCTCCGGTGAGCCTCCGCCGGCCGATGAGGCGGCAGGCGACGAGGCGGCCGCGCCGATCGAAACCACCGACACGCCGCAACCGGCGCCGGCGGACGGCGCCGCCGCGCCGACGCAGGCAGCGACGGTGCCGCCGGCGATGACCTGGCGGGCGGTGCCGGGGGCCGAGCCGGCGGACTGCCGGGTGGCCGCCCGGGTCGTGGGGGCGGCCTTCGACAGCCTGCGCCTCGACGCCGACGGGTTGACCCTGATCGGCGACGGCAGCCGCCCGCGCGGCGGCTTGGCGGGCGCGGCGGCGGTGGTGGTGACGACGGGCAGCGGCTTGGCGCGCCTCGACCTGACGCCGTCGGGCTGGGCCGTCGGCGATGCGGAGACGGCCTTCCTCGCCCGCCAAGCGTTGACCGCCGGCCGGCCGCTGACGGTCCGCATCGTCCGGACCACGGGGCCGCAGGGGCTGATCATCGATCCGGCGGGCTTCACGGAGGCCCTGGACGCCGCCGGCTGCCCACCCCTGGGCTAGGCTGATTCGAATTTCGGAGTTTCCCTCCCCCTGGATGGGGGAGGGTTAGGGTGGGGGTGATGGTGCCGCCCGCCGTCGGCGGCCATCCATTGGCGCCATCGACAGCGCGTTTCTTCATCCGGCGCTTCCACCGACGCGGATCACCCCCACTCAACCCTCCCCATCGAGGGGCAGGGCTTGAACGCGGTTCCGACGATGACCGCCGATGCAGGATAGCCTAGCCCGGTGATCCGTCGCCGCGGCGTGCCGCCTCTTCGTCCTTCAGCGCCTTGCGCGACAGCTTGCCGATCAGCGTGCGTGGCAGGACGTCGCGGACCTCCAGATGGCGCGGCTGCTCGATCGGCGACAGCTTGTCGTCCAGGAAGCCGCGCAGCTCCTCCAAGGTCAGGCTGCCGATGCCCGGCTTCAGGGACGCATAGACCTTCACCGCCTCGCCGCGTGCCGCATCCGGCACCCCGGCGACGCAGCATTCGGCGATGGCAGGGTGCTGGTAGACCGCCTCCTCCACCGTGCGCGGATAGACGTTGTAGCCGTTGGTGATGATCAGGTCCTTGATCCGGTCGACGATGAAGACGTAGCCCTCTTCGTCCATCACCCCGACATCGCCGGTGCGCAGCCAGCCATCGGCCAGGGTCTGGGCGTTCTCCTCCTCGCGGTTCCAGTAGCCGCGCATCACCTGGGGGCCGCGTACGCAGACCTCGCCGCGCTCGCCCAGGCCCAGCACGCTTGCGTCTTCCATGGACTGGATGCGGATATCGGTGCCGGGGATCGGCTGGCCGATGGAGCCGGGCTTGTTGTTGCCCTTGACCGGATTGCAGCTCACCACCGGCGAGGCCTCCGTCAGGCCGTAGCCCTCGAAGAGCGTGCAGCCGGTCAGCCGCTCGAAGGTCTGTTTGACCTCCAGGGGCAGGGCCGCCCCCCCGGAGATGCACAGCCGCACCGAGGACAGGTCGTAGCGGTCGCGCTTGGGGTGCTGGGAGATGGCGTTGAAGATGGTCGGCACGCCGGGCAGCAGCGTGATCTTGCGCCGGGCGACGGTCTTCATCACCTGGTCGATGTCGAAGCGCGGCAGGGCGACGATCTCCACCCCCAGCTCCACCGCCATGACGAAGCCGACGGTCATGGCGAAGACGTGGAAGAAGGGCAGCACGGCCAACAGCCGCTCGTCGCCCGGTTGCGCGCCGACGAACCAGGCGGCCGCCTGGGCGGCGTTGATGGTGACGTTGGCATGGCTCAGCATCGCCGCCTTGGGCGTGCCGGTGGTGCCGCCGGTGAACTGCAGCACCGCCAGGTCGTCCGGCGCGATCGCCGGGAAGTCGACCGCCGGACCGGGTGCGGTCACCCGCTCGAACGGTACGACGCGCGCATCGGCCGGCAGCTTGGCGATCTCCCGGCTCTTGAGGAACTGGAAGGCGACGCTCTTCAGCCAGGGCAGGGCGCCGGCGAAGCGGCCGACCAGAACCGTGTCGAGCGGCCCGTCGTCGTCGAGCAGGGCCACCGCCTTGTCGGACAGCGCGGCGAGATCGACCGTCACCAGCACGCTGACGCCGGCATCGGCGATCTCGGCGCGAAGCTGCTCGCGCGCATGCAGCGGGTTCAGGTTGACCACGACGCCGCCGGCCTTCAGCACGGCGAAGAAGGCCATCGGGTAGAAGGGGGAGTTGGGCAGCATCAGCCCGACCCGCGTGCCCTTGGCGATGCCGAGGCGGACCAGCCCGGCCGCGGTGGCATCGACCTGGCGGGCCAAGGCCCCGTAGGTCTGGCGCCGCCCCAGGAAGTCGAAGGCGGGGCGGTCGGCGAAGCGCCGGGCGGCATCCTCGAAGACGGCCGGCAGCGTGCGCGGTTCCAAGGGCTGATGCCAGTCGACGCCCTCGGGATAGCCGGCCAGCCAGGGCCGCGCCGGTGCGGTCTCGCGATCGTCGACCGCGGCGGTCTCGCTCATGTCTCTTCGCCTCCCGTTAGGCGTCTTGCGAACCGGATCGGCCGGTCGGGACGCGCGTGCATCGCGCGGGGTCGACCATGCCGGTCTTTTGGGTCGCCGGTCATTGGGTGCCGTATTGCCGCCCGATTGGGTGTTTTATGGTGACGCCGGGCGGGATCGACAACCGGCGCGGCGGCCTCGTGTGCAAGGCCGCGGCCGAGATCGGGAGACGGCCGGCCGCCATGACCGACACAGACTTGCGACTCTCGGGCGCACCCCCGCACCCGCGGCGCGCCCTGGCGCTCGTTTTGGCGGCGGCGCTGATGCTCGGTGGCTGCGTCGTCGGCGCCGGGGCGGGTACCGGTGGCGGCGGGATCGGCCTCGGCTACGGCACGGTGCCGGTGACCGGCAGCGCCGTCGGCGTGTCCGTCGGCAGCGGCGGGGTTGGCTTCGGCGCGGTCACCGGTGTGACGGTCCCGGTCACCTTCGGCCGTCGGCCCGATCCGGCCAGCCGGCGGCCTGAGGGCGCTCGTGGCTGGCCGCGCGGGGCGGGGGTGTTGTCGGTGCTGGCCGGCCCCACCCCGGCGACGCCGGCGGCGATCGCGGCGGTAGCACCCTTCCATGTCGGCGCCAGCGCGCTGACGCCGCCGCAACTGGCCGCGGCGCGGGCGGCGCGCCCGGGCTTCTGGGCGCTCGACCGGCTGACCCTGGCGCCGGCGGGGGCGGGGACGGTGGCGGGCGCCGACGGTATCCGCATTGCCGGCTTCGCGCTGGATGCGACCGGCCGACCGCATGACGGCGATCTGTGGCGGCGCCAGATGAACCAGGCGTTGGCGGCCGCCCGGCGCGGCCAGGCGGTGGTGCTGGATGTCGCTGCCGAGGCGTCGGCGGATCTCGGATTCGCGGTGGCGAGCTATCTGCTGGTGCGCGGTCAGACTACCTATCTTGCCCTGCCGGCGCCGGTGGCGCCCGCCTATCCGCCGGCCTTGGCGGTCCCGATGCCCCTGCAATACGCACCGCTGGCCCGCGAGATCGACGCCCTGGACAGCGGCGGCGACGGGATCTACCGGCGCCGCTTCGCCGACGTCACGGTTCTGGTCCGGCCGCCGGGCGAGGCGGCGATGCCGGCCCGCCCGGTGCAGGGCCTGCCGCGGCCGGCCTGGCGGCTCCTGGCCGAGGGCAGCGGGCGGATCGGCCCCGATGGGGCGGCGGATATCCGCGTGCGCGCGGTGCCGGTCGACGCGCTGGTGCTGGCGCCGGGGGAGGCGGCCATCGTCTCCGCCCGGCCGCCGCCTCAGTCGTAGAACTCGCCCGCGCCGGCGATCCAGGTGGCGCGGACGGCAAGATCGTCGTCGAGCCAGACCAAGTCGGCCGCCATGCCCGGGGTCAGCCGGCCATGGCTGTCGGCAAGGCCGATGGCCGCCGCGGGGTAGCGGGAGGCCATACGCAACGCCTCCTCCAGCGGCAGCCCGACCCGCCGGACCAGGTTGGCCACGCCGGTCGCCATATCCAGGGCCGAGCCGGCAAGCCGTCCGTCCGCCGCGCGGCACACGCCATCGACCACGCCGATCGTCTCGCCCTGCAGCGTGAACCCGCCGCCCTCCGCGGCGCCCACCGGCGGCATGGCGTCGGTGACCAGCAAGGCGCCCCCCGCCGGCTTGGCGCGGACCGCCAGGCGCAGCGATGCCGGGTGGACATGGTGGCCATCGACGATCAGCCCGCACCACACGTCGTCGCGGTCGAGCGCCGCGCCGACCATCCCCGGTTCCCGCGAGCCCAGTTGCGACATCGCGTTGAACAGATGGGTGACGCCGCGGGCGCCGGCGTCGAACGCGGCGACGGCGGTGTCGTAGTCGGCCTCCGTATGGCCGAGCGCGACGGTCACGCCGGCCTCGGTCAGCGCGCCGATCACGGCGGGTGGCACCTGGTTGGGCGAGACGGTGATCAGCCGGCAGCCGATGCGCGCGGCGCAGAGCCGGTCCACCAGGCCGGCGTCCGTGCCGCGCAGCCGGTCGGCCAGGTGGACGCCGCGGCGGGCGGTGTCGAGGAACGGCCCCTCCAGATGCAGGCCCAGCACGCCGGGCGCGCCGGCGGCGAGCGCGGCTTCCACCGCGCCGATGGCGGCCTCCGTCGTCGTTGCGTCGTCGCTGATCAGCGTCGCCAGCAGGCTCGTGGTGCCGAAGCGCCGGTGGGCGGCGGCGATCCGGGCTGCGGCCTCGGCCGTGGGCGCATCGTTGAACAGCATGCCGCCGCCGCCGTTGACCTGAAGGTCGATGAAGCCGGGGGCCAGCACGCCGCCGTCCAGCCTGACTGTTCGACTATCCGGCGGCGGGGCGCCGACCGCGGCGATCTTGCCGCCCAACAGCGCGACCCCCGTGCCGGCGGGCAGCAGGCGCTGCCCATCGAAGACGCGGGGGCCGATCAGGGTCTCGATCATCGCTCGTGACGGTCCTGTGCGCGGGTGGGCGGCGGGTCGGGCGTGCGCCATGCTTGATCGCCGGGCCGGCACGGCGCAAGAACGCCGGTGCGCGCGCCCCGCAACCCTCGCCTGTGCGCGGAGAGGCCGATGACCCTAAGCCTTTGGACCAGCCTGGTCGCCGTGCTCGGCGTCTGGAGTGTGACGGTGCTGAGCCCGGGGCCGAACTTCCTGGCGACCAGCTACACCGCGGCGACGCAAGGCCGGGGGCGGGCGCTGATGGTCGTTGCCGGCATCACGGTCGGCACGGCGATCTGGGCGACCGCGAGCCTGACCGGCCTCAGCCTTCTGTTCCAGACCGCGGGTTGGCTCTATCAGATCGTGAAGGTCGCCGGTGCGGTCTTCCTGATGACCATCGGCCTCATTCTGATCGTCTCGACCTGGCGATCGGGCGCCGGCGATCCGCCGGTGGCGCGGGCGGCGATGACCGCCGGCCAAGCGTTCCGCCGCGGCTTGATCGTCGATCTCGCCAACCCCAAGGCGGCCGTCTTCTTCACCAGCCTGTTCGCCGCCGCCCTGCCGCCCGCCGCGCCCCTCTGGTTCCAGGCGCTGGTCGTCGCCGCCGTCGTGGTGATCGCCGGCGGCTGGTATGCGTTGGTCGCCTGCTTGGTCCATCTCCGGCCGGTGGCGACCGTGTTGGGCCGGGCACGCCGCGCGTTGGATGTCGCCGCCGGGTCGCTGTTCTGCGCGCTCGGGCTGCGGCTGGCGACGGATCGCTAGCGGGCGGCGCGGCGATGTCGACGGAAGACTGGTCGCCGCGCAGCCGCGGGCTGGACACCTGGCCGGCGGCGGAGATCGCGCGGCATCTGCTGGAGGGCCAGGCCGCCGCGGCCGCCGTGGCGCTGAACCAGGCGTCGGCGATCGGCGCCATCGCCGACGCCCTGGCCGAGCGGCTTTCGACCGGTGGGCGGCTTGCCTATGCCGGCGCGGGGACCTCTGGCCGGCTGGCGGTGCAGGACGGGGCGGAGCTGACGCCCACCTTCGGCTGGCCGGCCGACCGGCTGGTCTTCCTGATGGCCGGCGGCGAGGCGGCGCTGTTGCGCGCGCAAGAGGGAGCGGAGGATGATCGCGAAGCCGCCGCGGCGTCGGTCGGCGAGGCCGGCCTCGGCCCCGGCGACGCGCTGATCGCCGTCAGCGCCAGCGGCGCCACCCCCTACACCCTGGCGGCGGCGGAAACAGCGCGGCGCGCCGGCGCGCTGACCGTCGGCATCGCCAATGTGCCGGCCTCCGTGCTGCTGCACGCGGTGGAGCTGCCCTTGGCCTTGGCGACCGGGGCGGAGGCGATCGCCGGGTCGACCCGCATGATGGCCGGCACCGCCCAGCGTATCGCGCTGACCGTGCTATCCTCGACGGTGATGGCGCGTCTCGGCGGTGTGCATGACGGGCTGATGGTCGGGGTGGAGGCGACCAATACCAAGCTGGTGAAGCGCAGCCGGCTGTTGGTGGAGCGGCTGGCCGGCGTCGATGGGGATGCCGCGGTCACAGCCCTGCAGGCCGCCGGCGGCCGGGTCAAGCCCGCGGTACTGATCGCCCGCGGCGTCCCGCCGGACCGGGCCACGGCGCTGCTCGCCGCCGCCGCCGGCAGCCTGCGCCGCGCGCTGGACGAGGCGGGCTGATGGCGCGCATGGTCCGAGATCCGTCGACCATCATCCGCGCGCTCTTCTGAAGCCCTCCCCCTTGATGGGGGAGGGTTGGGTGGGGGTGATCCATATCGGTGGGACAGACGGAGGAAAGTGCACCCCGTCGACGGTGCCATCGAGTGAGCGCGGATGTCGCGATGCGAGGTGACAGCCGTAGACTGCGAGCTGCGGCGCCATCACCCCCACCCGAACCCTCCCCCATCAAGGGGGAGGGGCCTTTGAGTGTCGACTGACCCTACGCCGCGCCGGCGAGGACGATGTTGGAGACGGCGCGGCGCAGATCCATGATGCCGGTCTCGCGGTGACGGGTCGGGTGCACCCGGTTGGTCAGCAGCGACCAGGCGATGCCGCGCCGCGGGTCCAGCCACAGGCCGACACCGGTGAAGCCGGTATGGCCGACCGCCCGGTCGCTGGCCAGGCTGCCGCCGGTCCAGCCGGGGTGCCGGCGCTCCCACCCGAGGGCGCGGCCGTTGCCCTGGTCGGCGGTCATCTCCGCGAACGCCGCGCCGCTCATCGCGGTGCGGGCGAGCAAGCGCAGGGCACCGTCCAGCACCCCGTCGATGGTGGCGAACAGGCCAGCATGGCCCGCCGCGCCGGCCAGCGCATAGGCGTTCTCGTCATGCACCTCCCCGGCCAGCACGCGCCCGCGCCACGGGCAGCCCTCCGTCGCCGCCGCCTCTTCCGCCCGAGCGCCGAAGGCGAGGCCGGCCGGCAGCGTCATCGCGTCCAGCCGGTGGCCGAGCCGGCGCTCCAGCACTAGGCCCAACAGGATGTAGTTGATGTCGGAATAGACCGGCGGCGCGCCGCGGTCGCTGCCCCAGTCATGCTGCAGGATGCGCCCGCGCAGCCGGTCGGGATCGCTGTCCCAGGTGTAGATCGGGGCCACCGCCGGCAGGAAGCTGCGATGCGCCAGGCAGTCGCGCAAGGTCACCAGACGCACGGGTGCGGGCGACTGATACTGGCCGAGATCCGGCAGGTGGCGTGCCAGCGGGTCGTCCAGGTCGGCCTCCCCGGTCTCCACCAGGCGCAAGGCCGCCGGGGCGGTCAGCAGCACCTTGGTCAGCGAGGCGATGTCCCACCAGGTGGACCGCCCGACCGGCCGCGGCGACGGCACGATCGCCGCGCGCCCGCCTAGTCGCACGGCCCGTCCGCCATCGGCGGTGACCAAGCCCAGCGTGGCGCCGGGGATCGCGCCGGCCTCAACCGCCGCGGCCACGGGGGCGAAGGCATGGTCGGCCAGCGTCGCCAGCCGGCCCGGTTCGTCCGCAATCGTCGCCACGGTCATCGCCGTCGTCTCTCAGGGTTGCGGCCGGCTCAGGGGTCGGGCGGTGCGTTGAGCCGGCCGCCCGGCAGCGGGGCGGGCACGCCCGTCGTGCCGGGAAAGCTGATCGGCAGGCCCGCCAAGTGGCGCAGCGCCATATGGGCGAAGGCCTGCGCCTCCACCGCGTCGCCGGACCAGCCGATCGCCTCGATCGGCTCCACCGGCGCGCCGAGGCGGACCGTCAGCGCGGCCAGGATCGTCGGGTTCAGCCGCCCGCCGCCGGTAACCAGCCAGCGGGACGGCCGGCGCACGAGATGGGGCATCGCTGCGGCGACGCTGGCGGCGACGATCTCCACCAGCGTGCGCGCCCCGTCCGCCGGGGCGAGCCCCGCGGCGGCGGCGGCCGTGAAGTCCTGCCGGTCGAGGGATTTCGGCGGACGACGGGTGTAATAGTGGTCGGCCAGCGCCGCCGCGACGCGTGCGGCGTCCGCGGTGCCGGCGGCGCTCAACCGGCCGTCGCGGTCGCAGGTCTCGTCCGTCGTCTCGGCCACCCAGTCGTCCAGCGGTCCGTTGCCGGGCCCGGTGTCGAAGGCGCTCAGCGCCGCCGTGCCGCCGCCGGAATCCCCGTCGATGACCGTGATATTGGCCACACCGCCGATATTGAGCACCGCGAGCGGCCGTTCGGCCACCGTCTCCGCCAAGGCGGCGTGGAAGACCGGGGCGAGCGGTGCGCCCTCCCCCCCGGCGGCGACGTCGGCGGAGCGGAAATCGCCGACCACCGGCAGCCGGGTCAGGCGGGCCAGCCGCGTGGCATCGCCGATCTGGCGGGTCTTGCCGACGCCGGGCCGCCGTGCCGGGTCGGGGCGGTGGTATAGGGTGTGGCCGGGAAAGCCGACGACGGCGACGGCCGCCCGGTCGACCCCGGCCTCGGTCAGCAGGCGCTCCACCGCCTCGCCATGGCCGTCGGTCAGCTCCGCCTCCACCGCGGCGACGGCGGCGGGATCGGCCCGCTCCCCCGCCGCCACCAGGCCGGCCAGCCGCCGGCGCAGGCGCGGCCGGTAGGGCAGCGTCAGCGAGGGGCCGAGCGCGTCGATCCGCTTCCCGTCGCCGGTCAGCAGCGCGGCATCGATGCCGTCCATGCTGGTGCCGCTCATCAATCCGACGGCGAGGCGCATCCGGGAGCCGGTGTCGGCGATCTCGGGTTCGGTCCGGGTGTCCATCGGGCCGGCCCTCCGGGATGGGGATCGGATGAGGCGGGTGGACCGCGATCATGGCGGAGGCCGCGGCGGCCGGCAACGCCTTGTGTGACCGACTCGTGACGATCGGTCGCCGGTCACCGTCTGCCGTCACCGTTTCCCGTCACCATCTGTTGATTTTCGCGGAGCGCGCGCGACCCTTATGGTCCGATCGGCCGAAACAACGAAGGAGCCGTCGACGACCATGCTGATCAGGGTGAAGCGCGGCTGGGAGCTGCCGGAGGCGGCGGTGACGCCGGAGGCGGCCTATCTCGACCGGCGCCGGTTCATCGGCGGTGCCGCCCGCACCATCGCGGGCGCCGGGGCGCTGGCCGCCGGCCTTGTCGGTCCCGGCGCGGCGCGGGCGGAGACGGAAAGCTACGCGCCGGAGGACGACCCGACGGCCGACCTCTATCCGGTGGCCCGCAACGACACCTACACGGTGGAGCGGCCGCTGAGCGACTATCGCACCGTCGCGACCTACAACAATTTCTACGAGTTCGGCTCCCACAAGCAGATCTGGCGCGCCGCCCGGTCGCTGCCGATCCGCCCCTGGACCGTCACCTTCGACGGCCTGGTGGAGGAGGAGCGGTCCGTCGACATCGATACCCTGATCCGCACCATGCCGTTGGAGGAGCGGGTCTACCGTCTGCGCTGCGTGGAAGCCTGGGCGATGACGGTGCCGTGGTCGGGCTTCGCGATGAAGGCGCTGGTGGACTATGCCCGCCCGCTCGGCTCCGCCCGGTACATCCGCCTGGAGACCTTTCAGGAGACCTTCGCCGACGCGCCGGGCTTCCGGCAGTTCTGGTATCCCTGGCCCTATATCGAGGGCCTGACCATCGAAGAGGCGACCAACGACCTCGCCTTCATGGTCACCGGCCTCTACGGCCAACCGGTGCCCCAGCAGAACGGCGCGCCGCTCAGGATCGCGCTGCCGTGGAAATACGGGTTCAAGTCGGCGAAGTCGATCGTCCGCATCACCTTCACCGAGGAGCGGCCGGTCAGCTTCTGGGAGGAGATCCAGGGCAGCGAGTACGGCTTCTGGGCGAATGTGAACCCGGAGGTGCCGCATCCGCGCTGGTCGCAGGCGACGGAACGGCTGATCGGCGAAGACCGCGAGGTGCCGACCCGGCTGTTCAACGGCTATGGCGAGTTCGTCGCCGACCTCTACGAGGGGATGGAGGGCGAGCGGCTGTTCATGTAGCCAGCCCGGTTCACCGCCGCCCCGGCTGCTGGTAAGTTACCTTACCTTATCGGCAGGGCAGGGGCGGCGAAAGGATGATGCGGATCGGCAGGCTAGCGGCGATGGCGGCGGTTGGGATCGCCGCGATGGGGACGTCCGACGGATCGGCCCAGCCCAAGCCGGCGGCGGAGGCCTGCCCGGCGACCTTTCAGTCGGTGGGCCAGTCGGTGGGGACCGCGGTCCTCGACTGCCAATGCGCCCCGGGCCAGATCACCGGGTCGGTGTGGGGCACCGACATCTATACCGACGACAGCAGCATCTGCGCCGCGGCCCGCCATGCCGGGATGATCGGACCGGGCGGCGGGCCGGTGATCGTCTATGCCGCGCCCGGCCAGGCGGGCTATCCCGCCTCCAGCCGCCACGGCATCGCGTCCGCCGACTGGGGGGAATGGGGTGCCAGCTTCACCTTCGTGCCCAGCACCGGTGCGCTGCCGCCGCCGCCCGGCCCGCCCTGCCCGGACAGCTTCGTCGGCCATCGCGACGATCCCGCACCTCTGTCGTGCACCTGCCCGCCGGGCGCGGCGGTGGGCACCGTCTGGGGGGCCGGCCCCTACACCGACGACAGCGCGCTGTGCACCGCCGCCCGGCATGCCGGGGCGATCGGCCCGGGTGGCGGCGGGGTGACCGTGATCGCCACACCCGGCCGCGACAGCTACGCCGCCGATGCGGCGAACGGGGTGACCACCAGCAGCTACGGTGCCTGGGGGTACAGCTTCTGGTTCCTCGGCATCGGCAAGCCGTAGCCTCGATACACAGAAAATTCTGATGTTTCAGACAAAACTGTACGGATCGACGTCGACGGTGATCCGGGCCGAGCCGGGCGTCGCCACCGGCGACAGCCAATCGCGCAAGTAGGCGTGCAGCGGGCTGCGCCGGCCGGCCTTGACCAGCAGGCGGCGGCGGTGCCGGCCGCGCAGCACGGCGAACGGCGCCGGGGCCGGCCCGAGCACGGTGATGCCGTCTTGCGATGGCGCCCGGCGCGCGAGGTCCGCGGCCAGGCGGTCGGCGGTCTGGGCATCGGCGGCGCTGACCACGATGCCGGCCAGCCGGCCATAGGGCGGCCAGCCGCCGAGCCGGCGGCCCGCCGCCTCCACCGCCAGAAAGCCATCGCGGTCGCCGGCCACCAGCGCGTCGATCACCGGCGTCGACGGATCGTGGGTCTGCAGCAGCACGCGGCCCGGCCGATCCTCCCGGCCGGCGCGGCCCGCCACCTGGTGCAGCAATTGGAAGGTCCGTTCCGCCGCGCGCAGGTCGCCGCCGGCCAGCCCGAGATCGGCGTCGACCACGCCGACCAGCGTCAGCTTCGGGAAATGGTGACCCTTGGCGAGAAGCTGCGTGCCGATCAGGACATCGACCGTGCCCGCCGCCACCTCGCGCATCAGGGCCTCCGCCTGGGCCGGTCCGGCAACCGTGTCGGAGGTGACGATCAGCCAGCGCGCGGCCGGTAGCACGCGGTCGACCTCCTCCGCGATGCGCTCCACGCCGGGACCGCAGGCGATCAGGCTGTCGGCCTCGCCGCAGGCCGGGCAGATGCGCGGCCGCGGCCGGGTGGCGCCGCAATGGTGGCAAACCAGGCGGCCCAGCAGCCGGTGGTCGACCATCCAGGCGTCACAGTCGTTGCACGCGATGCGCTCGCCGCAGGACCGGCAGACGGTTAGCGGCGCATAGCCGCGGCGGTTGAGGAACAGCATCGCCTGCTCGCCGGCGTCCAGGGTCTCCGCCACCGCGCGCACCAGCGGCGGCGCCAGGTACTGGCCGACCGCCGGCCGGTCGCGGATCAGATCGACGGCGGCCACCGCCGGCATGGAGGCCCCGCCATGGCGCTGCGGCAGCACCACGCGGCCATAGCGCCCCGCCTCGACATTCGTCAGCGTCTCCAAGGATGGGGTCGCCGAGGCGAGCACCACGGCGATGCCGCCGAGCTGGCCGCGCACCACGGCCATGTCGCGGGCGTGGTAGAGCACCCCGTCTTCCTGCTTGAAGGCGCTCTCGTGCTCCTCATCGACGACGATCAGCCGGAGGTCGGCAAACGGCAGGAAGAGGGCCGATCGGGCGCCGACCACGACGCGCGCCCGGCCTTCCGCGACTGCCCGCCAGGCCTGGCGCCGGCGGGCCGACGAGACCTCCGAGTGCCAGGCGGTCGGCGGGGCGGCGAAGCGGCGGGCGAAGCGGTCGAGCCACTGACCGGTTAGCGCGATTTCCGGCAGCAGCACCAGCACCTGGCCGCCGGCGGCCAGCGCCGCGGCCACCGCCTCGAAATAGACCTCGGTCTTGCCGGACCCGGTGACCCCGTCGAGCAGCGTGACGGAGAAGCCGCCGCCGCGGGCGCGGTCGGCGATCTCGGTCGCCGCTTGCGCTTGCGCCTCGGTCAGCAGGGGGCCGGCGCGGTGCGGGTCGGGCACGGGCAGCGGCGGGTCGCCGGGCAGGTCGACTGCCTCCAGGAGGCCCAGCTCGGCCATCTGGCGGATCACGCCCGTGCCGCATCCGGCGGCCTGGGCAATCGCCGCGGCGGTGTCCGGCGGCCGGTCGGCAAGCAGCGCCAGCACCCGACGCCGAGTCGCGGTCAGGGCCTTGCCGGGCGCGTCCGGGGGCGGGTCGGCCGGGCGATAGGCGGTCAGCGGGCGCGCCGGTTCCAGGGCCGCCGGCACGCTCATCGCCATGCGCAGCACGGCGCCCGGGGCGCTCAGGCAATAGCCGCTGACCCAGTCGACGAAGCGCCGGGTGACCGCCGGCAGGGGTGGGGCATCATGGCGCGCCAGGACGCAGCGCAGCTTGTCGGCCGGCACCGCCGCGTCGTCGCCCGGTCCCCAGACGCAACCGTCGACCTGGCGGCCGCCCAGCGGCACGGCGACCAGATCGCCCGGCCGAAGGTGCAGGCCCGGCGGCACGAGATAGTCCAAGCGGCCGGACCGCGGCAGCGGCACCGGCGTCAGCACGCCGACCCGGTCGCCCGGCGCGAAGCGGCTGATCGCTTCGCCGCCGGCCGGTTCGCCGGCCCGATTTCCGCCGGCCGGTTCGCCGGCCCGATTTCCGGTGTCCGGCGTCGCCGTGTCGCGCGCGGTGGTCACGGTCGCCGCCGAAGTGGTGCACCGACCAAGCATTCGATAGACTGGCGCCGAGCGAATCGCCGGCGGTCGAGCCGGCCGCGCAACGAGGGGCGGAGCCGGCGCATGGGCAAAAGGCGAACCAGGGACGACGGGCGGTCGGCCGGCGGGCCGGGTACCGCCGCCGCCTCGCCCGCGGCCGCCCCGGCGCCGGGAACGCCCGGCGGCGCGCTCGACCCCGCGGCGGTGCGCCGCTTCCTCACCGACGATCCGGAGTTTCTGGCGCGCTTCATCCTCGATCACCCTGACCTATGGGCGGGCCTGCCCGGCATGGCGGTGCGCCGGCCCGACGGCGCGCTCGACCTGTCGAACTACCTGGTCGGCAGGTTACGGGGGGACATCGACCATCTAAAGGCCCAGCAGCGCGAGATCATCGATACCACCCGGGCCAACGCGGCGATCCAGGGCCGGGTGCACCGCGCCGTGCTGGCGCTGCTGGAGGCCGGCACGCTGGAGCAGCTCGTCAACACGGTGAGCTGCGACCTGACCATGCTGCTCGACATCGACATCGCGCAAGTGGTGGTGGAGATCGACGACCGGTCGGCGGTGCCGCGCTGCCCCGATGGCGTGCGCCTGGTTGCCTCCGGCGCCGTCGGCCGGCTGTTGGACGGCCAGTCGATCCGCCTGCGCGCGGTCAGCGAAGGCGACCAGCGGATCTACGGCCCCGGCTTCGGCCTAGTCGGCAGCGAGGCGCTGGTCCGCCTGGATATCGGGTCGCCGTCGCCGCCGGCCTTGCTGGCGCTGGGCAGCCGGCGGGCGGAGATGTTCGATCCGGGCATGCGCACCGACATGCTCGCCTTCCTCGGCCGCGTCGTCGAACATGCGCTGCGCCAGGCGCTCATCCGCGGCTATTGATCGATCGCCGCTACGCGGGCTTGGGTCGTGAGCGATCGCGGACCGGCCATCGCCGATGACGACGCGCCGGCCGATCTGGCGGCCGATCCGGTGGCTGACCCGGCGATCGCGCGGCCCGACCTCGCCGATCAGGTGGCGCGCTGGCATCGCTGGCTGGCCGGGGAACGGCGGCTGTCGGCGCATACCGTGCGCGCCTATCTCGGCGATGTCTGGGCTTTCCTGACCTTCCTGCGCGACCATGAGGGCGCGCGGCCGGGGCTGGATGCGTTGGCTGCGGCGGGGCCCGGTGCGTTTCGCGCCTGGCTGGCCGCCCGGGCCGCCGGCGGCGTCACGGCCGCCAGCCGGGCGCGCGGGCTGTCGGCGTTGCGCAGCCTGTTCGGCTGGCTCGACCGGTCGGGTGTCCTGCACAATCCGGCGGTCGACGCGCTGGCCATGCCGCGCCGCCAGCAGCCATTGCCCAGGGCGATCGCGCCGGCCGACGCGCTGAGCGTGGTCGCCGAGGCGCCGGACCTGGCGACCGCCGGGTCGGCGCCGGACTGGGTGGGCCTGCGCGACCGCGCCCTGGTCGCCCTGCTCTATGGCGGCGGGCTGCGGCTGGGCGAAGCCTTGGCGCTGGACGAGGCCGACTGGCCGGCCGGCTCGGCCGCTACGCTGCGGGTGCGCGGCAAGGGCAACAAGCAGCGACTGGTGCCGGTCCTGCCGGCCGTCGCCGCGGCGGTCGACGCCTATCGGACGGCGTGCCCCTATCTCGGCCAGGCGTTGGCGGGCGACGCCGCGCCGCTGTTCCGCGGCCAGCGCGGCGGGCGGCTGAACCCCGCGGTGGCGGAGCGGCAGATGCGGCGTATCGCCGATGCGCTGCAGCTTCCGCCGGGCACGACGCCGCACGCGCTGCGCCACAGCTTCGCGACCCATCTGCTGGCCGGCGGCGGCGATCTCAGGACCATTCAGGAGCTGCTGGGCCACGCCTCGCTTAGCACCACCCAGCGCTACACCCGGGTCGATGCCGGCCAGCTCGCCGCCGTCCACGCCACCGCCCATCCCCGCGCGCGGCGGCGCTAGCCAGTCCGGCGAGGCGCCGGTGATCAGCTCGGCGCGGCGTGCAATGCTGCACTGCAATATGTGGTTTCAAGGGTTATCTTTCCCGCGCTCGGGCTTAACCTGATTCATTGGAGTATCGGCGGCGTGTCCCGACACGCCGTCGCGCGCATCGCTGAGGTCGCCCGTTCGCTGGTCCTCAGGTCTCCCGCGGTGGCGTTAGCCGGCTGGAAACAACTTCTGCGCTATTGTGCGCGGAACGATGGGTCTTTGCCCGCGTGCGCCCGTTGTCATTCCGTGTCGAGGACGTCGATTATGGCGAGTTGGTCTGCCGAATTAAAACTGGGAATTGCGCCGCTCGACAGCGACCATGCCCACATCGTTCACCTGGTCAACGAACTGGACGAGACGATCGTCAACCACCGGCCGCGGGATCAGGTCTTGCTGGTGCTGAACGACATTCTCACAGCGTCGAGCGAGCATTTCTGCCGCGAGGAGCAGTTCATGCGGCGTATCCGCTTCGCCGGGCTCGTCCAGCACAAATTCGACCACGACGCGCTGCTGCGCGAGCTGCGACTGGTCATTCGTGCGGTGTCCGCGGGCCAGCGGCCGGCGGATCGGGCGCTCGTCGACTGGCTGCACAACTGGTTCGTCGACCACGTCAACAACGCCGACCAGCAGATCGCCGTGGCCTGCCGCGAGCAGGAGCGGCTGACCGCCTGATCGGGGCACGGGCTCCGACCCAGGACAGCCCCGCTCAAGACCCCTTTCGATCGCACCGGCGCCGTCCCTCGCCGGCCGTCAGGCATGCGCAGATGGCCGTCGTGGGCGCCATCGCGCCCATGCTATGGCTGGCGCGGTTGAGGGGCGCACCGGGCCGGATCGCGGGGCGAGATGACGCAAGACGGGCGTGGCGCGGGCGAGGCAGCCGGTGCCGAGGCGGAGTATGCGCCGCTCCGGCGGTCGTTTCCGTCCGTCCTCTCGGTGCTGTTCGGCGCCGGCATCCTGAACGTCGCCCACGGCCTTCTGGGCATCTATCTGCCGCTGCGGCTGGCGTCGGCCGGGTTCGCGGCGAGCGATGTCGGCCTGATGGCCGCCGGATTCTCGCTCGGCTTCATCCTCGGCTGCCTGACGGTGTCGCGGATGATCGCCCGGGTCGGCCATATCCGCGTCTTCGCTGCCGCCGCGGCACTGGCCGCCGCGGCCACGCTGGCCTTTCCCATCGCGCTCGACCCGGTGCTGTGGATCGGCCTGCGCGCGGTCCACGGGCTCGCCACCGCGGCCCTGTTCACCGTGTTGGAGAGCTGGCTGAACGACCGGGCGCCCAGCGCGCATCGCGGTACCATCATGGCCGTCTACATGATCGTCGGCCGGCTGGCGGTGGTGGCCGGCCAGTTCGCGTTGTTGGCCGGCGATATCGAAAGCCTGGTCTTCATCATGCTGGGCAGCGCGGCCTACTCGCTCTGCCTGATCCCGATGGCGGTGACGCGGGCACCGACACCGAAGGTGCCGCGGGTCGCCACCATGCGGCTCACCGACTTCTACCGGCTCGCTCCGGCCGCCGCGATCGGCGTGTTCTGCGTCGGCGCGCTGAACGCCGCGGTGATCAATCTGGGTCCGGTTTACGGCGTGCGCATCGGTCTCACCGCCGGCGAGGCGGCCGCCGCCATGGCGGCGCTGCAGTTCGGCAGCCTGGTCCTGCAGTGGCCGATGGGCTGGCTGTCGGACCGGCTGGACCGGCGCCTGGTGATCGCGCTGACCGGCGTTGCGGTGGCGGCCGTGTCGCTGCTGATCGCGGTGGTCGGGCCGAACGACCATCGCCTGGTGGTCGGCCTGTTCGCCGCCTGGGGCGCGCTGTCGCTGTCGATCTTCGCGGTGATCGTGGCCCATGCCAACGACCGCGTGCGGTCGGAGGATCGGGTGGCGCTGGCCAGCACGCTGCTGTTGACCTGGGCAGTCGGCTCGGTGATCGGCCCGCCGGTGGCGTCGGCCTTCATGGACTGGCTCGGGCCGGACGCGTTGTTCTTCTATGCCGCGACGGTCGCCCTGGCGATGGGCGGGTTCGTCGCCTGGCGCATGACCCGCCGTGCGCCGCAGCCGCCGCCGGAACGGCCGCGCTTCGTCAACATCCACGCCACGAGCCCGCAGCTCTCCAAGCTCGATCCGCGGACCGAGCCGGCGCCTAAAGACCCTCCGGATTCCCCGGCGCCGCGGTGAAGGTCACCCGCACCGACCCGTCGGCGTTGAACGACCGATAGGTGCCGTCGCGCTCGTAGAAGGCCGGCCCGCAGGCGGTCTCCTCGCTGCGGTTGAGGGTCTGGCAGACGGTGCCGTCGTCCTCCACCCACCAGCGCCGCTCGATCGTCCGGCCGGCGACCACCGTGATCTTTCGGCCGTCGGGACCGTAATAGGCGGTCCAGACCTCGCCGTAGAAGGTGGTGTCGGAGAACAGCTCGGCGACGGCGGCCTGGCTGAGCGCAACGGCGCCGTCGGCGACGAAGGCCTCCAGGTCGGTGTCCGCCGCCGCCGGCGCGGGGAGGCCCGCCAGGCTGGCCAAGCCCGCCAGGCTGGCCAGGCCCGCCCAGACGGCCAATGCCGCGGCCCTCGGCGGTCGCATGCTCAATCCCGGCTGCCGGCGCGCCATCGCCTTCTCCCAAAAAGCAGGGTCCAACCCCCAGCCAACCCGCCGACCTTTACCCCATCATGACAGCGCCGGCCCGGGGCTGGCCAGTCCGCCGCGCAGCCATGGCTTGGCCAGGCGTGCTTTACAGCCATTTTGACACTGTCCTATGTTCGCAGGGGTCCACGTTCTCCGGGGGTTTGCGGACCGACGTCGATCCGCCACCGTTCGGATATCTCAAGAGACTTACGGGTCGAGGCAAGCGCAAGGCGGGTGCCGGCGCGGGTCCAGGGCATTCCGCCCCAGCCCGTCGCCCAGCCGGCGAAGGAGCAGCAGATGGCCGCCGTCGTTCTGCGGCTTTACCTAAGCGGTCAGACGACCCGGTCTGAACAGGCGCTGGCCAATGTGCGTCGGCTCCTGTCTCAGCCGAATGCCGTGGCGTGCGACCTGGAAGTCATCGACATCCTCAGCCGTCCCGAGGTGGCGGAAGAGGAGAACCTGCTGGCCACGCCGACCCTGATCAAGGTGGCGCCGCCGCCGATGCGCCGGGTGATCGGCGATCTGTCCGATATGCAGGCGGTCAGCGATGCCCTGGGCCTCGGCCAGGGCGAGATGTGAGGGCAGGAAGGCAAGGCATGAGCAGTCGAGAGATACTGCGCTCGATCGGCAAGATGGCCACGGGCATTCCCGGCTTCGACGAGATCGCCAATGGCGGGTTGCCGGAGAACCGCACGACCCTGGTGGCCGGCACGGCCGGCAGCGCCAAGACGCTGTTCGCCTGCCAGTTCCTGGCCACGGGCATCACCGCCTTCGACCAGCCCGGCGTCTTCGTCACCTTCGAGGAAGCGCCGGAGGACATCCGCGTCAACATGGCGAGCTTCGGCTGGGACATCCCCGCCTGGGAGGCCGCCGGCAAATGGATCTTCGTCGACGCCTCGCCGCAGCTCTCCGATCACAACGTCGCGGTGGTCGGCCGCTACGACCTCGCCGGTCTGCTGACGCGGGTGGAATACGCCATCGACAAGATCGACGCGCGCCGGCTGGCTCTGGACAGTCTCGGCGCTGTGTTCTCCCGCTTCCAGGACGAGACCCTGATCCGCGGCGAGCTGTTCCGCATCGCGTCGGCGCTGAAGCGCCGCTCGGTCACCACGGTGATGACGGCGGAGCGCAACGGCGAGTACGGGTCGATCGCCCGCTACGGCGTGGAGGAGTTCGTCACCGACAACGTCGTCATCCTGCGCAACGCGCTGGAAGAGGAGAAGCGCCGCCGCACCATCGAGATCCTGAAGTTCCGCGGCGCCTATCACCAGAAGGGTGAGTATCCGCTGACCATCCAGCCGGAATACGGCGTGACCGTCATTCCGCTGTCGGCGATCCAGCTCAAGCAGCGCTCCTCCAACGTCCGGATCTCCTGTGGCGTGGACGAGATCAACCGGATGTGCGGCGGCGGCTTCTTCCGCGACAGCGTCATTCTGGTGTCCGGCGCCACCGGCACCGGCAAGACCCTGATCGTCACGCATTTCCTGGCGGGCGGTGCCAGCGAGGGCGAGCGGTCCATGGTCTTCGCCTTCGAGGAGAGCCGCGAGCAGCTCTTCCGCAACGCCAGCGGCTGGGGCATCGACTTCGCGAAGATGGAGGCCGACGGCGTCCTGGAGGTCGTCTGCCTCTATCCGGAGGTGATGGGGCTGGAAGACCATCTGGTGCGCATGCGCGCGGCGATCGAGCGGTTCCGGCCCAACCGGGTGGCGATCGACAGCCTGTCGGCGCTGGAGCGGGTGGCGACGCCCCGGGGTTTCCGCGAGTTCGTCATCAGCCTGACCTCCTTCATCAAGCATCAGGAGATCGCCGGGCTGTTTACCGCGACCACGCCGACCTTGCTGGGCGGCACCTCGGTCACCGAGGCGCATATCTCGACCATCACCGACAGCATCATCCTGCTGCGCTATGTGGAGATGGACGGCCAGATGCGCCGCGGCATCACCGTGCTGAAGATGCGCGGGTCGATGCACGACAAGAACATCCGCGAGTTCAACATCGACGCCTCCGGCATGCATGTCGCGGAGCCGTTCTACAACATCAACGGTATCCTCGCCGGCAATCCGATGTACGGACCCGGCGTCGCCCGGCTGACCACCGGCTGAACCGGGCGCGGCTGCGGCGATGGTCGATACCCTGACCGTGGACGACGAACCGGCCCAACCTGGCAGCCGTGGCGCGGCCGATGGGATCGTGCAGATCGTCACCACCGATGGTGAGACGCGGACCCGGCTGGCCGCCGCGCTCGGCGCGCTGCTGGACGGCATGCCCTGGTGCCTTGCCGATCCCGCCGCGACGGCGTCCGGTCTGCCCGTCGTGGCGCAGGTGATTGCCGCCCCCTTCGATGCCGCCGCCATGGCGAAGCGGCTGGAGATGGCCCGCCGGCCGGGGATTGAACCGGTGGTGCTGGCCGTCGTCCCGCCGGGCGATGCGGTAGCCCGCTCCACGGCGATCGGGTTGGGCGCGGACGAGTGCCTCAGCCTGGAGGACCTGGCGAATCCGCTGGCGGGCCGCCTGGTCTGCCGGCTGATCCGGGAACGGCGCGGCGACGTCGAACGCCGGGCGCTTGCGGCCCGGATCACGGATTCGGAGGATGCGCTGGAAGGCCTCGTGGCGCTGAGCCCCGACGGCCTGCTGGTCATCGACCGCACCGGCACCATCCGCCTGTGCAATGCCAAGGCGGCGGATCTGTTGGGTCGGCCGCGCGCCGGCCTGACCGGCAGCGCCTTCGGGCAACCGCTCAGCGGCGGCGACGCCATCGAGCTGGATGTCGCCGGCGCCGGCGCGCGCCGGATCGTGGAGATGCGCCTGTCGCCGCTGAGATGGCTGGGGGCGGGCGAGAAGCTGGTCTCGATCCGCGACGTAACGCCGCCCGATGCCTCGCTGGAAGGGTTCTTGGCGCTCTACCGCCAGGGTCGGGCGCTGATGGCGGCGATGGTCGACGCGCTGGTGGCGATCGATCGGGAAGGCCGCATCGTCTGGGCCAATCCGGCCGCGGAGCGGCTGTTCGAGGCGGGCCCGGAGCGGTTGGCCGGCCTGGCGATCAAGCGGCTGTTCCACGCGCGGCACGATCTCGGGCCGGAGCGCAGCTTCCTCGACGGCTACTGCGCTGCGGGCGATCCCGACGACCTGGCCAAGCGGCGGGAGATGCGGGCGGTCGGCCTCGCCGGCCGCACCCTGCCGGTCGACGTCACCGTCTCGCAGATGCCTGCCCCCCAGGTCGACGCGGTGCGGCCGATCCAGCCCCTGACGCTGGTGCTGGTCACCGACATCAGCGAGCGCAAGGCGAGCGAGCTGGAGCTGTTGACGGCCAAGCGCGAGTCGGAGGTGGCCAACCGGGCCAAGAGCGACTTCTTGGCCAGCATGACCCACGAGCTGCGCACGCCGCTGAACGCCATCATCGGCTTCGCGGAGATGATCGAGGGCCGCATGCTCGGCGACGAGCTGGCGCCGCGCTACCGCGAATACGCCCGCGACATCAGGCTGTCGGGCAAGCTGTTGCTGGAGATCATCGCCGACATCCTGGACATGGCGAAGATCGAGGCGGGCCGCTACGACTTGGCCGAAGGTATCGTCGATATCCGGCGGATCATCACGGACGACGTGCGCATGCTGCGGATGCGGGCGGACGAGCGATCCATCCAGGTTGTGCTGGACCTGCCGCCGACCCTGCCGATGCTGCGCGCGGACGAGCGCGCGGTGCGCCAGGCCCTGCTGAACCTGTTGTCCAACGCGTTGAAGTTCACCGATGCCGGTGGCCAGGTCACCGTCCGCGCCGGACTGGCCGACGAGGCGTCGCTCGGGATCGAGGTCGCCGACACCGGCCGCGGGATGACCGCGACGGATCTTGAGAAGGCTTTCCTGCCCTTCGTCCAGGTGCGCGCCAGCGACGGCGTGCGCCACCGGGGCACCGGGCTCGGTCTGCCGATCACCAAGGCCTTCATGGATCTGCATGGCGGCACCGTCGACCTGGTCAGCCGGCCGGGCGAGGGCACCACCGCGCGGCTCGTCTTTCCCGCGGAGCGGGTGCTGAGCGACCTCGGATCGTAGGCGCCCGAGGCGGCGGCGGCGGGTCCCCTTTGCGGATCCGGCCACGAAGGAACAGTGACCGTTACGCCGAGGAGCGCCGAACAGAGCCATGGGGCCGCGCATCTACAATCTGTTCCCGCTGCTGGCGGGCCCGGTGCCGCACTGGGGCGAGCATGTCGCGCGCATCGCCCGCATGCGGTTCGACTGGATCTACGTCAACCCGTTCCACTATGCCGGGTTCTCCGGCAGCCTCTATGCCATCAAGGACATGGGCCGGCTGCATGCGGTGATCGACGACGGCACGCCGATGGATGCGGCCGTCGACGGCTTCGTCCGGGCGGCCGAGGCGGCCGGCCTGTCGGTGATGATCGACTTGGTGATCAACCACACGGCAAAGGATGCGCTGCTCGCCGACGCGCACCCCGACTGGTATCGCCGCGATGCGGACGGCGCACTCTACTCGCCGCGCGCTGTCGACCCCGACGACCCGGACAACGTGACGATCTGGGGCGACTTGGCGGAGCTGGACTATGCCCGCGCGGAGGTTGCCGACGCGCTGGTGGCGCATTGGCAGGCCTATCTCGACTGGGCGCTCGACCGCGGCATCCGCGGGTTCCGCTGCGATGCCGCCTATCAGGTGCCGGCAGCGGTGTGGCAGCCGCTGATCGCGCATGCCCGGCGGCGCCGGCCGGACTGCCTGTTCGCCGCGGAGACGCTGGGCTGCACGCCGGAGGAGGTGGCGGCGCTGGCCGGCGCCGGTTTCGACTATCTGTTCAACAGCGCGAAATGGTGGAATTTCCGCGACCCCTGGCTGTTGGAGCAATACGCGGCCTTCCGTACCATCGCGCCGTCGATCGCCTTTCCGGAAAGCCATGACACCGAGCGCCTGGCGACCGATATCGGCGAGGTCGAGCCCGGCCAGATCGAGCGTCACTATTGCCTGCGCTATCTCTTCGCCGTGTTGTTCTCATCCGGCGTGATGCTGCCGATGGGCTATGAGTACGGCTTCCGCCGCAAGCCGCATGTCGTCGACAGCCGGCCGTCGGACTGGGCGGCGGAGGCCGACCAGGCGGCCTTCGACCTGACCGGCTTCGTGGCGGAGGCCAACGCGCTGAAGGCGTCTGTGGCGACCTTGAATGTAGAGGGCGCGCAGGCATCGATCGGCCCGCCGGACGGCCCCGTCTTGGCGCTTCTGCGGGTTGCCGGCGAGGACATCCGCCCGGAGGCCGGCCCAGACGGCGCCGCCGCCGTCCTGACGCTGGTCAATCCCGATTGCGACGCCCCGGCGACCCTCTCGCTGGGCGATCTCGCGGCCGCGGGCGACCCGGCCCGCTTCGCCGAGCGTACGCCGGGTATGCCGGTGACGCGGCTCGACGACCATGCGACGCTGACCGTCCCGCCGCTCAGCCTGCGTCTGTTCGTATCCGATTAGCGTCCGTCCCGACCCGAGGACGCCGTCCGGCGTCCCCTGCCGCCCTTGCATCGAGCTGGATCGAGATGACCGAGACCCACGCCTTCAAGCTGTCGTTCGGCGCGGAAATCGAGCGCGACGGCCGCGTGCGCTTCCGGTTCTGGGCGCCGGCCCAGAAGGCGCCGAAGCTGGTGCTGGACGACGCCGCCCCGCTGGCGCTGGAGTCGGAGGGCGACGGCTGGTTCTCCCTGACCACGGCGGCCGCACGGGCCGGCAGCCGCTACCGCTACCGCCTCGACGACGGGCTTGAGGTGCCGGACCCGGCATCGCGCGCCCAGGCCGACGACGCCCATGGGCCGAGCGTGGTGGTCGACCCGCGGGCGATGCGCTGGCAGACCCGCGGCTGGACCGGCCGTCCCTGGGAGGAGACCGTCCTCTACGAGCTGCACGCCGGCACCTTCAGCGAGGACGGCAGCTTCGACGGCGTGCGGCGGCGGCTCGACCACCTGGCCGGCCTCGGCGTCACGGCGGTCGAGCTGATGCCGGTGGCCGATTTCCCGGGGCGGCGGAACTGGGGCTATGACGGCGTCTTGATGTTCGCGCCCGATCGCGCCTACGGGTCGCCGGAGAGCCTGAAGACGCTGGTCGACGAGGCGCATGCCCGCGGGCTGATGATGTTTCTCGACGTCGTCTACAATCATTTCGGGCCGGACGGAAACTACCTGCACACCTATGCGCCGGGTTTCTTCACCGACCGGTTCGACACACCCTGGGGCGCGGCCATCGACTTCTCGCGCCGGCCGGTGCGCGACTTCTACATCGAGAACGCGCTCTACTGGTTGGAGGAGTACCGCTTCGACGGGCTGCGCTTCGACGCGGTGCATGCGATCCGCGACGAGAGCGCGCGCCACATCCTCGACGAGTTGGGCGAGACGGTGCGTGCCCGGCTGTCGCCCGGCCGCCGGGCCCATCTGGTGCTGGAGAACGACGCCAACGAGGCGCGGTTCCTCGACCGTCTGCCGGCCAAGGCGGGGCGGCCGGCGGCCCCGCGGGCCTTCACCGCCCAGTGGAACGACGACATCCACCACGTCTTCCACGTCCTGGGCACCGGCGAGGCCGGGGGCTACTACGCCGACTACCAGAAGGATCCCGCAAGCCTGCTGGGCCGCGCCCTGACGCAGGGCTTCGTCTATCAGGGCGACCGCTCCGCCTTCCATGACGGGGCGCGTCGGGGCGAGCCGTCGGCCCATCTGCCGCCCGACGGCTTCGTCGCCTTCGCCCAGAACCACGACCAGGTGGGCAACCGCGCCTGGGGCGACCGCCTGGCCCGGCTGGTGCCGCCGGAGACGGCGCAGGCGGTGGCGGCGGCCCTACTGCTGTCGCCGGCGATCCCGCTCCTGTTCATGGGGGAGGAATGGGGGGCGACGCAGCCCTTCCTCTACTTCTGCGACTTCCACGATGCGCTGGCCGACGCCGTGCGCAACGGCCGGCGTCGGGAATTCGGGCGCTTCCCGGAATTCGCCGATCCGGCAAGCCGGGAGCGCATCCCCGACCCGAACGCGGAGACCACCTTCGCCGCCTCCAGGCTCGATTGGCCGACGGCCTCGATGCCGGGCCCGCAGGCCTGGCTGGACGTCTACCGCCGCCTGTTGGCCGTGCGGCGTGCGGAGGTCGTGCCGCTGATCCCCCGGATCCGGCCCGGCACCGCCACGGCCACCCGCTGGGGGGTGTGCGGGCTGACCGTCACCTGGCCCGCCGGGCCGGACGGCCCGCGCCTGCATCTGGTGACCAATCTGGCCGCGACGCGCAGCGACGGCTGCCGCCGGCCGATGGGGCGGCCGGTCTATCAGAGCGGATCGGGCCTCTTGGGCGACTGCGAGGCCGGGTACCTGCCGGCCTGGTCGGTATTGGCGCTGATCGAAGACCAGCCGGCCGAGCGCTGAGGGACCGCCGATGACGCCTGACGACGGAACCTCCGCCGCGCCGGCGCGCGACGGTCCGCCGGCGGTGCCGCGGGCGACCTACCGCCTGCAGCTCAACCGCAGCTTCACCTTCGACGACGCGGCCGACCTGGTGCCCTATCTGGCGCGCCTCGGCATCAGCCATGTCTACGCCTCGCCCTTCCTGACCGCCCGCGCGGGGTCGACCCACGGCTACGACATCACCGATCACAACCGCCTCAATCCGGAGATCGGCACCGCCGACAGCTTCGCCCGGCTCGGCGATGCGCTGGCCGAGCAGTCGATGGGGCTGATCGCCGATTTCGTGCCCAACCATATGGGCGTCGGCGGGTCCGACAATCCGTGGTGGCTGGATGTGCTGGAATGGGGCCAGGCCAGCCCCTTCGCCGGCTTCTTCGACATCGACTGGTCGCCGGCGGAGCCGAGCCTGCGCGGCAAGGTGCTGGTGCCGTTCCTCGGCGATCACTACGGCATCGTGTTGGAGAGCGGCCAGCTCCGCCTGGCCTATGACGGCGACCGCGGCAGCTTCGACATGCGCTATTGGGAACACCGCTTCCCGCTGGCGCTGCGCGACTATCCGGCCCTGCTGCGGGCGGCGCGCGAGCGCCTGGCCGCGCCGTCGGACGCGCTGGGCGCGCTGATCGCGGAGTTCGCCGCACTCCGGCCCAACCGCCGGTCGGTGCGCCAGCAGGCGGTCGTGCATCGCCGGGCCGACGCGCTGAAGGCCCGGCTGGCCCGGCTGACCGCCGCCGATGTCGGTATCCTGGCGGCGATTACCGAGGCGCTGGCGCAGGTCAACGGCACGCCCGGCGATCCGCCCAGCCTGCGCGGCCTGCACCGCCTGTTGGAGCGCCAGTCCTACCGCCTGGCCTATTGGCGGGTCGCCACGGCGGAGATCAACTATCGCCGGTTCTTCGACATCAACGACCTGGCGGGCTTGCGCATGGAGCGCGACGACCTGTTCGAGGTCGCCCATCAGCTCGTCTTCCGGCTGATCGCCGAAGGGCGCATCCACGGCCTGCGGCTCGACCACACCGACGGGCTGTTCGACCCGGAAGCCTATTGCCGCAAGCTGCAAGACCGCGCCGCCTATCTGGTCATGCAGCGCGAGATCGGCGCCACCCTGCCGGTCGCGCGGGGGCCGGCTGCGCGGGGAGCCGCGGTCGGGGGCGGGCTGACGCTGCGCGAGCGCACCCATCCCTTCTACCTGCTGGTGGAGAAGATCCTCGCCCGGCACGAGCGGCTGCGCCCGGATTGGCCGATCGACGGCACCACCGGCTATGAGGTGATGAACCTCCTGAACGGGCTGTTCGTCGATCCCGCGGCGGAACAGCCGATGACGCAGCTCTATGAGCGGGTGCTCGGCCAGCCGAGCGATCTGGAGCAGGTGGCGCTGGCCGCCAAGCGCCAGGTCGTGGGTACGATCCTGGCCAGCGAGTTCACCGTTCTCGCCTCCGACCTGCACGAGCTGGCGCGGCAATCCTGGCTGACCCGCGACTTCACGCTGCCCGGCGTGAAGGAGGCGCTGGTCAGCGTGGTGTCGCATTTCCCCGTCTACCGCACCTATATCAGCGACCGCGGGGTGACGGAGGAAGATCGGCGCGATCTCGACTGGGCCTTCGCCCGGGCGCGGCGGGAGATGGTGGGGCGGACCGGCGATCCCGGCGTGCTGAACTTCCTCCATGCGGTGCTGACGACCGATCTGGCGCGCGAGCGCGGGTCCGGCTACCGCCGTCGGGAAGTTCTGAAGACCGCGATGAAGTTTCAGCAGTTCACCGGTCCGGTGATGGCCAAGGCGATCGAGGACACCGCCTTCTACCGCTACTACCGCCTGGTGTCGCTGAACGAGGTCGGCGGCGAGCCGGGCCGCTTCGGCATCTCCGTCGCCGCCTTCCATCGGCTGAACCAGGACCGGCTGCGCCACCACCCCTATACGCTGCTGGCGACCGCGACCCATGACCACAAGCGCGGCGAGGACACCCGCGTGCGCATCGACGCGATCACCGAGCATGCCGCGGAATGGTCGGCCCGCGTCGACCGCTGGATGGAGCTGAACGCGGCGAAGCGCCGGCAGAGCGGCGACGAGGTCTGGCCGACGCGCAACGACGAGTACCTGTTCTATCAGGTCCTGGTCGGCGCCTGGCCGCTGGGCCAGGGCGATGCCGATCCGGCCGCGCTGGCCGCCTACGCCGACCGGCTGGTGCAATACATGATCAAGGCGGTGCGCGAGGCGAAGCTGGTGTCGTCCTGGACGCTGCCGAATGCGGACTACGAGGACGCGGTGGAAGGCTTCGTGCGCGCCGTGCTGGACCCGGCGCGCAGCGCGTCCTTTCTTGCCGACGTGTCGCGCTTCGAGGCGACGATCGCCGCCCCGGGGGCGTTGAACGGCTTGGTGCAGACCGCGTTGAAGATGACCGTGCCCGGCATCCCGGATCTCTATCAGGGCACCGAGCTTTGGGATCTTTCGCTGGTCGACCCGGACAACCGGCGGCCGGTGGACTTCGCCCAGCGCTGCGAGACGCTGGCCGCGTTGGAAGGGCCGATCTACGACGCCGATCTGGCGCGGCTCCTGGGCCAGTGGCGCGACGGCCGGCTGAAGACCTTCATCCTGTCGCGCCTGTTGCGGCTGCGCCGCGAGGCCCCGTTGGTCTTCACCGACGGCGACTACGAACCGTTGGAGGTAGTAGGTGCCCAGGGCGACCGGGTGGTCGCCTTCGCCCGGGTGATCGACACGACGGTGCTGGTCGTCGTGGTACCGCGGCTGGTGGCCGGGCTGATCGGCGACGGCGATTTGCCGCTGGTGCCGGCGACCGCTTGGGGCGACACCGCCGTCGTCCTGCCGGAAGCCGTCACGGTGGGCGGCGCGCTGACCGATTGCCTGACGGCGAGCCGCCACGGCGTCGCGGAGCGGCTGCGGGTCGCCGATCTGCTGGCCCGGCTGCCGGTGGCTGTCCTGATCTCCGAGCCCGCCGGGGGCTGACGGCCCGCCGACCCGGCGGCGCCATTATCCAATCCTTAACCGGCGGGGAGCGATCGTTGGCCGCTCGCGATCCCGCTCATGCCATCGAAGGTTGCATCCGGAACCTCTGCCATGGCCGTTACCACCGTCTCTCAGGGCATCTACGCCGGCGCCGCGCTGGGCCTCGTCCAGAACATGATGGGCGATTTCGTCGCCGACACCGTCGACGGTGCGCGCGGCTTGGCCGACGGCTTGAACGAGGAGGCGCCGCTCGACCCGATCCGCCGGTTCGCCTTCGCCATCAAGGGTCAGGCCCATAACTTCGGCCTGACGCTGCTGGAGGTGGTGGCGGCCCGGTTGGAGGACTACACCTCCGCCATCGATGCCCTGACGGCGGCGCGGGTCGGCGACATCCGCATCTATCTCGATACGATCAGCGACATCGGCGAAGGCGCCATCTCCACCGACAGCAACCCGGCGGAGATCGTCCGGACGCTGCCGGCGCGGCCGCGCGAGAAGGATTTCGACGAAATCGAGATCCGCGCCGTCGAGGTCATGCTGGTTATGCTGCACGGCGCCCAGACCCGGTTCGTCGCGCGCGAGCTGCAGGCCTGCGGCTATCGGGTCGGCCTGTGCACCTCGACCGTCGCCGCCCTGGAGCATGCGGTGCACACCAAGCCCGACATGATGATCATCTCCGCGGTGATGCCCGGCCTGTCGGGGTTGGATCTCGCCATGGCGCTGACCCACATGCCGGAAACCCGCAACATTCCCGTGGCCGTGATCACCAGCCTGTCGAAGGGCAACGAGACGCTGAACACGTTGCCCCAGCACATCCCGGTGATCCGCAAGAACGAGCGCTTCGGCGACGACCTCGCCGCCGCGCTCAGCTACCACTTCCTGTTGTAGCGCTCGTTGGCCGGCCGCGCCGGCGCGCCTGCCGGCCGGTGCCTCCCCTCCCTCCAGCCACACCCCGGTGCGATGACTGCCCACACCTATCTCTACGAGCTGCGTTTGCATCCCGGCGCCCCGCCCGAGATCGGCGAGATCGTCGCCAAGAGCGAGCAGGAGGCCCGGCGTCAGCTTCGCGTGCGCTATCTGTGCGCGCGGCTGCCCAGCAACACCCGCATCGTCGACCGCAGCACCGCCGAAGCGGAAGAGGCGAAGGACCAGTCGGCGAAGCGGCGCCATCTGCTGCGCGCGCTGGCCGGCCACCATGCCTGGCTGCGCGGCGAGGCGGACGGCCGGCGCGCCGATCTGTCCGGCTTGGACTTGAGCGAGCTTGACCTTACCGGCGTCGATCTGACGGATGCCGATCTCTCGCAGGCCGATCTGACGGGCGTCGGCTTCGCCGGAGCGGTCCTGGAGCGCACCAACCTGTCCGCGGCGACGATGATCGGTGCCGACTTCACCGGGGCACGGCTGACCGAGGCCGATCTGTCCGACAGCGACCTGCGCGATAGCCGTTTCATCGGCGCCGTCCTCGACGGGGCCGACCTGTGGCGCGCCAATCTTCGCGGCTGCATCATCGATCCGGTGACACTGCATGCTGTGCTGGGCTGCGTTTTGCCCAATCCGAAGAGCTAATCTCGCCAATTGTGGGCCGACGTCCCACGGTCGAGTCGATATATGATTGTGCGCCAGGCGACAGGTCTCAGATAAGGCGCAAGCCCTGCGCCCTCGAAGTTCATGGATCGACCGGTCACGAGTCCTTGCGATCGCGCCGACCTGGAATGATCGACACTTTTTAGCAGATCACCCTTTACAGGATTCCGGTAAACCGACACGGTTCTATTGATTCGGCCGCTGCGGGGCAGCATCGTCGGCGGCCGCGGCACCGAGCGGCGTGGCTGCCCCGACACCAGCGAAACCCGGTGCGAACGGTTGCACCGCACAGGGGGTCGTGACGGAGTGCCGGGCGTATGGCCCTGGAAGACGACGATGGGATCGTGGACCTGCTTAATCTCGCGCAAGACAGGCGCCGCGAGAGCCGTGAGTTGTTGTTCGAAAGTGTCTGCGATCTTTTCCTGCGCGATGACGCGCGGCTGAGCGATCGTGAACGATCGCTGATCGTCGGAATACTTGGTGATCTCGTCCAGGAAGTAGAGATGGCCGTACGCCGCGAAGTCGCGGAGCGGCTGTCCCGAATCGACGAGGCGCCGCGCGAGCTGGTCACCCTGCTCGCCAACGACGATATCGAGATCGCCCGGCCGATCCTGATGCACAGCGAGGTGATGCGCGATCCCGACCTGATCGAGGTGATTCGCCAACGGGGGCGCGAGCACCACTTGGCCATCGCGCTGCGCCAGTCTTTGAGTGCGGCGGTCAGCGACGCCCTGGTGGCGACCGGCGACGGCGATGTCATCGAGGGCCTGTTGGGCAATGCCTCCGCCACGCTGTCCGATGCGGCGATGCACTATCTCGTCGCGGAAGCGCAGCATGTCGACCGCTTCCAACGCCCGCTGCTGTCGCGCGCCGACCTGCCGGCGGGGCTGGCGATGAAGCTCTACTGGCATGTCGGTGCGGCGCTGCGCCGGTTCATCCTGCAGCGCTTTCCGATCCGTCACGAGGACCTCGACGACGCGCTGGAAGGCTCCAGCCTCGATCTGGCCGAGCGGCCGCCCCCCGCGGCCGGCAGCGGCGAGGGGTTGGGGATCGCCGCCGGGCGGCTGGCAACCTCGCTGGGTGAGCAGGAGCGCGTGACGCCGGCGCTGCTGATCCGGCTGTTGCGCACCGGCCGGGTCCCGGTGTTCGTGGAGGCGCTGGCGCGGTTCGCCCGGCTGCCGTCGCCGGTCGCCCGGCGGATCGTGCTGGACGGCGACGGTGAGAGCCTGGCGATCCTCTGCCGTGCCTGCCGGATCGAACGTTCCGATTTCGGCACGCTCTACCTGCTGATGTCGTCGGGCGGACGCGGCGGGGCGACGGTGGCGCCGCGGCGCCTGGAATCGCTGATGACGTTGTTCGAGCAGACCCGGCCGGATCGCGCGCAGCGGATGCTGGCCTTCTGGCGGCGTCACCCGGATTATCTCGACGCCGTCGAGCGCATGGACCGTGTCCGCCTTTCCGAGACGGTGACCGCCGATGGCCCCGGACTCGCCCGATGAGCCGCTTCGGGCCCGCGCAGGCACAGGCGTCGCCGCCGGTTCGCGGCGGGGGGAGGGCGCGATGAGCGGCGACGTCGCCCGGCTGCTCGATATCGCCATGCCGCCGCTGACGATCCTCGACGCGGGCGCCAACCTTCTGTTCTCCAACGGGCCGTTCCGCCAGCTTCTGCAGATCGCCGATCTGGAGGACGAGAGCAACGGCCGGCTCGCCGCCTTCCGCGCCCAGGTCGGCGACGCGCTGGCGCGCACCAATGGCGGCGGGCTGATGTGCGCCCGCGTCACGCTGGACGAGGAACATGGCGCGGTCGACCTGACCTGCCTGCCGCTGGCGACGACGTCGGGCAGCGATGCCCTGTTCATCGTGCTGGTCGACGACATCACCGCCTGGGTCGACCGCATCGAGCGCGCCCATCAGGCGGAGGAGCGGCTGCGCGACTTCCTGTCCTGCGCGGCCGACTGGGTGTGGGAGGTGACGGCGTCGGGGGAGCTGACCTTCGTCTCCGACCGCTTGGGCGCGATGCTCGGCCGGCCGACGGTCTCGCTGCTCGGCAAGGATCTCGGCACGCTGGGCCGCCTGGTCGAGCAGGACGCCGAACGGCTGAGCGAGCTGGCCGTGTTCCGGTCCCGCCAGCCGTTCCGCGATCTCGACTTCGTCATCGAGCGGCCGGACGGCTCGACGCTGACGCATCTGGTCAGCGGCGTGCCGGTGTTCGACCAGGACAGCGGCGCGTTCCTCGGCTATCGCGGCAGCGGCACCGACATCTCCCACCAGATCGCCACGCTGCAGCGCGCCCACCGGTCGGAGCTGCGGTTGAGCCAGGCGCTGACCACGCTGCGCGACCAGAACGAGGAGCTGGAACGCGCGCTGATCGACGCGCGGGAGAGCAGCCTGTCGAAGGGCCGGTTCCTGGCCTCGATGAGCCATGAGCTGCGTACGCCGCTGAACGCCATCATCGGCTTCGCGGAGGTGCTGAAGTCGGAGCTGCACGGACCGGTCGGCGATACCCGCTACGCCAACTACGCCCGCGATATCCATGTCAGCGCGCTGCGCCTGTTCAAGCTGATCGGCGAGATTTTGGATTTTTCCGCGCTGCAGAGCGACGCGGCGATGCTGGAGTCGCTGCGCATCCGGGTCGACCGAGAGGCCCAGCTCGCCGTCGACGCCTTCGCCGACAAGGCGACAGAGGCGGGTGTGGAACTGGTGCTGACCCTGGACGACTCGCCGAGGCCGGTCGCCGGCGACGAACCGGCGCTGCGGCGTGTGCTGCACAACCTGATCGACAACGCGATCAAGTACACCCATCGCGGCGGCCGGGTGGAGGTTGCGGTGGTCGGCGAGGCGGCGGAGACGCTGGTGATCATCCGCGACACCGGCCGCGGCATCGAGCCGGAGGCGCTGGCCCGGGTGGAGGAAGCGTTCGAGCGCCCTGCCCATTCCCCGCTGCACGCCGCCGACGGCCTCGGCCTGGGTCTCGCCATCTGCCGGCGGCTGGTCGGTTATCTCAACGGGCGCATGACCATCGACAGCGAGCCGGGCCGCGGCACCACCATCACCGTGACCCTGCCGGCCAGCGATCCCGCGCTGCCGCCGGGCCGCCGGCTCGGCCGCCCGATCTGAGGGACGGCGTCCGCCGCCTTCTCCGTTGGTCCTCTCTACGCCCCCAAAGGCTTGTCATGCCCGCACTTGATGCACGGCTGTCCGGTTGAGCGAATGGGGTTGAGCGAGGGCGCCAAGACGACTGCCTCCCACCCGTCATGCCCGCATCGCGTGCGGGCATGACGGGTGGGAGGCAGTCGGGTTCGGGTGAGCCCCTACGCGCGCCGGTCTTGCAGGCTCGGCCGCGCCGGCGATCAGTCGCTCTCGGCAATCTCCGGGCAAGTCCCCAGCGCGTCTTCGATCTTGCGAACGGCGCGGCGCAGGGCCGATTTGTGCTCGGCATAGAAGACGCTGGCCTGGCGGTCGTGATCGAGCGCCAGCTCCGCGGCCTGGATCAGCACGCGCGCTTCGATCGAGCTGAGCTGAATGGGCGATTCGCTGTCCATCGGGCAGTCCTTGTGGGGCGGTCCATGATCGTTGAGCCCCCATCCCGGGAGCGCGCGCCGATTGTCGTTGGGCGTCTGCGTCTTGCGATCTTGGCCGCTCAACACCGCCGCCCGCCGCGGACGACCCTTCGATGGCGCATTGGACCGCCATTTCCTCCCTGTCGCCGCAGCCCCGCCACTGTGCGGGACGCGGACAGGCGGAACAAGGGTTCAATCGCCGCGCCGCAGGCGGCTGCCCGCATTACACCGGCAGCTTCAACGCCTTAAGCGAGACGACGTTGGGCAGGCTGCAAACGGTTTGCATGACGTCGTCGGGCAACGGCTCGTCAATCGCGACCAGAGCCACGGCTTCTTCGCCTTGCGCCTGCCGGCCGAGATGGAAGCTGGCGATGTTGACCCCGGCCTCGCCGAGCACGCTGCCCAGCCGGCCGATCAGTCCCGGCCGGTCGAGATTGCGCAGGAACAGCATGTTCTCGCTGGCTTCCGCCTCCAGCGGCACGCCTTCGATCTCCACCAGGCGCGGCCGCTGGCCGTCGAACAGCGTGCCGGCGACCGAACGCCGCCGCCGCTCGGTCTCCACGGTCAGCCGGAAGGTGGTCTGAAAGCCGCCGGCCTGCTCGCGCTTCACCTCGCTGATATGGATGCCGCGCTCCTTCGCCAGCGCCGGTGCGGAGACCATGTTGACGGTCTCCAGCACCGGGCGCATCAGCCCGGCCAGCGCGACCGCCGTAATCGGCCGCGTGTTCAGCGTTGCCACATGGCCCGCGTACTCCAGCTCCACCGCGCTGATCCCGGTTTCGGTGATCTGGCCGGCGAAGGCGCCGAGCTGCTCGGCCAGCCTGAGATAGGGCCCGAGGATCGGCGCCTCCTCCGCGGTGACGGAGGGCATGTTCAGCGCATTGGCGACGGCGCCGGTGGTCAGGTAGTCGGCCATCTGCTCGGCCACCTGCAGCGCCACGTTCTCCTGCGCCTCGGTGGTCGACGCGCCGAGATGCGGCGTGCAGACGACGCGCGGATGGCCGAACAGCGGGTTGTCGCGCGCCGGCTCCTCCGCGAAGACGTCGAGCGCCGCACCCGCCACGTCGCCGGCATCCAGTGCGGCCTTCAGGTCGGCCTCGACGATCAGCCCGCCGCGCGCGCAGTTGACCAGGCGCACGCCCGGCTTCATCTGCGCCAGCGCGGCGGCGTTGATCATGCCGGCGGTGCTGTCGGTCTTAGGCACATGCAGGCTGATCAGGTCGGCGCGGCGGTAAAGCTCGGCCAGCTCCACCCGCTCCACGCCGATGTCGCGCGCCCGCTCCGCCGATAGGAAGGGGTCGTGGGCGATCACCCGCATCTTCAGCCCGCGCGCGCGCTCCGCGACGATCGAGCCGATATTGCCGCAGCCGATCAGGCCCAGCGTCTTGCCGGTCAGTTCCACGCCGATGAAGCGGGACTTCTCCCACTTGCCGGCATGGGTCGAGGCGTTGGCCTGGGGGATCTGGCGGGCGAGCGCGAGCATCATCGCCAGCGCGTGCTCCGCCGTGGTGATGGCGTTGCCGAAGGGCGTGTTCATCACCACGATGCCCTGCGCCGTGGCCGCCGGCACGTCGACATTGTCGACGCCGATCCCGGCGCGGCCGATCACCTTCAGCCGGCCGGGCGCGGCCAGCACGTCGCCGGTCGCCTTGGTGGCGGAGCGGATCGCCAGCCCGTCATAGTCGCCCAGCGTGGCCTTCAGTTCCTCCGGGCTCAGATCCGTGCGTTCGTCGCAGTCGACCCCGCGCGTGCGGAAGACGGCGGCGGCGGCCGGGCTCATCTTGTCGGCGATGAGCACGCGGGGCTTGGCGGGCATCGGCAGGGGTCCTCGAAGAGGGTCAGGGGGCGGTGGCGGCCGTCTGGGCGGCCTTGGCCTGGTCGTAGGCCCAGTCGAGCCAGGGCAGCAGCCGCGCCATGTCGGCGCTGTCCACCGTGGCGCCGCCCCACAGGCGCAGGCCCGGCGGCGCGTCGCGGTAGGCGTTGATGTCGTAGGCGACGCCTTCGCGCTCCAACCGCGACACCATCGCCTTCGCCAGGGCCGCCTGGGCCGCGGGGTCGAGGCCGGCGGCCCAGGGATCGGCGAGCTTGAGGCAGATCGAGGTGGACGAGCGGATCTCCGGCCGGGCGGCGAGGAAGCCGGCCCAGGCGCTGCCCGACACCCAGTCGGTGACGGCGGCGAGATTGGCTTGGCTGCGGGCGATCAGGGAGGGCAGGCCGCCGATGTCCTCGGCCCAGGCGAGCGCGTCCAGCGCATCCTCCACCGCCAGCATCGACGGGGTGTTGATGGTCTCGCCGCGGAACAGCCCCTCGATGGGCTGGCCGCTCTTGGTCATCCGGAACAGCTTGGGCAGCGGCCAGGGCGGGGTGTAGGTGCACAGCCGTTCGACGGCGCGCGGCCCCAGCGCCAGCATGCCGTGCGCCGCCTCGCCGCCCAGCACCTTCTGCCAGGACCAGGAGACGGCATCCAGCTTGTCCCAGGGGATGTCCATGGCGAACACGGCGGAGGTCGCGTCGGCCAGCACCAGGCCTTCCCGGTCGGCGGGGATCCAGTCGCCGTCCGGCACCCGCACGCCCGACGTCGTGCCGTTCCAGGTCAGCGCCACGTCGCGCGCGAAGTCGACGGTGCGGAGGTCCGGCAACTCGCCATAGGCCGCGTCGAGCACCCGCGTATCGGCCAGGCGGAGCTGCTTGACCGCATCGCTCACCCAGCCTTCGCCGAAGCTCTCCCAGGCCAGGAGGTCGGCGCCGCGGGCGCCGAGCAGCGACCACATGGCCATCTCGAAGGCACCGGTGTCGGAGCCGGGCACGATCGCCAGGCGGAAGTCGTCGGGCATGCCCAGAAGCGCGCGCGAGCGGTCGATCACCTCCGCCAGCCGGGCCTTGGCCGGGCCGGCGCGGTGCGAGCGGGCGACCAGTGCGCCCGCCAGGCGGTCAGCGCTCCAGCCCGGCCGCTTGGCGCAGGGGCCGGAAGAGAAGAAGGGGCGGGCGGGCCGTTCCGTCGGCTGGGCCATGGGTCGGTTCCGGTTGGGACGGTCGGGAAGTCCGGCGCGTGCGGGCGCAGACCTTACGCCCGACCGCCGGTCCGTCAACTGGCAAAGGGCGCGAGGCCCGATCGGTGCTGGCTGACTGGGAGCCGGCGCTCTAGAGTCTTCCGGCGCGCTGGACGGACGCGCGGTGTCGTCGGGTTGGCGGGGGTCGCGATGCGGGTGAACGGCCTGATCGGTATGGCGGTGGCGGCGGCGATGGGTGCCGGCCTGTTCCTGCCTTTTCTGGCGTGGCAGGACCAAGCCCTCAGCCTGGCCGACCTGGCCGGCAGCGCGGCGGGGCCGAACTACCTGCTCGGCCTCCTGGCGGTGCTGGTTGCCGGGGTGCTGGCCTGCAGCCTGACCGACGACCTGCCCGGCCTGTTCCCGATCGGCGGTCTCTACCTCATCTTCCCCGCCTATGCCTTGTCGGAGGCGGGCGAGGTCCTCGGCGAGGGCGCGCCGGCGGCGGGCGGTTGGCTGCTTGCCTTCGCCGCAGAGCCGGCGGCCATCGGCGCCGCCGTCGCCTTCCTTGCCGCCTATGCGGCCGTCGTGCTGGGCGTCGCCGATTGGTGGTTCGGCCGGGCGCGCCGTCGCCGGGCCCGCTGACCCGGCCGCTCTTCGCTACCGGACATCGCCGTCCTGCCCCGCGAGGGCATGCCCGCCGGTTATGGCCGGCGGCCCCATCGGCATGACCGCGTCTCGCACCCCTTGCGCCAAGGTTCCCCCCGGCACCGACGATCGGTCGCCCCCGGAAACCAACAGGCAGGCAAGGCAGAGGAGCTGGACCGGCGATGACCCTTCAGACGATCAAGGCGGACGCGGCGGCGGTCGCGGCGGTTTCGGTAGAGCGGCGCGACCGGCTGGTGGCGGTGGCGCGGCGCGTGCTGAACGACGATCACGAGGCGGAGGATTGCGTGCAGGACGCGTTGATCCGCGCGCTCAACCATGTCGACAGCTTCGACGGCCGGTCGAGCCTGTTCACCTGGCTCTACCGGATCACGGTCAACGAGGCGCTGATGCGCCTGCGCAGCCGGCGGCGCCGCGGCCCGGTGGAGCCGCTGGACGCGGTGGCGGAGCGGGCGGACGACCGGGCCATCGATCCGGAGGCGGCGGCGGTCAGCCGGGACCAGGCCCGCTTCCTGCAGCGCCATCTGGCGCGCCTGTCGGCCGACGACCGGGCGGTGATCCGCTACCGCAAGCTGGCCGGCTACTCCACGGCAGAGACGGCGGCGGCGCTGGGTCTGACCGATGCTGCCGCCAAGGTCCGGCTGCACCGCGCCATGGGCCGGCTGAAGGCGTCGCTGACGCCGGCCGCGTAGCGCTAACGGCCGTCGGCGGTACCCGCCGCGGCGTCGACGGCTTGGTCGAGGCGGTCGTCGCCCCAGAACAGTGCGCCGTCGACGATGAAGCTGGGGGCGCCGAACAGCCCCAGGGCGTCGGCCCGACGGCTCTGCTCTCGGAGGGCGGCCTTCGCCTCAGGGGTGCCAGCCCGGTCGATCCATGCCGTGCCGGCGCCGTCCAGGCCTTCCAGGATGTCCGCCAGCACGGCGCGATCCGCAACGTCGCGATCCTCGACGAAATTGGCGGCGAAGACCCCGCGCACGAAATCGGGCAACCAGGGTTCGGCGCGGGCCGCGCAGGCGATGCGCGCGGCGGTCAGCCCGTTGCGCGGGAAATCGCTCGGCCGGCGGAAGGCCAGGCCGTAGCGCGCGCTCTGCCGGGCCATGTCCTGCCACATGTGGCGGCCCTTCTCGGCGAAGAGGTTGAACGGTGAGGTCGTCCAACCCTGCCGCGCGAAGATCGGGCCCAGCAGGAAAGGCTGCCAGTCGACGGCCACGCCGCGGGCACTGGCCACCGCCGCCACCCGCATCGCCGACAGATAGGAATAGGTGCTGGCGAACTCGAACCAGAACTGAAGCGCCATCCGGGCGGGTCTCCCCTTGCCTGCGGCGGGCGTACCGCCTCGCCCGGCCGGTGATCGCCCGGCCTGCACGAACATATGATTTGGGACATCTTCGCAGATGCGGGACGATATCGCCGCGGTCGAAGATGATCTAACGTTCCTTCGGCGCCCGAGGGGTGGTCCCCCGAATCGACAGGGCCGACGGATGGATTTCCAGCAGATCCGCTATTTCCTGGCGGCGGCCTCGCAGGGCAGCCTGACGCGCGCGGCCGATCACTGCAACGTCACCCAACCGGCCTTGACCCGGTCGATCCGCCGGCTGGAGGACGAGCTTGGCGGCACGCTGTTCGATCGCGATGCCTCCGGCGCCCAGCTCACGCGCTTCGGCCATTCGGTCATGCCCTTCCTGGAGGACACCTTGCGCGCGTCGGAGGCGGCGCGCCTGCAGGCGCGGTCGTTCCTCGACGACGATGCGCGCGACCTCGGGCTCGGCTTGGCGCCGAACCTGCCGGCCGACCGGCTGCTCGCGCCGTTGGCGGAGATGCGCCGGCGGCTCGGCGATTTCCGCGTCCGGCTGGCGGCGGCCCCGGGCCCCGCGTTGATCGAGCGGCTGGAGGATGGCGCGATCTCGGTGGCCGTGCTGGACGGTCCGCCCGACGCGGTGCCGGAGCGGCTGCGCGCCTGGCCGCTGTTGCGGCGCGCGGCATCGTTGGCGGTGGCGCCGGACCATCCGTTGGCGACGCTGGCGCGCGTGCCGCTGGCGCGGCTGGCCGATATGCCCTTGATCGACCGGCCGGAGGCCGTGGCGACCCGCCGGCTGAAGGCGGCGCTGGCCGCCGCCGGCGTGGCGGCCCAATGGGCGCACAGCGCGGACGGCGAGGCGCAGTCCCTGGCCCTGGTCGCCGGGGGCTTCGGCGCGGCGGTGGTGGAGGGCGTGGCGACGCCGCCGGGGGTGGCGGTCCGGCCGCTCGCCGATCTGGAAGTGCCGGCGGTGTTGTCCCTGGTGACCGTCGCCGGCCGGCCCTTCAACCCGCCGACCGACCTGTTCGTGCGTCTGGCACGCTCGCGCGACTGGCAGGCAGCGCTAGCCGGCGAGGCCGGCGAGGGCTGACAGGATCGCCGGGGCGGACATGCGGTTGTGGTAGTTCGCGTCGATGTGGGCGGCGCGCACGATGCCGTCCCGGTCGATCACATAGGTCGCCGGGATCGGCAGCAGCCAGCCGTCATGCTGCTGCTGCACCGGCAGGTTGTAGCCGGCTTGGGCGTAGACCGCGCGCATCTCGTCGGTCAGGCGGAAGACCAGGCCGTAGGCCAGCGCTACCCCCAGATCGATGTCGCACAGCACGGCGAAGGGCAAGCGCTGGTCGCGCCGCATCCGGGCGGCCGGCGTGCCGGTTTCCGGCGTGACGGCGACCAGCTTGGCGCCCGCCGCGCGGATCGCGTCATGGGCGTCGGCCAGCGCGCGCATCTCCTGCTGGCAGGCCGGGCACCATTCGCCGCGAATGAAGCTGAGGACGACCGGCCCCTCGGCCAGCAGCTCGCCGAGCCCGACCAGTGCGCCGTCCGGCGATCCCAACAGGAAGTCCGGGGCGGTGTCGCCTTCGCCGATGGCGCCCGGCACCAGGTCCAGGCCGTTCAGGTGATCGATGAACCGCTCGAACGGATCGCCCGCGGTGCCGTCGGACAGGGTCATAGGTCTACTCAAGATCTCGCAGTTCGGGCCGGCCCAAATGCCCCGCCCTCGGCTCCATCCGATGATCGACCGCGCGAGATCGTTACCGAAGTTGATCGATGGCGGGCGCCACCAGCCTATGGCGCCGTCGCCGGGAATGCCAGGCCGCTCAGCCGTGGTCGGCCAGGATGCGGCCGGCGAGGTAAAGCGAGCCGGTAATCAGTAGATCCGCGCCGCCGGCTTGGGCGGCCAGCCAGTCGACGGCCGCGTCCGGTGTGGCGTGGGGCGCCACCGCGGCGATGCCGGCGTCCTGCGCCAGGTCGGCCAGCGCTTCGGCCGGCAGGCTCGCCGGCTCGCCGGGGATGGCGATCGCCGCCAGGGCCGCGACATGGGGCGCCAAAGGCCGCAGGAAATCCGCCGGCGCCTTGCTCTCCAGCATGCCGGCCAGCACGACGAGCGGCCTTGCGTCCGATCCCGGCCGGCCGGCGGCCCAGTCGGCCAGCGCCGCGCCGGCGCTGTCGTTGTGGCCGCCGTCGAGCCAGAGCCGCCATCCCGACGGCAGCCGGTCGACCAACGGCCCGCGGTCGAGGCGCTGCAGCCGACCCGGCCAGCGCACCCGCGCCGCGGCGGCGGCGATCTCCGCCGGTGTGACCGGCCGGCCGAGGACGACGTCGAGGCAGCCGACCGCGACGCCCAAGTTGTCGCGTTGGTGGCGGCCCGGCAGGGGCGGGTCGGCGAAACGCCGCCGGCCATGCGCATCGACGCGCACGAAGCCGCCATCCTCCGGCTCGATCCGCCAGCCGCCCGGCCCGTCGCCCGCCGCGGACAGGGGCGCGCCGACGGCGGCGGCGTGGGCGGCGATGACGGCGTCGGCCTCGGGCGCCTGCGGTCCGACGACCAGCGGTACGCCCGGCTTGGCGATGCCGGCCTTCTCCGCGGCGATCGCGGCCAGCGTCGGCCCAAGAAACTGCATATGGTCCATCGAGACGCGGGTGATCGCGGTCACCGCCGGCCGGTCGACGACGTTGGTGGCATCGAGGCGGCCGCCCATGCCGACCTCCAACAGCACGTTGTCGGCCGGCGTCTCCGCGAAGGCGAGGAGGGCGGCGGCCGTCGTCACCTCGAAATAGGTGATCGGCCGGTCTTGGTTGATCCGCTCGACCCGGTCCAGCAGGTCGGCCAGCGGCCGGTCGGCGATGGTCTCGCCCGCGACGACGATGCGTTCGTTGAAGCGCACGAGATGGGGCGAGGTGTAGACATGCACGCGCCGGCCCGCCGCCTCCAGGCCCGCGCGGATGAAGGCCAGCGTGGAGCCCTTGCCGTTGGTGCCGGCGACATGGACCACCGGCGCCAGTGCCCGTTCCGGCCGGCCGAGGCGGGCCAGCAGCCCGTCCAGCCGGTCCAGCGACAGATCGATGATCTTCGGGTGCAGCCGGGCCAGCCGCGCCAGCGCCGCCTCCAGTCGGGCGGCGGTCGCCGGTCCGCTATCGTCCGGCGGCATCGGCGGGCGGATCGTCGCCGGGCGCCGGGTCGGGATCGGCCGGCGGCATCAGCGCCAGCGGCGGGGCATCGCCGGGGGCGGCGTCGGCGTCGACGACGACCGCTTGGGCCGCCGCGTCCGCCGGCTCGACCTTCACGGTCAACAGCCGGATCACCCGGCGCAACGTCTCCGGCAGCTCGGCCCGCGGCACCACCAGGTCGACCATGCCATGGTCGCGCAGATACTCCGCGCGCTGGAAACCGGCGGGCAGGGTCTCGCGGATCGTCTCCTCGATCACCCGCGCGCCGGCGAAGCCGATCTGCGCCCCCGGCTCGGCGATCTGGATGTCGCCCAGCATGGCGAAGGAGGCAGTGACGCCCCCGGTCGTCGGGTCGGCAAGGATGACGATGTAGGGCAGCCCCGCCTCGCGTACCTGCTGCACGGCGATCACGGTGCGCGGCATCTGCATCAGCGACAGCGCGCCTTCCTGCATGCGCGCGCCGCCCGAGGACGGGATGACCACCAAGGGGGCGGCCTGCAGCATCGCGAGCTGGGCGGCGGCCAGCATCGCCTCCCCCACCGCGGTGCCCATCGATCCGCCGAGGAAGGCGAAGTCGAAGGCCGCCATCACCACGTTCTGTCCGCCGACCAGGCCATGCGCCACCACAACGGCGTCGGCGCGCCCGGTGCGGGCCTGCGCCTCCTTCAGCCGGTCGGCATAGCGCTTGGTGTCGCGAAAGCGCAGCGGGTCGGCCGGCGGCTTCGGCAGCTCGATCGACTGAAAGACCCCGTCGTCGAACAGCAGGCTCAGCCGTCGCTCCGGCGCCAGGCGCATGTGGTGGCCGCAATGCTGGCAGACATGCAAGGACGCTTCCAGATCGCGGTGGAACAGCATGCCCTCGCAGGCCGGGCATTTGCGCCACAGATTGTCCGGTACGTCGGAGCGCACCAGCGCCCGGATCTTCGGCCGGACGAAGTTGGTCAGCCAGTTCATGGGATCGGGTCTTCGAGAAGGGTCGCGGGAGGGCCGGGTCAGCCGCCCCGCGCGCCGTGGACGGCCGCCGCAAGCTCGCGCACGAAGCCGAGCACGCCGTCGACCACATCCGCGCCCGGCCGCCCGTCGGCATTCAGGCCCGCCGCGATGCGGTCGACGATCGCCGAGCCGACCACCGCAGCATCGGCGAACCGGACGATCTCCGCCGCTTGCTCGGGCGTGCGGATGCCGAAGCCGACGGCGATCGGCAGGTCGGTCCGAGCCTTCAGCCGGGCGACGGCCTGGGTCAGCGCCGCGGTGTCGCCGGAGCGCGTGCCGGTAATGCCGGTGATCGCGACATAGTAGAGGAAGCCGCCGACATCGCCGAGCACCGCCGGCAGACGATCGTCGTCGGTGGTCGGCGTCGCCAGGCGGATGATGCGCAGGCCCTGGCGGTCGGCGGCCTCGCGCAGCGCCTCGTCCTCCTCCGGCGGCAGGTCGACGACGATCAGCCCGTCGATCCCGGCGCCGGCGGCGTCGGCGGCGAACCGCTCCAGGCCATAGGCCAGGATCGGGTTGTAGTAGCCCATGACGATCAGCGGCGTGTCGGCGTCCTGGGTGCGCAGGCTGCGGGCGAGGTCCAGCGTCGTGCGAGCCGACCCGCCATTCGCCAGCGCCCGCAGGCTCGCCCGCTGGATCGCCGGGCCGTCCGCCATCGGGTCGCTGAAGGGCAGGCCAAGCTCGATCACGTCGGCGCCGGCCGCCGCCAGGCCGGAAAGAATGGCGCGGCTGGTCTCGAAATCCGGGTCCGACGCGGTCACGTAGGTGACCAGGGCACCGCGTCCCGCCGCCGCCAGGGCGCGGAACCGCCGCTCGATCCGGCCGTCCGGCGCGGTGGCGATCGCGGGCGCGCTCACAGCCGCTCTCCCAGCGCTTCGGCGACGGTGAAGATGTCCTTGTCGCCGCGCCCGCACATGTTCATCACCAGCACATGGTCGTCCGGCAGCCCGCCGGCGATGCGCGCCACATGGGCCAACGCATGGGCCGGCTCCAGCGCCGGGATGATGCCTTCCAGGCGCGAGCAGAGCTGGAAGGCGGCCAGCGCCTCGTCGTCGGTGGCGCTGACATACTGCACGCGCCCGGTGTCGTGCAGCCAGGCATGCTCCGGCCCGATGCCGGGATAGTCGAGCCCGGCGGAGATCGAGTGCGCCTCGTTGATCTGGCCGTCGTCGGTCTGCAGCAGATAGGTCATGTTGCCGTGCAGGACGCCGGGCCGGCCGCCGGTCAGGCTGGCCGCATGGGCGCCGCTGTCGAGGCCGTGGCCGGCAGCCTCCACCGCCATCATGGCGACGCCGGGTTCGTCCAGGAACGGATGGAACAGGCCCAGCGCGTTGGAGCCGCCGCCGATGCAGGCGACCAGCGAGTCGGGCAGGCGGCCTTCCGCCGCCATCACCTGGTCGCGCACCTCCTTGCCGATCACCGATTGGAAGTCGCGCACCATCATCGGATAGGGGTGCGGCCCCGCCGCCGTGCCGATCAGGTAGTAGGTGCTGTCGACATTGGAGACCCAGTCGCGCAGTGCCTCGTTCATCGCGTCCTTCAGCGTGCGGCTGCCGGAGGCGACCGGTTTCACCTCCGCGCCCAACAGCTTCATGCGGAACACGTTGGGCTGCTGGCGGGCGATATCGGTTTCGCCCATGTAGACGGTGCAGGGCAGGTCGAACAGGGCGCATACCGTGGCGGTGGCGACCCCGTGCTGGCCGGCGCCGGTCTCCGCGATGATGCGGGTCTTGCCCATCATCCGGGCCAGCAGGATCTGGCCGACGCAGTTGTTGATCTTGTGCGCGCCGGTGTGGTTCAGCTCGTCGCGCTTGAAGTAGATCCGCGCCCCGCCGAAATGCCGGGTCAGCCGCTCCGCCAGGTAGAGCGGGCTCGGCCGGCCGACGAAATGCGTCAGATAGTGCTTCAGCTCGGCATGGAACTCGGGGCTGTGGCGGACCTCGCCATAGGCCTTCTCCACCTCCAGGATCAGCGGCATCAGCGTCTCGGCGACGAAGCGGCCGCCATAGGCGCCGAAGTGCCCGCGATCGTCCGGCCCGCCCCGATAAGTGTTGGGAAGGGGCGCGGAATCGGATAGTGCCGTCACGAAAGCCTGCTCCGATTGTTGGACGGTCTCGATCGGGGGCAGCGCCAAGGGGATCCGCGGCGGATCGTTCCCTCGCGTCCGGGCCGGTTGCCGAGAGGCCGGTTCGGCGCATCGGCCACCCACGATGGGCCGGCACCTTATCCATGCCGGACGGACGTGCCAACCGCTTCCGCAACCGATTTCACGTCGCCGCTGCCCGGCGGTTGCATAACAGCCAAACGCCGCCACCTGGGACGGGGGCTTGCCCCAGGGTGGGGCGGCCGGTTTCAATGGGCGGTGTGGCGGGCGGCGTGGCGGGCGGCGTGGCTCGCCGTCTCCGCCCGCCGGCTCGATAGCGGCCGGACCCGCCCCTTGCCCCCGCCGCCCCCCGAGGCTCCGCGCATCCGTGATCACCCTGCCATCCGTCGATGTCGCCTGGGCCCTGGCGGCGACCTATGCCTTGCTGCTGGCGGCCTCGTTGGTCGCGGCGGGGCTGTTGCGCTGGCGCCGGCCGCGCATCGGCGCGCGGCTGACGCGGGGTCTGCGCGCCGGCTTCCTGATGATCACGCTGTTCGCCGCGGCCTTGCTGCTTGCCCGCGACTGGGCACTGGTCTATCTGGCGATCTTGAGTTTCTTGGCGTTGAAGGAGTTCTTCTCGCTGATCCCGCTGCGCCGCGCCGACCGGCGGGTCCTGTTCTGGACCTATCTGGCGATCCCGGTGCAGTTCGTGCTGATCGGCCAGGGGCTGCTGCTGGCCACCGTGCTGTTCGTGCCGTTGTTGATGCTGCTGCTGTTGCCGGCGGCGATGATCGGCCATGGCGACACGCCCGGTTTCGTGCGCGCCGCCGGCACGTTGCACTGGGGTTTGATGACCGCCATCTACGGGCTCGGCACGGCGGCGGCGGTGCTGGTGGAGCCGGTGGCGGCCGACCGCGCCCAGGGGGCGGGGTTGCTCTTGCTGCTGGTGCTGCTGGTGCTGTTGGGGGAGCTGGCGCGGGCGGTCGCGCTGATCGTCACGACGCGCCGCGCGGCGCGGCACGGGCGGGAGCCGTCGGGTCCCGCCGCCTGGGCGGCCGGGGTCCTGGGTTTGGTCGCCTGCTTCGTCCTGGCCGGCGCGGTGGGGCCATGGCTGGCCGGGCTCGATCGGGCGACGGCGGCGACGGCCGGGGCATTGGTCGGGCTGACCGGGGCGGTCGGCGATGCCGTGGTCGCGGCGATCCGCCGCGATCTCGCGCTGCAGGACAGCGGCAGCCTGCTGCCCGGCCATGGTGCGCTGCTGTTCCGCATCGACCGGCTGACCTTCACCGCGCCGGCATTTCTGCTGGTGGTGTCCTGGGCCAGCCTGACGGCGCAGTAGGGGGGGTCGCGACGCATCCGGTTGAAGCCCTCCCCCTTGGTGGGGGAGGGTTGGGTGGGAGTGGTCTAGTGGGCGGAGCGTGATATGCGTCGACATCACCCCCTCCCTGACCCTCCCCCATCAAGGGGGAGGGATTCCCGAGCCTCGACGAACGCTCGGGGCTAGGAAGGGCAAGAGGCAGAATGAGACGGATCGCGCTGGTTGCCTTGCGCTATGCCTTCTTCATCGGGTTCGTCTACCCGCTGTTGCTGCTCGCCTTCGGCATCAATGTGCGCCACCGCGAGCGGCTGCCGGAGGAAGGGCCGGCGATCCTGGTGGCCAATCACAACAGCCATGCCGACACCCTGGCGCTGATGGCGCTGTTCCCGTTGGGCCGGCTCGGCCGGATCCGTCCGGTCGCGGCTGAAGATTACTTCTCCAAGGGCTTCTTCGGCTGGTTCTCGCGCAATGTGCTGGGCATCCTGCTGATCCGGCGCGGCGCCTCGCGCGGCCGCGGCGAGGATCCGTTCACGCCGATCTATCAGGCCCTGGACCGCGGCGACATCCTGATCCTCTTCCCCGAAGGCACGCGCGGCGAGCCGGAACGGATGTCGGCGATGAAGAAGGGGGTCGGCTATCTGGCGGAACGCTATCCCGAGGTGCCGATCATCCCGATCTTCCTGCACGGGTTCGGGCGCATCCTGCCCAAGGGCGACTGGCTGCCGGTGCCCTTCTTCTGCGACATGATGATCGGGGAGCCGGTGCCGCGCGCCGGGTCGCCCGACGCCTTCATGGCGGCGTTGTCGGCGCGGCTGCTCGGCCTGTCGGCGGAACGGCGGTTCCCGGCGTTTCACTGACGGCGCCGCCGGGGTCGGCCAGGTCGGCGGCGCGGGCGACGGCGGCGATCGCCAGGGCGCCTTGGCGGCCGCGCACGGTGATCTCGTGCAGCGTCGCGGCCGTTGCGGGCGCCGGCCGGCCCGCCTGCTCGAACACCGCCAGCGAAACGACCGCTTCCACGCCGTGGTCCTTCGTCGCCTGCTCCAGCCGGCTCGCCAGGTTGACGGCATCGCCGATGGCGGTCAGGCCGCGGCTCTCGCCATAGCCGATCTCGCCCACCACCACCGGGCCGACATGCACGCCCACGCCCATGCGCAAGGGCTCGGGCAGCTCGCCGGCCAGGGCGTCGTTCAGCCGCGCCAGCCCGCGGCCCATCGCGGCGGTCGCGTCGAGCGCCCGCCGGCAGCCGTCCGGTGCCCCGCGCTGCACCCCGAACAGCGCCATCAGGCCGTCGCCGATGAACTTGTCGATGCGGCCGCCGGACCCTTCCACGGCGCGCCCCATCTCTTCCATCCAGCGGTTCAACAAAAACACCACGTCGAAGGGCAGGCGCCGTTCGGCAAGGCGGGTGAAGCCGCGCAGGTCGGCGAACAGTACCGCCACCTCGCGCTCCTCACCGAGGCGCATGTCGAGGCGCGCGGCGCCCGCGCGGGCGTGCACGCCGGGCGGCAGCAGCGGCTGGATGGCGAGGTCGGCGGTGGGCGCGACCTGGCAGGCCAGCCGCACTGCCGCCGGCGCGCCGATGCGCGCCAGCACCCGCGCCTCGCGGGCCGCGGGCGGCGCCAGCGCGTCGGCCCCCTGGCGGACCAGGATGCGGCAGGTCGAGCAGCGGCCGCGGCCGCCGCACACCGCGGCGTGCGGCACGCCGGCGCGGCGCAGCGCCTCCAGCACGCTGGCGCCGGGTTCGATCGGCGCCGTGCGGCCGTCCGGCAGATGCACCTGGGGCCGCCGGCGCCGCGCGTCGAGGACGCCGCGGGCGATGCGCGCCACGACGACCAGGCCGATCAGCGCCAGGTAGCCCGCCGTCGCGGCGTCCGTCACCGTGGCCAGCGCCGGTCCCGCCTGGTCGACGCGCGCGCGGTCCAAGATCACCTGGGCGAGACCGGGATCCGCTGCAACCGCCCGGGCCAGCGCCGCGCCGGCGGCGACGAACCCGGCGATCGCCAGCGCCGGCAGGGCGACCGCCACGGCGAACAGCCACGGGACCGCGGCGGCATAGCCGCGCTTCAACCGAAGCCAGTAGTGCAGGCCGGCCATGGCGTGGCCCCAGGCGACCAGGACCAGGACCATCTGGCCGACCCGCTCGCCCGGCTCGAAGACCCAATAGTGGGCCAGCACCAGGTCGTAGTCCGTGCGCACCCCGTAGAGATCCGCCGCGACGCGGGTGCCCGTGACGTGATCGATCAGCAGAAGGGGGATCGCCAAGCCCAGAAGGATCTGCGCCGCCTCCCAGGCCGGCATCTTCAGGCTGCGGCGGCGGTAGAGCTGCCACAGCGCCGCCGCCAGATGCACCGCCAAGGCACCGGCCAGCAGGATCAGCCCCGGCACGGTACGCCAGGGGGCGATCGTCCATTTCAGGCCGGCATTCATCGCGTCGAGCGAGACGATGCCGGCGGCATGGTTGATCAGATGGCCGGCGACGAAGACCAGGAGGATGAGGCCGCTGGCCAGCCTGAGGCGGTGGATCATCCGACCGTCCGTTTGCGGTTGCCCAGGCCGGCGCTTGCCAGGGCGGGCGCACGAGGGCGATGGTGCCGCAAAGGGACGGCGTTGTCGCGGGCGCCCTTGGCGGAGCGTGATCGAAGTCGATGGCCGGCGCATGACGAGTTCCCAGCGCATCGCGTCGGCGCCGCCGGACGCCGAGCCGCCGCTGATCAGCCTGGCGGGCCTGACCCGCCGCTTCGGCGACCGGCTGGCCGTCGACGATGTCAGCTTCTCCGTCGGCCGCGGCGAGGTGGTCGGTCTGGTCGGGCCCAATGGCGCCGGCAAGACGACGGCGATGCGCATGGTGGCGGGCTTCCTGCCGCCCAGCGCCGGGCGGGCGGCGATCGCCGGCATCGATGTGGTGGAGCGGCCGGTGGCGGCGCAGGCCCGGCTCGGCTATCTGCCGGAGGGGGCGCCCGCCTGGGGCGAGATGACGCCGGAGGGGCTGTTGCGCTTCGTCGCCGCGGCGCATGGCCTGACCGGGGCGGCCCGGCGGCGCCGGCTTGACGGCGCGGTGGCGCTAACCGGCCTGGACGCCGTGCGGCGCCAGCGCATCGACACCCTGTCGAAGGGCTACCGGCGGCGTGTCGCCCTGGCCGCCGCCTTGGTGCACGACCCGCCGGCCCTGATCCTGGACGAGCCCACCGACGGCCTGGACCCCGCCCAGCGGCAGCTCGTGCGCCGGACGATTCGCGGCCTGGCGGACGACAAGGCGGTCATCGTGTCGACCCATGCGTTGGACGAGGTCACCGCGGTGTGCGACCGCGTCGTCGTGCTGGCCGCGGGCCGGCTGGTCGCCGACGACCGGCCGGAGGTGCTGGCCGCGCGGGTCGGCGGCGGCTCGCTTGAGGCCGCCTTCCTGGCGCTGACCGGGGCCGGTGGGCCGGCGCCCGGCCGGCGCCATCGGTCGGGCGCATGAGCGCCCCGGCGCGCCGCAAGACGCGCTACAGCCGCCGGCCGGTTGCCGCGGCGGGCCCGGGCGCGCGGATCGGCCGGGCCGCGGTGGCGTTGCGCGCCTGGGCGCGGCCGATCGGCGCGGTGGTGGGGCGGGAACTGGCGAGCTACCTGGCCACGCCGCTCGCTGCCGTCTTCATCGTGGTGTTCCTGCTGGCCAGCGCCGTCGCCACCTTCGAGCTTGGCCGCTTCTTCGAGCGTGGGCGCGCCGATCTGGAGCCGTTCTTCCGCTTCCATCCCTGGCTCTATCTCTGGCTGGCGCCGGCCTTCGCCATGCGGCTGTGGGCGGAGGACCGGCGCGTCGGCACCATCGAGCTGCTGCTGACCCTGCCGATCGGCCCGGCCCGCGCGGTTATCGGCAAGTTCCTGGCGGCCTGGCTGATGGCGGCCGTGGCGCTGGCGCTGACCGTGCCGCTGTGGCTGACCGTCGCCTGGCTGGGCGACCCCGACCACGGGGTGATCGCCGCCGGCTATCTCGCCAGCCTGCTTCTGGCCGGCGCCTATCTGGCGATCGGCACGGCGGCGAGCGCGGCGACGCGCAGCCAGGTCATCGCCTTCATCGCCGCCTTCGCCGTGGCGCTGGCCCTGACGGCACCGGGGTCGACCCCGGTGGTCGGTCTGATCGCGCCCTGGGTGCCGGACCGGCTGGTCACCCTGCTCGGCTGGTTCTCGCTGGAGGCGCGGTTCGCCGCCATGGTCCGCGGCGTCGTCGACCCGCGCGACGGGCTCTTCCTGATCAGCGTCATCGTCTATTTCCTGTCGCTTGCCGGCCTCCTGGTCGCGCGGACGGCCCACCGGTGACGGCGATGAGGGGCCGAGGGGGCCGCACGCTGGCGCGGCTGGCGGCGTCGGTTTGGCCGGCGGCCGGGCTGGCGACCGTGCTGTTCGTCGCCGCCAATCTGCTGATCCTGGCGCTGCCCGCCGGCTGGCGCATCGATCTGACGGAAGAGAAGCGCTACACCCTGGCCCCGGCGACCCGCGCCGTGCTGGCGACGCTGGACGAGCCGATCGACCTGACACTCTACCGCTCCGCCGATCTGGTGCGCGATCAGCCGGCACTCGGCCCCTTCGTCGACCGGGTGGGGGAGCTGATCGGCGAGTATGTCGTGGCCGCCGGTGGGATGATCCGCCTCAGCGTCGTCGATCCTGCGCCGTTCAGCCCGGCGGAGGACCGCGCCTTGGCGGCGGGGCTGGTGGCGGTACCGCGGGCCGGCGGCGACAGCGCCTATCTCGGGCTGGTGGCCCACAACAGCGTTGACGACCGGGCGGTCGTGCCGCTGTTCCGCCCGCAGGAGGCGGGCGCCCTGGAATACGACCTGACGGCGCTGGTCGCCGCGCTGGCGGTGCCGGAGCGGCCGCGCGTCGGCGTGCTGGGCCGTCTGGAATTGTTCGGCCCAGACGGCGGCCCCTGGCTGATCGTCCAGCGGCTGGCGGAATTCTTCGACATCGCGCCCATCGCTCCCGATACCGGGACCATCGATCCGGCGATCGACGTTCTCCTGCTGGTGCAGCCGCGCGGCCTGGCGCCGGCCACCCTCTACGCCGTCGACCAGTTCCTCCTGGACGGCGGCCGGGCGATCGTCTTCGTCGATCCCTATTCGGAGGTGGAGCGCCGCCACCGCCCGGCCGCCGAGCGCTTCGCGCCCAACAACAGCGATCTCGGCCCGTTCGCCGCCGCCTGGGGTGTGGCGCTGGCGCCGGGCGCCGTGGCGGCCGACCCCAGCCGGGCGGTGCCGCTGGTCCAGGACGGCCCCCAGGGCGCCCGCGCCGACAACATCGTCTGGCTGTCGCTGGGGCGCGATGGGATGGCCGAGGCGGACGCCATCACCAGCGCGCTCGACCGCGTCAACCTGGCAACCGCCGGGTCGCTGACGGCGGTCCCGGTGGACGGCCCGGCGGCCCCGCGCCTGACGCCGCTGATACGCACCACGGCGGAAGGCGGCACGGTGCCGGTGGACGCGATCCGGGCGGAGACCGATGTGCGCACCCTGCCCGACCGGTTTGGGGCCGCCGAGGCGCCGGTGACGCTGGCCGCCCGGCTGACCGGGCCGGCGGTCAGTGCCTTTCCCGACGGTCCCCCCGACGGGGCTGCCGGGGCCGCGGCGCATCTGGCGGCGAGCCGAACCGACCTCGACATTGTTGTCGTGGCCGATACCGACCTGCTGGCCGACACGCTGTGGGCGGCGGTGGCAGAGGTCGACGGTCAGCCGACCGCCACCGCCTTCGCCAACAACGATGCCTTCCTGGTCAATGCCGTGGAAGCGCTGCGCGGTGCGGTCAACCTGGCGCCCCTGCGCGGTCGGGCGGAAACCCCGCGGCCGCTTGAGCGTTTGGCGGCGCTGAGCCAGCGGATCGACGCGGAGACCCGGGCGGCGGAGGCCCGCTTGCTGACGGAGCTGGCGACGGCGGAAGAGGCGCTCGCCGCCCAGCTTGCAGCCGATAGCGCCGCTTCCGCCGACCCGGCTTCGGCGGAAGCGGCGGCGCTCGCCGATTTGCGGCGCCGGCTGGTCGACATCCGCCGGGAGCTGCGTGGCGTGCAGCATGCGCTGCGCCGGGAAGGGGAGGACCTGGCCTTCTGGGTGCGCTTCGGTCATGTCGTGGGGCTGCCGGCGGCGGTGCTGCTGCTGGCGCTGGCCGGCGGCGCGGTGCTGCGCCGCTGGCGGGCCGGCGCGCCATGAGCGGGCCCGGGCGCCGCCTGCTGGCCTTGGCGGCGGTGACCGCGCTGGCGGTCTTGGCGGCGCTGGCGGTGCATGCGCCGCGCGATGCGCCGGAGCGGGCGCAGGTCGGCACCCCGGCGCTGCCGGCCTTGGCGGCCGCGCCGGACGCGGCGACACGTATCGTGATCGCCGGCGCCGGTTTCGCCCTGACCCTCGACCGCGCCGCCGAGGGCGGCTGGACCTGGCGGGAGCGGGACGGTTTTCCGGCCGACCCGCGGCGCGTCGCGGCGGCGTTGGACGGGCTGGCGGGGTTGCGCCTGGTGGCACCGATGACCGCCCGGCCGGCGCGCTACCCGCGGCTCGGTGTCGCCGACATCACCGATCCCGACAGCCGGGCCTTGCGGGTCGACATCGAGGCAGCGGACGCCGCCCCGCTCGGCCGGCTGCTGATCGGCGGCCGGCCGGCGGCAGCGGTCGAGCCGTCGGTCTATGTCCGCCGGGTGTTCGAGGCGCGGGCATGGCGGGCTGCCGGTATCCCGGCGGTGCCGCGCGATCCGCTGGACTGGTTCGACCGCACGCCGATCGACCTGGCACCGGACCGGGTGCGCCGCATCGTCGTGGAGCGGCCGGGGCGGCTGCCCGTCCGGCTGGACCGCGACCGCGGGGACGCCGCGTTCGAGGCCGACGGTGCCGCGATCGACGGCGACGGCGCGGCAGCGCTGGCGGCCCTGCCGCAAAGCCTCGCCTGGCTCGACGTTCGGTCCGGCACCGTGCCCGACGGCGAGACCGCCTTCCGCCTGGGTTTCGTCACCGAGGACGGGCTGTCGATCACCATCGTCGAGGCCGGTGCCGAGGTAGGCGAAGGGGCCGCCGCACTCTGGGTCGCCATCGCGGCGGGCACCGCGCCCGGGGCGACGGCGGCGGCCGCCGCCACGGCCGCGGACCTGGCCGAGGGGGTGGACGGCTGGCAGTTCCGCCTCGATCCGGCCCTGTTCGAGCCCGTCAGCGCTCTCTAACAGGCTGCCGAAAGACGCCCGATCTAGAGCGGATTCGCATTATTCCGGTTCATAGCCGCATGCGGTGAAGAAGCTTCTGGCGTCGTTTGATGTGATGGCGTCGATGGCTTCGCGGATGGCG
>JANQSN010000009.1 GCA_028284045.1 Alphaproteobacteria bacterium | reverse complement strand
CAAATCAATTGCTCGAAAAATGAAACTTGCCTCATGGAAACAGGCATTCTTTCTCGAGCTCTTTACTCATATGCGATAGCCCTCCTCGATGGGGGAGGGTTAGGGTGGGGGTGATGTCGCCGCGCCGCGTTGGCGTCTTCGAGGGACCCACCTCGCGCCGCAACGTCCGTCCCGTCCAATGGCGCCGTCGAAAGGGTGCTTCTTTCATCCGGCTCTTCCACCGAACAAGCATCACCCCCACCCAACCCTCCCCCATCAGGGGGAGGGCTTGAACAGATTGTGGCGGCGAATGTCGATTTGGACCGAGAGCCGAGGGGTCGGCACTACCAATGCACCGCCGGCGACCCGCCCGAGGCCAGCTCGGCAAGGCGCCGGCGGGTGGCTGGGCCGGTGTCCGCCGGCAGCGCGTCGGCGTCGAAGAAACCGACTTCGGCGATCTCGAAGGAGTCGGGCTGGAGCGCGCCCGGCCCCACCGGATGCCAGTCGGCCGCCTCGAACAGCGCGACATGGTCGCTGCGTTCCGGCCGGAAATTGGCATAGAGACCGACCAGCCGCGCCAAGCGCGTGATGGCGACGCCGGCTTCCTCGCGCGTCTCGCGGATGCAGGCCTCCTCCAGCGTCTCCCACCGCTTGACGCCGCCGCCGGGGAGGTGCCAGCCCGGCCGATAGGTGTGGCGGATCAAGCATATCCGCCCGCGGTCGTCGCGCACCACCGCGCGCACGCCGAGCGTGACCGGCCGGCGCAGCCGCATCAGGCCCTGCGACAGATGAAATCCGAGCCGCGGTACCGGCGTGGACTTGAGAAGGTCGATCAAGCGGCTCATGTCGCTGGCGCGGCGGCTTTCCGGGACATTGGCGGAGCGAGGCGAGAGACCCCGTGACGATGCGCACCCCCCTCGCCACGGCGGCACCGCCGAGACGACCGGGCGGCCGGCGGCGGGCGCTGGGGCTGGCCGCGGCGGCGGTGGCCGCCGCCGCGCTGGCCGGCTGCGCGCCGGTCGACCTGTTGAACGCCACGATCCCCGAAGACGGCTTCACCGTCACGCGCGATATCGCCTATGGCCCGGGCAGCCGCCAGCGGCTCGACGTCTACCAGCCTGCCCGGCGCGGCCCGGCGCGGCCGCCGGTGGTGGTCTTCCTCTACGGCGGCGGCTGGACCGCCGGCGACAAGGCCGACTATCTGTTCGTCGCGGAGGCGCTGACCGGCCACGGCTGGATCGCCGTCGTGGCGGACTACCGGGTCTTCCCCCAGGTCGTCTTTCCCGGCTTCGTGCAAGACAGTGCCGCCGCCGTCGGCTGGACGCTCGACCAGGCCGCCGGGCTGGGCGGGGACCCGTCGCGCGTCTTCGTGATGGGCCATTCCGCCGGCGCCTACAACGCGGCCATGCTGGCCAGCGACGCCCGGTGGCTGGCCGCGACCGGCCACCGTCCGGCCGACCTGGCCGGCATGATCGGGCTTGCCGGACCCTATGATTTCTGGCCGCTGACCAGCCGGACGCTGATCCGCATCTTCGGCGGCCCCGACCGGGCCGACGCGCAGCCGATCGCCCATGTCGACGGCGACGAGCCGCCGATGCTGCTGCTGGCCGGGGCCGATGACGGCACCGTGGCGCCGGGCAACACCCTGCGCCTGGCGGCCGCCGTCGACGCCGCCGGGGGCCGCGTGGCCGGCCGCCTGGTGCCCGACACCAACCATGCGGAGGTCGTGCTGGCGCTCGCCGCCGGCTTTCGCGCGATCGCCCCGGTCCTGCCGGCGATCGCCGACTTCATCGACGACCCGGGATCGGTGGCTGGTCCACCGCACCCCAACGACGGACGGGGAGGACGCCGCTCCGGGCGCGCCATAATTTCCGCGCAGCCTTGAGGCATGCTGGATCGATCCTGGCATGCTGCGCCGGCGACACCCGCAGACCGACCCTCCGCAGACGCGCAATCGTCCCCGTCCATGAACGCCCCTTCGCTCAGTCCCAACGTCCGGCCCGCGGCGTGGCGCCGGCTGTGGCCGGGCCTTGCGCTGTGGGGCGTGCTGGCGCTGCTGCTCGGCGCGCTGGCGGTGGCGCTGATCCCGGCCTGCGGCGTGGGCGCGCCGGGCGGGCGCCTCGGCCTGATCTTCTGCCCGGCGGCGGCCGAGACGCCCGACGATCCCCGCGACCGGGTGATCCTGGACGCAGAGCGCGACCGCGAAGCGGCCTTGCGCGACCGGTTGAGACGGCTTGAGGTCGCGCTGGTCCGCGCGCCGGACTGTCCGACGCCGCCCCCGGTCGAGATCCCGCCGGTAGAGGTTGCCGAGGCACCGCCCCAGCCGGAGCCGCCGCCCGAGCCCGAACCACCGCCCGAGCCGCCGATCGCCGCACCGACACCGACGGAGCGTCCGCCGGCCCCGGCCCGGCCACCGCCGCCACCCCCACCGCCCGCGCCTGCGCCGGAACCCGAGCCCCAGCCCGCGCCACCGCCGGAGCCAGAGCCGCCACCACCGCCACCGCCCAGCGATCCGGAGATGGACCGGCGCCTCGACCGCGAAGGGGTCCAGGACCGCGACGTGATGATCACGCTGGTCTGGAACAACGGCAACGACATCGACCTGCATGTCATCTGCCCGAACGGCCAGCGGATCTCCTGGGAGTCCATGAGGGGTTGCAGCGGCGGGTTGGACGTCGATGCCAATGCCGGCGGAGCGGAGACGCTAAGCCCGGTGGAGAACATAAGCTGGCCCGGCACACCGCCACCCGGCACCTATCGGGTGGAGGTGCACCACTACGCCAATCACGGCGGCCGGGACCCGACCCCCTATCGCGTGCGCGTGCGGATCGGCGGCGAAGACCGGGTGTTCAACGGCGTCCTCAGGCCCGACCAGCGGGTCAACGTGCACACCTTCACCCTACCCTAGAAGTTGTGCCGAGATCGTCCATCGTGCCCGTTGGCGATCGGTACGGCGGCTTTACCAATCGGCAACGGCGTGCGCGCTAGACTTTCGGCCGGGCAAACCATTCGTAAGCCCGCCAAACAGGTCTCCACCGCGCCGCGCCGTAGGAAGCCAGCCGATGCGCGCAACCCCGCGCTCCGCCCTCAGGGTCTATGCGCTTGTCCTGTTGAGCGGGCTCTTCCTCGCCGGCACCTTCTATGCGGTTGGCCAACGGCCGCTGATCGAGGAGTTGGGCGACCTCCACCTTCGCAAGCTGGACCACGCCCTCGACCACGCGGTGTCGGAGATCGACGCGATCGTCGCCTACCACCAGGATCTGGTCGGCCGGATCGCCAACGACCACAATCTGCGACATCTTCATACGCGCTACGACGCCGGTGAACTGACCCATGCGGTGCTGGAAGCGGCCAGCCGCCCGCGGCTGGAAACCACGCTCGCCGCCAATGCCGACGTGTTGGGCATCGTCCACCGCACGATCGACGGTCGCGGGCTGACCAGCGTCGGCGCATCCGTGCCGCCGCTGGCACCGGCGGTGTGCACCAATGCCGTGCTGCCAGGCCACCGGGCGACCCGCGGCCCCTTCGTCACACCTTCCGGCCGCCTGCTCTACTGCTCGCCGATCCGCGATGCCGACGACAGTATCGCCGGCTTCGCTGCGGTGATGCTGGAAGGCCGCCGCCCCCAGCTCCTGGTCGACACACTCGCCGATGGCGCCACGGCCTACATCCTCTCCACCTCCAACGGGGCGATCGCGTTCCGACCCCAAGCGGCGGACCAAGACGGACACGTCGCGGCGGCCGAACGCTATCTGGCGACCGATCCGTCCGCCGCCCCGGCCACAGACGGATCTGGCACAGACGGGTCCGGCACAGGTACCGACTACCGTATCCGCACACACGCCACCTTGTCCGCCGGTCTGCATCTGCATCAGATCGTCGACCACCATCGCTACTTCGCCCCCGTCCGGGCGCGCAGCCTGGTGCTCGGCGCCTCCATGATCGCCGTATCCGCCTTCATCCTGGGCGTAACCCTGATCGTGCTGCGGCCGCTGATCGCCGCCCTGCTCAACGAGCAACGGCTGCTGGAGCGGGCGCGCTACGATTCGCTGACCGGCCTCCTGAACCAGGGCGAGATGCATGGCGAGCTGGCCGGCGAGCTGGAGCGGGCCCGCCGATACCGCCGGCCGCTGTCGCTGATCATGTTCGACGTCGACCACTTCAAGCAGGTCAACGACCGGTTCGGGCATCCGGCGGGCGACGAGGTGCTGCGCGCGATCGGCGCGCTGTGCCAGTCGCTGTCGCGCAACAGCGATGCCTGGGCGCGCTACGGCGGGGAGGAGTTCCTGGCGATCCTGCCGGAGACCGACAGCCGCGCCGCCCATCACCTGGCCGAGCGGCTGCGGGCGCATCTGGAAACCCGCCCCGTGCACACCGCCGCCGGCCTGCTGACGGTGACCATCAGCGCCGGGGTGGTCACCTGGCGCCCGGGTGCGTCGCCGATGGATCGTGGATCGGTCGACAAGGCCGCGCTGATCGCCGCCGCCGACCGCGCCCTCTACGAAAGCAAGGCATCGGGCCGCAATCGGGTGAGTGTCGCCAGCCTGGTCGACCCGCGTCAGGTGGTTGCAGCCTGATCGGGTAGTCCGTATCGATACACGCGAAGAGAGATGCTTCGCGTGTAGATAGTTACTTGTGTGACATTTTGTCGGCCTATGAAGCCATAACAACCGCTTTCGGTGGAGCATCGATTAACCGATTCGCAAATCCCTGCTACTCAGACTATTAGAAACAATCGAGGGCGCCGGTCGCCCTCCTGCCCCGGGGATCGGGTCGACATACGATGACAGTCGTCGCCGCGCTGCCGCCAGATGAGGCCGGGCGTATCGCCGCCCTGCGACGCTACGCTGTACTGGACTCCGCGCCAGAGGCCTGCTTCGACCGGATCGCCCGTCTGGCGGCGCGCAAGTTCCAGGTGCCCATCGCCCTGATCTCGCTGATCGACGAGAACCGGCAGTGGTTCAAGGCGAATTGCGGCCTGGACGTGCGCGAGACCAGCCGCGACGTCGCGTTCTGCGCCCACGCCATCCTCGAAGGCGGCGTCTTCATGGTGGCCGACGCGACCAAGGATCCCCGGTTCGCCGACAACCCGCTGGTCACCGACGGCTTGAAGATCCGCTTCTATGCCGGCGCGCCGCTGGTCAATCCCGAGGGGCACCGCCTGGGCACCTTGTGCCTGATCGACACCGTGCCGCGGCCCTGCCTGTCGGACGACGACCAGATCCTGTTGAGCGAGCTGGCCGCGATCGTCGTCGACCAGATCGAGATGCGCTACGCCACCGGCGATGTGCTGCGTGAGGTGGAAACCCGCATCAAGGCCGAGGACGAGCTTGCGTCCGCCGAACAGCAGCTTGGGATCTTCTTCGAGTATGCCCCGGTGGCGGTCGCCATGTTCGACCGGGACATCCGCTACCTGGCGGCCAGCCGGCGCTGGCTCCAGCTCTTCGATCTGGATTGGCAGGGGGTCGTCGGCCGCGATCACTTCGCGTGCGCGCCCTATCTGCCGGACGACTGGAAGGCGCGCTACGCCCACTGCCTGGAAGGCCACGCGCTGGAGTCGGAGGAAGACACCCTGATGCTGCCGGATGGGAGATCCCATTGGGTGCACCACCAGAGCCGGCCGTGGCGCACGCGCGACGGGGCCATCGGCGGCCTGATCGTCTTCCTGGAGATCATCGACACCCATCACCACGCCGTGGAGAAGCTGGAACGCCACCGCCGGTTCATGGAGGCGGTGCTTCAAAGCATTCAGGACGGCATCGTCGCCTGCGACGCCGAGGGCCGCCTTTCCCTGTTCAACGACGCGGCGCGCCGCATGCATGGCCTGGATCCGGAGGCCCCGCTGCCGCCGTCGGACTGGGCGGCGCATTACAGCCTCTACGAGGCCGATGGCACGACGCCGCTGGCGATGGAGCGGATACCGCTCTACCGCGCGCTGAACGGCGAGACGGTGGTGGGACAGGAAATGGTGATCGCCCCGCCCGAGCGACCCCGCCGCCAGGTCGTCGCCACGGGCTCGGCGATGCACGATGGCGACGGCCGCAAGCTGGGCGCCGTCGCCTCCATGCATGACGTCACCCGCGAGCAGACCGCGCAGGCTCGGTACGACGAGGCGAGCGAGCGCTATCGCCAGCTCTACACGAAGACACCGGTGATGCTGCATTCCATCAACCGGGAAGGCCACGTGATCAGCGTCAGCGACCATTGGCTGGAGAAGCTCGGCTACGACCGCGAGGAGGTGATCGGCCGCAAATCGACCGACTTCCTGACGCCGGACAGCGCGCGGCGCGCCGTGGAAGAGGTGCTGCCGGCCTTCATGCGCGACGGCGTGTGCCACGACGTGCCCTATCAGGTCCGCACCAAGGGCGGCGACGTCCTGGATATCCTGCTGTCCGCCGTGGCGGAGTACGGCGGCGACGGACAGGTCGTGCGTTCGATGGCGGTGCTGATCGACGTCACCGACCGCAAGGCGATGCAGCAACAGCTCATCCAGGCCCAGAAGATGGAATCGGTCGGCCAGCTCACCGGCGGACTGGCCCACGACTTCAACAATCTGCTGGGCGTGATCCTCGGCAACCTGCAGCTCATCGAGCGGTCGCTCCGCGACGACGACCGCGGGACCCGGCGGCTCAACGCCGCGATCAATGCCGTGGAGCGCGGCGCGGAGCTGACGCGCCGCCTGCTGGCCTTCTCGCGGCGCCAGAAGCTGGAGACGGTGTCGGTCGAGCCGAACGCGCTGATCGAGGGCATGAGCGACATGCTCAAGCGCACGCTGGGCGAGGAGATCTCCCTGCACTACCGCCTCGCCGCCGAGGTGCCGAGCGTGCGGGTCGACGTCTCGCAGCTCGAATCCGCCCTACTGAACCTGGCGGTCAATGCGCGCGACGCCATGCCCAAGGGCGGCACGCTGACCATCGAGAGCCAACGGGTCCATCTGGACCACGAATTCGCCGCACGCGAGCACGAGGTGACGCCGGGCGACTATGTCGCCATCGCCGTTGCCGACACCGGGATCGGCATTCCGCCCGAGGTTCTCCACAAAGCGTTCGAGCCGTTCTTCACCACCAAGGAGATCGGGCGCGGCAGCGGCCTTGGCCTCTCCATGGTCTACGGCTTCATCAAGCAGTCGGGCGGCCATGTCCGCGTCGACAGCGAGATGGACAAGGGAACGACCATCCGCCTGTACCTCCCGGTCGAGCCCAGCACACCGCGCGACGCCGAGGATCCGGCGGAGGAGGCCCAGGACTTCGCCGGCGGGCGGGAAATCATCCTGGTCGTGGAGGACCAGGACGACGTGCGGGAGATCGCCGTCGCGCTTCTGGAGGATCTCGGCTACGCGGTCCTGCAGGCGCGTTGCGGGCGCGAAGGCCTGACAACGCTGCAATCGGACCGGCCCATCGATCTGCTGCTGACGGACATCGTCATGCCCGGCGGCATCAACGGAACGCAATTGGCCGAGGCGGCCCGAGGCTTGCGGCCGGGCCTGCCGATCGTCTTCACCACCGGCTATGCCGAGGCCGCCGTCCTGCACGAAGGCGAAGTTAAGAAGGCGAGCAATCTCGTTACCAAGCCCTACCGGCGCGTCGACCTTGCGGCGAAGATCCGGCAGGCATTGGAAGACCGTAGTGAGACTGTTGCGAGCGCCCTCCCGGTTGCCGGGTGAGCGTATCGAATAGGAGATGGCAATGAGCCGCCAGGACCGCATTTTGATTGTCGATGACGAACCCGAGGTCAGGGCCTTCTTCCGCGATGTCGCGGAAGGGCTGCACTTCCAGGTCTTCGAGGCTGGCAATCAGACAGAGTTTGAGGAAGCGATCGGGAAGGACAATCCGGCCGTGATCATCCTCGACCTAACGCTGCCTAACACCGATGGCATCGTCCTATTGCGCGACCTTGCCGACCGCAAATGCACCGCGGACGTCATCCTGACCAGCGGCCAGGATGCCCGCGTGCTGACCACGGCACAGCGGCTGGGCCGCGGCTTCGGCCTCAAGATGGGACCGATCCTCCCCAAACCGGTCGCCGTCGACGAGCTGGAGTCGGTGCTGGAAAGGGTGCGCAGCGGTGCGGCGTCCATCACCGCCGACACCCTGGGCCGCGCCATCGACGAGGAAGAGCTGGTCCTGCACTACCAGCCCAAGGTCAGCCTGCAGGCCAATGGCGACTTCCCGATCATCGGCAGCGAGGCGCTGGTGCGCTGGCAGCACCCGACGCGCGGTCTGGTGCCGCCCGGCGCCTTCATCCCGCTGGCGGAAGACTGCGGGCTGATCGGCCGGCTGACCGAGGTCGTCCTGCGCCGCGCGATCGCCCAGCTCGTCGCCTGGAAGGACCAAGGCATCGCCATTCCCGTCTCGGTCAACCTGTCGCCCAAGCAGCTCACCGACATGACGCTGCCCGACCGCATTGCCGAGGCGCTGGCCCTGGCCGGCCTCGACCCCGCCCTGTTGGTGGTGGAGATCACCGAGCAGGCGGCCATGCAGGATATCGACAAGGCCACCGACATCCTGACCCGCCTGCGCCTGAAGAAGATCGCCATCTCGCTGGACGACTTCGGCGTCGGCTACTCGTCCTTGATCAAGCTCTACCAGATGCCGTTGAGCGAGCTGAAGTTCGACCGCTCGCTGATCGTCGATGTCGACGAGGACGCCGACGCCCGCACCTTCGTCAAGGCGCTGGTGGCGCTGGCGCATGGGCTGAAGCTGCCGATCTGCGTGGAGGGGGTGGAGACCCTCACAACCGCGGAGTTCCTGCAGTCCCTGAAGTGCCAGCACGCCCAGGGCTTCCACTTCAGCAAGCCCCTGCCGCCCGAGGACTTTTTTGATCTTGTGAAGGGCCGGCGGGCCCGGCCCGCCGCCGCCGCCGAACCCCAGTCCAGCGCGCCGACGGCCGCGCCGATGGCGCTCTACCGCACCGCGTCGCTGGCGCAATAGGGGGCGCAATAGGGCGCGGGTCGTCCGCCAACCGACGGCCGCTATTCCGCCGCCGCGAAGGCGTCGGCGGCCACCAGATGGCCGGCGATCACCAGGCCATCCGCGTCGGCGCCGACCGGCACCGTGTCGCCGTCGTTCACGCGCCCTTCCAGGATCATCGTCGCCAGCGGGTTCTGCAGCGCGCGCTGGATGACGCGCTTCAAGGGCCGCGCGCCATAGGCCGGATCGAACCCGGCCTCCGCCAGCCAGTCCTTGGCCTTGTCGTCGAGATCCAGGCGGATGTTGCGATCGGCCAGCAGCGCGGCCAGCCGGGCGAGCTGGATCGCCACGATCCCGGTCATGTCGGCGCGGGTCAGCCGGTCGAACACGATCATCTCGTCCAGCCGGTTGACGAACTCCGGCCGGAAATGATGGCGCACCGCCTCCAGCACCTGCGCGCGCGCCAACAGCTCGCCCGCCTCGTCGTCGGGCGCCGCAGCGGCCTGGGTCAGCGCCTCGCTGCCGAGATTGCTGGTCATCACGATCAGCACGTTCTTGAAATCGACCGTGCGGCCCTGCCCGTCCGTCAGCCGGCCGTCGTCCAGCACCTGCAACAGCACGTTGAAGACGTCGGCATGCGCCTTCTCCACCTCGTCGAACAGGACGACCTGGTAGGGCCGGCGGCGCACCGCCTCGGTCAGCGCTCCGCCCTCGTCATAGCCGACATAGCCGGGCGGCGCCCCGATCAGCCGGGCGACGGAGTGCTTCTCCATGTATTCCGACATGTCGATGCGCACCATGGCCTGCTCGTCGTCGAACAGGAACTCGGCGATGGCGCGGGTCAGCTCCGTCTTGCCGACGCCGGTCGGCCCCAGGAACAAGAAACTGCCGATCGGCCGGTTGGGATCCTGCAGCCCGGCGCGCGCCCGCCGCACCGCATGGGCGACGGCGGAGACGGCATGGTGCTGGCCGACGACGCGGCCGTGCAACGCCGTCTCCATCGCCAACAGTTTCTCCCGCTCGCCCTGCATCATCCGGTCGAGCGGCACGCCGGTCCAGCGGCTGACGACGCGCGCGATGTCCTGGTCGCACACCTCCTCCTGCAGCATCCGGCTTTCCCGAAGGCCGTCGGCCTCCGCCAGCTTCTGCTCCAACTGCGGAATGACCCCGTAGGTCAGCTCGCCGGCGCGCGCCCAGTTGCCCTCGCGCTGCACGCGCTCCAGCTCCGCGCGGGTGTGCTCCAGCTTCTCCTTCAGCTTCTGGGCGTCGGCCAGCGTCTCCTTCTCCGACTGCCAGCGCGCCGTCAGTTCCGCCGACCGCGCCTCCAGGTCGCCCAGCTCGCCCTGCAACTTCTCCAGCCGATCCCGCGATCCGGCGTCGGTCTCCTTGCGCAGCGCCTCGCGCTCGATCTTGAGTTGGATGATGCGGCGGTCGAGTTCGTCGATCTCCTGGGGCTTGCTGTCGACCTCCATGCGCAGACGCGCCGCCGCCTCGTCCACCAGGTCGATCGCCTTGTCGGGCAGGAACCGGTCGGTGATGTAGCGGTGCGAAAGCGTGGCCGCGGCCACGATGGCACCGTCGGTGATACGCACGCCGTGGTGCAGCTCGTACTTCTCCTTCAGCCCGCGCAGGATGGAGATGGTGTCGCCGACCGCCGGCTCGGCCACATAGACCGGCTGGAACCGGCGGGCGAGTGCTGCGTCCTTCTCGATATGCTTGCGATACTCGTCGAGGGTCGTTGCGCCAACGCAATGAAGCTCGCCGCGGGCCAGCGAGGGTTTGAGCATGTTGGAGGCGTCCATGGAGCCTTCCGCCCGGCCGGCGCCAACCAGGTTGTGCAGCTCGTCGATGAACAGGATGATCTCGCCCGCCGCGGCGCCGATCTCCGTCAACACGCCCTTCAGCCGTTCCTCGAACTCGCCGCGGAACTTGGCACCGGCGACCAGCGCGCCGAGGTCGAGCGACAGGAGCCGCTTGCTCTTCAGGCTCTCCGGCACGTCGCCGTTTATGATGCGCAGCGCCAGCCCCTCGACGATCGCCGTCTTGCCGACGCCGGGCTCGCCGATCAGCACGGGATTGTTCTTGGTCCGCCGGGACAGCACCTGAATAGTGCGCCGGATCTCCTCGTCGCGGCCGATGACGGGGTCGAGCTTGCCGTCGCGCGCCGCCTCGGTGAGGTCGCGGGCATAGCGCTTCAGCGCGTCGTACTGGCCTTCCGCGCCGGCGCTGTCGGCGGTGCGGCCCTTGCGCACGCCGTCGATCGCCCGGTTGAGGCTCTGCGGCGTCACGCCTGCCTTGGACAGCGCCTTGGCCGCCGCACCATCGCCCAGCGCCAGGGCGACCAGCAGCCATTCTACCGGCACGAAACGGTCACCAGCCTTGTCGGCGGCGGCCTTGGCGCGGTCGAAGACACCGACCAAGTCGCGGTGCAGATAGACCTGACCGGCGCCGCCGCCGCCCACCTTGGGCAGCTTGGCGAGCGCCTGGTCGGTCTCTTCCGCGGCGCGCTCCGGCGCGCCCCCGGCGGCGGCGATCAGACCCGACGCCATGCCCTCGGGATCGTCCAGCAGCGCCTTGAGCAGGTGCTCGGGCAGCAATTGCTGGTGGCGCTCGCGCAACGCCAGGGTCTGGGCGGCCTGGACGAAGCCCCGGGCCCGCTCGGTGAAGTGCTCGAAATCCATTCCTCTTGCGCCCTTGTCCTTGGTCGATAAGCGACGCCCCGCCGGCACCCGATCAGGCATGCCGTGCGGCGGCTGGCACGGGGGGCCGGTCCCGCTTCGCGCGGCAACCGGCCATACCCCTTACCCATGTGGGGGGACTGTGCCCCATCGCAAGGCCGACGCCCCGGTGCCGCCGCTCAACCGCCTCTCGCGGCGAGTTTACTGGTGCGGACCACGCGGGCGCGCCATCTCAAGCCGCGCGAACCAGGATCAACACCGGAACCGAGGGCCGATCGCACGATGCACCGACGCCGACTGATGCAAGCCGGGCTGGGCCTGTCGGCCGGCCTGTTCGCCGGACCGCTGAGCCGGCCCGCCAGCGCCGCCCCGGCCTCGGATCTGTGGCCGCGCTGGACGGCGCATGACCCGGCGAGCGTCCGAACCGTCGACCATGCCGCGTGGAGCGGGTTCCTGTCGCGTCACCTTGTGGCCGGCGGCGACGGTGTGAACCGCCTGCGCTATTCGGCCGCCGCAGGCGACCGGGCGACGCTGGACGGGTATCTGGCGATGCTGCAGGCCGTGCCGGTGGGCGGGCTCGCCCGGCCGGAGCAGTTCGCCTATTGGACGAACCTCTACAACGCGCTGACGGTGGCGGTGGTCCTCGACCACTATCCGGTGGCCAGCATCCGCGACATCGACATCTCGCCGGGCCTGTTCGCCAACGGTCCTTGGGGCGCCGAAATGGCGACCGTCGACGGCACGGCGCTGACGCTGGACGATATCGAACATCGCATCCTGCGGCCGATCTGGGGCGATGCGCGGGTCCACTACGCCGTAAACTGCGCCGCCATCGGCTGCCCCAACCTGCAGCGCACCGCCTTCACCGCCGCAGCGCTGGAGCGCATGCTGGAGGCCGGCGCGCGCGCCTATGTCAACGATCCGCGCGGCGCCCGGGTCGAGGACGGCCGGCTGACCGCGTCCAGCATCTACGACTGGTTCCAGGAGGATTTCGGCGGCACCGAGACGGGCGTCATCGGCCATCTCCGGCGCTACGCCGATGCGGGTCTGGAGAGCGACCTGGCCGGCATCGTCGACATCGACGATTTCGCCTACGACTGGTCGCTGAACGACGCGTGATGGGCAGGGTAACCCGCCCCGGCGTCAGCGGCGATTGACAGCGCCCAGGCTGGGTTCTAAGCCGCGGTGCATGCCCATCGTCCTTCGGTCCATTCACCGCTATCCGATCAAGGGGCTCAACGCCCAGTCGCTGGAAACCGTCGCGCTGGCGCCGGGCGCCTGCCTGCCGCTCGATCGCGCCTGGGCGCTGACCCATGCGGCCAGCCAGTTCGATCCGGGCGCGCCGGACTGGGCGCCGAAGCGGAACTTCCTGACCCTCATGCGCCACGCGCGGCTGGCGGCGCTGTCGGTCTCGCTGGACGAGGCAAGCGGCCAGTTGGTCATCGCGCGGGACGGCAAGCCGGTGGCCCGCGGCAATATCGGCACGCCCGTCGGCGTCAGCCTGATCAACCAGTTCTTCGCCGCCTACATGAAGGGCGACGCGGTGGGCGCACCGAAGCTGGTACAGGCGCCGGGCATCCACTTCACCGACCACCGCGACCCGTTCGTGTCGATCATCAACGCGGCGTCGGTGGCGGATCTGGAGCGGGTGGCGCGCGGCCCCGTCGACCCGAGGCGCTTTCGCGGCAACCTGCTGATCGACGGCGCCGACCCGTGGGCGGAGATGCAGTGGCCGGGACGGACCCTGGCGATCGGCAGCGCCCGACTGAAGGTCGTGGAGCCGATCGGGCGTTGCGCGGCGACGACGGTCAATCCGGCGACGGCGGAACGCGATTTGAACGTGCCCGGCCTGTTGGTCGACGGCTACGGGCACGAAGACTGCGGGGTGTTCGCCACCGTGGTCGAGGGCGGTCAGGTCACAGCCGGCGACGCGATCACCGTCCTGGACTAGTGTCCCGATTCAGAAGTTTTGATGATTTGGGTTTGGTTTTGAGCGGCTTGGAGGGTTTGCAGGCAGAAGCGCTTGATGGTGGCGAGGATGTCG
>JANQSN010000001.1 GCA_028284045.1 Alphaproteobacteria bacterium | reverse complement strand
CCCATGGCGTGCCAGAACTCGATCTCGACCTGGGCCGCGGCGGGGGCGGCGAGGGCGGCGGTGGCGGTCAGCGCGGTTGCGGCCGTCAGCAGCGATCGGATGGTCATGGCGCTCGGCGCTCCTTCAAATGATGGATGGTCGCTCATGGTCCGTGGCGGCGCACGCGCACGACCCGTGCGTCCGGCTGATAGCCCGCGCCCGTCGACTCTTGCGTGACGGTTGTATGAAGCTTGCGTGACGGTGTCCGGCGCGCCGGCGGCGGGCCCTCGGCTGGGCGCCCTCAGGCCGGCGCCGGGTGCGTCAGGGTGCCTCGTTCAGCACCTTGCGGGCGCGTTCCAGCGCATCCTGGAAATGCCGGGGCCGCACGTCGTACGGGGCCACCGCCTGGGCGTGCATGACGAAATAGCCGAAATGGTGCTTCAGCAGGTCGTACTGCTCCAGCCGGTCCGCGAGCGTCAGCAGGTAGTCGTAAAGCTCCTGGTCCTGGTGCTTTTCCAGGTACTCCTGCGCCTTCGCGTACAGCTCCTCGATCGACGGGGTCATGTCGGCTCCTAAAGGCTTGACACCGGGGTCGCGGGCGCTCGGCAGGCGGGCGGGGGGAAGCCGCAGTCCCCTGGCCTATGCCATGGTGGCCCCCTGGAGGCAAGCGGTTGCGCGCCCGGCACCCGACGGCCACGCCAAGGCGCTCCCCTGCGATTGTATTCCGTAAAAACGGTTCCGCGACATAAAGGTGCAACAAGCGCGTGATAGGGTCATGCTTTTGATTTAGATGGCAAACCAAGAGGAGGCTGCCCCGATGACCGGCTACGATCCCAACTTTCTGACCGAGACGGTGCCGCTGCCGACCTTCTCGCCGACGATCTTCGGCGAGGTGCTGCACCGGCCCGAGCTGCGCGACGGGGTCTTCGCCGACTACGTCCACTACACGGTGGCCATGCACCGCGGCTTCCGAACGCCGCTGTTCGCCGCGCTCAACGTCGACCAGGACTTGCACAAGCAGGTGGCGCGCACCGACCGCTGGCGCATCGACACCCGGATCGGCCGCGAGAACCAGCTCGACAACGCCTACTACCACCGCAATCCGTGGGACCGCGGGCACCTGGCGCGGCGCGCCACCGCCGCGTGGGGCCCCTCGGCGCAGGCGGCCAAGCGGGCGTCGGACGAGACCTTCTACTTCTCCAACGCCGCCCTGCAGCACGCCAATCTGAACCAGGACGAGTGGCTGGCGCTTGAGGAGTGGGTGTTCAATCTCGACCTCGACAAGGGCAACCGGTTCAGCGTGTTCTCCGGCCCGGTGTTCGGCGAGTTCATGCGCACCATCCGGCCCGACGAGCGGGAGCCGGCCTTCGTGCCGTCGGCCTTCTTCAAGATCATCTTCTTCATGAACCAATCGGACATGCTGGAGGTGCGCGCCTTCCTGATGCCGCAGGACGAGAAGGCGCTCCGCGACAAGAGCGGCCGCCGCATCTTCGACCACCAGATCTATCAGGTCGCGGTCGGCGAAATCGAACGCTTGACCGGGCTCGAGTTCCCGGAGGTGCTGCCCGGCCGCAACCCGCTGTTCTACGTCGACCGTGCGGAGGTCCGCGCCGACAACAACGTCACGGACTTCCCCGAACGTCGCGAAGTCAACGGATCCGCCGACATCGTCCGCGACAACGCCGCACCGCGCGAGATCACCTTCGCCGACGACGCGGTGGACGTCTTCATCGCCGCCGCCATGGTCAACCCCGCCGGCAATGAGCGCGAAGGCGAATGGGTTTCCATCGCCAACCTGACCGGCGAGACGGTGTCGATCGACGGCTGGACGCTGGTCGACGACAAACGGCGCGTCGAGCGGCTGACCGGATCGATCGGACCGGGGGAGGCGGTGCGCATCCAGCCGCTGGAGTCGGTGCGGCTCGTCAACAGCCGGTCTGCGTTTATTCAACTTCTGAACGATCGGAACGAACAGATCGATCGTGTGCCGTATACGAAGGAGCAGGCGACGCGGGAAGGCAAGCCGATCGTGTTCGCGTACCGGGATCTCGACTACGACCAGCCGGCGCGCGACGACCGCCTGGATATCGACGCCACGGCGGAGGATTGACGGCGGCCCGGCCCCGGCCCAGGCCCAGGCCCCACCGGGGTTTCAATAGGACCGCGGCAGGTCCAGCACGTGTTCCGCGAGATAGGACAGGATCAGGTTGGTGGAGATCGGGGCCACCTGGTAGAGCCGGGTCTCGCGGAACTTGCGCTCGATGTGGAACTCCTCGGCAAAGCCGAAGCCGCCATGGGTCTGCACGCACATGTCCGCGGCGGCCCAGGCGGCATCGGCGGCCAGCATCTTCGCCATATTGGCCTCCGCCCCGCAGGGCCGGCCGGCGTCGTAGAGCGCGGCCGCCTCGCGCACCATGAGGGCCGCGGCGCGCATGCCGGCATAGGCTCGGGCGATCGGGAACTGGATGCCCTGGTTGCGGCCGATCGGCCGGTCGAAGACGACGCGCTCGCGGGCATAGGCGCTCGCCCGGTCGATGAACCAGCGGGCATCGCCGATGCATTCCGCGGCGATCAGGATGCGCTCGGCATTCATGCCGGACAGGATGTAGCGGAAGCCAAGGCCCTCCTCGCCCACCAGCGCGTCGGCCGGCACCGGCACGTCGTCGAAGAACACCTCCGTCGTCGCATGGTTCATCAGGGTGCGGATCGGCCGGATGGTCATGCCGGCTTGCGCGGCTGCGCGCATGTCGACCAGGAAAACCGACAGCCCGTCGGTGCGGCGGGCGGACTGCTCGCGCGGGGTGGTGCGGGCGAGCAGCAGCATCAGGTCGGAATGCTCCGCCCGCGAGGTCCAGATCTTCTGGCCCGAGACTCGCCACACATCGCCGTCGCGCCGCGCGGTGGTCTTCAGCGCGCTGGTGTCGGTGCCGCTGGTCGGTTCGGTCACGCCGAAGGCCTGCAGGCGCAGGCGGCCCTCGGCGATCGCCGGCAGGACGCGCTGCTTCTGGGCGTCGGACCCGTGCCGCAGCAGCGTGCCCATGGTGTACATCTGGGCGTGGCAGGCGGCCGCATTGCCGCCGGCGGCGTGGATCGTCTCCAGGATCGCCGCGGCGGCCGACAGGGGCAGGCCGGCGCCGCCATAGTCCTCCGGGATCAGGGCGGCGAGCCAGCCGGCTTGCGTCAGCGCGTCGACGAAGGCGGCGGGATAGGCGCGCTCCCGGTCCAGCTCCGCCCAATAGGCGTCGGGGAAGTCGCGGCACAGGCGGGCCACGGCCGCGCGGATGTCGGCGTACGGGTCGTCTTCGCCGACCGGTCGGCTCTGGTCGCTCACCTAAGGGTTCCTTCGATCCGCGTTCAAGCGATCGCCGCCAGGGCGATGCCGGCCGCCGCCGTGCCGGCGACCACCGCCCAGGGCGGCACCCTCCACCAGGCGAGCGCCGCGAAGGCGGCCAGTGCCAGGGCGAGGTCTTGGCCGCCCCGGATCGCGCTGGTGACCACCGGGTCGTAGAGCGCGGCGGCCAAGAGGCCGACCACGGCGGCGTTGATGCCCATCAGCGCGCGCCGCGCCGCGGCATTGCGGCTGAGGTCGCGCCAGAACGGCAGCAGGCCGATGACCAGGAAGGCCGAGGGCAGGAAGACCGCCACCAGGCACAGCGCGGCCCCGACCGCCCCGCTGGGTGGGGCGACCATCACCGCGCCCAGGAACGCGGCGAAGGTGAACAGCGGCCCCGGCACCGCCTGCGCCGCGCCGTAGCCGGCCAGGAAATCCGCCGCGCCGACCCAGCCGGGGTCCACCACCTCCGCCTGCAGCAGCGGCAGCACGACATGGCCGCCGCCGAACACCAGGGCGCCGGCGCGGAAGAAGCTGTCGATATAGGCGAGGCTGCGGCTGTCGATCAGCCCGGCCAGCAGCGGCAGCCCGGCCAGCGTCACGGCGAACAGCGCAAGCGCCAGCGCGCCGGTGCGCCGCGACACCGCCACGGCCAGCCCGTCGCCCGTCTGGGCCTCGTCGCCCTGGCGCCCCAGCACGACCAGCCCGACGACGGCGCCGAGCGCGATGGCGGCGAGCTGGCCCGGCACCCCGGCGACGGTCAGCGCCAGGGCCGTCGCCGCGACCGCCAGCGTCGCGCGCTCCCGGTCCGGGCAGAGGCTGCGCGCCATGCCCAAGAGCGCCTGGGCGACCACCGCGACGGCGACGATCTTCAGCCCGTGCAGCCAGGCCGACTGGGGGTCCAGCGCCTCCAGCCCATAGGCGAAGAGGACGAGCGCGAGGGCCGACGGCAGCGTAAACCCGACCCAGGCCGCCAGCGCCCCGGCATAGCCGGCGCGCATCAGGCCGATGGCCATGCCCACCTGGCTGGACGCGGGGCCGGGCATGAACTGGCACAGAGCCACCAGATCGGCATAGGCGCGGTCGGAAAGCCAGCCGCGCCGTTCCACGAACGCCGTGCGGAAATAGCCCAGATGCGCGATCGGCCCGCCGAAGGAGGTGAGGCCCAGGCCGAGGAAGACCCGGAACACGGCCAGCGCCGACCGATCGGTGTGGTCGACCGTTTCGCCCGGCGTCCCCATTGCCAACCGGCTCCCGTTTGCGCTTGGTTCTGGCGTGCCAGACAATCGACAGGCGGACACATACAGCAACCCGTGCGGCAGCGCACCGGGGGAGGAAGGGGAACGGTGATGACGGACCAGGTGCCCGCACGGGTCGCGGTGATCGGGCTGGGGTCGATGGGCCTCGGCATGGCCCAGGCGCTGGCGGCGGCCGGCCATGACGTGGTCGGCACCGACGTGTCGGCGGAGCGGCGCGCGGCCTTCGCCGATACCGGCGGACAGGTGGCCGCCAGCGCGTCGGCGGCGGCGGCCGGGGCGGAGGCGGTGGTGATCGGCGTGGTCAACGCCGCCCAGGTGCAGGCCGCCCTGGAGGGCAGCGAGGTCTCGCCCGGCGCGCTGGCGACGCTGGCGCCGGGGGCGGTGGTGATCGCCTCGGCCACGGTGGCGCCCGACGATGCCCGGCGCCTGGCGGCGCAGGTGGAGAGCCGCGGCCATCCCTATCTCGACGCGCCGATGAGCGGTGGGCCCGACAAGGCGTCGGCCGGCCGGCTGACCATGATGGCATCGGGCAGCGACGAAGCGTTCTCGCGCGCGCAACCCTTCCTGGAGGCGATGACGGAGCGGTTGTTCCGGGTCGGCGAAGCCCCCGGCGAGGGATCGGCGATAAAGCTGGTCAACCAGCTTCTGGCCGGGGTGCATATCGCGGCGGCGTGCGAGGCGGTGGCGATGGGGGTGCGCCTCGGCCTCGATCCGGCGCGGGTCTATGAGGTGATCTCCAACGCCGCCGGCGCGTCTTGGATGTTCAACGACCGGGTGCCGCACATCCTGGCCGGCGACTACGCGCCGAAATCGGCGGTCGGGATCTTCATCAAGGATCTCGGCATCGTGATGGACACCGCCCGGTCGGAGCGGTTCCCGACCCCGCTGGCCGCGACCGCGCTCAGCCAGTTCCTGGCCGCCGCGTCGGCCGGCTTCGGGGAGGACGACGACAGCTCCGTCGTACGCGTCTTCCAGCGACTGTCGGGGATTCCGCTGCCGGGGGGCGAGACGGGGTAGAGGGCCATAGCCTGACTGCCGGAAATTGTCCCGATGGGATCGTGCGTGCTACCTGTAGGGGCGCAAGAGCAAGTGATGCGCCACGATGCGGGTCGGCGGGATGGGCGACGGCACCCTCACGGATGTCACGAACTGGGTCCTGGCGCAGGGGTATTGGGTCTGGGCTCTGGGCGTCGCCGGGGTGTTCTACGGGACGACCCGATGGCTGTGTGACCATCTCAGCGCGGGCGCGCGGGACACTCTGGCCCTGTGGCTGATGGGGACGGCGGAGGACCGCTGGGCGCGCCAATTTTGCCTGCTGTTCGACCGGGCGTTCGGCGACCGGCATTTCTCGCTGCGCTGCTTCGTGCGGTCGTCGATCGCGTCGATCCTGGCGGTGTTCGCGCTCTATCTCCTGTTCGGGCCGGTCTTCGGGTTCCTGGAAGGTCGAACCGTTGCCGGGCTGTCGCTGTGGCAGGCGCTGCTGATCGGCGCCGCGGTCAACATCCTGCCCGACTATCTGTCGCTGTTGGAGACGCGATGGGTGCTGCAGCGGATGGACCGCGTGCGCTCCGTGTTCGGCCAGGCCGCCGTGCTGGTGCTGGACCTCGCGTTTTCCGCGGCGATCATCTGGGGCGGCATCACGCTGTTTCGGTGGGCGATGGGCGAAGCGCCGCTGACCTGGGTGGAGATGCTGGCGTTCTTCAGTGCCTTCTCCATCTTCTTCTACTCCAGCTTCGTGACCTCGGTGTGGTCCTGGCTCTATTGCCTGACGACGTGGTTCCTCCGGCTGTTCACGCGCACGCCGCTGGGCCGGCTGCTGGATGTTGAGACCGATCCGGCCAAGCAGGTCGCCCTGGTCGGCGCGGGGGTGGTCCTCCTCGTCGGTGTTGGGGCCGCACCGATGATCGCACCGGGCGCGGCGGGGGAGGGGGCGGGCGCGACAGTCGGCCGCTTCGACGATTGGCTGTGCCGAACCTTCCCGGACGATGCGTGCGACCACGTTGTGCGCCTGACCCCGGACGAGGAACGTCGCCTGGCCTATATCGAGAGCATCTGCGAAGGCGGCACGCTTGAGTTCTGTTGGAACGAGGCGTTGCGGCAGCTCGGGGTCGGCGACGCGGCTGCCGCCACCCTCTTCCGGCGGGGCTGCGACAGCGGCGACGTTCGGGGCTGCACAAATCTCGGCTGGATGTACGAGACCGGAAGCGGGGTCGAGCAGGACGAGGGAAAGGCGGTGGCGCTCTACCGGCAGGGCTGCGACGGCGGCGACGCTCTGGGCTGCGCCAATCTTGGCGTGATGTACCGCGACGGCCGCGGGGTCGAGCAGGACGACACCGCGGCGGTGACGCTCTACCGGCAGGGCTGCGACGGTGGCGACGCTCTGGGCTGCACCAATCTCGGATGGATGTACGTGAATGGCCTCGCGGTCGAGCAGGACGACGGAATGGCGGTGGCGCTCTACCGGCAAGGCTGCGACGGCGGCAACGCTTCGGGCTGCGCCAATCTTGGTGACATGTACCGGCAGGGTCGCGGGGTGGACCAGGACGACGGCGCGGCGGTGGCGCTCTACCGGCAGGGCTGTGACGGCGGCAACGCTGTGGGCTGCAACAATCTCGGTGTCATGTATCGGGACGGCCGCGGGGTCGACGCGGATGCCGGCGCGGCGGTGGTGTACTTCCGGCGAGGGTGCGAGCTTGAGTTCGAGGATGCCTGCGCCCGTGCGCAAGCGCTGGAGGCGGCAGGCGACTAGTCAGGAGTCCTCGCGCGAAAGAGGCGTGCCCTCGGTCGCGCCGTGGGGAGCGACCCTGGCGATCTCGCAGATCGTCCTTCCCCTTGGATGGGAGAAGGGCAGGGGTGGGGGTGATATCGGCAAGAGCGACACCGTCTCCCTCTCCCCTCCCCGAGCGCTTCACTGGGTCGCGGCGACCCGTTGGTCGGCAGCGAAGACCTCGTTCATCACGTGGAACACCACGGTATTGTCGATGAAGTGGCCGTTCCATCCGTAGGGCTCACCCCAAAGCTCGGCGGCTTCGAGATCGGTGCGGGTGAACTCTGCGAACAGCTCGGCGCCGGGTCCCATCGCCCAGAGCGGGACCAGCTCGTTGGTGTGGTTGCCCGATGCCCACTGGTAGCCCGGCATGCTGCCGGCCCCCCGGTCCTGCACGGCGAGGTAGGCGTTGAAGACATCCTCCGCCGGGTTGAAGTTGGCCGCCAAGACCGCCTCTTCGCTGCGATCGGCCGCGACCGGTCCGCCGACGCCGTTGGTCCAGGTGCCTTCGCCCCAGATGCCGCCGCATTCGTGGTCGGAGGTGACGATCAGCAGGGTCTCGTCCCAGCTTGAGTTCTCTTCGACCCACGCGATGACCGCGTCCACGGCCAGGTTGAAGTCGATCTGTTCCTCGATGAACCGGGGCATGTCGTTGGCGTGGCCCATCCAGTCGACAGCACCACCCTCGATCATCAGGAAGAAGCCGTCCTCATCCTGGCTCAGGACGTTGAGCGCGCTGAGGCTCATGGTCGGGAGGTCGGGCACCACCGGGTTGAAGGCCATGCCGGAGGGCGTGTCGGCCTCGGGCAGCCCCTCGCGGCTGGCCTGCAGGGTGGAACCGGCCCGGGCGATGCCGACGACGCGCTCCGGCGAGATCTCACCCGCAGCAAGGGCCTGAAAATCCTCCGCCGCGTCGATGAAGGTAAACCCGTTCAGCCCCTCTTCGCTGGTCAACGCCGCCAGCGTCGCCGAGCCGCCGACGAAGCGGAACGCTTCCTCGTCTTCGGGCTCGACCGGGTTGCCGCTGTTGTCGTAGAGCGGGTGCCCGGCGCCCATGATGACGTCGAGATCGCTCGCCACCATCTCATTGAAAATGTCGACATAGTTGTTGCGCGAGACGTTGTGCGCGATCACCGCCGCCGGGGTCGCGTGCGACACCATCACCGAGGCGACCGAGCCCGCCGCGCGGCCCTGGTCCATGGCGATCTGCGCAATGGTGCGCAGCACTTCCTCGCCGGTCCAGTCCAGGTTGACGCGTCCGTTCGACGTCTTGCGGCCCGCCATCAGCGCGGTCCCGGCCGCAGCGCTGTCGGTATAGGAGGTGTAGTCCTCGCCGACCGGCGGGAAGTCGTTGAGCATCGTGTGCTCGAACCGCATCCAGCGGGTCCGCGGGTCATAGCCCTGCGCGACGGCACCGGCGGCTAAGGTGCCGTCGCCACCGCTGGGCAGCAGGGTGCCCGAGGCATCGATCAGGTTCAGCGCATGGTGGTCGAGGCCATAGACGACCGGCGTCGTGCCGTCCGGCCGTGCGACCTGGTACGATTGTTCGCCCGCGAGCCCTTGGTAGTAATCGGCGGCAAGCCAGCCGTTGAAGCCGATGCCGTCGGAGATCATCAGGATCACGTTCCTGGCACCGCGCTCTTGCGCGTACGCCGGTGTGGCGAGGACGCCGGCGAGGGCCGTCGCGAGAAGCAGTCTCGAAGCAAGCATGAGGTCACCCTTCCAGTTCGATGAACGGTCGGATGATAATGAGACTCATTTGCAGTTCGGCGACGGTTCCATGACAGGATCGTAACACTCTGCGACGCGAGGCCATGACGGGCACCCGCCCGGCCGTCGATGTGCGGCGGGCACCCGGGCCATTTACGGGCGCCCGCCGCTCCGGCTCAGGCGATGGTCGCGGCGTAGGCGTCGATGTCTGTCAGGACCGGGTCGTGGACGCCGCGTTTGGCCAGATCCTTGCGCAGCGCGGCGACCTCCTTCTTCGCCTCGGCCTTCTTGCCGGTCTCCGCCAGCATCGCCGCGCGCTGACGGACCGCCATGTGGTAGGCGATGTTCAAGCCGGGCTCGCTGCGCACCGTCGCCACGGCGGCCTCGGTCAGCTTCAGGGCGTCGGCCGGATGGGCGTCCGCAGCCTTCTTCAGCTTGCGCTTGTTCCGGTCGACCGTGAAGAAGGGCCGCGACAGGCCCCGGGCGAGGGCCAGCGCCGCCTTGGCGCCGGCCATCGTCCTCGGCGCGCGATCGGCCATCGCCTCCAGCGTCGCGTGGCCCTTGGCCAGATAGCCCGAGCGCGACCCGTCGAGCGCCCAGCACAGCCCGGCATCGAAGGAAAAGGCGTCCTGCGCCATACGGTCCTCCTCGCGGGAGACCGGCAGGCCGACGCGCAAGGCATGGATCGGCGAGGGGATGGTGCCGAGCCCGCCCATGTCGTAGAGGGCGCGCACCCGGTACTCGCCGGGCTCGGTGAAGATGTGCCCGGTGCGGCCGAAGCTGATCGGCACCTCGTGGCTGAAGCGGTCGAGGCCGGGGTGCGACCCCGCCGGCTTCAAGAGGCGGATATCGGGTTCGCCGATCTGGCAGAAGATCGGCTCGAACGCCTCGATCTCGCCGCCGGGCTTCATGATCTGGATCGTCACGGTGCCCCAGCGCGGCTCCAGGTGCGCGTCGATCGGCACCTCCATGTCCGGTACGAGATTGCGCAGGCGCAACTCGACGCTCACTGGCTCCATGAACTCGAAATATCCTTTGGAGCGGACGATCAGCTCCAAGGGCGGCGCGCCTTCGGCCATGCCGACCTCCGCATCGTTGTGCAGATGCAGGCCGGTGGCCCAGGCATCGCCGCCGAAGATCACGGCGGCGCGGTTGCCGTGGCGCAGATGGACCAGCTCCTCATCGTCGAAGCAGAACGCGAAATCGTCCCAGAAGTTGGTGACGAACTGCGGATAGTTCATCCAGGACAGCGCGTTGGGGCGGTTCTTGTTCCAGGAATGCACGAAGTTGAAGGCATGCCCCGCCTCATGCACCCAGGTATAGAGGAACTGCCGCAAGGCCGCCGCTTCCGCCTGGGTCCCCGGCGCGTCGTCGGGCAGGTCGTCGAACCAGACATGGTTGCGGAACACGGCGAAGCCCTGCCGCTCCGGCGCCTCGCCGGCCCCGTCGGCGCTTTTCGCCGCGTCGAACATGATGCCGCCGACGGTCTTGTCGTCATAGGCGCCGCACATCAGGCCCCAGAGATCCCATCTGGGCCAGCCGCGGTCGTACTGGCTGAAGGCCCCTTCCATGGCGTCGTGCAGCTCCGCCGACGACCAGGTCTTGAAGCTTGCATCGCTGTCGTCGATCACGGTCGACGGGTGGGTCACCGTCATCCCGATGCCGGCCTCCTGGTAGCAGGCGGCGATGTCGAGGTCGCGCCGCTGCAGCCCGTTCGGCCGGTCGTTGTGGGCATGGGTGTTGTAGGTCGGCAGGATCGTGCCGCTGTTGACCGACTTCGCCACGTCGACTTCCAGCGTGACGTCGCGGAAATTGTCCGACGCACGGGCGCAGTCGTAGACGCTGATGCTGGCCCCGGCGGTCAGTTGCACGGTCGCCGGCCCGGCGGCGGAGAAGGTCGACCACGGAATGATCAGCCGCAGATCGGTGGCCGGCTGGCCGCCGCCCCAGAAGGTGACGGTCCCGGTGATGGTGACGCTGCATCCCGACCACATCACGGTCGGATTGTTGACGATCCAGGAGCGCTGGTAGACCCGCCAGCGGTGGACGCGGCCGAACCACCGATGCTCGAAGACCCGGTAGATGTCGCCGCTGATGCGGTCGGTGACCGGCGAGTTGACGCCGCGCGGATCGATATCGACCCGCAGGTCCAGCACATGGTCGCCGCTGGTCGGGCTGGTGATGGCGCCTTCATAGCGTCCGCTGACCGGGCCGAAGCGCAGGCAGTGCCACCAGATCGGGTCGATCGGGCGGATCGGCTGCACGGGCTCCAGGGGATGCACGGGCTGCAGCCCGCCGATCGTGTCCAAGGCGATGCCCTGGGATTGCAGCCGGCCGGCCAGATCTTCGGCAAACTCGGGCGCGATCAAATGTGTCGCCCCGTGATGGGCGTGGCGCGGCGCGATATCGTTCATGGTGATCCTCCCTGGCGTCTCCATTCGGCGGGAGACGCGCGTTGATTAGATTAGGACTCTATTTATACTCGAAATCGATGACGGGGGAACTGGTGCCGGCGTCCGATTTGGCCGTTGGCGGTCATCCGGCATAGGATCGGGCGGCATAGGATCGGGGCCGCTCCGATCCGGATTTCAGGAACCGCCGCCGATGACCAACCGCCGCTATCGCATCGCCGTGATCCCCGGGGACGGCATCGGCAAGGAGGTGGTGCCGGAGGGCGTACGCCTGCTGGAGAAGGCGGCCGGGCGTTTCGGTTTCGCGGTGGAGCAGACCTGGTTCGACTTCGCGTCTTGCGACTATTACCTGCGCCACGGCGCGATGCTGCCGGAGGACTGGGTCGCGCAGCTCGGTGGGCAGGATGCGATCTTCTATGGCGCCGTCGGGTGGCCGGCGACGGTGCCGGATCATGTCTCGCTGTGGGGCTCGCTGCTGCAGTTCCGGCGGCACTTCGACCAATACGTCAATCTGCGCCCCGTGCGCCTGATGCCGGGCGTGCCGTGCCCGCTGGCCGGCCGCGCGCCCGGCGACATCGACTTCGTGGTGGTGCGCGAGAATACGGAGGGCGAGTACTCGTCCGTCGGCGGGCGGATGTTCGCCGGCACGGACCGCGAGGTGGTGATGCAGGAGACGGTGATGACCCGCCACGGGGTCGACCGGGTGCTGCGCTACGCCTTCGACCTGGCGGCCGCGCGGCCCAAGCGGCACCTGACCTCGGCCACCAAGTCCAACGGCATCGCGATCTCGATGCCCTATTGGGACGAGCGGGTGGAGGCGATGGCCGAAGGCTATCCGGGCGTGCGCTGGGACAAGTACCACATCGACATTCTGACGGCGCAGTTCGTGCTGCACCCCGACTGGTTCGATGTCGTCGTGGCGTCCAACCTGTTCGGCGACATCCTGTCCGATCTCGGCCCCGCCTGCGCGGGCACCATCGGCATCGCGCCGTCGGCCAACATCAACCCCGAACGCACCCACCCCTCGCTGTTCGAGCCGGTGCATGGCTCCGCCCCCGACATCGCGGGTCAGGGCATCGCCAACCCGGTCGGCCAGATCTGGTCGGCGGCGATGATGCTGGACCATCTGGGCGAGGCGGAGGCCGCGGCAGCGATCGTCAATGCGATCGAAACCACGCTGGCCAGCGGGACGGGCCGCACCCGCGACCTGGGCGGCACCCTCACGACCGTCGAGGCCGGCCGCGCGGTCGAGGGCAACGTCTAGCCCGGAAGCCCGAGATACATCAGCAGCGCCGCGGCGTCGTCTCCGCGGAGCTGCCAGGACATACACCGTACGCCGCCGCCCATGAAGCAGACGCCGGACGATGGGACGGGGATCACCTGACGGTCGCTGACCGCGCGCACCTGATCCAGGGCGACGGCGTCCTCCGGGATGCCGAACTGCGGCAGATAGATCCGATCGGGCGTCACCAGCGCGTTGGTGTAGAGACCGCAGGCCGACCCGAAGCGAGGGTCGTAGATCTCGCGGTCGTCATAGGGCGTGACGATCTCGTGGATCGCCACCCCTGGCAGGCCGCGTTCCAGGTCGGCCCGCAGCGCCGCGGCATAGTCCGGATCCTCCGGATAGCTGTTGACGATCAGCGTGTTGGGCGCGACGAAGGCGACCACGCCGTCGGCATGCTCCAACCCGCCCTGCTCGTCCGCCTCGATGAAGGCGACATGGGTCAGGCCGACTTCTGTTTGCAGCGCGGCGCGGGCCTCCGCCTCCGTCAGGCCGTTGTCGGCCAGGAACTTGCGGCTGACCACGGCGTTGCCGGCGCCGTCCTCGACGAAGTTGCCGCCGTCGTTCAGCAGGTCGCTGTCGGCCAGGCCGAGCCCGGCCTCCGCCGCCAGCCATGCCAGGTCGTCCTGCACCGCGTCGGCGTCGGACTGGCCCTCCGGCCCGCCGCCCTGGCCGGCGGCGGTGTAGCGGAACATCACCGGCGCGTCCGGATTGGCCGAGCCGAAATCGCGGATCCAGATATCCGCCATCGGCGCGACCGCCACGCGATCCGGCCCCAGCGCGGCGGCATAGCTGGCGTAGCCGTCGTCGTCGGTCAGCACCAGCACCCGGTCGGGGGCGACGACGCGCTCGGCAAAGCCGATATGGAAGGCGACGATGTCGTCCGCGACCTCGGCATAGTAGGGATCGCCGGTCAGCGGCGCGGCCAGCACGATCAACTCGCCGCGGTCGTCGGCCATCGCCGTTCCCCCTGCCGCCATCAGCCCGACCAGAACACCCAGGATCGATCGCGTCGTCATAGCCCTGCCGCCTCATGCCTCCTCGACCAGCCGTCCGGTGCGCGGCCGGCGCAGGAAGCATAGTGCCGCCACCAGCCCCAGGCACGCCAGCGGCAGACAGCCGGCGAAGACCCAGAAGCTGACCGTGCGGGCGACCGCCGGGTCTGGCGCGTCGGTCATGCCGGCGGCGTTGGCCAGAATGCCCATCACCGCGGCGCCGAGGGCGTAGCCCAGGCGCTGCGTCGTCGGGATGGCGCCGGCGGCACGCTCCAGCTCGCCGGGCGGGGCCAGCGTCGTCACCCGGCGCAGGATGAAGGTCCAGGCCATGCCGAAGCCGGCCCCCTCCACGCCGGCGATGACGGCCAACAGCCAGATCGGCCCGGTCGGCATGACCACCAGGAAGCCGAGGATGCTGAGCGTGACCACGACCATGCCGGCGAGGATCAGGGCGGGGTCGCGCTCCGGCGGCGCGCCGGAGACCAGCAGCGCCGCGATCGTCCAGCCGATCGACGAGCAGGCGACGACATACCCGCCGACGATCGCCGGGGCGCCGTGCAAGTAGACGATCAACAGCGGCCCATAGACGGTCAGCGCGATGGTCGCGGCGGAGAAGCTGACCACCATGACCAGCCCCGCGCCGATCGGGTTGGTAAGGCTGGTGGGTGACGGGGGTAACAGCCGCCGCCCGCCGGCCCGGCCATCCAGCCAGACGAAGCCGGCCAGGCAGCCCACGCCGCCCGCCAGGCAAACCGCCATCTCCCCCAGGCTGCGATCGCTGCCGGCCAGCGCGATAAGCACGATGCCGCCGCCCAACGCCGCCAGCCGCAAGACCGGCACCGCGCCGATCGCCGATCCCGGTGCCGCCTCGCCGCCGATCGTGCGCCGCGTGGCGATCCACAGCGCCAGGGCCGCCGCCTGCACGCCGAAGAACCAGAAGCCGTCCCGCCAGGTGGCAATCTCCACGAAGACGCCGCCGATCAGCGGCCCCAGGAAGGACGACACGCCCCACAGCGCCGACATCGCCGCCAGCACGCGGGGGCTGAGCCGGCGCGGGAACAGGATCCCGACGGCGATCATCGACAGCGCCATCAGCCCGCCGCCGCCCAACCCCTGCAAGAGTCGCCCGGCCAGCAGCACCGGCATGGTGGGCGCCAGCGCCGCCGCCGCGCAGCCGACCGCGAATACAACGGCCGCCGTGGTCATCGGCGCGCGGATCCCGAAGCGCAGCGCCAAAAGAGCGCTGATCGCGCCGGCGATGATCGAGCCCAGCTCGTAGAGCGCCAGCGTCCAGGCGATCAGGGCCGCCCCGCCGATCTCCGCCACGATCGCCGGCATCATGGTGGCGACGATCAGCGCATCGGCGGCGTGCAGCCAGATGCCGAAGCACACCAGCGCCAGCGGGGTCGCGTAGCGGGCGCGCAACAGCTCGCGCCACGAAACCCGCGCCTGCCCCTTGTCCATCGCTTGATCGCTCTCTATTTTCAAAGCTATCGCTTTTAATAAGCTCTAACTTTATAAAACCGTCAAGCCCATGCAGCGCTCCGCCGAAGACCGCCTGCTATACGCGCTGAAGAGCCGGGGTGCCCAGACCGCCGGCGAACTCGGCGCCGTGCTGTCCATCACCGCGGCCGGCGCCCAACAGCAGCTTGCCCGGCTGGCGGTGGCCGGCCTGGTGGCGGCGGAGGATCGCCGGCACGGGCGGGGCCGGCCGCGGCGCTATTGGGCGCTGACCGATCTGGGGCATGCCCGCTTCCCCGACCGGCACGGCGATCTGACGGTCGACCTGTTGAAGGCCGCGCAGACCGTGTTCGGCCCCGCCGGGGTGGAAGCGCTGATCCGCCACCGCGAGGCGGAGACGCTGGCGAGCTATACGGCGGCGATGGACGGCAGCCGCGATCTCGCCGACCGGGTGGACAGGCTGGCCGGGCTGCGCTCGCGCGAAGGCTATATGGCGGACTGGTGGGCCGTCGAGCCCGGGGTCTTTCTCCTGGTGGAGAACCATTGCCCGATCTGTGCGGCCGCGACCCGCTGCCAGGGCTTGTGCCGGTCGGAGCTGGCGATCTTCCGCGCCGTCCTGGGTCCGGATGCGCGGGTCGAGCGCACCGACCATATCCTGGCCGGCGCGCGGCGCTGTGCCTATCGGATCGCCGCCGATCAGGAGGCGGCGCCGGCCAAAGTCGGCTCACGCGGCCGGAAATAGACCGCCCCGCCCAGCGCCGCCGCCAGATAGACGCCGGCCGCCACCAGATAGAAGCCGCCGGCCCCGATGGTGTCGAGCAGGCCGCCGGCCAGCGGGGGCGAGGTGATCGCCGCCAGGGCGTAAACGGCGGTGAAGGCCGCCGTCGCCGCGGTCAGGGCGGCACCGGCGAAGCGGTCCCCGACCAGCGCCAGGCCGGCGGTGTAGAGCCCGTAATTCGCCCCGCCCCAAACCAGCATGATCAGGCAGACCCCCGGGAAGCCGAGCATCGCGCCGAACGGCAGCACCAGTGTGCAGGCCAGCGACACGGTGCAGCAAGCCAGCACCGTCCGCCGCCGCCCCAGCCGGTCGAGCGCCCAGCCGACCAGCGGCTGGCCGATCAGCAGCCCGATATGGAAGACGGCGACGAACACCGCGCCCTGGCCGACGGTGAAGGACTGGCTCCGGGCGATCAGCGGCAACAGGCTGATCACCACCGCATCGATCGCCGAGGCGACGATGAGGAACCCGAAGGCCCAGGGCAGGGCCAGGACGGCCGGCCCCATCCGCGCCGCCGGGGTCGGGCGCACCGCGCCGTCCAGCGTGCGCCGCACCCAGGCGAGCGGCACCATCGACGCCGCGGCCATCACCGCACAGCCCAGGAGAACGGCCGCCGGCCGGTCCGACGCGACCGCGACCACCGACGGCCCCAGCACGAAGCCGAGCGCCACGGCTGCGCCGTAGAGGCCCAACAGCCGCCCGCGGCGCGCCGGTTCGGCGAACACGTTCAGCGCGGTGTCGGCGACCACGAACATCAGGCTGGCCCCGCCGCCCAGCACCAGGCGGGCGGCGAACAGTCCCCAGAAATGCTGGGTGTGCGCCAGCGCCAGCAGGGCCGCGACCATGACCGCGACGCCGGCCAGCGCCGTCCGGCCGGCGCCGAAGCGCCGGCTCGCCGCCGGCACCAGCGCCACGCCGATCAGGAGGCCGAGCCCGTGGGCCGCCGCATTGATGCCGTTCAGCGCGTCCGGCACCCGGTCGGCCAGCATGATGCCCAACAGCGGATAGGTCGTGCCCATGGCCAGGCCATAGATCAGGGCGCCGGCGAGCAGGGCGGGGATCACGGGGGCGCGGGGGGACGTCGGCATCGGGGTCTCTCGATCGAAAGCGGCTGCGCCGACGATTAAGCGATCCCTCTGTGCCCACTCAAACGATGATTTTTCCCGCAAGCGAAGCTTTTTGTTATGCTGGAGCGGTTATGCGCCTGCTGCCCAACCTCAACGCCATGCGCGCCTTCGAGGCGGCGGCCCGCCATGGCAGTTTCGCCCGCGCCGCCGACGAGCTGGGGGTCAGCCACGCCGCGGTCAGCCGCCATGTCCGCAACCTGGAAGCGGAGCTTGCCGTCGCGCTGTTCGAGCGCCACCCCCGCCACATCGTCCTGACGGGGGAGGGTAGCCAGTTCGCCCGCACGGTGGCCGATGCGCTGGCCAGTCTGGAACTGGCCGCCGGCCGCCTCAGCCGGCGCGGCGGGCGCGACACGGTGGTGCTCGATGTCGACACCGACCTCGCCTGCCGCTGGTTGATGGGGCTGTTGAGCGATGCGGCGCTGGACGCGCTGGGGGTCGATCTCGACATCCGCTGCCGGCCTGACCCGCCGCGCACGGTCCTGGGCGATGTCGACCTGGCGCTGACCTGGGGGCCGGTCTCCTGCGTCGGCTTCAAGGCGGTGCCGCTGCTCGACTTCGAGGTCTTCGCCGTGGCGGCGCCATCGCGGCTGGCACGCGGGCCGGCACCGGCGGATCCGGGTTTCCTCGCCGCCCACCGGCTGATCCACGATCGCGGCCTCTATTGGTGGCAGTGCTATCTGGAGGCGGCCGGGGGCGCGCTGGACGAGGCGGGCGGCCATCTCTTCGTCAACCGCTCGCATCTTGCCATCGATGCCGCGGTGCGCGGGCTCGGCCTCGCCGTCGGCGACAACGTCCTGTGCCGCGAGCCGCTGGCGACCGGTGCCCTGGTGCGCCTGCCCGGCCCCACCTTGGCGGGGCGCCATGGCTACTGCCTGCTCGTGCCCGATACCGCGGTGCTGTCGCGCCCGGTGCGCCGCGTGCGCGACTGGCTCTTGGAGCGGGCGGGGTCTTGAGCGGACGCGAGAGTCCGGGACCCGAATTCAGAGGTCCCTCCCCCTTGATGGGAAGGCTTTCGTGCAAGGGGAACGGCTTCGGCGGCGAGTGCCGTTTGGCCCTGTGCCGTGAATGGGGTCGATGATCGGAATGAATTGGTCAGGGGGCGTCTCAGCCGCCTAAAATCGCCGCTCCCCCGCCCGAGCCGAGACCCGCACAGGACCCCGATATGCGCCATCCGGTCGACCCAGCGGCCGCCGGGCTGATCCTGGTCGTCGGCGCGGCGCTGCTGTGGGGAACCGTCGGCGTTGCGTCGAAGGCCCTCTACGGCATCGTGGAGATCAGCCCGCTGGTGGTCGGCTTCTACCGGTTGGCGCTGGCGGTGCCGCTGTTGCTGGCGCTGTCCGTCCATCGCCTGGGGCGCGCCACCTTCGCCTTCCACGGGCGCGACCGGCTGTTGGTGCTGGGCCTCGGCGTCTCGATCGCCTTCTATCAGGTCTTCTATTTCACCGCGGTCGCCACCGCCGGCGTCGCCGTGGCGACGCTGGTCACCATCTGTACCGCGCCCTTGTTCGTCGCCGGGCTGGCGGTGGGCGTGCTGGGCGAGCGCATGACCGGGCGCATCGCCGCGGCGCTCGGCGTCGGGCTCGCCGGCACCTTGCTGCTGGTGGGGCTGCCGGCGGAGGGGGCGGCAGCCCGGCCCGCGGTGTGGACCGGGGCGGCCTGGGCGCTGGGCAGCGCCTTCAGCTATGCCGTCTTCACGCTGTGCAGCCGGGCGCTGGCGCCGCGCCACCACCCCTTTCAGCTCATCGCCGTCGGATTCGGCGCCGGCGCGGTGATCCTGCTGCCTTTCGCCGCGGCGGCCGGCCTTTCCTGGACCTATCCGCCGGCGGCTTGGGGGCTGCTGCTCTATATCGGGCTGGTGCCGACGGGCCTTGCCTATGTCATCTATTTCCGCGGCATGCGCACCACGCCGGCCACGGTGGCCGCCATCGCCTCGCTGATGGAGCCGCTGGCGGCGACCGGACTGGCGGTCCTGCTGCTCGGCGAGCGGCTGAGCCTGATCGGCGGTCTCGGCGGGCTGATGCTGCTGGCGTCGATCGTGCTGCTGGCCGGTCGCCGGCGGGGTCGGTGACGGCGCAAGCGCGGCAAATTGGTATCGAACATGAACGTTGCCTGAACACGGCATGAATGCTGGGCGAAGGCTGCATGAACGCAATCCGAAAAACCTGTTAAAAACAAAGATCTAGTTACGATCTCCAAAATCGCTGGCTAGGGTCCGGGAATAGATCGCCGGGCTGCCCGTTGTCAGGGGCGTATGGCAATGGCCGGCGGGGGTGCATGGCACCTCCGATCCCACGCGAGACAGGAGATCATGTCCATGAAGCACTTCAAGCGCATCGGGCCGCTCATCGACGTCCGCCCCTTCCTCGACGAGATCACCGGGCTGGACGACGCCTGGGACGCCTCGACCTCCCGCCAGGAGAAGATCGCGGTGCAGCGCGAGGCGCTGGCGATCCCGCTGCGCGGCCTGCGCAAGTCGGCGATCGGCAACCGCAAGCGCCGCGACGTGCACGAGAGCCGCTGGACCACCGGGTCGGCCCGCTATCCGGTGGCCTGCCGCTTCCTGATGGAAACGGCCGATCGCCTCGACGCGTTGCCGGGCCGGGCGAAGATTGTCAGCCTGCCGGCCGGCCGGCGCGTCTATCCGCATATCGACCGCGGCGAGTACTACCGCGTGCGCGGCCGCTACCACCTGGTGCTGCGCTCTTCGCAGGGATCCTGGCTGAAGGCCGGCGACGAGGAGGTCCGCATGCAGGAGGGCGAGCTGTGGTGGTTCGACAACAAGCAGGTTCACGAAGCCTTCAACGACGGCCACGAGGACCGGATCCACATCATCTTCGACCTGTTGCCGCGGGCTGAGGCCGCCGCGGTGCTGGGCGCCGCCGCCTGAGCCGCCGGCGGTTCCCGATGCCGATCCTCCGCCCGCTTCCCCGCCCGCCGCATCCGAGCGAGACGATGTCGCCGATCCTGACCTACCGCCCGGCGAAGGGCGGCAATGCACTCGCCTGCTGGCTGGCGCTGCCGCACACGATCGCCCCGGACCGGCCGCCGCTGGTCGCCGTCCACGGCATTCTGCGTGGCGCACGCGACCAGGCCGCGCTTCTCGGACGCCGGGCGGCCGCGCAAGGCCGTGTCGTCGTCGCCCCGCTGTTCGACGAGACGCGGTGGCCTGGCTACCAGCAGGTCGTGCGCCGGGGGCGGGCGGACCTGGCGCTGCTCGCCCTGATGACGGAGCTGCGGCTGACCGGCCTGTGGCAGACCCCCGACTTCGAGCTTGCCGGCTATTCCGGCGGCGCGCAGTTCGCCCACCGCTTCGCCATGCTCTACCCGAACCTGGTGGCGCGGCTCACCACGGTGTCGGCCGGCTGGTACACCTTTCCCGACGACACCGCGTTTCCCTACGGCGTTGGCAGCGCAGACGGCGGCAAGAGCGATTGGGGACCGCGCCTGGCCGCCGGCCTCGACCAGTTCCTGGAACTGCCGATCACCGTTGCCGTCGGGGCCGATGACAACCAGCCCGACGAGAACACTCGCCGCGGCCCCGAGATCGACCATCAGCAGGGCATCGACCGGGCGACCCGTGCGCAGCGTTGGGCCGATGCGCTGGCCCGCGCGGCGGCAGCCCGCCGGATCGCCCCACGGATCGACCTTCGCCTGCTACCGGGCTGCGACCACGATTTCCGCCGCTGCGTGGAGCTCGGCGAACTCGACCGGATCGTGCTGCCCGACAGTGACCTCAACCCGGCGGTGCGCGGCTACGCCGAAGCCCGCCTAGCCCCCTGATTGCCGGCCTCGCCGGACGACATGGAGACAAGGAGACAGCGTCATGACCCAGCCTTGGACCTTGTGCGCCGACCTGTCGGCCAACGCCAAATGGGCCTTCACCACGCGGCGCGTCGCGCGCAGCGATGCGGCGACGATCCTCGACGACCTCGACGCGGTGCGCGCCGGCGATCTGGTGCTGGGGCGGGTGGAGCGGGTCGGTTCCCACCGCCGCATCCAACTGGCCGACGGGCGCGGGTCGGAACTCTATGCCGGCGATCTGGTGGTGCTGGTGTGCGGCGACCGCTACGCCCCCGACCAGTTCGAGGGTGCCGCCGAGCTTGATCCGGCGGGCGCCGACATGCTGGCCGCCGGCGGCGTGATTGGCCGGATGCGCCACGCGCATTCGCGGATGGGCACGCCGACTTGCGTGGTGCCGTTGGGGCTGGTGGCGGACGCCGCCCGCCGGGTGCTGAATGTCGAGGACTATGGGCTGGCGCCGCTGCCGCGGCCGGCGTCGCTGCCGGTGATCGGCATCGTCGGCGCCTCGATGAATGCCGGCAAGACGACGGCCGTGGCCGCGCTGGCCCACGGTCTCGGGCGGGCCGGCTATCGGGTCGCCGCGATCAAGGCGACGGGCACCGGGGCGTTCAACGACTTCCACGCCTATGCCGATGCCGGCGCGCATGTGGTCAGCGATTTCACCGATGCCGGCATGGCGTCGACCTACCGCCAGCCGCTGACCCGCATCCTCGCCGGGATCGACACCCTGCTGGGCGACGCCGCCCAGCGCGGCGCGGAGATCGCGGTGGTCGAGCTGGCCGACGGCCTCCTGCAGGCGGAAACGGCGGCGCTGTTGCGCGAGCCGCGGATGCGCGGCGCCTTCGCCGGGCTGGTCCTGGCCGTGCCGGACGCGATGGGCGCCGTCGGCGGCTGTGTCCTCTTGAACGACATCGGCCTGGCGCCGGACGTGCTGACCGGCATGGTGAGCTGCTCGCCGCTGGCGACGGCGGAAGCCGAAGCCGCGACCGGCGTGTCGGTCATCGCCCGCGAGGCGCTGCGCGACCCGGCGCAGGCCCGGGCGCTGGCGGCGCCGATGCTGGCGCGGGCCGCGGGCCGCACCGCTGCCGATGCCGCCGCCGGTGTGGATGTGGCGGCATGAGCACCCTGCCTGCCATCACCGCCGGGCGACGTGGCCGGTCGATCGCGCTGGTTGCCGTCAGCGCGCTCGGCCAGGCCGCGGCCGCCGGGGTCGCGGCCTTCGCCACCCGCGACGTCTTTGCCGCCTTCGGCGCGGGCGATGCCGGGCTGCCGATCACCGCGCTGGTGCTGGTGGCGCTGGCCGGGCTGGTCATCGCCACTCTGCGCGTGGCGGAGCGCGTGGTGGCGGAGCGGGTCGGCCAGGATTATGCGGGCGCGCTGCGGCTGAAGCTGTTCCTGCATCTCGGCCGCATGCCGGCGCGCGCCGTCGCCGGCCGGCGCAGCGGCGCGCTGGCGATGCGGTTCGTCGGCGATCTGGCCGCCGTGCGCAACTGGGTCAGCCTCGGCGTCGCCCGGCTGGTGTCGGCCAGCATCGTCCTACCGGTGGCCTGCGCCGTGCTGTTCGCGCTGAACCCGGCGCTGGGCGTGGCGGCGACGGTGCCGGTGGTGCTGGGCATCGCGCTGATGACGCTGGCGGGCCTCAGCCTCGGTCCGGCGCATCGCCGCCTGCGCGCCCGGCGCGCCCGCCTCGCCGCCGATATGAGCGAGCGCATCCCCCATGCGCCGGAGCTGCGGTTGCTCGGCCGCACCCGGACGGAGAAGGCGCATCTGGCGCGCCGCACCCGCGCCTTGATCGCCTCGGCCGCGGTGCGGGCGCGCGCGGCGGCCACGGTGCAATCCATCCCGGACGCCGTGGCCGGCATCGCCGCGGCGCTGGTTTTCCTGGTCGCCTTGCGTCAGGGCGCGGCGTCGGCGGAGGCGGCGGGCGCCCTGGCGGCGCTGGGCCTTATGGTTCAGCCGATGCGCGATTTGGCCGGCGTGTGGGACCGTCACCGCGCCTGGGCGGCGGCCCGCGAGAAATGCGAGGACATCCTGGCCCATCCGACCGTCGACCGGCGCCGCACGGCGAAGCCCCGGCCGGTGCCGGCGGGTCCGCAGCCGCTCCGCTTCGCCGGTGTTGCGGCCGGCAGCGTCGACGGCTTCGACGGCGAGGTGCCGGCCGGCGCCAAGATCGCCATCCTCGGTCCCAACGGCGCCGGCAAGTCGACCCTGCTGGCGCTGGCCGCCGGGTTGGAGCGACCGCGCGACGGGACGGTGAGCCTGGGCGACCGCCGGACCATCCGCCTGTCGGAGCGGGAGCGCCGCGACGCCATCGCGCTTGTCGGTCCGCGCTCGCCGATCCTCGCCGGCAGCCTGCGCCGCGCCCTGACCATGGGGGTCGGCGGACAGATCGACGACGACCGGATCCTGGCCGCAGCGGCGGACTTCGGCCTGACCGATACCATTGCCCGCCTCGGCGGCCTGGACGGCCGGGTGGCGGAGGCCGGGCGCAACCTGTCGTCGGGCGAGGCGCGGCGCGTGCTGCTGACGCGCGCCGCCTTGTCGGCCGCTCCGCTGCTGCTGCTGGACGAGCCGGACGACAGCCTGGACGCCGACGGCGTGCGGCTGGTGGAACGGCTGATCCGCGCCGGCGACGCGACCGCCTTGCTGGTGACCCACGATCCCGATCTGGCGTGCCGGATGGACTGGCTGTGGTTCGTCGCCGACGGCCGCCTGGTCGAGGCCGGGCCGCCCGATGCGCTGTTGGCCGGCACGGGGCCGACCGCGCGCTTCTTCGGATCCCGCGCGGCCGCCTGAGGACCGGTCGGTGGGGTACCTGACGAAGCTGACCCTGTCCTTCTGCGTCCTGTTGGCGCTGGCGCTGTCCAGCGCGTTCCTCGCCTTCTGGAGCGCGCGCTCCGCCGAGCACGAGATGGAGCGCGCGCGCCTCGCCCACCGCGTCTACGAGCAGTATCTCGGCCTGTCCAACCACACCTATCAGCTCTTCAAGCAGTTCGGCGACGCACTGCTGATCGGCGATCAGGACCAGGGGGCGGGCGAGGCGCGCCTGACGGCGGCGATCGGCGCCAATTTCCGCGAGCTGCGCCTGCTGATCGCGGAAGAGGTGCAGCTCTTCGGCAGCATCGAGGTGCAGCAATTCGATCACCTGGCGCGCATCGAACGGCAGCTCGACACCCTGCAGGAGGAGTTCTACCTCCTCCAGGCCGACCCGGGGTCGTCGAGTTCCCTGATCTACTGGACGCGGTTGTCGGAGATCCTCGACGAGCGCATCGACGCCGATTTCCAGGGCATGATCGTCGAGGCGCTGGCCCGCGAGCGCCAGAAGGTCTCCGCGGCGGAGGGCGCGGTGCGCGACGCCGCGGTGCTGTATCAGCGCAGCGCGCTGGCCGCGGCGGCGATCGCCTCGGTGACCGCGCTGCTCGGTATCCTGTTGCTCGGCAACGGTCTGACCAAGCCGCTGAGACGCCTGATCGCCGGGGCGGAGGCCGTCGGCCGCGGCGAGCTGGACCATCGCATCAAGGTGCCGGGCAACTCCGAGTTGGACCGGGTCGCGGAAGCCTTCAACCAGATGATCGCCAAGGTGGCGGAGCGCCAGGACACGCTGAGCGCCTCGCGCAACGCGTTGGAGCAGGAGGTCTCGCGTCGCACCGCGCAGCTTGAAAAGCTCTTGGTGACGTTGCGCCGGACGGAGGCGAACCGGCGCCGCCTGCTGGCGGATGTCGGCCACGAACTGCGCACACCGCTGACCATCATCCGCGGCGAGGCCGATGTTACCTTGCGCGGCGGCGACCGCAGTGTGGGCGAGTACCGCGACGTCCTGCTGCGCACGCGCGAGGCCGCCGACCACACCGCGCGCATCGTCGACGACCTGCTGTTCGTCGCCCGCCAGGAGATCGGCGAGGTGCGCGTCCGCCCGCAGGAGGTCGATCTGGCGGAGCTGGTGGAACGCGCGGTGGCCGCCGGCCGCACGCTCGCCGACACGCCCAAGGCGGTCTCCTTCCAGGCCACGGTCCGCCCCGCCCTTCTCCGGGTCGATCCCAACCGCATCCGCCAGGTGGTGACCATCCTCTTGGAGAACGCGTTGCGCTACGGCCATCGGGAGGTGCTGGTGCGCCTCGACCAGACGCCGACCGGCTTTGCCGTCAGCGTCGTCGATGACGGGCCGGGCCTGGCGCCGGAGGAGCTGGCGCATGTCTTCGAGCGCTTCTTCCGCGGCTCCAACGCCGCCATCCGCTATGATGGCGGTTCCGGCCTCGGCCTGCCCGTCGCCAAAGCGATCGTCGAGGCGCATGGCGGGAAGATCGCCCTGACCAGCGAACCCGGCGAGGGCGTCGAAGCACGCTTCACCCTGCCCAAGGGGCCGCGTCTCGCCGCCGTCTCCTAAGCGCGACGCTTATTTGGCCCAGAGCGCGGTCGGGTGAGGTGGAAACAGACCTGTTTCCACCTCACCCGTGAATCGCGATGTGATGATAGATGAGAGCAGGATTCACGCCTTGGCTGGTATCGCCGGTCGGCGATTCCAGCCAAGACGATCCTGCTCTCGGCGATCGCCCGGGAATAATCCTGCCCCCGGACCGTTGTCCAATCAGGACCACAATTCGAAGCAAGAGGACCGGCGACATGCACTGCCGGCACCGTGATGCGGTGGCGCGACACCGACCGGCCGGCGGCCAGGCTCTCCGGAGGCATCGCCGATGAACCTGCTGTTGGTGGAGGACGAGGTTCGCGTCGCCGATTTCATCCTGCGCGGCCTGCGCGCCGAAGGCTGGATGGTCACCCACGCGCCGGAGGCCGAGGCCGCGCTCGACCTCATGGACCAGCAGCGCTTCGACGTGCTGGTCCTCGACCTCATGCTGCCGGGTCTGACGGGTAAGGAGCTGTGCCGCAAGCTGCGGGCGCGCGGCGACCATACCCCGATCCTGATCCTATCGGCGCTGGACGCCTTGGACGAGCGGGTCGAGGGCCTGCGCATCGGCGCCGACGACTACATGGTCAAGCCGTTCGAGTTCGACGAGTTGATCGCCCGGATCGAGGCGTTGGCCCGCCGGTCGAGCCGCTTTGCTGAGGCGCCGGAGGCCGTCTTGCAGGCGGGCGCCATCGCGCTCGACCTGGAGGCGCTGGAGGCGTCGGTGGACGGCACGCCTTTGGAGCTGACGGTGAAGGAGCGGGAGATCCTCAAGCTCTTCCTGTCCAAGCCGGGCCGCGTCTATTCGCGCGAGCGCATCCTGAACACCGTCTGGGGGGCCAGCGAGGATCCGCTGACCAATGTCGTCGACGTCTATGTCGGCCGGCTGCGCCGCAAGCTCGGCGGGCACGGCCGCCGATTGCAGACGGTGCGCGGCGCCGGATACCGCCTGAGCGACAAGTGACGCCCGCGATTGCCCTGATCCGGGCAACGCGCTATAGGTGCCCTCGTCGTCGGCCACGACGACCCGAGGTGCCCGTCGTCGTTAACGACGACATGTTCCGACCGCGAAGACCGCGAGGACCAAAGATGCAGATGGTCGTCAGTCACAGCCACTGACGCGCGGTTGCGGGGCGATACCGCCCGACCGGACCGCGCATCCTCCGTCGCAGACCAGCGACGCGCGCGATCCCGTTGCGGTAGGAGCCCCAGGCGATGTTTCGCCGGTTCGAGCATCTCATCGATTGTTTCGCCGATGCCCCCGACAGCCAGCCGCCGGACCGGCTGGTGCCGTTCTATTGGCGCTATGTCCGCCAGATCTGGCCGCTGCTGGTGGCGATCCTGGTGGTCGGCCTGTTGGGCGCGGTGGTCGAGGTGGCGCTGTTCGCTTTCCTCGGCGAGATCGTCGACTTGGTCCGCGCGGCGGAAAGCCCGGAGGCCTTCTTCGCCACGCATGGCTGGCTGCTCGCCTGGATGGCGGTGGTCGCGCTGATCATCCGCCCGGTGGTCTTCGGCCTGCACACCGTGCTGGTCAATCAGGCCGTGGTGCCGGGCTTCACCAATCTGGTGCGCTGGCAGACCCACCGCTACGTGCTGCGCCAGAGCCTCGCCTTCTTCCAGAACGACTTCGCCGGGCGCATTGCCAACCGGATCATGCAGACCGGGCCGTCCTTGCGCGAGAGCGTGGTCGGCGTGGTCGACGCCTTGTGGTTCGTCGCCATCTACACGGTCAGCGCGCTGTGGCTGTTCGGCGAGATCGACCCCCGGCTGATGGTGCCGCTGATCGCCTGGGTCATCGCCTTCGTGGCGACGCTTGCCTATTTCGTGCCGCGTATCAAGGACCGCTCCTTCCGCACGGCGGAGGCGCGCTCCACGCTGACCGGGCGGATCGTCGACAGCTACACCAACATCCTGACGGTCAAGCTGTTCGCCCATGGCGAACGCGAAGAGGCTTTCACCCGCGAGGCGATGGCGACGCACACCGACAAGCTGCGCGCGGAGACCCGGCTGATCTCGCTGATGGAGATGGCGGTGTGGCTGTCCGGCGGGGCGCTGATCGTCGCCACCTGCGGCCTGGCGCTCTTGCTGTGGAGCCAGGGGCTGATCACCATCGGCGCGATCGCGCTGGCCACCGGCCTGGTGCTGCGCATCAACAACATGGCCGGCTGGATCATGTGGGTGGTGACCAGCATCTTCGAGAATATCGGCACGGTGCAGGAGGGCATGGAGACCATCGCCCGGGCGCGCGAGGTGGTGGACCGCCCGCGCGCCGCCCCCCTGGCGGTGACCCGCGGCGAGATCCGCTACGACGCCATCCGCTTTCACTACGGCAAGGGCGGCGGCGTCATCGACGACCTGTCGCTGACCGTTCGGCCGGGGGAGAAGGTCGGGCTGGTCGGCCGCTCCGGCGCCGGCAAGTCGACGCTGGTCAACCTGCTCTTGCGCTTCCACGACGTGGAGGCGGGGCGGATCCTGATCGACGGGCAGGACATCGCCGGCGTCACCCAGGACAGCCTGCGTGCCCAGATCGGCGTGGTGACGCAAGACCCGTCGCTGCTGCACCGCTCGGTGATGGAGAACATCCGCTACGGCCGGCCGGCGGCCGATGAGCTCGCGGCCCGCACCGCTGCGGCGCTGGCCCATGCCGACGGCTTCATCGCCGACCTGCGCGATGGCTTCGACGGCACCGGCTATGCCGCCCAGGTGGGCGAGCGGGGGGTGAAGCTGTCCGGTGGGCAGCGCCAGCGCATCGCGATTGCCCGGGTGCTGTTGAAGGACGCGCCGATCCTCTTGTTGGACGAGGCGACGTCGGCGCTCGACTCCGAGATCGAGGCGGCGGTGCAGGAACAGCTCTACCGGCTGATGGCCGGCAAGACGGTGATCGCCATCGCCCACCGGCTGTCGACCATCGCCGCCATGGACCGGCTGGTGGTGATGGACCGCGGCCAGATCGTCGAGGATGGCGACCATGCCGCACTGATCCGCCGCGACGGCCTCTACGCCCAGCTCTGGGCCCGCCAGTCCGGCGGCTTCCTGGCCCGCGATCCGCAGCCGGCGTAAAGCGCTCGGCTGCGGGTGGCGCGGCGGGCTCGGCTCAGGCCGCCGCTTCCTCGTTCAGCGTCTCCTGGACCTCCCGCGACAGCGCGTCCAGCAGGTCGAGCACCTCGTGGGACGCCGCGTTCAAGGCGGAGACGGCGTCGAGCGCCTCGTCGAACTTGCTCGACCGCAGCAGGCGCAGCACCGTCTTGCCGATGTCGTGGACCCGCTGATGGGGGCCCTGCAGCTTCGCGAAAGCCGCGGTCGACCGGATCCGCTCGCCGGCCTGGTCGTACCATTTGCCGAGCCGGCAGTGATGGCTGTCGGGCAGGTCGTCGGCCGTCACGTCGCTGCGTCCGACCATGGCATCGATGATTCGCCGCTTGAAGATCATGTGGTCGTTCTTGGCGATTTCGATGATCGCCAGATCGCCCAGATCGGCGAACGACCCGACCTGGCTGTTCAGCATGTCGCTCAACCGCGACAGGCTGTCGATGACCCCATCGATCTCCGTGGCGTTGCGGGTGGCGATGTCGGACACGACGTTCGCGGAGCGGGCCATTTCCTCCGACGCGGCGGATTGCTCGGTCAGCACCCCGGCGATCTCCGACATGCGCGACGCCATGCGGTTGACGTTCTCGCTGATCCCGTCGAGCGAACCGGCCAGCCGGTCGACCACCGCCCGCCCGGACCCGACGGATTCCGCGCTCTCGTCCATGGCGGCGATGATGCCGTCGACCTTGCCCCGGACATTGCCGATGCGGCTGCGGATGTCTTCGGTGGCGCCGCCGGTCTGCTGCGCCAGGGTCTTGACCTCCGAGGCGACGATGGCGAAGCCCTTGCCGGCGTCGCCGGCCCGCGCCGCCTCGATCGTCGCGTTCAGGGCCAACAGGTTCGTCTGGGCGGCGATGCTCTCGATCTGTTCGACGATGTCGCCGATCCTGGCGGAGGCTTCTGCCAGTTCCGACACGCCGGCCTTCGCCAGGTCGACCGAGTGGGTCATCTGGTCCATCGACGCCGTCGCCTCGCCGGCCTTCTCCTTACCCGCACTGGTGGCGTCTTCGGAGACCTGCGCCTCGCTGGTCGCGGCTTCGCTGCTGTGGGCGATCTCCTGAACCGCGGCGCGCATCTCGTCGACGGCCGAGGCCATCGTCTGAACCTCTCGCGCGGTCTCCGACACGTCGCGCTTCATGGTGGCCATCAGGATCTGGGCTTCGTTGCCCTCCACCGACACGTTGACCAGGTCGTGCAGGACGCTCAGCAGGGCCTTCCGGCGCTCCGCCGCGATCCGGCCCTCCGTTCGCTTCTGCTCGGCCTCCAGGCGTTCGCGTTCCACGGCGTTGACGCGGAACACCTCAACCGACCGGGCCATCTCGCCGATTTCGGTGCGCATGTCCTGCGACGGGACGGTCAAGCCGGTCTCGCCGACCGCCAGCCGGCGCATGATCCCCGTCATCTGCGCGATGCTGCGGGTGATCGACGAAGAGACGAGATAGGCGATCGCCAGGCTGACGCCTGAGATCGCCAGCGCGATCAGCCCGATATGCCGCGCCTGCGCCCAGAAGGCCGCCTCGATATCGTCGACATAGGTGCCGGTCGCGACGACCCAGCCCCACGGCTCGAACGCCGCCGCATAGGAGATCTTGGGCAGCGGTCCATCGCTGCCGGCGCGGGTCCAGCGATAGTGCACCGACCCGCCGCCCGCGCGCGCGGCCCGCACCATCTCCGCGAACAGCGCGACGCCGTCGGAATCGCGGATGGTGCTGGCATCCTCGCCTTCGATCTCTTGGTTGAACGGGTGCATGACGATGCGCACGGCGGTGTCGATAATGAAGAAATAGTCCCCCTCGCCATACCGCGTCCCCCGCAGCATTTCTCTGGCGAGCTGGCGGGCTTCATCCGCCGTCAGGGCACCGGCCTCCGCCTGCGCATGGAGTTGTTCGATGTTGGTAAGGGCGACCTCGACCAGATTTCGGGTCTCAAGCTCCTGATTGGCGATCATTTCGTGGCGCAGTTCGATGATCTCATCCGCGCCGAGGATCAGCAGCCCCAAGATACCGATGCCGACGATGATCATCAGACGGCGCTTGATGGTGAGGCCTCCCAGCATGGCCCTTTCTCCGGCAATGGTGATGTGTTGTTCGACTGATTACCGTCAAACCGTATTCAAGTGGTTAATTGTCGCGGTCTAAACGAGATAAACACATTGTTAATTCTTGGATGGTTACTGCCGTCGACTGGATAGCGGCCGCTCGCAAATGCGGAAGAGGTCGGTTCGTCGTCGAATGCGTTATTCAGTTTAGGAATGATATCACTCAATATTATATACTGATCATTTGATTTAGAATGAAGGGTATGCGGTCGGAAACCCTTGCAGAACGGCGTATGGCTGCACGTCACCGCGCCAGCAGCGCGGTCACCTGGGCTGCGGTCAAGGGGCGGGTCCGCTCGCCGCGCAGCAGTAGGTGCAGCTTCGCGGTCTCCTCCAGCTCCTCCGTAGCGTAGACCGCGGCCTCCAGGCTGGCGCCAGCGACCACGGGGCCGTGATTGGCCAGCAGCACGGCCGGCGTGCGTGCCGCCGCCTCGCGCACAGCTTCGGCCAGGGCCGGATCGCCGGGCGGGAAGTAGGGCAGCATCTTCAGGTTCCCGACCCGCATGACGTAATAGGCCGTCAGCGGCGGGATCGGCGCCTCTGGGTCGGTGTCCTCCAGCAGTGAGACGGCGACGGAATAGGTGGAGTGCAGGTGCACGACGGCGCCGACGGCGCTGCGTTTCTCGTAGAAGCCGAGATGGAGTGCGGCCTCCTTCGTCGGGGGATCGCCGGCGATCGGTCGTCCGGCGTCGTCCAGCTTCGCCAGCCTTGCCGGGTCGAGGTCGCCCATCGACGCATTGGTCGGCGTCATCAGCCAGCCGTCCTCGACGCGGACGGAGAGATTGCCGGAGCTGCCGAAGGTCAGCCCGCGCTGGAACATCGAGGCGGCGAGGCGGCAGATCGCCTCGCGCGCCCGGGTCTCTTGCGTCATCAGGAGGGCGCCGTCACGGCATGGCCGCCAGCGCGTCGGCGAAGAAGTCCGGGCCGCCGAAATTGCCCGACTTCAGCGTCAGCGCCAGGACCGGGTCGCCGCCGCGGCTGACCGTCGCCGGCACGCCGGGCGCGATCTCCGGCCCGATGGTCAAGGCGCGTACGGCCAGCGCATTCACCACGGCGCCGGAGGTCTCGCCGCCGGCCACCACCAGGCGCCGCACGCCCGCCGCCACCAGGGCGCGCGCCAGATCGGCGAATGTCGACTCCACCAGCGCGCCGGCGGCATCGCGGCCCAGGCGGTCCTGCACCGCCTGCACAGCCTCCGGCGGCGCCGTCGCGGCCACCAGCACGGGCCCCGCGCCCAACCGCGGCCGCGCCCAGTCGAGCACCGTGTCGGCGCTCTGCCGGCCATCGGCCAGGGCCAGCGGGTCGAGCCGCAGCGTCGCCATGCCGGCGGCCTCGGCGCGCGCCACCTGCTGGTTGGTGGCGGCGGAGCAACTGCCCGACAGCACCGCCTCCGGCCCGCGCACCGCGGGCAGCGCGCCGGCCGCGCCGGTCAGCCGCACGGCGAGATCGGCGCGGTAGGTGTCGGCCAGGCCCTGGGCGACGCCGGACCCGCCGGTGATCAGCTTGAGATCCCCCGCCGCCTGGCCGATCGCCATCAGGTCGGCGTCGGAGATCGCATCGACGATGGCGATGGTCCGGCGGCCGCCGCCGTCGTTGCTGGCATCGGCGGCGGGCCGGCCGAAGGCGGCACGGATCGCCGCCGCACCGGCCGCGACCTCGCCATGCGGCACCAGTCCGACGCGGGCGGTGCTCTGCCGGCCCAGCACGCGCACCAGATCGGCGTCGGTCATCGGCGTCAGCGGGTGATCGCGCATCGAGCTTTCCGACAACAGCCGGTCCTGCACGAACAGATGGCCCTGATAGACGGTGCGCCCCGCCCCGGGAAAGGCAGGGCAGGCCAGCGAGAAGCGCGTATCCAGCGCGGCCATCAGCGCATCGGCGATCGGACCGATATTGCCGGCATCGGTGCTGTCGAAGGTGGAGCAGTATTTGAAGAAGACCTGGCGCACCCCGTCGGCCTGCAGCCGCGACAGCGCCGCCAGCGACTGGGCGACCGCCTCGTCGGCCGGGATGGTGCGCGACTTCAGCGCGACGACCACCGCATCCAGCCCGTCGAGCGGCTGGCCGGGATCCGGCGGTCCGATGGTCTGCACGGTGGCCAGCCCGCTCTTGACCAGCGTGTTGGCGAGGTCGGTGGCACCGGTGTAGTCGTCGGCGATGGCGCCGAGCAGCAGCGGCATGGACGGACCCTCGCGTTCAGGCGGTCTCAGCGGCGAGCCAGCCGAGGCCGGCCACCGTGTCGCCGGCCGGGCGGTACTCCAGCCCGACATAGCCGTCATAGCCGATGGCGTCGATCACCGGGAACAGGCGGTCGTAGGCCACCTCGCCGGTGTCGGGCTCGTGACGGTCTGGCACGCCGGCGATCTGGATATGGCCGATCAGCGGCGCCAGCTTGGTCAGCCGGGTGGTCAGGTCGCCCTCGCTGATCTGGGTGTGGTAGACGTCGAACTGCAGCTTCAGGTTGGGCAGGCCGACGGCCTCGATGATCCGCACCGCCTGATCGCTGGTGGCCAGGAAGTAGCCCGGCATGTCGCGGGCGTTGATCGGCTCGATCAGCGCGGTGATGCCGGCGTCGCCCAGCCGCCGGACGGCCGTGCGCAGATTGGCGATATAGGTCGCCTCCGCCGCCGCGGGATCGACGCCGGTGGTAATCCCAGCCATCACATGCAGCTTCAGGCAACCCAGCGCCCGGGCGTAGATCAGCGCCCGCTCCACGCTCTCCGCAAAGGAGGCCTCCAGGCCGGGCACGGCGGCCAGTCCGCGCATGCCGGCCGCCCAGTCGCCCGGCGGCAGGTTGAACAGCGATTGGGAGAGGCCGGCCGCGGCCAGGTGCTGGGCGACGACCTCGGGCGGGTGATCGTAGGGGAAGAGGTACTCCACCGCCTGGAAGCCGGCTGCGGCCGCCGCTTCGAAGCGGTCAAGGAATGGGTGCTCTTGGAACATCATCGACAGATTGGCGGCAAAGCGCGGCATGTATCCTCCCGATATCCCGGTCGGCATCGGGCGGCCGGCCGGAGTCTTTTCCCATGGGGGCGCCAAAGGTGTCCGGCGGTTCGGCGCCCGTCAAGCCAGCGGTTCCGGCCGTGCTGCCGCGGCGAGCAGGGCGACATTGCCGCCCGAGGCGGTGGTGTCGATGCACAGATGGCGTTCCTGGACGAACCGTTCCGGCGACGCGGCATCGGCGACGAAAGCGATCAGCCCGCCCGGCCGGGCGGCCAGCGCCCGGCGGACCGCCCGCGCCGCCGCCGCCGGCCCGGCATGGGCCACCGCGGCCAGGCCGGCCAAGCCCGCGGGATCGGCGAGCCATGCCGGATCGATCGCGCCGTCGAGCGCCAGGATCGGCGCGCCCGACGCGGCCAGGGCCTCCGCGAAGCCGGCCGCATCCGCCGCGACCAGCAGCACGGGGTTGCCGAGGCTCAAGGCCTGGACGGCCAGGACCCGCGCCAGGCTGCCATCCGCACCGCCGGCGAGCACGGCCCCGCGTGGCCGGAGGCTTAGGCGATTGCTCTCCCCCGTCGGGCCGGGCATGTCGACGGGGCCGGGATCGAGACGCGCCCGGTCGAGCGCCGCGCTCAGCCGCGCCGCATCGTCCCGGCCGGCCAGCGCGGCGGCAAGCCGGTCCGCGCGGTCCGCCGCCGCGGCCCACGTAGCGCTGCGCTGCCGGTCGTCGGTTAGCCGCCGCCACGCCGCCGCCAGGCGATCGGCCGACACGGGCGCGCCCGCCGGCGATCCGTCCACGGGGCGGTCCGCCGCGTCGGGCGCCTGGAAGCGCCGGACATAGAACGGCCCGCCGGCCTTCGGCCCGGTGCCGGACAGGCCCTCCCCGCCGAAGGGCTGGGATCCGACGACGGCGCCGATCTGGTTGCGGTTGACGTAGACATTGCCGGCCGCCACCCGGTCGACGATGCGCTGCACGCGGGCATCGATGCGGGTCTGCAGCCCGAAGGTCAGGCCATAGCCCTTGGCGTTGACCGCCTCGATCACGGTGTCGAGCCTGCCGGCCTCGAAGCGCGCGACATGCAGGACGGGGCCGAAGATTTCCTTCGGCAGATCGGCGATGCCGCCGACGGCGATCACCGTCGGGCCGACGAAGTGCCCGCCGCCGTCGGGCACCGGCAGTGCCTTGACGACGCGTCCCTCGCCCGCCGCCCGGTCGCAATAGGCGCGGATCTCATCCGCCGCCGCGGCGTCGATCGCCGGCCCGACATCGGTCGCCAGATCCCAGGGGTCGCCCAAGGCCAGCTCGTCCATCGCCTGGGTCAGCATGGCCAGCATCGGCTCCGCGATGTCGGCCTGAAGGTAGAGGATCCTCAGCGCCGAGCAGCGCTGGCCGGCGCTGCGAAAGGCGCTGTCGATGATGTCGAGGACGGTCTGTTCCGGCAGCGCGGTGGAATCGACGATCATGGCGTTCAGCCCGCCGGTCTCCGCCGTCAGCGGGGCCGCCGGGTCGAGATGCGCGGCCATCGCGCGGTCGATCGCCCGCGCCGTCTCGGTCGAGCCGGTGAAGGTGACGCCGGCGAGCCGGCCATCGGCCACCAACGGCCCGCCGACCGCCGGGCCGTCGCCCGGCAGCAGGTGCAGGGCCGCCGGATCGACCCCCGCCTGATGCAACAGCGCCACCGCCTGGGCGGCGATCAGCGGCGTCTGCTCCGCCGGCTTTGCGATGACCGCATTGCCGGCGGCGAGTGCGGCGGCGATCTGCCCGGTGAAGATGGCCAGCGGGAAGTTCCAAGGGCTGATGCAGGCGATCAGGCCGCGCGGGGGCCGCGCCGGCGCCTCTTCCGCCTGGGTGGCGTAATAGCGCAGGAAGTCCACCGCCTCGCGGACCTCCGCCACCGCGTCGTCCAGCGTCTTGCCCGCTTCGCGCGCCGCCAGGGCGAAGAACGCCGCGGCGTGGTCCTCGTAGAGATCGGCGGCGCGGCGCAATACCGCGGCGCGCTCGGCCGCCGGCCGGGCGGCCCAGGTCCGCTGTCCGGCCGCTGCCGCCGACACGGCCGCGGCGACATCCGCCGGTGTGGCCTCCACGACCGCGCCCACCGTGTCGGTGGGGTCGGCCGGGTTGGTCACCGGCCGCCCGCCGTCTGCCGACCCGGCCTCCGCGAAGGCCGCACCCATCGGCCGGGCGGTCCAGCGATGCCGGCGGAAGGGCGCGCGGTCGGCATCGAGGGCGGCGATGGTGTCGGGGTCGGCGAGGTCCCAGCCGCGGGCGTTGCGGCGGGTCTCCCCGAACAGCGCTGGCGGCCGGACGATCGCCGGATGGGCGACGGCGCCCGCCAGCGCCTCGACCGCGTCGAAGGGGTCGCGGGCGATCTCCTCCGGCGCGATGCGTTCGTCGACGATCTGGTTGACGAAGGAACTGTTGGCGCCGTTCTCCAACAGCCGTCGCACCAGATAGGCCAAGAGGTCGCGATGCGCCCCGACCGGGGCATAGATGCGGCAGCGCGTGCCGTGGTGACGGCGCACCGCCTCGTGCAGCGTCTCGCCCATGCCGTGCAGGCGCTGGAACTCGAAATCGTCCAGCTTGCCGGTGCCGCGCCGCGCCGCCAGATCCAGGACGGCGGCCATCGCATGGGCGTTGTGGGTGGCGAACTGCGGAAAGAGGCGGGGGCGCATCTCCAGCAGCCTTGCCGCGCAGGCGACGAAGGACGCGTCGGTGGCCACCTTGCGGGTGAAGACGGTGTAGTCCTCCGTGCCCAGCACTTGGCCGTGCTTGATTTCCGTGTCCCAATAGGCGCCCTTGACCAGCCGCACCATCAGCCGCCGGTCGTGGCGCTGGGCGAGGTCGTAGAGCCAGTCGAGGATCGGCGCGGCGCGGCGGGAGTAGGCCTGGACGACCACGCCGAAGCCGTCCCAGCCGGCGAGCGCGCCATCGGCCAGCACCGCTTCCACCACGTCCAGCGTCGGCTCGATGCGGTCGGCCTCTTCCGCGTCGATGTTGAAGCCCATGTCGGCGCTGCGGGCGATCAGCGCCAGGGCGCGCACCCGCGCCACCAACTCCGTGCGCACCCGCGCATCCTTGCGGAACTCGAAGCGTGGGTGCAGCGCCGACAGCTTGACCGAGACGCCCGGCCGGTCGGCGGTCGCCCCGCCGGTGCCGGCATGGCGGGCCAGGGCGGCGATCGCCTCGGCATAGGCGAGGTGGTAGCGCCGCGCGTCGGCCTCGGTGCGCGCGGCTTCGCCCAGCATGTCGAAGGAGTAGCGGTAGCCCCGGCTCTCCTGCGGGCGCGCGCGCTCCACCGCCTCCTCGATGGTGCGGCCTAGCACGAACTGCCGGCCCATCTCGCGCATCGCCCGGCCGACCGCGCCGCGCAAGACCGGCTCGCCGAGGCGGCGCAGGACGCCGCGCAGCGCCCCGGCCAGGCCGGCATCGTCGGGGGTCAGCACGCGGCCGGTCAGCAGCAGCGCCCAGGTCGAGGCGTTGACCAGCGGCGACGACGAATGGCCGAGATGGCGGCCCCAATCGGCCGGGGCGATCTTGTCGCTGATCAGGGCGTCGACGGTCTCCGCATCCGGCACGCGCAACAGCGCCTCCGCCAGGCACATCAGCGCGATGCCCTCGCGGGTGGTCAGCCCGTATTCCGCCAGGAAGGTTTCCATCATCCCCGGTTGGCCGGCGCCGCGCACGGCGCGTACCAGCTTCACCGCCGCCGCCTCGATGCGCCGGCGCGCCGCCTCGTCCAGCCCGGTCGCCGCGATCAGCCCGTGGACGATCGCCCCCTCGTCGGCGCGATGGGCGGCGCGGATGCGCCGGCGCAGGGCGTCGTCGGCGACGGCCGCCGGATCGGGATGTTTCATGGGGCGAACGCGCTCCTGCCGGGACCGCCGTCGCTATCCGCCGTGCGGCCAGCGCAAGGGGGTGTCGAAATGCCCGGAGATGACCTGGGCGATCAGGTGGCGCAACGGCCGGGGAACGTTGCGGACGGTGCCGTTGGTTTCCCAGATCCGCCCCGTCGCCAGGTCGACCCAGCCGCCATAGGCGTAGTCGCGCTTGTCGCGCCCGCGCAGGATCGTGGCATGGCCGGAATTGGAGATCGCCAGCACCGCCGCGTCGGGATTGTAGCAATAGGCGATCTTCTTGGCCCGATCGATCGGCGGGCGGATCACCTGGATCTCGATGTCGTCTGCTTGGATCATCGCGGACTCGCAACGCTCAGGGAGGTATCTACGGCGTTCCGGGCGCGCTGGGTAGCCGTGCGATGGCCGCGGACGGCCTCGCGCTCGCACAGAATGCGGGATAGGATCGGCGCTTGTCGCGATCTGCCGCCGCACGACCGGGACGGCCTCTTGCCGCCATGACCCAAGCTGCCGACCCGCCGACCCCAAGACCCCCGGCCGACCCCGCCGGCCGGTTCGAATGGGACATGACCCCCGACCGGCTGGGCGAGATGCGCGCCTCGGTGCGCAGCCTGGTCGTGCGCTGCGGTCTGGGCGACGCGGTCGCCACCGATGCGGAGATCGCCGTCGACGAGGCGATGCAGAATGTCTTGCGCCACGCCTATCTCGGGCGGACACCGGCACGCATCGACCTGACCGCCTGGATCGACGACGATCACCTGTGGGTGGAGATCCGCGACTATGCCGAGCCGGTGGACCTGGACACCATCCGTCCCAGGGATTGGGATCCGGACCGGCCCGGCGGGTTCGGCACGCGGCTGATCCAGTCGGTGATGGACCGCGTCGCCTATGCCCATGCCCCGGACGGGCGGGGCAACATCGTGACCTTGGGCCGGCGGCTGAGCCGCGCGGCGAACGGGGGAGAGCATCTTGGCTGAGTTTACGCACCGGCTGAGCGAGGGCGCGGACGGCCGTTTCGTCCTCGCCCTGGCCGGCGAGATCGACCTGTCCAACAGCCGCGATGCCCGCGGCGTGCTCTTGGGCGCGCTCGACCGCTCCCAGGGGCTCGACGTCGATCTCGACGAGATGCGCTACATGGATACCTCCGGCATCGCGAGCCTGATCGAGGTCTTCCAGAAGGCCGGCGGGACCGGCAAGCCGTTCCGTATCATCGCCGTCAGCGACAAGATCAGGCTGATCCTCGATCACCTGAAGCTGACCGGGATTCTGCTCGGCTGAGCCGACCGGTGCCGGCGGCCCGTCCCCCGGAGGCCCTGTCGGCCCCCGGCCGCCCCGCGGCCCGGCTGGCGGCGGCGTCCACGCGCCTTCTCGCCCGTTTGGGCTCGCCGATCCTGGCGATCGCCGCGGCGCTGGTGATCGGCGGGCAGATTCTGTTTTGGGTCTTTCTGGGCTGGACGCGCAAGCAGCCGGTGCGCCTGCGCCTCGCTGCGCGCCATGTGGTGGAGACCGGGTTGGCCGGCCTGCCGCTGGCCGGGCTGTTCGGGCTGGCGATCGGGCTGGTGCTGGCCTTGCAGATCGAGACGGTACTGGACTTCGCCGATGTGCTGGCCCTGTTGCAGCAGGGGTTGGGTACGCTGCTGGTGCGCGAGGTGGCGCCCTTGATGGTCGGCATCCTGGTGGCCGCGCGCAGCGGCACGTCGCTGACCGCCGATCTCGGCGCCATGCAGCTCAACCGCGAGATCGACGCGCTGGTCGGCATGGGCATCAACCCGGTGCGGCTGCTGGTGGCGCCCGTCGCGCTGGCGCTGCTGGTCGCGGTGCCGGTGCTGACGGTGCTGCTGACCGGCTTCTCGCTGGTCACCATCGCGGTCTATCTCGACCTGACGCGCGCGGTGCCGCCGGAACCGTTGCTGATCGCCGTGCTCGGCGCCATCCCGCCGGGCGACTTGGTCATGGCCTTCGGCAAGTCCATCGTCTTCGCCGCCATCATCTTCACCGTGGCGACCACCGTGGGCCTCGCCGTCCGGCGCAGCATCGGCGCCGGGGTGACCCGCGCCGTGGTCATCGCCATCACCACCATCCTGCTGGCCAATGCCGTCCTTACCCTGCTTTTCCCCGGCTGAGCCGGCCGCCGGTAGCGACCGACCGGCGGCGCCGCCCACCGTGCCGGTGGTGTCGGTCGACGGGCTGGACGTCGCCTACAACGACACCGCGGTGCTACAGGACGTGCGATTCGCCGTGGGCTCCCGCGAGATCTTCGTGGTCCTGGCGCCGGGCGCGGCGGGCAAGTCCGTCCTGTTCCGCCATCTCCTGGCGCTGGAACCGCCGCCGCCCGGCGCCATCCGGCTGTTCGGGCAGGACCTGGGCGCGCTGTCAGGCAGGCGACTGACGGAGCTTCGCCGGCGGATCGGCGCGGTGCATCAGCAAGGCGGGCTGTTCTCCGCACTGACGGTGCGCGAGAATGTCCGCCTGCCGATGGCGGAGCTGACCGACCTGCCCCCCAGCACCACCGATGTGATGGTCGATTTGAAGCTGATGCGCCTCGGCCTGCATGCCGCCGCCGACCGCCTGCCGGCGGAGCTATCGGCGGCCCAGGTGCAGCGCGCGGCGGTCGCCCGGGCACTGGCGCTGGATCCCGACCTGCTGATCTGCGACGACATCGTCTCCGGCCTCGACCGCCAGGCGCTCGACGAGATCAAGCAGCTCGTGCGCGAGGTGCGCGACGCCTTCAACCTGACGGTGGTGCTGATGATGCCGCATGGCGAGGTGGCGATGGCGCTGGCCGACCGCATCGCGGTCCTGGACGCCGGCCGGCTGATCGGCTGCGGGGCGCCGGACGAGCTGGCGGCGAGCGGGGAGCCGCGCATCCGCCAGATCCTGCTGGGCGAGCAGGGCGAGGCGGCCGGCCCCGGCCTGGCCGGGCTGTTCGCGCCGTTGGGGGCGCCCGGCTGATGGCCTTGATGGTCGGCACCACCCGCCTGCGGCCGGCGGTCCTGGCCGGCACGTTCGTCGCGCTGTTCGCCGCGGCGATGATCGTGTGGCTGGTGGTGCGCATCGGCGTCGGCGTCGTGCAGACCCGCCATGCCATCGTGCTGGAGGAGGTCTCGGGACTGGAGGTCGGCGCCGATGTGCTGGTCGCCGGCTACCGCGTCGGCCGGGTCGACGGGATCGAGCCCGTATTTCCCGCGCTCGACGAGGCCCCCGCGGAACCGGCGGAACCCGAACCGGTCGCCCTGGAGCCCGCCGAGCCGCCCGCCGAGCCGCCCGGCGTCGCGGACGACTGCGTGGTCGAAGGCGGCGCCGTCGTGCTGCGCGAGGCCGACCCGACGCGTATGCACTTCGTGGTCTCCTTCAGCGTCGATGCCGCGCTGACCCTGCCGGCCGACACGCTGGCGGTGTTGAGCGCGCCGAGCCCGCTGGGCGGCCCGGTGATCGACCTGCGCCTCGGCACGGCGGCGACGCCGATCGCGGCCGGCGAGCGGCTGGCCGCCGCCGTGGAGCCCTCCGCACTGGACGGGCTGGGGGAGGTGGCGGGCGGCCTCGGCACGCTGCTGCAATCCGCGCTCGACTGCATCGAGCAGGACATCGACCGCGAACTGCAGGCCATCACCGCGGAGATGGAAGCGTTCCTCGCCGGGCTGCAGGTGACGATCGACGGCCATCTCGCCGACATCGCCGGGGACGTCCAAGGCACGCTGGGCAATGTCGAGGCCAATGTCGGGGAGTTGATCGACCCGCTGGCGGCCGTCGCCACCGACACCGCGCCGCAGGTGGAGCGGGCGGTCAACGACCTCTCCGCCGCCGCCTCCAACATCGCCGCGCTGGGCGAGGCGGATACGGTCGGGCAGGTCGAACGCGCGCTGGATGCCGCGACCTCCGCGCTGATTTCCGCGCGCGAGGCGATGATCGCCGCCGCCCCGGCGCTGACCAATCTCAACGCCGCGATCACGCAAGTGGCACCGGATACCGTGGCCATCGCCGCCGATACCCAATACCTTCTCCAGCAATTGGCGGCGAGCCTCAACGTCACCCTGCTCAATTTGGAGGCCGCCAGCCAGGAACTCGCCGGTCTGGTGGCCGACATCCGGGCGAACCCCGCGGTGCTGCTGACCGGCCGCGATCAGGAGTAGCGGGCGATGACGCGGAGCGGCTTCAGGTCCGATCGAGGTCTCCCCCGCCTGGCCGGGTGGACCGTCGCCGTGCTGGCGCTGGCCGCCTGCGGAGAGGCGCCGCCGCCGGACCGCACCTATTCCCTGCCGCTGACCGAGCGGGCCGGCCCGTTGGCCCAGCCGAAGGTCGACGGCACCTTGATGATCGACACCTTCCGCACCGATGCCGTGCTGGTCGGCCGGCGGATCGCCTGGCGGGAGAGCCCGGACGACCTGGTCATCCGCACCTACCCCAACCATCTGTGGAACGCCCAGCCGCCGCGCCTGCTGCAGGCGCATCTGCACAACTGCTTGGGTGCGGCGAATGTCGCCCAGAACGTGGTGATGCCGACGGATCGGGCGCGCATCGACGTCATCCTCGGCGGCGACATCCTGGCGTTCGAGCAGCACCGGACCGGCGCGGACTCGGCCGAAGTGGCCGTCACCGTCGACGTCCGCCTGTCGTCGCGCCAGACCCGCGACCTGATCTGGCAGGACCGGGTCAGCGTCACCGCGCCCGCGGCCTCCGCCGCGCCGGAGGCGGCGGCGGCGGCGCTGGCCACGGCGCTCGATGCGCTGTGCGGCGCGCTGGTCGAGCGCCTGCCCCAGATGCCGGCCACGCCGACCGCGCCGGCCGGATAGAGGAGGAAGCGCCGATGTCCGTCCTGACCGGCCGGCATATCCGCACCAAGTTCCAGGCCGCCCTGCTGCTCAGCAATCTGGTGGTCCTGCTGCTGGCGCTGATCCTCTATATCGGCAACAGCCTGCGCGAGTTCGACCGGCTGTTCGAAGACGAGATGGCCGACACCACCAACCGCCTGGCGGCCGGTGCGCCGCTCGCGGTCTGCGTCGGCAACGCCAACCATGTCGGCGCCTATCTGCCGGATCTCGCGGTCGAGGCCACCGTGGTTGCCGCCGGTGTGCTGAACCGCGACGGCAGCCTGATGCGCCGCCAGGCGGACAACCAGGCGCTGCCCAGCGCCGACGGCTGCCCGGCCATCGACAGCCAGGACGCCGCCGGCGATGCCTTCGCCCTGACCGTCAGCGCGGCGGCCGACGCCGCCCGGCGGGACGCGGTGCTGGCGACCCTGGCGCCGATGCTGCCGCCCCTGCTCGACACGCCCGACGGCGGCGACGTGCTTTGGCAGGGCGGCGAATACGCCGTGGTACGCCCGATCGCGTTCGAGGACCGGGTGGTCGGCTTCGCCTTCGTCTATGCCGACCCGCCGTCGATCGCGGAACGGGTGATCGCCATCCTGCCCTGGCTGTTCGGCGTTGCCGTCGTGCTGCTGTTGTTCGCCTTCGCCCTGTCGCGCTGGTTGGAGCGCGGGGTGATCGGGCCGGTCACGGCACTCGCCCGCACCGCCCAGCGGATCACCGAGACCCAGGACTACCGGGTGCAGGTGCCGCGCACGACCGAGGACGAGGTCGGCGACCTAGTCGACGAGTTCAACGTCATGCTGCGCCGCATCGACGAACGCGACCAGGCGCTGGCTCGCCACCGCGACACGCTGGAACAGCAGGTCGACGAACGCACCGCGGAGCTGCGCCAGGCCAACACCGACTTGGTCGCCGCGACCGAGGCGGCGGAGGCGGCGAACAAGGCGAAGTCGGAGTTCCTGGCCAATATGAGCCACGAGCTGCGCACGCCGCTGAACGCCATCATCAACTACTCGGAGATGCTGGCGGAGGATGCGGAGGATGCGGGCCAAGAAGACTATCTGCCGGACCTGGAGCGCATCCAGACCGCCGGCAAGCACCTGCTGCGCCTGATCAACAACATCCTCGACATCTCCAAGATCGAGGCCGGCAAGATGGACATCTTCGCCGAGACCTTCGCGATCCAGCCGATGGTGCGCGAGATCGAGCAGATGATGGCGCCGCTGATCGCCAAGAACACCAACACCATGGTGCTCGACTGCCCGGACGAGATCGGCGAGATGCATTCCGACCTGACCAAGGTCCGGCAATGCCTGATCAACCTGTTGGGCAATGCCAGCAAATTCACCTCCGACGGGGAGATCCGGCTGATCGTCCGGCCGGACGGCGAGTGCGTCTCCTTCGCCATCGCCGATACCGGCATCGGCATGTCGCCGGAACAGCTCGCCCGCCTGTTCCAGGCCTTCAGCCAGGCCGATGCGTCGACCACGCGACGCTATGGTGGGGCGGGGCTCGGGTTGGCGATCACCCGCACCTTCTCCGAGATGCTGGGCGGCAGCGTCACGGTGGAGAGCGAGGAGGGCAAGGGCACCACCTTCACCGTGCGCTTCGCCCGCACCCATGGCGGGCCGACGGCGGCGACGGGCGAGGATGCGGCCACGGTCGATGCGCCCAACGCCGCCGATGCGGCCGTGGCGGCGGTCGGCGACGTGCCGGCCGTCGACACGAAGCTGCTGGTGATCGACGACGACCGCGCGCTGCATGCCCATCTCGACGACCGCCTGGGCCCCCGCGGCTATACGCTGCTGCACGCCTATGATGCGGACAGCGGGTTGGCGATGGCGCGCGAGCACCGGCCGGACATCGTCGTGCTCGACATCCTGATGCCCTCGGTCGACGGCTGGTCGGTGCTGACCGCCATCAAGGGCGATCCGGATTTGGCGGATATCCGCGTCGTGGTGCTGACCCGCACCCAGGACCAGGACTTGGCCATCGCCTGGGGGGCGGCCGACTTCATCACCAAGCCGTTCCAGTCCGACGCCCTGATCGCGCGCCTGGAGCCCTATCGCCGGGCGGCCGGCGACGGGCAGCCGCCGCATGTCCTGGTCGTCGACGACGACCCCGGCTCGCGCGGCATGCTGCGCCGGGCGCTGGAGCGCAGCGAGTGGCGCATCGCCGAAGCGGCGGACGGCCGCGCCGGCATCGATGCCGCCGCCGCCGACCCGCCCTCGCTGATCCTGTTGGACCTGATGATGCCGGAGATGGACGGCTTCCAGTTCATCGCCTGCCTGCGCGACGATCCGAAGCTGGCGCAGATCCCTGTCCTGGTGATCACCGCGAAGGACTTGAGCGCGGAGGAGCGCGCCTTCCTCAACGGCAATGCCGAACGGGTCGTCCAGAAGGGCGAGATCGACCGCGGCGACCTGATCGCCACCATCGACCGCCTGGCCGGCGGTGCGAAAGCCGCGTGAGTTTCAATCGCCTCGTCGCCTGGCCGGCCCTCGCCCCCGCCCGGCCCCCCAACGGCAGTATCCTGGAATGGGGGGCCGGGCGGGG
>JANQSN010000038.1 GCA_028284045.1 Alphaproteobacteria bacterium | reverse complement strand
GTTCCCATCCGCTTCGCCAGAAGCACCACTAGATTCATAGTCTTGTGGTTCGAATTCACTGACAGATGCGGGACGCATCTGTCAGATTCGAACCACTAGCCCAGCGCACGAAGACACGTCGTTCCGGAAATCACGGATGAAGCCGCGCCTCACCCCGACCCGCGACGATAGGGGCGGCCCAGTGCGGCGGGCAGGCGGGCGCGGCGGCCGTAGAGGATCAGCACCGCCATAACGGCGGCGAAGGGCAGCATCTGCACCAGGTCGGTCGGCACGGCGACGCCGGCAACCTGCGACGCGGTGGTCAGCGCCAGCGCGCCACCGAAGACCAGCGCGCCCAAGAGCACGAGCACCGGCCGGTCGCGCGCCAGCATCGCCAGCACGATGGCGATGAAGCCGGCCCCGCCGGTCATGAACGGCACGAACAGCCCGCCGCCGATCACCGCCATATAGGCGCCGCCCAGCCCGGCCAGCGCGCCCGTCGTCAGCACCGCCCCGGCGCGCAACGGGCCGACGGCGACGCCCGCGGCGTCGAGCGCGGCCGGCGCCTCCCCGGCCGCGCGCAGCCGCAGGCCCAGGCCACGGTGCCGCAAGACGATCGTCAAGACGACCACCAGCGCCACCGCCAGGTAGACGACCGGGTGACGCGCGAACAGGGCGGGGCCGATCACCGGGATCTCGGCGAGGCCCGGCACGGCCCAGACCTCCGGCGCCGGCAGGCGCGGATAGGTGCGCGAGAAGGCGTCGTGATGCAGCAACGCGGTGAGGCCGCCGACCCCCAGCGTCAGTCCGATGCCGACGACGATCTGGTCGAGCGCCAGGCGCACGCACAACAGCGCCATCATCGCCGCCACGGCGAGGCCGGCGGCCGCCCCCCAAGCGAGGCCGCACCAAAGCCCGCCCTGGCTCCAAGCGCCGACGAAGCCGGCATAAGCGCCGGCCAGCATCATGCCCTCCAGCCCGATGTTCAGCACGCCCGCCTGTTCGGACACCTGCTCGCCCAGGCCGGCCAGCAGCAGCGGCACCGCCGCCGTCACCGCCCCGAGTAGGAGCGCGGTCAGGAACGCCTCGGTCAGCAGCGGCGCCATGCCGTCAAGCCCCGTCGTCCCGGCGCCGCCGGCCGAGATGGTCGACCAGCGCCAAGCCGATCAGCAGGCTCGCCACCAGCACCAACGTGATGTCCGCCGGCACGCCGAGGCGGCGCGCGGCGCTCTCGCTGCCGATCAGCACGCCGGCATAGGCGAAGACCAGCGCGACGGCGGCGAGGCCGTTCAGCCGGGCGAGGAACACCAGCGGGATGACGGCCAGCCCATAGGCCGGGTTCCAGTCCGCCTGAACGGTGCCGTGCACGCCGAGGATGGTGACGGCGCCGGCCAGCCCGGCCAAGCCGCCGGACAGGCAGAAGGCAACGACCGTCAGTCGCGGCACGTCGAGGCCGGCATGATGCGCGGCGCGCGGGCTGGCGCCCAGCGTCCGCAGCCGGAGGCCGAAGGCGGTGCGCACCATCGCCAGATGCATCGCCACCAGCACCGCCAGGGCGACCACCAGCCCGCCGGAGATCGTCGTGTCGAACAGGCGCGGCAACCGGTCGGCGACGGCCAGCGTGGCCGTCTGCGGCACCGTCGTCGCCGGGTCGAGGAACACCAGCTTGATCAGCGCGTTGGCGAGCGACAGGCCGAGAAAGGTCATCATCAGCGACGAGACGATCTCGTTGACCCCCTGATGCGCCCTCAACAGCGCCGGCAGCAGTGCCCAGGCCGCGCCGATCGCCCCGGCCACGGCGAAGCCGGCGATCCACATCGCCCAGACGGGCAGCGTGCCCGCCAGCGCCGGTGCCAGGGCGGCCGCGCCGACCGCGCCTAGAAGGAATTGGCCGTCGATGCCGAGGTTCCAGAGCCCGGCGCGGAAGGCGACGATCAGCGCGGCGGCCAGCAGCAACAGCGGGGCCATGCGCGTCGCCGCCGCCTGTAGCCCGAGGGTCGAGGCGAAGCCGCGGTCAAGCACGGTGCCCGCATAGGCCAGCGGATCGACCCCGACCGCCAGCAGCGTCGTGGCCGAGACCGCCAGCGCCAGGCCCAGCACCGCCAGCGGCCCGGCGCCCGCCCGCGCCAGCCGGGCGCCGCGGCGTGCCGGTTCCGCGGCCAGCATCTCGTCGCCGGTCATGGGGTGCCCGCCATCAGCCGGCCGATGCGCGTGCGGGCGTCGGCGCCGTTGGCGACGGTGGCGACGATCCGCCCGGCCACCAGGACGGCGATCCGGTCCGCCAGCGCCAGCACCTCGTCGAGATCGCCGGAGATCAAGAGGACCCCGACGCCGTTGCCGGCCGCCGCGCGCAGGCGTCGGCGGAAATCCGCGGCACTCAGCACATCCAGGCCATGGGTCGGCTTGTGGCAAACCAGAACGCGCACCGCGCTGTCCAGTTCCCGGGCCAGCAGCAGCCGCTGGATGTTGCCGCCGGACAGCCGGTCGACCGGCGTGTCCGGCCCTGGCGCGCGGATCGCATAGGCCGCGATCAGCGCACGGCCCCGGGCGCGGATGGCGGCCGGCCGGTCGATGCCGCCCCGCCACCAGGGCGGCCGGCCGATCGCCTTCAGCACGGCGTTGAGCGCGATGGGGAAGGCGCCGACCGCCCCTTCCGCCAGCCGGTCGTCGCTGATACAGCGCACGCCCCGCCGATGGCGCCCGGCGACGCCCAGGCCGGTGATGTCGACCCCGTCGAGGCGCAGCCGGCCCCCGGTCGCCGGCCGCTGGCCCGCCACCGCCTCCGCCAGCGGTGCCTGCCCGTTGCCGTCGATCCCGGCGATGCCCAGGATTTCGCCCGCGCCCAGCGTGAAGGTCACGGGGTCGATCCGGTCGCGCCGGCCGGCGCCGGACACAGACAGTCCGTCGACCTCCAGGACCGGCCGCGGGCTTGCCGGCGCGCGCGGCGCCTGGCCGGTCGGCTGGGCCGCGTCGGCGCCGCCGAACATGGCGGCGATCAGCCGTGCCTCCAGCGCCGCCGGGTCGAGCGCGCGGGCGTCCGCCGGCGCGATGTGGTCGACCCGCCGGCCGGCGCGCAGCACCGTGAAGCGGTCGCCGGCCTGGCGGGCGTCGGCGAGCTTGTGGGTGATGAACAGGACGGCCAGCCCATCGGCCGCCAGCCGCCCGGTCAGCCGGGCGAGCGAGGCGGCGGCATCCGGCGTCGCCGCCGCCGGTTCGTCGAGCAGCAGGATGCGGCTGCCGCGCGACAGGGCGCGGGCGATCTCCACTTGTTGGCGTTGGTCGGGCGTAAGGTCGCCCGCCCGCGCCTCGGCGGGCAGGGCGAGGCCGTAGCGCGCGCCGACCGCGCCGATCGCCGCGGCCGTCTTCGCGCGGTCGATGGGGCGCCACCAAGGCCCGTCCAGCGCCAAGTTCTCCGCCACGGTCAAGGTGGGTACCAGCCGCGGGTGCTGGAACACCGTGGCGATGCCGAGGCGTCGGGCATGGCCCGGCGAGGCCGGGCGCACCGGCCGACCGGCGATGCGGATCTCCCCGCCGTCGGGCGCGCGCAAGCCCGACAGCAGGGCGACCAGCGTCGACTTGCCGGCGCCGTTCTCGCCCAGCAGCACATGCACTTCGCCCGGATGGACGGTGAGGTCGACCCGGTCGAGCGCCAGCACGCCGGGAAACCGTTTGGTGACCTGCGTCAGCGCCAGCGCCGGCGGTTCTCCCGGTTGCTCTCCCGGCGGCGTCGGGCCGGGCGCGCGTGGCTCGCCGATCGGGGCCTACTCCTGAATGGCGGAGACGCGGGCGCGCACCGTCTCGGCATCGGTGACGGCCTCCACGGCAACCTCGCCGGCGATGATGCGGTCGCGCAGGTCCATCAGGTCTCCCCACACGTCGTCGGGAATGTGGTCCGTGCGCAGCAGCCTGAGCGAGTCGTCGGCCAGCGTGATGGCATAGCCGTCGGTGCCGAAGCTGCCGTCCTGCAGATCCGCGATCATCGCGCCATAGACCGGCGTCATGTCCCACAGGACGGAGCTGAGCAGATGGCCGGTGTCGATGGGCGACTTGTCGCCGATCACGTCGATGAACAGCACGTCGCCGCCGTCCATCGCCGGCAGCGTCTCCACCGCCTGCAGCATGCCGAAGCTGGAGCCGTTGCCCTGGCCGAAGATGATGTCCGCCCCGGCGGCGATCACCGAGGCGGTGACCCGGTTCGCGCCGGCGGCGTCGGCATAGGCCGCGGGGCCGATCACGGCATAGATCACCGCGACCTCCGGTGCGGCGTCCGCGACCCCTTGGGCGAAGCCGGCGGAATGGGCGTTCCAGGCCGGCGGTTCGCCGGACACGACGATGCCGACAGTGCCGGTGGTGGTCAGGCGGGCGGCCAGATGGCCGGCCAGATAGGCGCCTTCGTGGCCGGCCAGCGTGTAGTCGCCGACCAGGCCGGGGGCGCGCGCGTCCGGTCGGTCGACGATGGCGACGGGCACGCCGGTCTCCGCCGCGATCTCCGGCGCGGCGGTGTTGTAGCCGCTGGCATGGGCGATGATCAGATCGGCGCCGTCGGCTGCCAGCTCCCGCAGGGTCGGGCGCACGTCGCCGTAGCCCAGGCCCTCCGCGACGATCAGCGCCACGCCGGCCGCCGCCGCGGCGGCCTCCGCGGCGGTTACGCCCTGCTGGTTCCAGCCGTAGTCGGTGGCGGTCTCCGGCACCATGATGGCGATGGTCTCGACCGCCGCTGCCGGGGCCGGGCCGGCGAGGGCGAGGGCGACCGCCGCCGCGGCGACGGGGGCGGAGCGTTTCGACAGGGGCATCGCTAGTCCTCAAGACAGGCAGTGAGGGGACCGGGTGTGCCGGATCGTGGGGCGATCACCACCGGCACGGCCGAACCGACCGGCCATGACGGCACGAGTTTCCGCCAGTCGGTGTGCCGGGTCGAGAGTGTTGCGCCCTGTCGGTGTTCAGCCATGCGCCGGCGCGATTGACTATGTCAGTCGCCTCTTGCAGGGTTGCGACACGATTCCTCCCTACGGCGAGTGGCCGTCGATCTTCGACCAGCAAACGAGTAGAGGTCCGCGGATGTCCGAGACAGAGGAAGCCGCCGGCGCCACGACCGCCGAGCAAGCACTTCCGACATTCTACAGCCGGCCGGTGCTGCTTGACAGCCGCCGCCATTCCAAGATGTCGCTTCAGCCGGCCGGCTACGGTTTTACACGCGAGACCATCTCCGTTTACTTGAATGCCGTCGAATTCGGCATGGCGTCGAAGTTCTTTCCGATCGTCTTCGCGGAGGGGGAGCGCCCGACGCCGGTCGCCATTCTCGGTCTGCGCCAAGGGCGGAACCTGTTCGTCGGCGAAGACGGTACTTGGACGCCGTTCACCTACGTTCCGGCCTATGTCCGGCGCTACCCGTTCATCCTGGCGGGATCGCGCGATGCCGAAAAGCTCGGGCTGTGTATCGACGAGGACAGCGGGTGGCTGGCCGAGGGAACCGAGAAACCGCTCTTCCAAGACGGCAAGCGCACCGAGCTGGTCGAGGAGGCGTTGAAACTGTGCACCGCCTTCCACCGCGAAACGCTGGCGACGGAGGCCTTCAGCAAGGCGCTCAAGGAACAGGACCTCCTGGTGCCGACCCGCGCCGACGTGTCGATGGCGACCGGGGAGAAATCGTCGCTGAGCGGTTTTCTCGTGGTGGATCTGGAACGGTTCAACGCGCTGCCGGACGATGTCTTTCTCGACTGGCGCAAGCGCGGCTGGTTGCCGGTGATCTACGCCCATTTGCTGTCCGGCTCGAATTGGCAGATTCTGGTCAACCGCGCCGCGGTGGCCGAGAGCCACTGACCAACGGGCGGCAAGGGCGGTGGATAGGGTGATCGCAACGGCGCCGTCACGGCCGCGGTGGGAGCGCTGGTCCGCCGTCGCGACGGCGGGGTTGTTGGCGGCTTGCGCCGCGGAAAACGCCCGCGTGACCGACCCCGCCCCGACCCCCGTCGCCGATGCCCTGACGCCTCAGTTGATCGCGTGCTCGGAAGCCACGGGATACGATCCCGACGGGGCGGCCGCCATGGCACTCGGGGCCTTCGAGTTGGGCGCCGGGGAACGGCAGTGGCGCGATTGCGCGTATCGGGCGGCGACGGAGGTGGTTCGGCCGACGCTGATTCAGCCGGCGGCCCTCGATGCCATTGTGCAGATGGATCGCCAGCTCACCGCCGCCATCGAGGCCGGTCGCGCGACCCGCGCCGAGCGCAAGGAAACGGTCGACGCCATGATGGCGGCCCTGCAGGAGAGCGAGGCGTCGCTGCGTAGCGCCGTGCAGCCCGGCGAGTCGCCGGCGGATGCGTTGCGCTCGGATCCGGCGCTCGACCGCCTTCGTGAAGAGTTGTCAATCCTGAACCGCCTGATCCGGTGACGCCGCCCCAGGGGGTGTTCGGCGCTGCATCGGTCCCAGCCATCACGCCAGTTTCGGGGAGTTCGTCTTATGCAGGGAGTCCTGGTCCGCCGGCGGACGGGCCTAGCCGCCGCCGCCACGATGGTCGCTTTCCTGGCGTCTCCCGCCGGCTTGGCGCAGTCGTCGGTGGAGAACGACCCGATGCTGGGGCCTTTGCTGGATACGTTGATGGAGGACCAGGCGCCGGGCAGTGGCACCGGAACGGTCGAGATCGACGAGACCGACGCCGTTGAGATCGCCGAGATTACGGGGTTCCGCTCTGCCCGTTTCGGCATGACGGAAGAGGAGGTGCTTGAGGCGATTGCGGCCGATCTTGGGATCGATGCCGCCGACGTCGAACGCGAGACCAACCAACTTGAGCGTACGGAGTCATTGGTCGTAACGGCGGATGACCTGATCCCCGATAGCGGCACCGCCGCCGTCGCCTACATCTTCGGATACCAAAGCGGCACTCTGATCCAGGTGAACGTGATCTGGGGCGCGCCGGTCGACGAGGACTATCGGGCGGATACGCTGATGCTGACCGGTCAGGCCCTGCAGCAGTTCTTCGCCGGCCGCCGCTATGCCGAGGGCAGCGTGTTCGCGGATGTCCTGCTCTCGGATGGCACGCTGGTGATGTTCACCGGGTCGGACGAAGAGGGGCGCCAGGCAACCCTTGCCTTGGTGACGCGCGTCGTCGACATCGCGGTGGACGCAGAGGCGGAGACCGCCGGCGAGGCCGATACGGCCGCCGATGGCCAGGGCGCCGGCGACCGCCAATTGCTGCCGCTGGCCCTGCGGCTGTCCTATGTCGCCGACCCCGACGATCCCGACATCTTCCGCATCGCACCCGGCACCTTCTGACGGGCGCCGCCTTAGCGGCGGATGGGACGCTGGAGGGCCGATCGGCTGGTGCAGCGGCGCGAACAAGAGTTCAGCGCCTGGGCTGTAAGAGCATCCTGCGTCCGAACGGACGCAGGATGCTCTAAACACTTTGAATTAGATCAACTTACCTGTGTTCAGATGATTTCATCTGAACACAGGTTGATCTAGTTCATGTGAGACCAGACGTTCTCTTCATTCAGGCTGTAATACGGCCGGTAGTGGCGGACGGCGCTGGTCGGGACCACCTGTGAGATCTGGTTGTCCAACATCAGCGCCTCGCCGTTGAGGTAAACCACCAAGACGGCGTGCGCGATTCCAAGATTTTCGTCCTGCAACACCACCAAGCGCATCTGATCGTTCGGGAAACCGAGCAGCCGCAACGACATGAATTTGGCGATGGCGTAGTCTTCACAGTCACCGTTTTGATCAAAAAACTGACCTGGCGTCGCCCAATAGTCCGAGATCAAGTAATTTCGGATGTCCTCGACATACGGAACCGTATTCATGATCGCGTTGATCTCGTCGATCTGCCGACGGGGGTTAGTGCCGGCCAATCCCTGTAGGAAACTCCACCAGTCGGCGAGCTGGCAGGTCTGTTCCGCCGTCGGCTGACAGGGCTGTCGCATGGTCGTCCGCTCGGGCCCGTGACGACGGCGCATGTCGGTCCATTTGCCGACCTGCTCGAAGCTGTTGAGCGCAATGCCCGTATGACCAAACACCGCTTGCGCCCGTGCGGTCGCCCCCGGCCATGAGATCGCCAGGACAAGCGCGAGAAAAGCCAACCCGGACCCGGTTACGCCGACGCCGCGGCACCGCCGATCCCGCCCGGGCGAGAGCCAGCGAGGAAGCATGTATCGTTGCAAGACGGCCGCGCTTACTGTGTCGGGGACGGCGCTAGCGCCAGTGTAGAGTGAGAAGTATCGGCACCATGGGGCAGGCAACGCAAGAGCGGCCGAGCGCCGCAGACCGGGGCGGCGGCACCACCGCGGCATCGACCGGCGTTGGGCTCGGTGGGCTCGCCGTCGCTCTGGCCGCGCTGCTGATCATCGCCACCGTCATCGCCAATCGGTTCCTGGCGGAAGAGGAGCAGCGGGACCTGCTGGATTGGCAGGTTCGGCTCGGCATCGTCCTCGACAGCCGGGTTGCGGTGGTGGCGGATTGGCTGGACGAACAGGCAGCGCTGCATGCCCGCCTTGCCGAAAATCCGGGTCTGCGGCTGGTCGCGGGTCAGCTTGCGGCGCAGTCATCCGACGCGCCGCTGCCGCCGGAGCTTGCCGCACAGCTCGGCTTCATCCGCAATCTTCTGACCGCCGAGGCGGATCGCTTCGGCTTCACGGTTCGGCCCGACGGCCCCGACGTGCCGGCGAATGTCGACCGTCAAGGGGTCGCCGGGTTGGCGCTGGTGAGCCTGCGCGGCGGCGTTCTGGCCGCGAGCCCGGGAATGCCGGAGGTAGCTGGCGACCTGTTGGCCTTCATCGCCACGCAGGCGCCGGGACAGCCGGCGGTGCGGGATCTCTATGCCGGCACCGGCGACCGCATCTCCATGGCGTTTCTCGCGCCGGTCTTTCCCGAGCAGGGCGGGACCGCGGCGGACGACCAAGTGGCCTGGGTGCTGGGGGTGCGGCCGGTCGCTGAGGATCTGTTCACGTTGCTGCGCCAGCCCGGGCAGATCGAAGAGACGGCGGAGATCGTCCTTCTGAGCGAACGCGAGGGGGCGATTGCGTATCTGTCGCCGCTGATCGATGGGACGCCTCCCCTGTCGCGTCGGCTGGCCGCCGACACGCCCGACCTGGCAGCCGGCTTCGCGCTGGCCGAACCCGGCGGATTCGCCGAGCGCACGGACTATCGGGGGCGCTCGGTCTTGGTGACCGCCCGCCGTCTGGACGCGGCGCCGGGCTGGACCGTCATGCACAAGGTCGACCGGGCGGAGGCGCTGGCCGCCGCCGATGCCCGGCGTGGCCGCCTGGCCGTGCAGCTCGTCGTCGGCGTGGCGTTGGCGGTGACCTTGGTGCTGATCGTCTTCTTCTACGGCACGTCGCGACGGGCGCGCGACGCCGCGGCGCGCTATCAGGCGATCGCGATGCGGCTGGAGCAGAGCGAACAGCGGTTGCGGCTGGTCACCGACAGCCAACCCAACGCGATTTTGATGGTCGGGGCAGAGGACCGTGTCCGCTATGCCAACGCGGTTGCCGCCCGGCAGACCGGCAGCGAGCCGGAGGCCCTGATCGGCAAGCCGCTCGACGTCGCCCTCGGCCCGCATTGGGCGCAGCGGGTCGCCCGGTTGGCCGCGCTGTGCCGCGAGCGCCTGGCGGCGATCCGCGAGCTGTTCGACGAGACCGAAGCCGCCGACGGTTCGGCGTCGACGACGCGGCGCGTGGTCAATGCCCATGTCATCCCGCTGCCGGGAGACGAGGGATCGGACGGCGCGGTGCTGGTCGTGGAGGAGGACCTGACGCAGGCGGTGTTGGAGCGTGAGCGGCGCGAGGCGGTGCTCCGCCAGATCGTCACCCTGCTGGTCACGGTGGTGGATCGGCGCGATCCCCACTCCGCCGACCACTCCAGACGTCTGTCGTTGGTCGGGGCGGCGCTCTCGCGGGAGATGGACCAGCCGCCCGCGCTGGTGGAGACCGTGACGACGGCGGCGCTGCTGCTCAATCTCGGCAAGATCCTGGTGCCGGTGGAGGTGCTGACCAAGCCGGGCGCGCTGAGCGAGCAAGAGCGCCAGCTCATCCGCGGCAGCCTGGCGACCAGCGCCGAGCTGATCCGCGACATCGCCTTCGACGGCCCGGTCTACGAGACGCTGGCCGCCGTCCAGGAGCGCTACGACGGCACCGGCTGGCCGGACGGCCTAGCCGGCGCGGCGATCCCCCCGGCTGCCCGGCTGCTGGCCGTGGCCAACGCGTTCATCGCGCTGATCAGCACCCGGGCCCATCGCGGCGAGTTGGACGTGGATGCGGCGCTGGCCCGGCTGGCCGAGGACTCCGGTCGCGCTTTCGACCCCAATGTCGTCGTCGCGCTGACGCATCTGATGAACAACAAGCAGGGGCGCCAACTGCTAGGCGCCGACAAGGTGCCGTAGGGCGGGAACGCCCTGGCGATCCGGCTCTACGGCGTCGGCGGTGCGGGCGATCGGTCGGCGGCAAGGCGCAGCGCGTCATCGAACCGGCGGGACAGAAGACCCGCGCCGTTGAGCCCGACATCGGTGCCAAACGCCTCGGCTGCCGCCAATGTGCGCGGCCCGAGGACGCCGTCCGCCGGACCGGGATCGTAGCCGGCCCGCGCCAGCCGGTCCTGCACGCCGGCGATCGTCGGTGACGGCTGGTCGAGCGCGGCCAGGTAGCCATCGGCGAAGGTGACGATGACGGGGCCGCCATTGATCGCCAACAGCGCCGCCGGCACCGTGCCGCCACAGACGACGGTGATCGCCACGGCCTCGTCGCCGCGCCGCGGCATCGCGTCGGGCCAGACCGGCAGCAGCGGATCGGTCGCACCGGTGGTGGTCAGCAGCAAGGCCCGAAGATCCTGCGGTTCGCTGAGATACGACACTTGGTTGCAGGTCGAGGGGCCAAGCTGGAAGCGACCGGTGGTCAGCCGCAGGGATCGGCCGATGACCCGGTCCAGCGCGTCGCCGTGCGTGCGCCGGGCCAGACGGTCCGGTGCGCTCAGATGGTCGGCGATCTGCCAGGTTCCGGCGGTGGCGGGCGCAGCGGCGTGGCGTCCCGCCAACAGGTCGAGGAGACGACCGGCGTCGCTCTGACCGCGCAGCAGGGCATCCACGCCATGGCGCAGTGCTTGCTCGCCGTCTTCCGCGACGCCGCGCCCTTCGAGATAGAGCACCGCGAGATTGAGCGACGCGGCGGCGAGCCCCCGCGCGGCGGCGCGCGCATAGAAATCGGCGGCCGCGCCGGCATCGGTCTCAACGCCGTCCCCGCGTTCGTGGGCGACGCCCAGGTTGTAGAGCGCGTAGGCGCTCGGCGACGGCGGTTCGGCGGCGGCCCGCCAGAGATCCAGCGCCAGCGCGCGGTCCGGCGTCACACCGAGCCCGTCGGCATAGATCTGACCCAGCAGGAATCGCGACCTATTGTCGCCGGCATCGGCCAGCGGTTCGAGGATCGCCAGGGCCTCCGCGAAGTCGCCCGCCTGCAGGGCGGCGACGCCGGCAGAGAAATCGGGCGCGGCGTCGTCGATCACCGCCTCGCCCTCGGCGAGACTCGACGACGGCGCGGCCAACGCGAGCGCCAGCATCAGCCCAACGGTCCGAAGAAGCACCGCGGGCCCGACAATTTCGAGGAGCCGACCGCTCCGCGCTGCCGTCGGTTCTCGGTTCATGGCAAACTCTATCCAATCGCCTTCGTGGAACCATCCGTTTTGGACATCGTTGTGGTAAAACGCTATAGGCGATAAACCAGTTGGGGATGTTGTGCGGTCGGGGCTGACCGCGGAACGTCGAGAGTCGCGCTTGGCAGGCACTTGGGGAAGGTCGCGCCGGGTGGGCTGGTCAGCGCCGGTCCGTGCGGATGGTGCCGCCGATCAGGGGGCGCACGCGACGGAGTGTGTGCAGAGACGATTGGGCCGGACGGAAGACGACCGCCGAGGGGTGTGCGCGTCGTCGCTGCTGTCTGCCGGTCCCATGGTCTTGCGGGCGGCGCCGGCCGATCGGTCGGCGACACTGAGTTGGCAAGGGGTCAGGGCCGTGAACGAAATCAACGATAGCGGGCAGATCCATCGCGCTTTCCCGTCGTGGCGCAGGGTCCGCATGGCACCTGTGGCAGGGTTGTCGGGAGCCGCGCTCGCTGCCCTCGCGATGGGCACCGCGGTGGCACAGACGCCGCCGGACCTGCCGGGGGCGGTGGAGCCGGGGCGGATCGAACGGCAGTTCGAGCCGGGCGTTGATCCGCAGGCGGAACCGCGGCCGGATGCCGATCCCGGGGATCAGCCGGTACCGCCGGGCGCGGAGGAAGTCCGCTTCGTCCTGCAAGGCGTCACCGTCGAGGGTGTCACCGTCTTCGACCAGGCGGCCTTCGAGCCCCTCTACGGCGACTTGATCGGTCAAGAGGTGTCGCTGGCCGACATCTTCGAGGTGGCCAATCAGGCGACCGCGATCTACCGCGGCGAAGGCTACATTCTGTCCCTGGTCGTCGTCCCGCAGCAGCAGGTGGCGGACGGCGTCGTTCGACTGCAGTCGATCGAGGGGCGGGTCGCCAATGTCGCCGTGGAAGGCGACGTGGTGGGCCCGCGTGCCTGGGTGGAGGCGATCGCCAACAAGATCGCTGAGGCAGACCCGTTCGTCACCCAGGCGCTGGAGCGCTATCTGCTGATCCTCGACGATCTCGGCGGCGCGACGGCCCGCGGCGTGCTCGGGCCATCGGAGGATACGCCGGGCGCCTCGGATCTGGCGGTGGTGATGGAGCAGGAGCGCTTCGACGGCTTCGTGTCCATCGACAACCGCGGGTCCCGGTTCATCGGGCCCAACATCATCACCACCGGTGTGCGGGGACACAGCCTGCTCGGTCAGTACGAGACCATCGCCATCCAGGGGGCGACCGTCCTGGATGAGCCCGAAGAGCTGCAGTTCGGCTCGATCAACGGCAGCCTGCCGATCTTCACCGAAGGCACGACGCTGACCGCCAGCATCTCCTACTCCAACAGCAATCCAGGCTTCACGCTGTCGACGGCCGACCTGGACAGCTCCAGCTTCTCCTGGACCTTCGGTGTCCAGCACCCGATCATCCGCAGCCGTGAAGAGAATCTGCGGGTCGGTCTGGAATTCACCTGGCGCGATTCCGAGACGCGCTTCCAAGGCCGAAATCTCAGCGACGACAATATTCGGTCGATCGGTGCTTCGGCCACCTACGACTTCGTCGACGACCTGTTGGGCGTCAACCTTATCGAGGGCGAGGTGGTTGCGGGTCTGCCGATCTTTGGCGCCAGCTCGTTCGGCGACGAAGATCTGACGCGTCCCGAGGGCGAGCCGCAGGGTGTGCGGTTCACCGGCACGCTCACCCGGGTGCAGCGCATCCTGCCGGGCTTTGCCGTCCTCGGCTCGGTCTCCGGACAGATCGCCAGTGGCCCCTTGCTGGCGAGCGAGGAATTCGGGTTTGGCGGGGCGGAGTTCGGACGCGGCTACGACCCCTCGGAGATCACCGGCGACCATGGCATCGCCACCAAGATCGAGCTGCAGTATGGCGGCGATCTCAACGAGTGGATCGTCGACAGCTATCAGTTCTATGTGTTCTACGATCACGGCTGGGTGTGGGACGACGATGTCCTGACGGGGGCGGGGGATGTGTTGTCCTCGGCCGGTGCCGGGTTGCGTGCCAACCTGTTGGAAGACCTCTCCATCAACTTCGAGGTGGCCGGTCAGGTCGGTGGCCCGTCGGCCTCGAACGGTCGTGGCGACGAAGCGAACGACAATGATGTCCGCGTGCTGTTCGGCGTCGTCGGGCGGTTCTGATCGCACTGAGGCCGGGTAGTGGTGGCGTGGTGTTCGTCGAAGGGCCGGGTATTTCAGAAACTGAACTATAAGACGCCAAACTGTTAGGGCGATGGTGAAGGACCGGCGTCTCAATAGGTTGAGTGTAGTATCGATAGCGACCGCACCACCATCCTGCGCCCAACCTCTCCAACCCACCGCCAATTGTCTCCGGAATAATGGGCTGCGTTCGCGTAGCTGCTTTCCGACCTTTCCAGGAGATTTCTGAAAATTGATGCGCCGTTTACGCAGTGCATTCGCTTGAGGCGCATCTTTTACTTCCGGTTTACCAAAAACATGAGAGCCTGAATTATCGCTTTCGCGAGTCTTGATCGACTCTGATCAGCTGTTTCGTGGGATTTGCATTAACCTATAATTTAACTTGCTTTCGTTGAAACCTTGAGCGATCCTCCCGTTAACAATCTGTTAAGAATTCGCGGATTGTGGGTTTGTGCCGTCTTACAGCCGACGGCCGGGGTTCGGTCACCAGGCGGGTTTGCGGTTTGCAAGGTCGATGATCGGTCCTGAGAAGCGGGACGATCGATACCGGCCAAACCCCGCCAAGCCGCCAGAGCCCTCAGCCATAGACGTGATCGCCGTCGCGATTGGAGGAGTCCCATGGTCGCCATGGTCGCCAATGACAATCCACGTCGCGCCCTGAGCGCTAGTGCGGCGCTCCGCAGCGTGCCGCCCGGGCGGCGCGCCCGCCGCGGACGACTGCATCAATCACTGGCCGTCTCCACCGCGCTGACGGCGGCGATGGTCGCGGCCGGGGCGATAGCGTCGGAACTGCCGACCGGCGGTACGGTCGTCGACGGCGTGGCGGACATCGTCTACGGCGACAATTCGGTGACCATCCACCAGGGCTCCGACCGGGTGATCATCGAGTGGGACACCTTCAACGTCGGTCAAGGCAACCGCGTCGACTTCATCCAAGAAGACTTCATGGCGGCGCTGAACCGGGTCTTGAGCGGTGGGGCGTCGCAGATCCTGGGTGCCATCAACGCCGGCGGCACGGTCGTCATCTCCAACCCGTCGGGCGTGGTGTTCGGACCCTCGGCCAGTGTCGATGTGCAGTCGATCGTCGCCACCTCGCTGGACATCATGAACAGCCGGTTCATGGCCAACGACCTGACCTTCGACCAGGCGGGCGACCCGACGGCGGTGGTGTCGAATGCCGGCTCGATCACCATCGGCGAGGCCGGATTGGCGGCGCTGGTGGCGCCGGGCGTGGAGAATTCCGGCGTGATCCGCGCCCAGGCGGGCACCGTGGCGCTGGCGTCGGGCAATGCGGTCACCATCGACCTCTATGGCGACGGCCTGGTGCAGTTGGCGGTGACGGCGCCGACCACGGCGGTGCCGGAGCGCGACGACGGCACCGAGCTGGATGCGCTGGTGACCAACCACCCGGACGGCGCGATCTACGCCGATGCGGGCTCGGTGATCCTGACGGCGGAGGCCGCTCAGGGCCTGATGGACAATGTGATCAACCTGGACGGGATCGTGGTGGCGAACACCATCGAGGCCGTCGGGGGTCAGGTGGCGCTGGTCGGCGGCCAGCACGGCGGCGTGCAGGTAGCCGCCGAGATCTCGGTCCTGGGCGACGATGCGGGCGAGGCCGGCGGCACGGTGCATGTGCTGGGTGACGAGGTCACGCTGGCCGATGGCGCGTCGATCGACGTGTCGGGCCAGGCCGGCGGCGGCGATATCCTGATCGGCGGCGACCTGCAGGGCGGCTCGCAGCAGGATCTGTCGGGCCTTCAGTACGTCGAGCCGGCGGCGGGCGGCGTCGGCACGGTGATCTCCACCGGTCCGGTGGTGGAGACCGGCGGCTACATCCAGACGGCCGAATTGACCTATGTTGCGGCAGGCGCCAGCGCCGCCGCAGACGGCTCGGTCGACGGAGAAGGCGACGGCGACGGCGGCACCATCATCGTCTGGGCGGACGATGCGACCGAGTTCTACGGCAGCGCTTCCGCCACCGGCGGCGTCGACGGCGGCGACGGCGGGTTCGTCGAGGTGTCCGGAGCCCAACTTGCCTTCGCCGGGTCTGTCGACACCTCGGCGATCCTGGGCAACACCGGCTGGTTCCTGCTGGATCCGGAGGGCATTCGCATCATTGACGGGCCCGACAACGGCTCGTTCGGGGCCGGGGTGAGCGCCGTCGTCGAGATCACCGACGGAACGCTCAATGAGTTCCTGATCCACAACAACATCCTGCTGGCGACGGCGGACCCCGACGCCGCGATCGGCCCCGTTCCCGGCCATGTCGATAACCGCGGTAGCGGTGGCGGCCCCAACGACGACAATATCATCGTCGAGGCCGGCACGAACGTCGTCACCGGCGCCAACACGCTCTACTTCAGCACGACGACGCTGGACCTGTTTGCCGATATCGACGGCAATGTCGCCGGTGGTCTGGCGGCACCGGCGGGAACCTCCCTGGGATCGCAACTGGCGCCGCTGAAGGATCCGACAACCGTCAACGTCTACGGCTCGGGCTCGGGCGGCACGGGGTCGATCCAGGATGCCGTCCACATCGTCGGCGCCGACGGTACGATCAATGTCTTCGAAGGCACCTATGTCGAAAGTGGTCAGATTCTGATCGACCAGAATCTGACGATCATCGGTGCCGGATCGGCCAAGCCGATCATCACGCCCGACGGCGACTTCACCACCAACGACGCGGCGGATGCGTGGATTCTGGTGGAGGAGAATGTCACCTTCGAGCTTCGGGATGTGGTGCTGGACGGCAATGGAAGAGCTGTCTGGCAAGCGCTCCGCAATCACGGCGACACCACCGTCACACGGGTGGATTTCCGGGACATCCTGGACAGCGCGAACCCGTATCGTGGCGTTGCCGTTGCCAGCTTCGGCGGTTTCGTCGACGGTGGCATTGGGGCGGACAGCCATGGCGGCATCGGTGGCCTGGGGACGAGCACCCTGCTTGTCGAAGACAGCACCTTCCAGAACATCGGGCGCATCGGCGTGATCGTTAAGGGCGACGACGCCAGCGCAACGATCACCGGCAACACCTATACCGGCAAGGGCACCGGCGACCACCTCGACTATGCCTTCGAGGTCGGCGGCGGCGCGTCGGCCGACATCCTGGCCAATGCGATCAGCGGCAATCGTGGCCAGGCGAGGGACCTGTCGACATCGGCCGGCATCCTGGTCACGACGTTCTACGGCGACGGCACGACGGCCAATATCCGCAACAATGTCATCAACGACAGCACGACGGCCGTTGCCGTCGGGTTTGACGGTTCCGACACCAGCGACGTTACGATCGTCGACAACGATCTGTCGGGTAACGACAATGGCGTGACCAGCACGGCGCCGATCGTCAATGCGTCGGGCAATTGGTGGGGACTGACCGATGAGCTGGCGGTCCGGGATTACAACACCCTCGATCTCATCGACTTCACGCCGTTCCTGCTGAACGGCGGCGACACGGACGCCGGTATGGCCGGTTTCCAGGGCGATTTCTCCCGGCTGTTCGTGACGACTGAGGGCGCGCAGACGGATCCGGGACTGGCGGCGTCGGCGGTCTATGGGACGTTCAACGCGACGACCAACCAGCAGCGCATCAACGAGGCGGTCCAGCTTGCAGCCGTCGACGGTACGGTGAACATCGGTGCCGGGACGTTTACCGAGAGCGTGCTGATCACCGGCGGCGTTTCCATCGTCGGCGCAGGCCGGACGGACACCATCATCCAGGGGATCGGGTCCGGCTTCTCGATCGCCGGCAGCGGCACCTCGGTCAACCTCTCGTCCCTGACGGTGCAGAACAGCCCCGACTACGGCGTGCTGATCAGCCCGGTGGCCGACTTCAACCTGATTTCCCTCGACGATGTGGCGATCACCGGCAACGGCATCAATGGCGTCGCGCTGCGGGGCGATCCCACCAACGGATCCATGGTGGACGCGCTGTCGATCACCAACAGCGTCTTCACCCGGAATGGCGCCGACATGGACTCGCCGAGCGCGACCTCGCTTGGCATGGGTGACATTCTCGCAATCTACTACAACGGCGATCTGACGCTTCAGAACGTCGACATCAACGGCTATGCCACCGGCGGCGCCAATTTCGGCGTTCAGATCCGCGGCACGAACACCCCGGCGGCGGCTGGAACGATCACCTTCGACAATGTGACGATCACCGGCAGTTATCGGCGGCCGAACAGCACCTTCGGCACCTGGAGCCATGGCGGCCCGGGCGCCGCGATCGCCATGTTCACCTACACCGACGTCAGCAATGTCTCGTTCAACGACGTGACCTTGGCTTTGAGCGAGGGACACGGGTTCCAGGTGGATGGCCTGACGACGACGCTGGACATCGGGAATACCACCTTCGACGTGGCGACCAACGGGTGGGACACTTCCACCTTCCTGGGTCAGGTGATTTCCGGCGATTCGATTGCACTGCCGTCGCAGCTTGTCTTCGTCGGCCGGTCGAGCCTCAACCCTGTGAAGACCAATGTCGACGCGACGGCGGCGATCTTCCCGGGCACGTTCAGCAACTTCGATATCGAAGACGCCGTCCTGCACGCGCTGGATGACGACACCCTGGGTCTGGTGACGTGGGTTGCCGACAGCGTCTTCGTGACGCAGAGCAGCGGCAGCATCCAGCGCGCCATCGACTTGGCGTCGGACGGCTGGACGATCAATGTCGGCGACGGCACGTTCACGGAAAGCGTCATCGTCGACAAGGCCGTCAGCATCGTCGGCGACGGCATCGGCAATACCACGATCCTGCAGAATGTCGGCGCGAACAGCGTCGGCATGACGGTCGTCAACAGCGGCGTCAGCATCTCCGGCATCCGGTTCGACGGCAACAATCTGGCCGACACGACGGGCGTGCTGGTGTCGGCGAACGGCAGCGACGTCGACAGTACGACGATCCAGGCCGTCGCGTTCGAGGAGCTGACGACGGCGCTTCGCACGGAAGGGACGGGCGGCGGCTTGGTGACCGACGTCGAGGTCCTCAACAGCGTCTTCGAGGATGTCAACGGGATCGTCTTCGATATCGCCGGCGGGTCGGTCAACGACACCTTCCGCATCTTCGACAACCGCATCATCCTCGCCGACCTCAGCGCGGTGATCATGCGCCGGCCGTTCGACCGGCTTCTCGACGCCAGCGGCAATTTCTGGGGCGTCACGGACGGCGGCAGCTTCCGAATTCTGACGGAGACCGAGATCACCGACCGGGTCGTCGATGGCACGGGGACGGTGGTCTCCGAGCGCCTCGATTTCACCCCCTATCTGCTGAGCGGGGCAGACTCCGACAGCGACCTGTCCAACGGCTTCCAGGGCGATTTCTCGTCGCTCTTCGTGACGACCGCCGGCGGTCAGAGCGGCGGCCTCGGTCGGATCCAGGAAGGCATCGATCTCGTCGACATCGGCGGGACCGTCAATGTCGGCGCCGGGACCTTCGTGGACAACCTGCTCATCGACAAGTCCCTGACGCTGCGCGGGGCGCAGGCGGGGATCGATGCGCGGACCCGCGGCGATACCGGGGCCAGCATCCTGGTGACCGCGACGATCGATCCCTCGTTCACCATAGACAGTCTCGTCGACGGCGCCTTGATCGACGTCCAGGCGGACAATGTGGTCATCGACGGGTTCATCCTGGACGGCGACAACCCGGCGCTGACCTCGGGTGTCGATCTGAACGGGTCGGATGTCGATGTGGCGGGCGGTGTCTTCGCGACGGGCAACGGCATCGAGATTCGCAACACGGTCATCCGCAACCTGACCGGCGTCGGCGTCTACGGCTACAATCTCGGCGGCGACAACGTCATTGCCTATAACCGGTTCGACAACATCACCTCTCCGGCGCGTTGGGGTCGCGGCGTCATTCTGGCGAACAACTTCTACGCCGACGTCTCGAACAACCTGATGACGGATGTCCGGATCGGCATTCAGACCAACAATTTCTGGCAGGCCAATCCGGGCACCAACCCGGGCGTGATCGAGAACAACGAGATCAACGCAACGGTCACCGGCATCTTCCACAATCTGTTCTACAGCAACGCGTCGACGATCGCGCTGCGCAACAACACCATCAATGCGCTCGCCGATCCGGACGAGACCACGCGGTGGGTCGGTATCGCCCTGACGTCGCATCAGAACACGGTGACGACGCTCGCGGAGGGCAACTTCATCGACGGGTCGGCGCTGAATGGCAGCGGGCGGGCCGCCTGGGGCTTCGAGGCGACCAACATCACCTCGCCGAACGTCACCATCGACGGCGGTACGCTGCAGAACCTCGACTATGGCATCGTCGCGACGGATCAGGCGTTCTGGCACGGTGATGTGGCGGACCTGACCATTCGCAACGTGGCGTTCGACACCATCGCCGAGTTCGCCATCTACGTCGAAGACACGACGGCGCTGGCGGGCGGCACCAACCCGGCCGATCCGGCGGATGCGGCGGCCGTCACGGTCGAAGGCGGCAACACCTTCAACGCGGTCGGCTTCGCGCTGGGGCTGAGCGGCGCCAACGCGACGGCCGATACCAGCGCGGCGGGCGGTCTCGGCAGCGTCTTCATCGTCGGGGCCGGGGAATTCCTGTTCGGCTCACCGAGTTCGAGCCAAACGGGCAGCCAGATCTTTTCCGCCGGCAACGGCTCGATCAACAACGGCATCGCCGCCGCCAGCGCCGGCGGGACGGTTACCATCGACGCCGGCACCTTCACCGAGGCCGTCCAGGTCGACAAAGCCGTCAGCATCGTCGGCGACGGGATCGCCAACACCACGATCCTGCGGAATGTCGGCGCGAACAGCGTCGGCATGACGATCACCAACAGCGGTGTCAGTGTCACCGGCATCCGCTTCGACGGGAACGATCAGGCCAACACCACGGGTGTGCTGGTGTTGGCGAACGGCGGTAACGTCAACGACACGACCATTCAGGTGGTCGCCTTCGAGGAGCTGACAACAGCGATCCGGACCGAAGGGGGCAGCGGCGACACGGTCAGTCGGGTCACCCTCACCAACAATTTCTTCGAAGGCATCACCGGAACCGTTTTCGACTTCGACGGCGGCACCTTCACCGATACCTTCACCGTCTTCAACAACCGGATCCTCATCGACGATCTGAGCGCCGTTCTGTTGCGCCGCGGCTTCGACCGGGCGCTCGACGCCAGTGGCAATTTCTGGGGCGTGGAGGACGGCACCGGTTTCGTCGCCTTGACGGAGCAGCAGATCGCCGACCGGGTGATCGGCCCCAGCGGCGGCAACGAGCCGGACCTGCTGGATTTCACGCCCTTCCTGACCAGCGGCGCGGACATCGACAGCGACACGTCCAACGGCTTCCAGGGCGACTTCTCCGAGCTGTTCGTGACCACGCTGGGCGGCCAGACCGATGCGGCCACGCTCGGCCGCATCCAGGAAGGCATCGATCTGGTGTCGGGCAGCACCGTCATTCTCGGTGCCGGCACGTTCTTCGACCCCGCGCAGGTGGTGATCGACAAGGACGTGACCATCTTCGGGCAGGGCCAGGGCGTGACGAACGTCCGGCTGAGCTTCGACACCGTGGACGCCGGCGATGATCGCGGTTGGTGGCTGGTCCAGCCCAATCGCACGGTCGCCCTCCGCGACTTCACGATGGATGGCACCGGCCAGGCCGTCTATCAGGCGATCCGCCAAAACGGGGCGGGGACGATCGACAGGCTGACCTTCCAGAACATCCGGTTCGGCGCCTATCACGGCATGGGTGTGGCGGCGCGGGGCAGCGGTTCGGTCGACGTCACCAACTCGGTCTTCACGAATATCGGCCGGATCGGCGCCATCTTCTTCGGTGGCGGCGCGAGCGGCAGCGTCTTCTCCGGCAACACCTATACCGGCAAGGGCGTCGGCGACCACCTTGACTACGCCGTGGAGGTCGGCGGCGGCGCTGCGAATGTCGAGATCACCGGCAACCAGATCATCAACAACCGTGGCGTGGCGAGCACCGACGGTTCCGTGTCCGCGGGCATCTTGATGTCGACCTTCAACGGGGCCGGCACCTCTGCGGTCCTCAGCGGCAACACGTTGACCGACAATTCCACGGGCCTTTTCGTCGGGTTCAACGTTTCCGATTCCAGCGCCGTCACCATCGGTGCGGGCAATGTGATCACCGGCGGCGAGAACGGCATGCGGTTCCGCGGAACCGATGTCGACATCGTCGGCGACGATCTCAACAACACCGTGTTCGGCGGGCAGTCGGGGAACTTCGTCAGCCTGGAGCTGGGCGCGGAGTTCGACGAGACGACGAACCAACCGACGATCATTGATGCCACCAGTGTCGATTTCGGCGGCCTGGACATCACCGTCGACGCCGATGCGATCCAGATCGAGCAGAAGATCGTCCACTATCTCGACAATGGATCGACGGGTCTGCTGCGGCTCGGCGGGCCGTTGGTCTCCGGCGAGAGCATCCAGCTCGCAGTCAACGCGGCGGACTTGCTTGGCGAGGATACGGTCCGCGTGTTCGGCGGGGTCGGGCCGACCGCGCTGGGCGGCAACTACGGCGGCAGCGTCGAGGTTTGGGTTGATGACCTGACGGTGATCGGCATCGATAACGGCTCTGGCGGACCGGTGATCGATGTCGGCGCGGTCGACGCGTTCGCCAACAACGGGGATATCCACACCGGCTTCCTCATCGGCGCGGTGGACGCCACGGGGACGAACCCGAACGACCCGTCCGGCACGGACCCCGTGGCGGGCGTGCGGATCGAAGGGTTCACCTTTGCGGAGATCACCCCCGACGCGACTCCGACGACCGGCATCGAGATCGGTGCCGCCGGCAGTCTTTCCCAAGGGGCGGTGGTCACCGACAACGTCTTCGGCCAGGCCGGCGCCGACCGGATGCAGGACGCGATCGAGCTGGTCAATCTCGGTCTGAACCGGACCTGGGAGATCAGCTTCAACGAGATCCTCGACGTCGCGGTGTCGCAGCACGGCATCTTCATGTCGGACGGCAACCTGGGCACCGGCTTCATCAACATCTTCCAGAACGATATCACGGCACCTGTGGACGCCGTCCATTTCGCGGGACGTCTGAGCGACGGCGGCGGCGGCGTCGATGTGCGGATCGCGGAGAATGTGCTGGCCGGCGGCGATGACGCCGTGGATTTCGCCAATGTCATCCATTCGACGGGCAGCGACGGCCAGGGCCCGCAGATCCTGATCAGCGACAACGCGCTGCAGGGCGGTGCCGCGGCCGGCAATTACGCCATCGAGACGGCGGGCCTTGCCGGTACCGACGTGTTGTTCGCCGTGGTCGACAATGGCCCGTCGTCCAGCGCGACCTTGCCGCGCGGTGTCTCGCCGGCGCTGGGTGGCTGGGGTGGCATCCTGGTCGGCGCGGCGGGGAGCGATCTGGCGATTGCCGGCAACCAGGTCATCCTGACCGGGCAGAGCCTGATCGACGGCGCCCGCCTGGCGATCGCCGGCAACGACATCGATGCCAGTGGCGGCAATGGCGTGTGGTTCGAGGGGCAGGTCGAGGAAGGCGCGCTCGGCCAGGCGGCCGGCCCTGATCGTCCCGGCGAGCGGCCCTGGGTGCTGGTCGGCATGGATCCCGACGCGGACTTCGACGATCTGAACGGCCGGGTGTTGACCGAGAGCGGCTTACTGTCCTTCGAGGGCGACAACCTCGATCCGGTCGGGCCGATCTCGTTGACCGGCAACGACATCAACGCAGAAGCCGTCGGCGTGGACTTCTCGCAGCCGGTGAGTGGCACCGACGTGTTCGTCAGCGACAGCCTCGACACCGGTGTGGTCCGCGCTCAGCGGATCGTCGGCGGCACCTTCGGCATCCGGTTCGCGTCGGCTCTGATCGAAGATGCGGTGATCAACGTGGTCGGCAACGACCTGATCGAAGGCGAGGGCGCAGACGGCATCAGCTTCGGTCTCGTACGCACGGCGGCGATCGACATCGCCGACAACGCGGCGATCCGTGGCGGGGAGACCGGCATCGACTTCACCGAGGTCGACGCCGGCTCGACCGTCGACATCCTGCGCAACGACGAGATCCTCGGGCGGACGCTGCACGGCGTCGCGTTCCAGCGGATCTTCGACGATCCGGCGTTCACCGGCCTGGACGCGCCGGTCGTAACCATTGCGAACAACCTGGACATCCGGGGCGATGGCGGCGATGGCGTTCAAGTCTCCGGCACGGTCGAGGACGACGCCACGCTCTCGCTGACGGGCAACACCATCGTCGGCCAGGCCCGCGGCGTCTATGTCGCCGGTGTCTTGGACACGGCGTCGGTCACCTTCGGCGGCGGCAATTCGGTGACCGGCGGTCAGATCGGCGTGCTGGTGGAGAACCTGCAGTCGTCGACCACCCTGAGCTTCGCGGACGAGACCTTGACGGGCGACGTCAGCGCGCTGGTGGTGGACAACACGGGCACGACGGTGGGGACGGCGCCGAACCCGGTGGGCCGGGTCGTGATCGCCAACAGCGCCATCTTCGAGGCGCTGACCGAGGTCGACGGCGTGGTACGGTTCCTGACCGACGCCGATAGCCCGGGCATCCAGGTCGACCTGACGGGCGCCACCAACGGCACGACGCAGATCCTCGGCGGGCTGCACGGCCTTGAGTTCGGCGGTCCCGGCATCGACATCACGAACAACACGCTGGGCGTCCTGAATATCGGCGCCCGTCCGGCCAGCTCGAACGGCCAGTTCATTCGACTGCTCGGCGGTGCGGAGTTCGTGGGCAACCGGCCGGTCTTGATCGATGCCAGCGGTGTGACCTTTGCGGGCGGCGCCCCGGCGACCTACGCCGACTTCGAGGCCGGCGTCACCCACTACAACGACACCGGCGATGTCGGCCTGTTGAACCCGGGCGATGTCGACGGTCCGGTGACGCTGGGCGACCTGAACAGCATCCAGCTCGCGGTGAACACCGCCGGTCTCCTCGGCGCCACCGAGGTTGAGGTCGACGGGACGCGGGGGCCGTTCGGCGGCAGCGTGGAGGTCTGGGTTGACGGCCTGACGGTGCGCGCCGACGGCTTCGCCCTCATCGATGTCGGCGCGGTCGACGCGTTCGCCAATAACGGCGACATCGACACCGGCTTTGCGGTCGGCGCGGTCGACGCGACTGCCAGGAACCCGAACGACCTGTCGGGCACCAAGATCGTGTCGGACGTGACGATCACCGGCTTCACCTTCGCCGAGATCACCGACGACGCCGACCCGACGACGGGTATCGAGCTGGGCATCATCGACACGGGCTTGGGCGCCACCAGCATCTCGGCCGGTGCGGTCATCACCAATAACCAGTTCAGCCCCGCCGCCCATGTCATGAGCGACGCGATCGAACTGGTTAATATCGGCCTGAATGCGACCTGGCAGATCAGCGGCAACGACGTCGGCATCGGCGCGGTGTCGAGGCACGGCATCTTCATGTCGGACAGCAATCTCGGCGTCGGCTTCCTGAACATCTTCGACAACACGATCTTCGCGGCCGTGGACGGCATGCATTTCGCCGGCCGGCTGAGCGACAGCGGGTCGGGAGTCGATGTGTTGATCGACGGCAACCGGGTGAGGGCGGGAGAGGACGCAGTCGAGTTCGCGGGTCTGATCCACTCCGGCGCCGATGATGCACGCAACGATGACACCGGGCCGCAGGTGTTGATCACCGGCAACCTCCTCCAGGGTGGCACCGGTACCGACCAGTTTGCCATCGAGACTTGGGGGCTGGCCGGCACCGATGTGCTGTTCGCGGTCGTCGACAACCAGACGCCGAGCGTGACGCCGATCGGTTTCGACGATATCGGCTTGAGCGGGCAGGGCGGTATCTTCCTGCGTGGAGCGGCCAGCGACTTCTCCGTGTCGGGCAATGAGATCGTGAAGGCCGGCGACAGCCTGGTCGACGGCGCGCGCTTCGTGATCTCCGGCAACGATGTTCTGGGCCTCAGCGGCAACGGCGTAACGGTGTTCGGCGATGTCGAGCAGGGCAGCTTCACCCGCAATGGCGGTACGGTGACCGGCGATCGGCCATGGCTGCTGATCGGTATGGATCAACAGGCGATCTTCGACGACGGTAACGGCCGGGCGTTGACGGACGGTGGCCAGTTGTCGTTCCAGGGCCCGAACCTCGCGGCTGTCTCGCTGTCCGGCAACGACATCGGCGGCGAGTCGTCGGGCATCTTCTTCGACCCCAACCATCGGGTCGACGGCGCCGACATCTTCATCAGTGCGGAGCCGGACGGCAGCTTGGGGACCCAGCGCATCTTCGGCGGCGACAACGGCATCAACTTCAGCTTCGTCGGCGGGGCCGAACCTCGGATCCGCATCTCCGGCAACACGCTGATCCAGGGGGCGACGGACGACGGTATCGACTTCAACCTCGTGACCGGCGGCGCGCAGGTCGAGATTGTCGACAATCAGCAGATCCTCGGCGTCAACGACCCCGACAATCCCGCGATCGGCGGCGACGGCATCAAGTTCGAGGGGATCGGCGGCAGCGAGACCGAGGTGGTGATCGCCCGCAATGTCGACATCATCGGTCTGAGCGACGGTATCTACTTCGAGCCGGTTGGTACCGGCCCCAACGCCGACTTGGGCATCTTCGACGGCGCCACCGTCCTGATCGACCTGAACGGCACGGCGCTTCAGACCGGGGCCGACTACGACGGCAGCCAGCTCGTCGATCTCGACCTGTTCGACGTAACCGGCCAGATCCGGGGCGTCGCCGGGGACGGTGTCGACTTCGCAGGGCTGATCGAGGAAGGCACGCTGGTCACCGTCCAGCGCAACATGATCGTCGGCAGCGGCGACAACGGCATCGAGGTCAGTGGTATCGGCGTGCCCGCCGCCACCACGGTGGACGGACCGGCGACGCTGAACATCTTCAACAACTTCATCGACGGCAACGGCACCGATACCAGCGCGCCCCAAGGCGACGGCATCAGCTTCCAGGGGAACTTCGGCAACGCGTTGGTGCAGGTCTATCAGAACTACATCATCCGCAACGCCAGCGATGCGGTCGGTATCGTCACCGGTGTGGATATCGGCGACGCGCTGACCGAGCTGGTTGACGGCGTCGACACGCCGGCCAATGGGCTGTTCATCAACGTCAACTTCATGCCCGGCAATGGACCCGCCGCGGCCGATCCGGTGGGCGAGTTCTTCAACGCCGGGTTCGGCTTCAACAACGAAGGCACCGGCACGCCGGACCTCAATGCGAACTGGTGGGGCGGAGAGACGCTGGCCGAGGTCTCCGCGGCGATCGACGGGTTCACGCTGGCACCGCCGTTCTTCATCGTCACCGATCCGCCGGGTGTCCTGCCGGCGGAGGACGCCAACACCGATATCCTCGCCCTGTTCCCGCGGGCGGATACGGGTCTGGTGGATACGCCGCTCTTCGCCTTCCAGCCGCTGGAGATCGCGCTGCTGGAATTCCCGGTGGACCTGGGGACCTTGGACCTCCTGGACTTCTTCCGGCGGTTCGGCATCCCGACGGCCGAGTTCCAGAACAACAATCCGGGCGGTGATGCGTTCTTCACCTCGGAGCAGGGCGTCGGCTTCCAGACCAACCTGTTCGCCGACGGCAATCCGATCGGTTCGCTGGGCGGCGGCCCGCAGCCGGCCGGGGGCGGCGGCAATCCGCTCAATATCGGCGATATCGAACCGGCGGCCGGCGGCCCCGGCAGCGATGGCGCCGAGGCGGATGACACCTGCGTGGCGACGTACCTCCAGAGCACCTGGGACTATGGCGACGTCTGTCAGTAGGCGCGGGTTGACCGGGCCGCTTTAGGACGGCGGCCCCGGTTGCGAGTACAAAGACGCGAAGGGGCGGCAGCGGGCACACCGTCTGCCGCCCTTTGCCCTTGCGCCGCCTGACCGATCCGCGCTGATGTGGGCCGGGCAACCTTAGCCGGTTCGCCCTACGCGCCCGCTTGATGAGCTGACCCCACCCATGCCCCGACTGATGCTGATCGGCGCCGGCGGCGTACCGGAGGCGTACGACCTGTCCGGTACGCCGCTGTTGGCGCCGTCCGCGCCGCTCGTCTTCAACCGCGTCGCTTATGCCGCCGCCCATATGGTGGTCGATCCCCGGGCCGCTGGCGATCCCTGGATCGCGCGGCCGATCGACTGGGAGCGTACGCTGGCCTTCCGCCATCATCTGTGGGACCTCGGCCTCGGCGTGGCGGAGGCGATGGACACCGCCCAGCGCGGCATGGGCCTGGCCTGGCCGGAGGCTCGACTGTTGATCGAGCGGTGCCTGGCCGAGGCGGCGGCCCGACCGGGGGCGGCGGTGGCGGCCGGCGTCGGCACCGATCATCTCGACCCCGCCGAGGTGCCGGACCTGGCGGCGGTGACCGCGGCCTATGAGGACCAGATGGAAGCCGTGGAGGCGGCGGGCGGCCGGATCATCCTGATGGCCAGCCGGGCGCTGGCCGCGGCGGCGTCGGACGCGGACGACTATGTGCGGGTCTATGGCCGGCTGCTCGACGGCGCTGCCCAGCCGGTGATCCTGCATTGGCTGGGGCCGATGTTCGACCCGGCGCTGTCCGGCTATTGGGGGCACGACGACCCCTGGGCGGCCTTGGAGGTGTGTCTGGCGCTGATCGAGGACCATGCCGCCAAGGTCGACGGCATCAAGGTGTCGCTGTTGGATGCGGCGCTGGAGGTGGCGATGCGGCGGCGCCTGCCGGCGGGTGTGCGGCTCTATACCGGCGACGACTTCAACTACCCCGCACTGATCGCCGGGGATGCGGAGGGCCATTCCGACGCGCTGCTCGGCATCTTCGACCCGATCGCGCCGGCCGCCGCGCGGGCCTTGGCCGCATTGGCGGCGGGCGACCGGGCGACCTACGACGCCGTGCTGGCCCCGACCTTGCCGCTGGCGCGCGAGATCTTCTGCGCGCCCACCCGGTTCTACAAGACCGGCGTGGTGTTCCTGGCCTGGCTAAACGGCCACCAGGACGCCTTCGCCATGCTAGGCGGGCAGGAGAGCGCGCGGTCCGCCCCGCATCTGTCGGCCGTCTTCCGGCTGGCCGACCAAGCGGGCCTGCTGGCCGACCCCGATCGGGCCGCCGCCCGGTTCGCCCAGTGGCTGGCCGTGCATGCGGGGGTAGCGTGACCGCCGGGGGCGGCCCCGCCGCGGGCGGGCGGTCGCCGCGCCGGGTGGCCCTGATCACCGGCGGCAACCGCGGTATCGGCCTGGGCATCGCCGAGGCGCTGGCCCGCGACGGCCTTGATCTCATGATCTGCGGGGTGGAGCCGGAGGCCGCGGCGGCCTGCGCGCGGCTGGCGGCGACGGGCGTCGCCGCGCACTACGTCACCGCCGACATCGCCGACGCGGCGGACCGCGACCGCCTGGTGGACGCCGTGTGGGCGCGCTTCGGCCGGCTCGACGTGCTTGTCAACAACGCCGGCATCGCGCCGAAGACCCGCGCCGATATCCTGGACGCCGAGTTGGCGTCCTTCGAGCGGTTGGTTCAGGTGAACCTGCAGGGGCCGTACTTCCTGACCCAGGCCGTCGCGCGGCGGATGCTGGCCGATGCTGTGCCCGTTGGCCCCCGCGCGGTGGTGTTCATCACCTCCGTCTCCGCGACCGTCGCCTCGGTCGACCGCGGCGACTACTGCATTTCCAAGGCGGGGTTGGCCATGGCGGCGCGGCTATGGGCGGTGCGCCTCGCCGAGCACGGCATCCCGGTCTACGAGCTGCGGCCGGGCGTCATCCGCACCGACATGACCGCCGGGGTCACGGAGAAGTACGACCGGCTGATCGCCGACGGGCTGACGCTGGAACGCCGCTGGGGCGCGCCGGCGGATATCGGCCGGGCGGTGGCGGCGCTGGTGCGCGGCGACCTGCCCTATGCCACGGGCCAGGTGCTGACCCTCGACGGCGGGCTGTCCGTCGCCACGCTGTAGGGGCAGTCGGGGCCGGCAATGGGGCAAGGCCGCAGCCGCGTTTTGGATAGATTATTGTCTTATTTACAGGTATTTGTTGTGCCATCGATCGGTGTACAGCCGCCCGCGATCGGTGGAGACAGTCGATGACCTACGATGAGATCCATCCGAAATTCGACAACCCTTACCCCGATGAAGACTGGGAAAAGCTGGAATTTGTCGACTATGACACCCCGCTTGTTCTGTATCGCGGCATCGAGTCCGTGAAACGGCGCCGGGGTGAGGATGCCGACTACATTCTCGCAAAGGACTACACGGTATCCTATCGATTGGACGGTGTGCAGAAGTACCTGACGGTGCCGCGCGGCATGGTGACCGATCTGTCATCCGTACCGCGCGGGTTGCGGAACATCGTCGGTCGCGTGGGGCCGCATCTGGAAGCCTCGATCTTCCACGACTTTCTCTACATTGCCTGGCAGATCATGGACCGCGGCCCCCACAAGGCCGACCAGGTCTTTTCCGACAAGCTGATGTGCGCCGCCCTGCACAAGGCGAACGTCAACCCGATCCAGATCTTCCTGATCTGCCTGGCCCTGCGGACGTTTGGCGGGTTCGTTTACCGCGGGCGCGACAACAAACCATTCTTCGTCGATATCGGTCCACTCTGAACGGCCGCTATCCTGTCGGCCGGGAAAGCAGGTCTTCGACCGCCCGGCGGGTCGGCAAGGCGGGGATGACCCCGGGGCACGTGGTGGTCAGCGCGCCGGTGGCGGTGGCGAACCGCAGCGCGGCGGCGAGCCCGTCGGCCGACAGGGCCGCGGGGCCGGCGCGCAGACGCTCCGCGAGGAACCCGGCCATGAAGCCGTCGCCGGCGCCGGTGGCGTCGACCGCCTCTACCTTCAGGCCGGGCACGGCGACCGACCGGTCGGCGGTCAGCCCCAGGCAGCCCTGCCGTCCGCGGGTGACCAGCATCGCCTCCAGCCCGTCATGCCAAAGCCGCCGCGCGGCCGTCTCCAGCGGGCCATCGGGCACCAGGAACCGCACCTCCTCCTCGCTGATCTTGATCAGCGTCGCGGCCGCCATGCCGTCGCGGAGGCCGGCAGTCGCCGCAGCCGTGTCCGGCCACAGGTCCTGGCGCAGATTGGGGTCGAACGCGACCAGCGCGCCGGCCGCCCGGGCGCGTGCAATGGCGTGGCGGAGGGCGCTGCGCGACGGCTCGCCGACCAGCCCCAGGGAGCTGAAATAGAGCGCGCGGCAGCCCATGATCGGTGCGGCATCAATGTCGGCGGGGGTCAGCCGGGTGTCGGCGCCCGGTTCGCGATGGAACGCGAAATGCCGCTCGCCGGTGTGGTCGTGGGAGATGAAGGCAAGGCCGGTGCGCAGACCGGGCGTGGCACGCATCGCCGACACGTCGACCCCGGCGTCGGCCAGCGTGTCGCGCAGATGCCGGCCGAAGGCGTCGTCGCCGACCCGCCCGACGAAGCCGCTGGCGATGCCGAGCCGGGCGAGCCCGACCGCGACATTGGCCGGTGCGCCGCCGGCCGCGCGGTGGAAGATGGTGACGTCCGCCAGGTCGCCGGGTCCCGACGCCGCGACGAAGTCGATCAGCGCCTCGCCGACGCACAGGGCGGTAACCGGCGCGGGCGTGCTCATGCCGCCAGCGTCACCGCGTCGAAGCGGCCGGGCAGCCGCGCCTGGGCAAGGGCCAGCAGATGGCGGTGATGGGTGAAGAACAGCACCTGCGTGCGCGTCGCCAGATCCGCCAGCACGGCCAGTCCGGCCGCGGCGCGGTCGTCGTCGAAATTGACGAACAGGTCGTCGGCGATCAGCGGCAGCACGGTGCCGCGGTCGAGCAGCAGCGCGATGCCGGCGAGGCGCAGCGCCAGGTAGAGCTGGTCGCGTGCGCCGTCGCTGAGGCGGTCCACCGGCACGCTGCGGCCGCCGTCGCCGGTACGGGCGCGCAGGCTCGGCTGCCCGCGGTCGTCCCGGTCGATGGTCAGGCCGGTATAGCGGCCGAGCGTCAACCGTTCGAAAAGGCCGCTGGCGTGGGTCAGCAGGGGACCCTCGTTGCGTTCGCGGTAGCGCTCGACGGCGTGGCGCAGCAGCACGGCGGTCGCGGTCAGCCGGACATAGCGTTCCGCCCCGTCGATCGCTGCCGCGGCGGCCTGTCCCGCCGCCTCCGCCGCCACGGCCGTGGCGCCGCCCGCCTGCTCGACATCCTCAAGGGCGGCTTTCGCCTCGCTGCGCGCGGCGCTGAGGCGCTGGCTCTCGGCCACCACGGCCTTGTCCTCTTCGTCCAGCCTGGCGATCTCGCCCGCCAGCGCGTCGAGGTCGTGGCCTTCGGCTTCGCGGCGCAGATCCGCCTCGTCGAGGCCACCGCCCAAGGACAACAGGTCTTCGTTCCGCTCCCGGATTGTTTCGCCGTGCCGGCCGGCCGTCTCGACGCGCGCGAGTACGGTTCCCGCCGCGGCGACATCGCCGACGCCCAGCTCGGCCAGGATCGCCGCCAGCGCCGTCTGGGCCTGCCGGTCGGCGGCCTCGGCCGCCGCCTCCTGCTCGGCGCGGGCCTCGGCCGCCCCCACCGCGTCGGCTTTGCGGTCGCGCGCGGTGCGGGCGGCGGCCAGGCGGTCCTTCAGTGCCTCGGCCGTCGCCGGGACGGGCTGGCCGGCCACATCCGGGGCGATCTCGCCGGCCAGCCGTTCGAGATCGTCGACGAAGCGCTGCCGGTCCGCCTGCATGGCGGCGATCCGATGGTCCAGGCCGTCGTCGCGATAGATCTCCTTGTGCGCCTCGACGATCGCCGTCCAGGCGGCCAGCACGGCGTCGATGTCGGCGGGGTCGGTTTGCGGCGGCAGCGACCAGGCCGTCATCTCCGCCGCCCAGTCCTGGCGCCAGGCGTCGAACTCCGCCTCGGCCGCGCGATGCGCCTCAGCTGCCTCCGCTGCCGCTGCCGATCGCGCGCGGGCGGCATCGGCGGCGGCGGTGCGGTCGCGCAGGGTCGCCTGCACGCCGTCCAGGGTCGCGCGGGCCGCGGCCAGCAGGGCGAGCAGCGTGGTCCCGTCGTCCGGCGCCTGGCCGATCTCTGTCAGTGCCGCGGCGAGCCGCCGGGTCAGGGCGGTCACGCGATCCTGATCGGCCGCCACGGCGGCGTCCTGGCGGGCGAGGTCGATACGGGCGGCCTCGATCGCTTCCAGCGCGGCCAGCCAGTCGATCATGTCGGCGGGCGGCAAGGGGTCGATGCCGGTGTCCGCCCAGGCCACCTGCCAGCGGTCGCGCAGACCGGCGCTGGCTGCCGCGTCGGCTTGGCGGGCGTCGGTCAGCTTCGCCAATCGGGTTTCCACGGCGGCGAGGGCGGCGGCCTTCGCGGCCAACTCGCCCGACACCTTGGCCCGGTCGTGGCGGGCGTCGGCGACCTGGTCGGCTTCCGTCACCGCCGCGGCATAGGCGTCAGGCAGGGGTAGGCTGCCGGCGAAGCGCCGCATCTCCGTCTCCGCCGAGGGATCACCGTCGATGAAGCGCCGCCGCACCAGTTGCCAGCCTTGATCGCGCCAGGCGCGCGCTTGGTCCAACCGTTCCGGCGGCACGGCGCCGCCGATGGCGAGCAGGCGTTGGCAGTCCTCTTCCAGCGCCAGACGGTCCGCCGCCAGGCGGTCGTGCTCGGCCGCGGCGCCGGCTGCCCGGTCGTCGATCTCGGCCAGGGATCGGGCGTAGTCGATCACCGCCGCGCCGGCCGGCAGGGACACGCGCGTGCAGCCGTCGGGCAGGGTCGGCACGAGGCGGGCGAGGTGCTTGGCGATGTCGTCCCGGGTCGCTGCCGCGGCGTCGCGCGCGGCCGCCAGCCGCACCGATGCCCCAGACTCGGCCTCCGCGGCTGCGATGGCCTCAGCCAGCGGTGCCGGATCGGGCGGCTCCGGCATCGCGTCGCGCCGCCGGCCGGCCTCTTCGGCCTCGCGAAGGGCCTTGTCGCGGGCCGTGCGTGCCAGCCGCTGCGCCTGCGCACGCTCCCCGTGCGCCTTAATCAGGCGGCGCAGGGCGGTCAGCCGCAGCTCCGTCGGCAGGTGTGGGCCCGCCGTTTCCGCCGTCAGGTCCGGCAACCCGACGTCGCGCCCGCGCGCGGCGATCAGGGCGGCCTGCTGGTCGCGCTTCAGCCGGCGGCGGGGCAAATCCTCCGCCGCCGTGCGGTAGCGGCCGAGCGGGGTGTCGAGCATCGCCGACAGCGTCTCTTCGCGGGCCAGCAAGACGGTGTCGACGGCGATCGCCTCACGGGCCAAATCGGCGCGCGCGCGTTCGTCCCGCGCCGCCGCGAGGGCGAGCGCGGCCGTCCGCTGCGCGGCAACCGCCGCCTCCAGCCGGGCGGGCAGATCCGCGGGCAGGTCGGGCACGGCGCCCAGGTCCGCCCGCGCCGCCCGCGCGGCATCGATCCGCCGCAGGATCGGGATGACGCCGCGGATCCGCGTCAGCCGGGTGCGGGCCTGGGTAATCTCGCCGAGCCGGCGGTTCACCGCCGCCAGCGCCGCTTCCACATCGGCGAGCGCCTGTTGGGCCGCCCGATAGTCGCGCGGCGACAGCGCGGATTTCTTCTTCTGGTCGATGGCGGCCCTGTGGTCGGCGAGCGCACGGTTGACCGCCTGCTGCTTGCCGCGCGGGCGGAACAGGGTGCCCGCTGCCGCCTCCAGCGCGCCGAGCCGCTCGCCCAGCCAGTCGAGGCCGGCGCCGGCCTGGAACAACAGGCGGCCGAGATCGGTGTCGGGGTTCAGCATGTCCTGGCCGCCCTTCTGCAGCCGGGCGTGATCGAGGCTGAACTGGGCGGCGAAGGTGGCGCGGTCGACCCCGGCCAACAGCCGGGCGAGCACGCCCTCCTCAACCGCCGACCCGTCATCCGCCGTCAGCGATCCGGCCCGCCGCTTGCGCCGGGTCACGGCGATCTCGCCGCCCGCCGGACCCAGCGTGGCGCCGATTTCCAGGTCATGCGCATCGTGCAGGAAGGCGAAAGCCGTCCGGTGATCGAAGCCGTAGAGCAGATCGGTGATCGCCGCTTCGGTCGTCGACTTGCCCGCCTCGTTGTCGCCGACGATCAGATGCAGGTCGGGCGTGCGGGGCGCGAAGGCCAGGTCGAGCCCCGTCAGATGCCCATAGCGGGCGAGGTGGAGGCGCGCCAGGCGCATCCGCCTCAACCGCCGTCGGCAAGGGCGCTGAGATCGGGCCGGACGGCGGCGATCAGGGACGCCATGTCGCCGCGCCCGAGCGCCGCCAGGAGGGGCGCATCCTCGCCGACCTCGCCCTCCGCCAGGCTGCGGGGAAGCCCCGCCTTCAGCGGGCCGAGCGCCGCGGTGAGGGCCGCCGCCAGCGCCGCATCGTCTTGCGCGCCGTCGAGCAGCTCGGCCAGCAGGTCGGCCGCCTCCGCCCGGGCGGTGGTCGCCATGCGCTGCGGCGGCCGGGTGGCGAGGCGGACCGATTCGAGCCAACAGTCGCCGCCGTCGGTCAGATCGAAGGCGTGCGCCTGGAGCTGCGCCTCCAACGCCGCGGTGTCGGCGGTCAGGCGGGCATGGGCCGGTGTCTCGCCGCGCAGAACCACCCGGATCGCCGCCGGGCGGCCGTCGGCCCGGCGGGCCGCCGTGTCGGCCATGGTCCGGGCCGCTGCCGCCGCCACCGCGTCGAGATCGGTCAGCCCGGCGACATCGACCGCGACGTCGAGCCAGCGCACGGCGTCGAGGTCGAGCGGTGCCACCTCGGCGATGCGGCCGTCGCGCACGGTGACCGCCATGCAGCCCTTGGCCCCGGTCTCGCGGATGTGGCGGCCCTGGAGATTGCCGGGAAACACCACCCAGGGATCGCGGTGCACGATCGCCCGCTCGTGCACATGGCCGAGCGCCCAGTAGTCGTAGCCATGGGCGACGAGCTGGCCCGCCGAGCACGGCGCGTAGCGGGCGTGGCGGGCTGCGCCTTCCAGGGCGGTGTGCAGCACGCCGATGTTCAGCCGGCCGGGCAGCGGCGCCGGGTAGCCGGCCGCCAGGTTGGCCGTGGTCTCCGCCTCGGCGAAGCTCTGGCCGTGCAGGGCGACGGCGAGGTCGTCGAAGACGATGGTCTGCGGTGCCGTATGCGCGAAGCGATGGGCGTTGTCGGGCCAAGGCAGGTCGCGGGTGATCCGGCTGTGGGCGTCGTGATTGCCGAACAGGACGACGACCCGGATGCCCGCCCGCCCGAGCTTCTGCAACTGACGGACCAGGAACAGCCCGGTGCCGAAATCCGGCCAGTCGCCGTCGTAGAGGTCGCCGGCGATGACGACGAACGCGACCCGGTCGGCGATCGCCCGGTCCACCAGATTGCCCAGCGCTTCGCGGGTGGCGGCGCGAAAGCGGTCGACCGGTGCGCCGTCGTAGAGGCGCAAGCCGCTCAGCGGGCTGTCGAGATGGATGTCGGCTGCGTGAAGGAACTGAAAGTCCATGCCCTAGGGTCGGTTGGCGGCCGCCGCGCAGACGGCCGAAGTCATCGTCGACCGTCACCCTAGCGCGGGCACCGTCGCGGCTGAAGCGGTGATCGGATGCGGCCCGGTGCGGGCCGGTGCGGCTGGGAGAACGGGTCCGTGGGCCCGTTCACAGACGGACACTCAGGTCGGGATGTCGAAGAACATGAGCTGCCATTCCAGGTCCTTGCGCGGCAGCGGATAGCGGCCGTCGACGCCGGGATGGATCACCCGGTGCGGCTGAATGCAGCCCAGGGTCTGTTGCACCTTGACCGCCGTGCCCATCGGCAGGCCGGCCTTCCAGGTCAGCGCGATGACGGCGCGCGGGCTTTGGCTCTGCAGGACATGGTCGGCCTTCCAGTAGTCGATGCCGGCGAGCACGCCAATCGCCGCCACCGCCAGGGCGCGGTCGCCGGTGAGGACCGCCTCGTCGATCACCGCCGCGGTCAGGCCGCCCGCGAACTTCAGGACGGACACCCGCTCCATCGCCTCGGCGATCGGCGATACCGGCTCGTTGGCCGCCTCCGCGGCCGGTGCGGGCGCGGCCACGGCTGGGGGCGCTTGGCCGGCCGGCGCGGCGGCGTGGGCGGGCACCGGCCGGCGTGTCGGTGGGGACGGGGACGGCGCGGCCGGTGCCGGGGTGGCGGCCGGCGGCGCGGCCGCGGCTGCGGGCTCGGCGGGGGGCGGCGCCGGCTCCGTTCGGGCACGGCGGGCCAGCGTCTCGGCGAGCTGGACCTGCGATTCCGGGCTCAGATCGTTGCGTGAGGACAACAGGTCGACCAGCGAGAGCGCGACGAACTCCGCCAGCCGGCCGACCGCCCGCGGCGGCAGGGCCGGGCGCTCGACCAGCGGGCGGTGCCAGGCCTGGTGGTCCGGCGCGCGGTCCAGGATGGCGTCCAGCGAGTCTTCGCGGATCTGCGCGGACTTGTTGGCCAACAGGACGGTGACGGCGCCGACATCCTCGCTACGCGCCACCACGTCGGCGACTTCCGCCGGCAGGTCGAGCCGCCGCGCGATCGCCCCCAGGACGCCCGGGATGGCGTCGCGTCGGGCGATCTCGATCAGGTCCTGCTGGGTCAGGGCGGGCGAATGCCTGAGGATGGGTTCGGCGACCGACATCGCCTCGTCGTCGGCCAGCCGGCGCGCCACGCCATGCGGTGTCGCCGCCAGGTACTGAACCGCCTCCGCCAGCGCCTGGCGCACCTCGACATCCGCGTCGTTCGACAGCGACATCAGAACGGCGGCGACGGCCTCTTCCACGGGCGCGCCCGGGGCGGCGTCGGGGATCAGGGCGGCCACGCGCTCCGCGGTGGCGATGCGGACCTGGGCGTCGCCGTCCTGGGCCAGCACCATATGGGCCGCCTGGGGCGTGCACGGATTGCGGGCGATGGCCTCGCGCACGCCGCGATCTGTGTCGGCGACCAGGAAGACCAGGATCTCCGGCATGGTGTCGGCGCGCTGGCCGAGCTCCTGGCGTACCGATGCGTCGAGGTGGCGGGCCAGCAGCTTCGCCGTTTCGTAGTCGAGTTGGCCGGGAGCCTCGGCCAGCGCCGTCATATGGCCGGGTCCCCCGCGGCCATGCCCCAGCCGCCCTGGGCGCCGCGCTGTTTGGCGCCCCGTTTGGCGACGTACATGGCCTTGTCGGCCCGCTCGATCAGCGAGGCGACGGTTTCCCGGCGGGTCGGCGGCGCCAGCGCGACCCCGATGGAGAGGCCGAGCGGCCGCTCGCGGCTCGCCGACAGATCGCCCAGGGAATGGCCGTCCTCCACAAGCTGCGCGGCGGCGTCGCGGACGCCGGCCGGCGAGCGGTCGTCCAGCCACAGCACGAACTCGTCGCCGCCGATGCGGCCGGCCAGATCGCTGTCGCGCAGCACCGCGTTGAACAGCGCGCTGACGCGGCTGAGCGCCTGGTCGCCCTGGGCATGACCCAGGCTGTCGTTGACCGCCTTGAAGTTGTCGAGGTCGACATAGAGGACCGCGCCGCCCCGGCGGTTGGGCCGGCTCAGCCGCGCCCCGATCCGCCGGGTGATGGCGGCACGGTTCAAGAGGCCGGTCAGCGAATCGTGTTCCGCCTGCTGACGCAGGCGCCGCCCCTCCAGCACCTGCACGATACCGAAGGCGAGCTGGGGCCGCGCGGCGTCCAACAGCGCCCGATCGGCGTCGGAGAAGCTGGGCGCCTCGCTGCTGCGCCAGCTCACGACGGCGCCGTGGCCGTCGGCTGTGCGCCCGCACAGCAGGGCGGAAAGCTGGTGGCCTTCCAGGGTCATCACCTTGTCGGTTTCGGCGGCGATGGCGTTGTGCAGCAGGGCGTCGATGGCCGGCGCGGGGATGACGTCGGGCCGGCCGGCGCCGGCCTGGGCCAGCGGGCTCGCGCCGCCGGTGTCCGGTGCGACGAAGGCGACGCTGCCGTCGGCGGAGGTCGCCCGGGTCAGCACCGCCAGCGCGGCGGCCAGGGCGGCGTCGGGGCCGTCCTCGTTGCGCATCGCGCCGGCCATCACGCCGACCAGCCGGTCGCGCTCGTGCAGCTCCGCCAGATGAGCCTCTCGGGCTTGGCGCTCGGTGATGTCGCTGCCGAGGCCGCGGGCGCCCAGGAAGACCCCCTGGTCGTCGTAGAGCGGGTCGGCGGCGATGGCGCAGAGGATCTGCTGGCCGTCCGCGGCGCGCAGCCAGACCGGCAGGTTGCGCACCGGCCGGCGCGGCGTCAGCGCATCGACGCCGGAGACCTCCGCCGACAGAAGCCGGCGCGCCGGCGTGCCGATCAATCGGTCGGAGCGGTAGCCGAATTTCGGTGCGATCGACAGATAGACCAGACGGCCGTCCGGATCCGTCTCCCAGGCGATGTCCCCGGCAAGGCCGGAGAGGTCGCGGAACCGGCGCCGGCTCTCCGCCAGGGCGGTCCGCATATTGGCGTCCAGCGTGACGTCGATCCCGAACAGGGCGGAGACCGCCGTTTCGCCGGGAACCGCTGCCGGCAGCGGCACCACCGCCCAGCGAATTACCACGCGGTCGCCGTTCCACTCATGCTCGGTGACGGCGCCGCTGTCCGGCACCTCGTCCTCGCCGGCCGGCGCGGCGCTGCGATGGTGCCAGGTGCGCGAGACCGCCAGGAAGGGGCGGGCCGCCGGGTTGGTCGCCAGAACGATGCCGCGGCGGTCGATCACGGCCGCCGGTCCCCGATAGCCGGCGATCAGCGCATCGGCGACGGTTGGAGCGTCGGTGAGGTCCAACGGTCTAGCCAGTTGTGCATGCATGGAGCATCGGTCGATGGGTTGCCGGGCCGAGCCTCGCCGGTCGACAACAGACCGCCCGCGCCCCGGTTTGGGCAGTTTCCGATCTATCGAACCAGTTCTTAGTTAGGAATTGGTTGAGGTTGGAAATTGGTTGAGCCCCGGCACGTGCTTGCCACCCTGCCGCCTAAGGTTCTGTAAGGGCGACCAAAAGTCGCGGGCGGTCACCGGGCGTTCAGGCCAGCCTGCGGGCGTCCAGGCCACCCTGCGGGCGTTCGGACCGGCGCGGCGCCGGTCACCCCATCGCCAGCGTTACCGTCTCGCGCGCCAGGATGCGTTCCTCGTCCGATGCCAGGACGAAGGCGGGCCGCGATCCTGCCGCCGTGATCCGGCGGCCGTCGGGGCCGGCCCGGTGGTTGGCGTCCGCGTCCAGCGCGAAGCCGAGCCAGCCGCACCGCTCCAGCACGGCGGCGCGGGTGGCCGCGCTGTTCTCTCCGATGCCGCCGGTGAACACCAGGGCATCGACCCCGCCCAGCGCCGCGGCCAGCGAGCCCGTCTCGCGGGCGATCCGGTAGGCGAAGAGGGCGCGGGCGAAGCGCGCCTCTTCGGTCGGGCTCTCCTCCAGCCGGCGCATGTCGTGCGACAGGCCCGACAGTCCCTTCAGGCCGCTGTCGCGGTAGAGCAGGGCGTCGACCGCGTCGGCGGTCATGCCCAGCTCCGCCATCAGGAACGGCACGACGCCGGGGTCGAGCAGGCCCGGGCGTGTGCCCATCACCAGGCCGTCCAGCGGCGTGAAGCCCATGGTGGTGGCGACCGAGCGGCCGGCGTCCAGCGCGCACAGGCTGGCCCCGTTGCCGAGATGCGCGACGATGACGCGTCCCGTGCCGAGCCCCGGGGCGAGGGTGTCGAGCCGTTCGGCAATCGACTGGTAGCTGAGCCCGTGGAAGCCGTAGCGCCGGACCCCGGCCGCCCGGACGGCCGCCGGCAGCGCGAAGGTGGTGGCCAGCGGGTCCTGGCCGGCATGAAAGGCCGTGTCGAAGCAGGCCACCTGCACGATGCCCGGCCACGCCGCCGCGACCGCCCGGATGGCGGCGAGGCTGTGCGGGTTGTGGGAGCGGGCGAGCGGGGCGACCCGTGCGATCTCCGCGATCACCGCGTCGGTCAGCCGGGCGTGGCGCACCAGGTTGGGGCCGCCATGCACCACGCGATGGCCGACGGCAACAGGCTGGGCCGCATCGTCCCGGCGGGCCAGCGTGCGCATCAGCCAGGCGATCACCGCCCCGTGGTCGATGCCGTCGTCCGGGTCGAAGGGGGCGGCGAAGGGACCGTCGACCGGCTTCGCGTCGAGCCGGGGATGGGCGCCGATCCCGTCGACCGTCGCCCGCGCCGTGGGGGTCGCGCCCGTGTGCGCCGGCGCCAGCGCCAGCTTGAGGGAGGACGAGCCGGCGTTGACCAGCAGGATTGCCGGTTGCATCGCCGGGCCAGCGGACCCGAGGGGCCGGCGTCAGCCCCCGGCCTGGGCGTCGAGCACGCGCCGCAGGCTGTCGATCATCTCGTCGATATGGCTCTTTTCGGCGACCAGCGGCGGGGCCAGGATGCCGACATCGCCGGTGAACTTGACGTGCAGGCCGCCCCAGAACAGGGCCTCCTGCATCGCGTTGCCGCGCCGGCCGGGGGCGCCGTCGGGGTGCAGCTCCACGCCGGCCATCATGCCGTAGCCGCGCAGGTCGTAGACCAGCGGATGGTCCTTCAGGCTCCACACGGCGTCGAGGAAGTAGTCCGACATCGCCGCCGCGCGGTCGAAGATGCCGTCGCGTTCGTAGATCGCCAGCGTCGCCAGCGCCGCGGCGCAGGCCACCGGATGGCCGGAATAGGTGTAGCCGTGGAAGAACTCGATGGCGCCCTCCGGCGCTGCGCCGACGACGGTCTCGTAGATCTCGTCGCGCACCGCCGTTGCGCCCATCGGGATGATGCCGTTGGTCAGCGCCTTGGCCATGGTGATGATGTCCGGCGTGACACCGAAGGCCTGCGCGCCGAAGGCCGTGCCCATGCGGCCGAAGCCGCAGATCACCTCGTCGAACACCAGCAGGATGCCGTGCTGGTCGCAGATCTCGCGCAGCCGCTCCAGATAGCCGACCGGCGGCACCAGCGTGCCGGTGGAACCGGCGACCGGTTCCACGAAGCAGGCGGCGATGGTGCCCCCGCCATAGGTCTGGCAGGCGCGCTCCAGATCCTCCGCCATCTCGGCGCCGGTCGCGGGCTGGCCGCGGGTGAAGCGCTGATCGGCGCTCCAGGTATGGCGCATATGCACGATGTTGGGCAGGACGGACGGGAAGCTTTCCCGGTTGCGCACCATGCCGGACAGCGACACGCCGCCCATGTTGACGCCGTGATAGGCGCGCTCGCGCGACACGAAGCGCAGGCGCTGGCTCTCGCCGCGTGCGCGGTGATAGGCCATGACGATCTTCAGCGCGGTGTCGATCGCCTCCGAGCCCGAGGCGGAGAAGAAGGTGTGGTTCAGCGGCTCCGGCAACAGCGCCGCCAGCTTGCGGGCCAGGGTGAAGGCGCCGGGATGGCTGGTCTGGAAGGGCGCGGCGTAGTCGTTGGTGCGGAGTTGCTGGGTGATCGCGTCGATGATCTCCGGCCGGCCGTGGCCGAGCGGGACGTTGAACAGCGACGACGAGCCGTCGAGGACCCGGCCGCCATGGTGGTCCCACAGATAGACGCCCTCCGAGCGGACCACCAGCCGCGGATTGGCCTTGAAGGCGCGGTTGGCGGAGAACGGCATCCAGTGCTCTTCGAGCGAGTTGCCGGCGGCCGCCGGGTCGAATGCGCCGTCCTGCAGGTCCATGTCGCCGTCTCCTTCGTGCCCGTCGTGTCCGATGGGGCCGCGCGCCCCCGCGCCGATGCTTCGCCGACGCAGTCTGGACCGGATCGGCGATCATCTATAGTGCCAGATGGCGGCAAACAGGATGCCACGGGGGCCGGCGACGGGGCGAGGACCGCATGCGACAATCGCTGTTCCATGTCGATCGGTCGGCGGCCAGCGGGCTGCAGGCGCAGATTCGCGAGATCCTGGTGTCGGCGATCCTGTCCGGCCATCTCGCCGCCGGCCAGCCGGTGCCGTCGACGCGCAGCATGGCGGAGCGGCTGAAGGTCTCGCGCAACACCGTGACGCTGGCCTATCAGGCGCTGGCCGACGACGGGTTCCTGGAGAGCCGGGAGCGGTCGGGCTTCTACGTCGCGCCGGAGATCGCGGGCGTCGGCCCGATCGACGGTACCGGTGCGGTGCGGCACTCGGGCGGCGGCGCTGGCGGCGGCGGCACGGTCGACTGGCCGGCACGCCTGCATCTGCGCCCGACCGGCCAGGCCAATATCCGCAAGCCGGCGGGCTGGTCGACCTATCCCTATCCCTTCATCTACGGCCAGTCGGATGCGCGGCGTTTCCCCGTGGCGGCGTGGCGCGACTGCACGCGCCAGGCGATGACGCTGAAATGGCTGGACGGGCTGACCAGCGACCGGTTCGACGAGGATGACCCGATGCTGGTCGAGCAAATCGCCCGGCGCATCCTGCCGCGGCGCGGCGTGATGGCCGCGCGCGAGGAGATTCTGATCACGCTGGGCGCGCAGAACGCGCTGTTCCTGATCGCCAGCCTGTTGGTCCGGCGCGAGACCGTGGTGGCGGTGGAGGATCCCGGCTATCCCGACATCCGCAACATTTTCGCGCTGCATACCGACCGGCTGCGCCCGGTGCCGGTGGATGGCGAAGGGCTGGCGATCGGCGCGCCGTTGGACGGGGCCGCGCTGGTCTTCACCACGCCGTCGCATCAGTTCCCGACGAATGTGACGATGACGCTGGCCCGCCGGCGCGCGCTGCTGGACTGGGCGGAAGCGGCGGACGCGATCGTCGTCGAGGATGATTACGAATTCGAAACGAATTATCGCGACCAGCCGACGCCCGCCCTGAAGTCGCTCGACCGGTCGGGGCGCGTGCTCTATGTCGGCTCGCTGTCGAAGTCGCTGATGCCGGGGCTCCGGCTCGGCTTCCTGGTCGGGCCGGCGCCCTTGGTGGCGGAGGCGCGGGCGCTGCGCCGGCTGATGCTGCGCCATGCGCCGGGCAACAATCAGCGCGTCGCGGCGCTGTTCCTGGCGCTTGGCCATCACGATGCGCAGATCGCCCGCATGCACCGCATCTATGCCGGGCGCTGGACGGCGATGGCGGCGGCGCTGGAGCGCCACTTCCCCGGCTGGGCGCAGCCGGCCGGGTTCGGCGGCACGGCGTTCTGGATGCGCGGGCCCGCCGATCTGGACGCCGACGCGCTGGCGCAAGCCGCGTTGGCCGAGGGCGTGGTGATCGAGCCGGGGGCGGTGCATTTCGCCGATCCGGCGGCCGGCCGGCGCTATTTCCGCCTCGGCTTCTCCTCGATACCGGAAACCCGTATCGCGCCCGGCATCGCAGCCCTGGCCGGGGTGTGGCGGGCGCTCACGCCCGCGGCCGGCGGGCCGGCGGGATCTTGAAGAGATCGGCCGTCACGCGCCGCGCTCCGGCGTCGAGGCGCGCCGCGGCGGGGCTGTCGTAGATGGTCAGCAGGGCGCGGCTTCGGCCGTGGGGCACCCAGGCGATCGCCTCGGCATGGTCGGCCCCCTGCCCGTGGGGCAGGTCGGCGACCGGCGTCAGTGCGTCGCCGGTCACCATCTGCGACGCGGTAGCCGACAGCGGCGTCTTCCAGCGCCACAGCCGGACCGGGCCGCTGAGCGCCATGGTCGGCCCCGCCAGGACCAGGAGATCCGCCCCGTCGAAGACGAGGTCGCGGATGCCGAGCCCGTCCAGCGCCAGGAAATGCTTGCGGTAGAGGGCGCCCGATCCGTCGACCGGCAGCAGGTCCAGCCGGCCCTTCTTGCGCGCCGCCACGCGCAGCGCCACGACGACGGCCCAGCCCCGCAGCACCGGTCCGCGCAGCCCGAGGAACACCGTCTCGCCGCGCACCGCCAGGCCCTCGATGTCGAACCCGTTCTCCTTGGCGGGCAGGCCGAGAAAGGGGCCGAGATGCGCGTCCTGGACCAGCAGCCGGGTCAGCGTATTGCCCTGCTTCTTCTTGAACGGCAGGGCCGCGGCCTTCAGCCCGGCGCCCTTGACCGACCGGGTCGGCACCGCCGTGCCGTCGCTGTCGCGCACCAAGGGTAGGCGGCCGAGGAAATAGCGGTTTGGCGCGTCCTTGACCGCGCTGATCCGACCGAGCCGCGCCACGGCGGTCTTGTCGTCATGCTTGTCCGGCTTAGGCTTGCGCCGGGTGCGGCTGTGCGATCCGACGACCCAGAGATAGCCGCCGTCGATGTCCATGCCCTCGATATCCATCTCGCCGCCGTCGCCCGCCGGCAGGTCGACGACCGCGTCGACGGAGAAGGCTCGGTGTGCGGCGAAGCTGCCGTCCGCCTGCTGCGTCAGCCGCTCGACATGCGCCAGCTCGTCCGACGCCAGCCAGAGATGTCCGTCGGCGAAGGCCGCCGCGGAGAGATCGAGCGCCACGGGCTCGTCGGCCCGCGGTGCCGCGCCCTCATCCTGGAAGACGAGGCGTGCCGCGGCCACGAGCTTGAGGGGAACGCGATCGGGCATGGCGGTATGTCCTTCGATCAGAAGCGGTGGAAGGCCGATCCGGTGTCGTCGGCGATCGGCGACCGGGATGCCGCGGCAGTCGATGGTACAGAGTCTGCGCAACACACCCAACGCGTCTGAGCGCACGGGGCGCCAGGCTGGCTCCACGCTTCCGGTAATTTGGACCTATTCGTGGAGGCCGGCTTGTTCCTACCTTCCCGGTATCCAAGAATACCGGCGGTCGAGGGCGCGGTGCGCCCCGGTCGCATTGCGCGGAGGACTCGCCCGTGACCCGCATGACGCCCTCGGAAGCCTTCGTCGAGACGCTCGTCAAGAACGGCGTCACCGAGGTCTTCGGCATCGTCGGCTCGGCCTATATGGACGCACTCGACCTGTTTCCCGATGCCGGCATCCGCTTTATCCCCACCGTGCACGAGCAGGGGGCCGGCCATATGGCCGACGGCTATTCCCGGGCGAGCGGCCGTCACGGCGTGTGCATCGCCCAGAACGGGCCGGGCATCACCAATTTCGTCACCGCCGTCGCGGCGGCCTATTGGGCGCATTCCCCGGTGGTCGTGGTGACGCCGGAGACCGGGTCGATGACCCAGGGGCTGGGCGGCTTCCAGGAGGCGCAGCAGCTTCCCTTCTTCCAGGAGATCACCCGCTATCAGGGCCATGTGAACAACCCGGCCCGGCTGGCGGAGTTCACCGCGCGCTGCTTCGACATGGCGATGTCGGAGCGTGGGCCGGCCCAGCTCAACATCCCGCGCGACTATTTCTACGGCGAGTACGACTACGACATCGCCGATCCCAAGCGCATCCTGCGCGGGGCGGGCGCGGATGAGAGCCTGGACGAGGCCGCCGCCCTGCTGGCGGAGGCGCGGTTCCCGGTGATCGTGTCGGGCGGCGGCGTGCTGTTCGCCGGCGGCGTCGAAGCCTGCGTGGAGCTGGCAGAGCTGCTGCACGCGCCGGTGGTCAACTCCTACCTGCACAATGACAGCTTCCCGGCCGACCATCCGCTGTGGGCCGGACCGCTCGGCTACCAGGGCTCCAAGGCGGCGATGAAGCTGATCGCCCAGGCCGATGTGGTGCTGGCGCTGGGCACGCGGCTGGGGCCCTTCGGCACGCTGCCGCAGCATGGGCTGGACTACTGGCCGAAGGGGGCGAAGATCATCCAAGTCGACGCCGACCACCGGATGCTCGGCCTGGTGAAGCAGATCTCCGTCGGGATCGCCGGCGACGCCCGCCGCGCGGCCGAGGCGCTGCTCGCGCGGCTGGCCAACCGCACGCTGGCGGCGCGTGAGACGCGCGACGCCCGGGCCACCACGATCGCCGAGGAGAAGGCGGCGTGGGAGGCGGAGCTGGACGCCTGGACGCAGGAGATGGACCCCTGGTCGGTGGAGGTGTCTGACGCCTCCCCCCATATGCATCCGCGCCAGATGCTGCGCGCGCTGGAAGGCGCGTTGCCGGCCGACGCGATGGTCTCCACCGATATCGGCAACATCTGCTCGGTCGCCAATTCCTATCTGCGCTTCACCCGGCCGAACTCGATGTTCGCGGCGATGAGCTTCGGCAATTGCGGCTATGCCTTCCCGGCGATCGTCGGCGCGAAGGTAGCGAGCCCGGACCGCCCGGCGGTCGCCTATGTCGGCGACGGCGCCTGGGCGATGAGCTTCGGCGAGATCCTGACCTGCGTGCGCGAGGAGATCCCGGTCACGGCCGTCGTCTTCCACAACAAGCAATGGGGCGCGGAGAAGAAGAACCAGGTGGACTTCTACGGCCGCCGCTTCGTCGGCTCCAACCTCGACAATCCGAGCTTCGCGGAGATTGCCCGCGCCATGGGCGCCCATGGCGTGACGGTGGAGCGGCTTGAGGATGTCGGGGCGGCGCTGCAGACGGCGTGCGACGCCCAGAAGGCCGGGCGCACCACGGTGATCGAGGTGATGGTGACCCAAGAGCTGGGCGACCCCTTCCGCCGCGATGCGCTGAAGCTGCCCAAGCGCAGCCTGGAGAAGTACGCCCACACCAATGCCCCGGCCTGAGGGTCGCCGCCAGCGCCGCGGGTGACGGCTGATGCTGCCGAAACACGCCCGCGCCGTCGTCATCGGCGGTGGCATTTCCGGCTGTTCCGTCGCCTATCATCTGGCCCGGGCGGGCTGGCGCGACGTGGTGCTGCTGGAGCGCCGGCAGCTCACCTGCGGCACCACCTGGCATGCCGCCGGGCTGATCGGCCAGCTTCGCCCATCGCACAATCTGACGCGGCTCGCCCGCTACTCGGTCCAGCTCTATCGGGAGCTGGAGGGCGAGACCGGCGTCGCGACGGGCCTGCGCCAGAACGGCTCGATCACCGTGGCGCTGACGGCGGCCCGGCTGGAGGAGATCCGCCGCCAGGCCGGCCTCGCCCGCGCCTTCGGCATCGAGGTCGAGGAGATCGGCCGGCAGGATCTCGCGCGGCTCTATCCGGGGCTGGCGGTCGAGGACGTCGCCGGGGCCGTGCATCTGCCCGACGACGGCCAGGCCGATCCGGCGAATGTCGCGCTGGCGCTGGCCAAGGGGGCGCGCCAGGGCGGCGTGGCGGTCCATGAGGGGGTGACGGTTACCGGCGTGGAGACGAGCGACGGCCGGGTCGCCGGGGTCACCTGGTCGGCCGACGGCGAGACGGGCCGCATCGCCGCCGATGTGGTGGTCAACTGCGCGGGCATGTGGGCGCGCGGCCTGGCGGCGGCGGCCGGGGTGACCGTGCCCTTGCAGGCCTGCGAGCACTTCTACATCGTCACCGAGCCGGTCCCCGATCTTAAGCGCCTGCCGGTGCTGCGCGTGCCCGACGAATGCGCCTACTACAAGGAAGACGCGGGCAAGCTGCTGCTGGGCGCCTTCGAGCCGCGGGCCAAGCCCTGGGGGCTGGACGGCATCCCGGCGGATTTCTGCTTCGACACGCTGCCCGACGACTTCGACCATTTCGAGCCGATCCTGGAGCGGGCGGTGGCGCGGCTGCCGGTGCTGGGTGAAGTGGGCATCGGCACCTTCTTCAACGGGCCGGAAAGCTTCACCGCCGACGGCCGCCACTATCTGGGCGAGGCGCCGGAGCTGCCCGGCTATTGGATCGCCGCCGGCTACAACTCCATCGGCATCGTCAGTTCCGGCGGGGCGGGCATGGCGCTGGCGCATTGGATCACCCAAGGCGCGCCGCCCTTCGATCTGTGGGATGTCGATATCCGCCGGGCGCAGCCCTTCCAGCGCAATCGGCGCTACCTAGCGGCGCGGGTGTCGGAGACCCTGGGCCTGCTCTATGCCGACCATTTCCCGTTCCGCCAGGTGGAGACGGCGCGCGGCGTGCGCCGGTCGCCGCTGCACGGCGCGCTGGAGGCTGCCGGGGCCGTGTTCGGCGAAACATCGGGCTGGGAACGGCCGCATTGGTTCGCGAAGGCCGGCCAGGACCGAACCTATCGCGCCGGCTGGGGGCGCCAGGACTGGTTCGACAATGTCGCGGCGGAGCATCGCGCGCTGCGCGAGGGCGTCGGGCTCTACGACATGTCGTCCTTCGGCAAGATCCGGGTCGAGGGGCCGGGGGCGCTGGCGCTGTTGGAGCGGGTGTGCGCCAACCGGATGGATGTCGAGATCGGCCGGCTCGTCTACACCCAGATGCTGAACCGCGAGGGCGGGATCGAGGCCGACCTGACGGTAACCCGGCTGGGCGCGCAAGCCTTCTTGTTGGTCGTGCCGGCGGCGACGGTGCGCCGCGACCTCGACTGGCTGCGGCGCCACCGCGGCGACGATGTCGCCGTGCTGACCGACGTGACGGCGGCGGAGGCGGTGTTGTGCCTGATGGGGCCGCGCGCCCGCGACGTGCTGGCCGCGGCGACCGGCGACGACGTGTCGGATGCGGCGCATCCCTTCGGGGCGGCACGCGAGATCGAGATCGGCTACGGCCTCGCCCGGGCGCACCGCGTGTCTTACGTCGGGGAGCTTGGGTATGAGCTCTACGTCTCCACCGACCAGGCCGCCCATGTGTTCGAGGCGGTGGCGGAGGCCGGGTCCGCGCACGGGCTGACGCTGTGCGGGCTGACCGCCATGGACACCTGCCGGCTGGAGAAGGCGTTCCGGCATTTCGGCCACGACATCACCGATGAGGACCATGTGCTGGAGGCCGGCCTCGGTTTCGCGGTGAAGACTGACAAGGGCGATTTCATCGGCCGCGACGCGGTGCTGCGCAAGAAGGAGGCCGGGCTCGCCCGCCGCCTGCTGCAGTTCCGCCTCAGCGATCCGGAGCCCTTGCTCTACCACCACGAACCGATCCTGCGCGACGGCGAGCGGGTCGGCTACCTGACCTCCGGCGGCTACGGCCATTGGCTGGGCGCGGCGGTCGGCCTGGGTTATGTGCCCTGCGCGGGCGAGAGCGGGCCGCAAGTGCTTGCCTCAACCTACGAGATCGAGGTCGCCGGCACCCGCATCGCCGCCGAGGCCACCCTGCGCCCCTTCCACGATCCGACCGCAGCGCGTATGCGGGGGTGAGGGGCTGCGGAGGCTTGAGGCGGCGGTGTAGTTGCTGCTACCGCGCGCTGCCCAGGAGTAACCGATGCCCACCGTCGAGAAGCGCAGTGTCAGCCTGCCGTCCGAGAAGGACCGGCGTGCGCTGCACGGCTACACGGTCGAAGAAATGCGCGCGCTGTGGGAGGCGGGCCTCGCCAGCGGACCGAGCCGCCTGGCGGATCTGGACGCGCTGAAGGCGGAAGGCCGCCGGCGCCTGGCCGGAGGGCGGGCGGCAACCCGTCGGTCGTGACCCGATCGATCCTCCGCACCCGTCAATGCGACGAAGACCTGCTCGATATCTGGCTCTGGATCACCCGGGATGATCCCGTCGCTGCAGATCACGTGATCGACACCATCGAGAGGCGGTGGTCTCAACTGGTCGATCAACCCTTCTCAGGCATGGCGCGTGACGACATTGCCCCGGGCGTCCGCCATCTTGTCTCGGGCTACTGTCCCATTCTCTACCGTGTCGGCCGATGACAGAATCGACGTTGTCCGGGTTCTGTACGGACGGCGGGACCTCACCGCCGAAGGCGTCAGCATGGAGTAGCCGCCCGCCGCAACTCAGCCGACGCCGGCCCGCGCCCCCTCTAAGACTCGACGAGTGCGCGCCCGCGGGGACGAAGGGCCCGGTGGTGTCCACCGCACCTCAGAGGATCCGAGTCGCGAGGTAGTGGCCGACGATGGTACGTTCCGGCCTTGGCTGTTACGGTACCTACGTCCGGTAGCGTGGCGAAGGATGGCAACGTGGCAAGCATCTCACTTTCCCAAGCAATCTTGGCAGCGTGCATCTTGTCGATCGGGACTACCGCTACTGTCGACGTAGCTTGGCGTGACGCGGTGACTCCTTCGCCAATCGGCGCTGCAATCGCCCAAGCGTCATTGCCGGCGGACGCCAATGAGGCGGCGAATACACTCTTTGTCGAGGCGCTACAGATTATTGCCAACACAAGTCAAGAAAACGACAATCTTGCTCTCCTTAACAATTTTCAACGAGCGCAGATTTTATTTGACAGAATTGTTAGCGATTATCCGAGCTCACAAATTTCAGTTCAGCTAATGACTAGGCAGAGAGTTGGCACCTTTGATCCTGAAGAGTTTCATAATCAACTTCAGCTAGCTCAAGAATTATGGTGTAATGAAAATGAAGATGTTTGTTTCTTCATATATTCTGCGCGAGATATGGCCGCCGATTTAGCGGATTTAGATCGTCGTTTGTCGGCATTTCTTTGGATTGCTTGGCGAGAGACCCGAATAGGTCTTAGAGAAGGAGCGAGGTTGACCTACCGTAAAGCTATTGTTGCGGCAAACGAATCCACTTTAAGATATCCACGAATCAATCGCCTATTGGGTATTGCCAGAGCTCAGATGCGGAATGGGTACAGAGAAGATGCGGAGTTAACACTGAATAATATTGTTGCGATTGCTAGGCAGATCGAAGAAACTGAATATCGTTCTACTGCAATGAGATCGATTGCTGAAACTCAGTTTCAACTGGGGTTTGAAGATGCAGGGCTTACGATTGCCTTGGAGATAATAGACGATAGAGAGAGGTTGTTGACTTTAAACGAGATTGCCAATGTACAAATCAATCAAGATCGATATCTTGATGCCAAAGTTACGGCGAATGCATACCAGAGATTATCTGATAGAGCCAGAGTTCTAGGTAATATCGCTGTTGCGCAGGCTCAAACTGAACAGTTTTCGGACGCTTTCGTGACTGTTCGCGAAATCAGAGAGATTTCGGACGATGTAAGGCGAGAGCTCTATGAAATTGCAAGTGCGCAAGCGGAGGCAGGGTTTTTTGATGCATCCTTAATGACTATGAATTCTGTTATAGATCAGCAAATTACTGGCCTATTTTATTCAGGATTAAGTGATTATAGATCTAGAGGTTTCAGAGATATTGCTGTTTCACAAGCGAATTCAGGGCTTATCGAGGATTCTCTTGTGGTAGCGGCAATGATCAATGTTGATCATCACCTCGTTAGCGCCTGGCGTGAAATTGCCAGGGCTCAAGCTCTGGCTGGGTTTGAGGACGATGCCCGTATCTTATTTGATGATGCCATTAGAAAGATATTTGAAATACCGAATGAATATAGATCGTCGTTCGAATTCGGACCATACCAACGTTGGCGGCCTCTTGCCGAGGTGGCAAGTGCGCAGGTTGAGGCCGGGTTTCTTGAGGAAGCGCGTCAAACGTTTGCTGAAGCAGTGAACCTGGCGAAGACCGTAACAGCGGTTGGAGATTTAGATCGCCGGGCTTCAGCGTTGCGCAGCATCGCGGCGCGTCAGGCTGAAGCAGGTCTGACTACCGACGCCATGACGACATTAAGCTGGATCGCCGATGAACATTCAAGATCATGGGCCTTACACGATATCGCGACGGAGCGACTTGAAGAAGGCGCAATTACAGACGCTCTTTTGATGGCAAGGGAGATCATGGGAACTGAAATCCGAGCAGAAATTCTGCACGACATCGCCCGTGTTCAGATCCGAGCCGCACCGATCGAGGAGGCTTGGGATTTGCTTGCCGAGGCAACACAAACCGTCATGCAGATCAACGAAAATGATGATCGTGATATGCTATTGAGAGAGATCGCAAGTGCATATAGTTCTGTCGGCTTTTTCATCGATGCACGTAATACAGCGTACGAGATTTCCGATCAAAATGAACAATTTGACACTTTGAGTTCGATTGCGATTGATCAGGCTGAGGCTGGACGCATGGAGTATGCTTTTTCCATTGCCTCTTCCATTAGCATTGGCCATATTCGTTCTCAGACATTCAGCGGAATCGCCTTCGCTTTGGCTGAAGCTGGATATGTGGACGTGGCACGCCGCGTCTTTACCGATGCAGTTGCTGTTGCCAGGGAGGTAGAGTCAGATCGCCGGCGCGACGAAGCATTGTTCCAAGTTATGATAGATATGTCGGACGCGGCAGTATTTGTTTCTCAATAGAATTAAGTTTGAATTCAGAAAACTGGATTCCTATCCGTTGCCGTATATCACACCTCAATCCCCACCGCCGCCGCCATCGTGGCCTGGTGCACGCGGATCAGGGTTGGGCGGTCGCGGGTTTGGGCTTCGGTGACGGCTTGGGTGAGGGCGGCCGGGCTGTCGGGGGCGGCCCAGGCGAGGTCGTAGGCGCGGGCCAGCGCTGCGAAATCGGGGTTCAGCGGGTAGACGTCGACCAGCGGCACCTGGCGGGCCTGCATCCAGTGGACGATCTCGCCCAGCGCCTCGTTGTCCCAGAGCAGAATGGCAAGCGGCAGCTTGTGCTGAACGGCGGTCGCCAGTTCGGCCAGCGTGAACTGCAGGCCGCCGTCGCCGATCAGCACGGCCACGGCGCGGTCCGGGCAGGCGAGCTGGCCGCCGATCGCCGCCGGAAGGGCGTAGCCCAGCGTGCCGAAGCCCATAGGGAAGTGCCAGCAGCCGGGCCGTTCTACGGGGAAGCTGTGGTTGCCGGTATAAGCGATCTGCGTCATGTCGGCGTAGACCAGTGCGTCGTCCGGCAGGCCGGCGCGCACCGCCGCCAGCACCGCGTCATGCAGCCGGGCGAGCGGCCCCGGGTCGCCCCAGCCGGCGCGCACCGCCGCGGCCTGTTCCCGGCCGCGCGCCGCTGCGCCGTCGGCCGCCGGCAGCGCGGCCGCCAGCGCCTCGGCCGCCAGCCGGGCATCTGCGGTGATCGCCAGCGCCGGCCGGCAGTCCCGCACCGCGGTTTCCGGATCGATGTCGACGCGGATCAGCCGCTGGCCGAGGCCGACCATCGACGCGTCCGGCAGGGGTAACGCCTCCGTGCCGTCGTCGATCAGGTAGAGATCGCCCTCGCTAAGCTCGGTGCCGATGGCCAGCACGACATCGGCGTCGTGCAGCGCCCGGCGGGTCGCCGGCCGGTTCAGGCTGGCGCCGAGCGACAGGGGATGGCTGTCCGGCACGACGCCCTTGCCGGCGACGGTGGTCACGACGGCGGCGCCGATCGCCTCGGCCAACCGGCGCAACGCATCGCTGGCTGCCACCGCGCCGCCGCCGGCGACGATCATCGGCCGCTCCGCCGCCGCCAGCAGCGCCGCGGCCTCGGCGACCGCGGCCGGGTCGGCACCCGGCGGCGACGGCAGGGGCACGGCGGCGGACGGCATCAGCGGGGCGGCGAGCACGTCCTGCGGCACCGACAGATGCACCGGGCGGGGCCGGAGGGCGGCGAGCCGGGCGAAGGCGCGGGCCAGATGCACCGGCACCTGCTCCGCCGTCCAGGCGACGGTGCTGGCCCCGGTCAGCGGCTGGGTCGCCAGACGCTGGTCGGTGATCTCGTGCAGCTTGCCGCGGCCGAGGCCGGTATCGCCGCGCGCCAGTGCCGCCGTCAGCACCAGCATCGGCACGGAGTCGGAATAGGCTTGGCCGATCGGCGTCGCGGCATTGGTGACGCCGGGGCCGCTGATCAGCAGGCACACGCCGGGCCGGCGGCGCGCCCGTGCCCAGCCATCGGCCATGAAGCCCGCGCCCTGCTCATGGCGCACGCCGATATGGCGGATGCCGGCGGCGTCCAGCGCCCGGTAAAGCTCCAGCGAGTGCACGCCGGCCAGGCCGAACACCGTGTCGACGCCATAGGCGTTCAGCAGGAAGGCGATTTCCTCCCCGGTCCGCCGCAATTCGCTCACGCCGCCAGCTCCCGCGCCAGGGCGTCGAGCGCCCGGGTCAGCCCGTCGAACAGCCGGTCTATCTCCGGCTCGGTGATGATCAGCGGCGGGCAGAGCGTCAGCGCGTCGCCGCGGGCGCGCAGGATCAGCCCCTCGGCGAAGGCCAGCGCGTTGGCGCGGGGGCCGATGCCGCGCTTGGGGTCGAAGGGTTGGCCGGTCGCCTTGTCGGCCACCAGCTCCACCGCGCCGATCAGCCCCACGCCGCGCGCCTCGCCGACCAGCGGATGATCGCCCAGCGCCGCCAGGCGCCGCTGGAAATGCGGCGCCACGGCCTGGACCTGCGCGACGATGTTCATCTCGTCGTAGATCGCCAGGGTCTCCAGCGCCACCGCCGCCGGCATGGGATGGCCGGAATAGGTGAAGCCATGGCCGAAGATGCCGATCTCGGCCGCCTTCTCGCGGATCGCCTGATAGATCTCTTCCGTGATCATCAAGGCGGCGATCGGCGCGGCGGCGGCCGACAGCCCCTTCGCCAGGGTCATCAGGTCGGGCGTCAGGCCATAGGTCTCAGAGCCGAACATCCGGCCCGTCCGGCCGAAGCCGCACACCACCTCGTCGGCGACCAGCAGCACGTCGTACTTCTTCAAGATCGGCTGGATGCGCTCGAAATAGCCCGCGGGCGGCACGATGACGCCGCCGGCGGCCATCACCGGCTCGGCGAACAGGGCGGCCACGGTGTCGGGGCCTTCGGCGAGGATGCGCTGCTCCAACTCGTCGGCCAGGCGTTGGGAGAACGCCTCTTCGCTCTCGCCGGGCTCGGCGAAGCGGTAGTGATGCGGGCAGGACAGATGGCCGATCCGCTCGATCGGCAGGTCGAAGGCGATCTGGTTGGTCGGGATCGCCGTCAGGCTGGCCGCGGCGACGGTGACGCCGTGATAGCCCAGCGTGCGCGACAGGATCTTCTTCTTCTGCGGCCGGCCGCGGGCGTTGTTGTAGTACCAGATCAGCTTGACGGCGGTGTCGTTCGCCTCCGACCCCGACCCTGTAAAGTAGACATGGGTGAACTGCGGCGGGGTCATCGCCACCAGCTTCTCCGCCAGGCCGACGACGGGCTCCGGCACCCGGCCGAAGAAGGTGTGATAGAAGGTCAGGCGCTTCATCTGGCGATAGGCGGCCTCCGCCAGGCGCGGCTGGCTGAAGCCCAGCGAGGCGCTCCACAGCCCGGCCATGCCGTCGAGGTAACGCCGGCCGTGCACGTCGGTGACGTAGACGCCGTCGCCCTCGGCGATCACCAGGGCGCCTTCGGCCTCGATCTGTGCGGGGTTGGAGTAGGAGTGCAGATGCACCGCGGCATCGCGCGCCTCAATCGAATTCGCCTTCATCCCGACCTCTTAGAGCATTTTCAAGCCGGGTGGAGTCACCCGGCGGCCCGGAAAATGCGTTCGGCCCGGCGCCATCTGGCGCGCCGCCGCGGCCGGCGTCAATGGGAGTCCCTGGGGGCGTCCCTGGGGGCCTCCCGGGGCGATGCCCGGCGGCGCTCCCGGTGCAGGGTGTAGAGGCCGGTGGCGACGATCAGCGCGCTGCCGGCCAGCGTCCACGCGTCCGGCCACTCGTCGAACAGGACGATGCCGGCCAGCACCGCCCAGAGCAGGATCGTGTAGCGGAACGGGGCGACGAAGCCGACATCGCCGACCCGCATGGTCTTCACCATGAACAGGTAGCCGACGAACAGGAAGACGGCCGCCGTGGCCAACAGGGCGACATGCCCGGGCGCCACCGGCTGCCAGGACCCGGCCGCCACGCCGATGCCGCCCATGGCGGTGATCGACGCCGCGGTGATCAGCGTCACCGTCAGCGACGGTACGGCGGCCGACAGCCGGCGGGTCGCCAGGTCGCGCAGCACCAGGAACCCGACCGCCCCCATTGCCGACAGCGAATAGGCCGTGAAGCCGGCGAAGCCCGGCCGCACGATGATCAGCACCCCGACGAAGCCGAGGCCCGCCGCCGTCGCCCGCCGCCACCCCACCCGCTCGCCCAAGACCAGCGCTGCCGCCACGGTCAGCGCCAGCGGCACCGCCTGCACGATCGCGGTGGCGTTGGCGAGCGGCATGTGGAAGAGGGCGTAGAGGAAGCACAAGGTCGCCCCGGTCTCGCCGAAGGCCCTGAGTGCCACCAGCCGCCGGTCGCGCCCGGCGATCGTGCGCAGGTCGAGCGCGCGGCGCCACCCGGCGAGGCCCGCCACCAGCGCCGTGGCGAACAGGCCGCGCAGGAAGATCGCCTGGAACAGGGTCAGCTCCCCCGCGGTCAGCTTGATCAGCGCATCGTTCAGGCCGAAGCCGGCCATGCCGACGACCATGAAGAGGGCGCCGCGCAGGTTGTCGGACCGCCGGTCCATGGCCTCAGGCCCCACCGGGGCCGATCAGCCGGTTTCCGGCGATGTCGCGTCCTCGGTGGTGTCGTGGAAGTCGAAGGCGAATTGGTCCTGGTCCTCCCAATCGGTGGTCAGGCTGACCGTATAGGGCGTCGCCGACTGGGTGAACGGCACATAGGTCGTCTGCTCGCCGACCGGCAGGGCGGCGCGCCGCGCCATTCGCCATAGCACGAAGGCGACGAAGCCGGCGGCCAACGCGGCCAGCCACCAGAAGAAGGCCGCGCTGCCGGCCCGCTCCATCACCTGCGCCGACAACAGCGGACCGGCGATCGCGCCGATGCCGAACAGCAGCACCAGCGTGCCGCCGGCCGACACCATCTTCTCCGGTGCCACATAGTCGTTCACATGGGCGAGGATCAGCGCATAGAGCGGCATCATGGTGCCGCCGGTCAGCGCCACCAGGGCGACCATCAACCAGAACCGGTCCTCGCCGAACAGCGCCGTGGCCGCCGCCAGCAGGCAACTGGCGGTCATCGTCAGCACCATGATGGCGCGGCGGTCGTAGCGGTCCGCCAGGCGCCCGATGGGGAACTGGCAGGCGCAGACGGTCAGATAGGCGACGGTCATGGTCAAGGCGATCTGGTCGACCGACAGGCCGACCTGAACGCCCCAGACCGGCACCATCATGTAATAGCTGGCCATGATGGTTCCCATGACGATCGCGCCCAGGAACCCCAGCGGCGAGGCGCGGTAAAGCTCCTTGAGGCCGATCGGGCGCACGCTCTCGAACGACGGCTGGCGCGTCGCCGACAACAACAGCGGCAGCATGCCGATGGACAGCAGGATGGAGATGAAGACGAAGGCCAGGGCCGTCGCCGGGTCGATGACGCTCAACATCGCCTGGCCCGCGGCGATGCCGCCGAACTGCACGATCATATAGATCGACAGGAGCTGCCCGCGGTTGTCGTTGGTGGTCGCCTCGTTCAGCCAGCTTTCCGCCGTCGCGTAGAGGCCGGAATAGCAGAAGCCGACGACGACCCGCATGGCGAACCAAACCGCCGGGTCGACCCAGTAGGCATGCACCAGCGTCGCGGCGGAAGAGATCGACGCCAGCGCGGCGAAGACGCGGACATGCCCAACCCGCGCGATCATCCGCGGGGTCAGAATCGACCCGGCGAAGAAGCCGACGAAGTAGCCGGTCAGGATCAGGCCGGTCACGGTGGTAGAGAACGCCTCGATCCCGGCGCGCACGCCGAGCACGGTGCCCAGCATGCCGTTGCAGATCATCAGCAAGCCGACGCCGAGCAGCAGCGCCCAGGTCTGCGACACGACGGTGAGCATATCGGGCGCGCTCCGTTGACGGTCGGGGGATCGGTCCCGGTAAGACGGGATCGTCGGGGCGATCGCGTTGGTCGGGCGACGGCAAAGGCGACAGTCTCTGTTCCGGGACTACTTCGACAGGGCGTCGCTGATGCCGTCCCAGCCCTCCGGCACCGGTTGTCCGGCGCGCTCCAAGAGGCGGCTGCCGTAGAGGTCCAGAAGCCCGGTGAGCCGCGTCTCCCTGGCCCTCTCGGCCGCCGCGGCGGCGTCCTCGATCGCGTGCGCGGTCGCCGGCCAGTCGCCGGCCCGCCAGGCAGCCAGCATGGCGGCCACGGCGTCGGCCAGTGCCGTTTGCGCCGGGGTCGGCGCGCCCGCCGTCTCCAACAACGTGAAGGCGCGCACCGGTTCCCGCCGACCCTTGGCGCGGATCAGATCCAGCTCGACCGCCAGCCAGGCGCCGGTGGCGCGGCCGCCGGCCCGGTCGACGATCTGCTCGCTGGCCACCAGGTCGACGCCGTAGAGCTTGGACAGCCCCTCCAGCCGGGCCGCCAGATTGACCGTGTCGCCGATCGCCGAATAGTCGAAGCGCCGGGCGGTGCCCATGTTGCCGACGCAGGCCGGCCCGGCATGCAGGCCGATGCCGATGCCCAGGCGGATGGGCCGCCTAGCGGCCGTCGCCGCCTCCGCCGCCAGCGCGTCGTTCAGCCCGGCCAGCGCGCCGCGCATCTTCAACGCGGCGGTCAGCGCGTTTCGGGCGTGGTCCGCATCATCCAGGGGCGCGTTCCAGAAGGCCATGATGCAGTCGCCGATGAATTTGTCGATGGTGCCGCGCTCGGCCAGGATCACGTCGCTCATCGGGCTCAGGAAGCGGTTGATGAGCTGGGTCAGCGTCTCGGGATCCAGCGTCTCCGACAGGCTGGTGAAGCCGCGGATGTCGGCGAACAGCAGGCTGATCTCGCGCGTCGTCCCGCCGAGCTGGAGGGCTGCGGGATTGTCGGCGAGCTGCTCCACCAGGCTGGGCGCCAGGAAATGCGTGAAAGCATGGCGGATCTGGGAGCGTTCCCGCTCGCTCTGCCGGTAGCCCATCAGCGACACCGTCGCCCAGAGGATGGCGAGTGCCACGACCGGCATGATCGGGTCGATCAGCAGACCCTGTCCGGCGAACATCGCGATGCTGACGGCGACGGCGCCGCCGGCCATGGCGACGGAGACGACGGCCCCGGCCAGCGCGCCCAGCCGCGACAGGATGATCAAGAGCGCCGCCCCGGCGACGGCGACGAAGGCCGCCTCCGCCCCGCCGACCCAATCCGGGCGGACGAGGAAGCGGCCGCTGAGGATCTGCTCGGTCAGCATGGCGTGGACCTCCACACCGGCGGCGGCGCTGTCCAGCGGCGTGGCGCGCAGGTCGCGCAGGCCCGCCGCGCTGGAGCCGATGAAGACGATGTGGTTGGCGATGGTCCAGGGATCGACGCTGCCGTCCAGCACATCGGCGGCGGAGACCCAGCGCGCATCGATCCGCCCGCTGTCGTAGAGCCGCATCTGCCCGTCGCCCGACAGCGGGATCTCGTGGGCGCCGATGGCGATGCGGGCGATCCCGGTCTGGGCGCCGAAAGCCCGCTCCCCCGCCCCGCCGGCCAGCCGCATCCGGTAGGTCGACACACCCTCGCTGACCCGCACCGCCTCCGCCACCAGCGACGGCACGATGCGGTGGTCGGGCGGGTCGCCGACGGTGATGAACATCGGCAGGGCGCGCACCACGCCGTCGACCGACGGGATCAGGTTCAGCGCGCCGTTGCCTGCCGCCGCCGCCTCGATCTCCGGGAGGTTCAAGAGGGCCGCGGGAAAGGCCGGCACGAAGCGGCGCGGATCACTGTCGGCATCCGGGCCGGAGAACGCGAAGCCCCATTTGACCGCGGGCAGCCGCGCGTCGTCCGGCACCGCGCCCTGGCCGATCAGGCCGACCACCACCGGGCGGCCGTCGATCTGTTGGCCGAGCACGGCGTCATGGTCCGGCAGGTCCGACACGGGCGCATCCAGCGCCGCGGTATCGCTGAGCATCGACCACACCGGCAGGACCGCGTCCGGCGAGGTCCGGTCGGGCTCGGAGAACACGATGTCCAGCGCCACCACCCGGGCCCCGAAATAGTCGAGCCGGTCGAGCAGGGCCGCCATCAGCGGGCGCGGCCAGGGGAACTGGCCGAAGCGCGCGATGCTCGCTTCGTCGATATCGACGATGCGCACGCCCCAGGGCTGCGACAGGTCTTCCATGTCCGGTTCGGGCGGCACATAGGGCCGCGGCGCCTGGCGCTGATAGGTGTCGAAGACGAAGGCGCGAAGCTGGGCGTAGAGGGCGGGCTCCGCCGCCTGCACGGCCAGCGCGGCGGCCAGGATGCCCAGGCCGATCATCAGGCGCAGTGCGCCGCCGCGCGGGCGCCGGCGCCGCGGCGTCATCCGGCCTTGGGCCGACGGCTGGCGGCGCGCCCGCTCACTCGGTGACCGTCAGCCGCAGCTCGGCCACCGCCAGCGCCACGCCGTCGTTGGCCGCCAGGTCGCGGAACAGGTCGTCCAGCGAGGCGGCGACATCCGCCGGCAGCGGCGTATGCGACAGCGGCACCACCGTGTCCGGCAGCCGGTCGGTGACGTCGCGGTCGGTGCCGTAGCAGCGCACGGCGTCCTCGCCCGGCGGCGACACCACCGCCAGATGGCCGGGCCAGCGGTCCCCCGGCACGCTCAGCGTCGCGTTGGCGGCGACGCCGGCACCGCGGCTGCCGTCCACGGGGAAGAGGGGAATGATCGGCCCGCTGCTGGGCACGGCATAGCAGTAGAGATAGGCGTTGCGGTTGGCGCGGATCGCCAGATGGACGGACTCGCCCACCCGGTAGATCGGCGCGGGCCCGCGGTCGGAGGTGACATAGACCGACAGCGCGACCGTGCGCTCGCGATAGGCGGCCAGCGCCCGGGCCGCCTGCGCGCCGCAGCCGGCGCGCGCCAGCGCCAGGATCCAGTCGACCTCTTCCCGGCCGGCGCGGTCGACCACCCGCAGGATCAGCGAGGCCGGCCCCGAAGGATCGTCCGCGTCGTCCGGCACCCGGTAGACCAGGCCATCGTCGAGCGCCAGCGCCGGCGGCCAGGGCGCGGATGTCTGGTCGCTGGCGAAGTCGATGCGGGTGTTGGCGTCGGCGCCGACGATCGGCACCGACCGGGCCAGGGCGCCATCCAGCCGGCGGAAGCCCGGCGGATCGGCGGGATCGACGCAGTGCACCCCGTCGCGGTCGACATCGATGTCGCGGGGACCGGCATCCGGTTCCGCCGGCAGCGTGCCGGCCACCGTGTCGCCGACGGCGCGGCCGGCGCCCAGGCTCGACAGATCGTCGGGGCTGCGGACCAGCAGCCGGCGGATCACCGATGCGGCGTCCTCCGCCGTCTCGTCGGACCGACCCGGCTGCCCGGTAGCGCCGGCCTGGTCGGCCGGACCGGTGTAGGGCCCGGCCAGTGTCACGGTCTTGCCGCGCCGGGTGATCAGCGTCACCGAGGCGCCGGCCGGCACCTCGATCACCGCGGCGTCGTCGAGGCTGTCGCCGGGGTCGAGGTTCGGCGCGCTGCTGGTCAGCACCACCGCGTCCGCTTGCGCCGGGGTGGCCGGCATCAGCAGGGCGAGGCCGAGCCCCAGGGCCAGGGCGAGAGCCGGGGCTGCCAACCGGGCGGTGGCGGCGGGGCGGCGCGGGGGATCTGCCGGCGCCATGTCGATCGCGCTTGTCATCTCGGTACCGGTGCTCGTCAGGTGGCGTGAGGGTAAGGCGCCGGAGGATGCGCCGGCAAGGCGAGGGCGCCGGTGGCGCGGCGTCCTGCGACGAGACGATTGCGAAGGTCTGGGGTCAATGGGGCTGAAGCACGGCGGTTTCGCGACGGATCGGGGCAAGCTGCCCGTCGCCGGGGGGCGGCGGTCCGCCGGGGCGGCGCTGGCGGTCCGGCTGGCCGCGGCGCTGCTGCTCGGCATCGCGCTCACCGCCCTGGTGCGCGGGGTGCCGGTGGCCGGGGTGCCGGAACGCCTGTTCGACGATCTGCGAATCGCCGTCTTCGCGCCGTCGGCGCCGGCGCGCGAGGACATCGTCATCCTTGCGGTGACGGAGGAGACATTGGCCGGCCTGCCCTACCGCTCGCCGGTCGACCGCGGTTTCCTCGCCGAGCTGGTCGACGTGTTGGCGGCGCGCGGTGTGCGGGCGATCGGCGTCGACCTCCTGATCGACCGGCCGAGCGAGCCGGCCAAGGACCAGGCCTTGCGCGCCCGGCTGGGTGGGCTGGGGGTGCCGGTGGTGATGGCCGGCACGCTGGATCCGGGCGCGATGAGCGATGGCCAGCGCGCCTATCACCAGGACTTCCTGGACGGTCTCGACCAGGGTTTCGCCAATCTCTTGCGCGATCCGCTGGACGGGGTGGTGCGCCGCCTGGCGGTGCGGCGCGACGGCCGCGACAGCTTCGCTGCGGCGCTGGCGGCGGCGGCCGGCCGGCCGGCGGATAGTGTGCCGGACACGTTGGCGATCGACTGGTCGGGCCGGCCCGACCCGGCGACGCCGGCCGTCGCCCGCTATCCGGCGGCGGCGGCCGCGCTGCTGCCACCGGATTGGCTGGCCGGGCGGGTGGCGCTGATCGGCCTCGACCTTTCCGGCACCGATCGCCACCGCACGCCCTTCGATCTCGCCGGCCGGTCGCTGCCCGGCGTCACCATCCACGCCCATGCGCTGGCGCAACTGCTCGATGGCCGGCGGCTGGCCCGCGCGCCGCTGGGGCTGGATGCGGCACTGTCGGCGCTGGCCGCGCTCGCCGGGATCGGGTTGGCGCGGCTGGTCCTGGGCTGGTCGGCCAAGCTGGTGTTGGGCGCGCTGGTCGCGACGGCGATGATCGCCGCGGCCATCGCCTGGCATGCCGCCGGGGGCGGGCTGGTCACCCTGACCGCGCCGCTCGCCGCGCTGGCGATCGGCGCGGGGCTGGAGGCCGGATGGGCGGGCCGCCGCCTGCGGGCGGAGCGGCGGTTCATCCGCGACGCCTTCGCCCGCTATGTCTCGCCCGCCGTCGTCGCCCGGCTGGAGGCCGATCCCGGGCAACTGCGCCTCAGTGGCGAGCGGCGGATCTGCACCTTCCTGTTCACCGATCTCGCCGGGTTCACCACGCTGTCGGAAGGCCTGTCGGCAACCGATTTGGCGGATCTGCTGAACCGCTATCTCGATGGCTTGAGCGCCTGCGTGCTGGCCCATGACGGGACCGTCGACAAGTTCGTCGGCGACGGCATGATGGCCTTCTTCGGCGCGCCCCTCGACCAGCCGGACCATGCCGACCGGGCGATCGCCTGTGCCGCGGCGATCGCGCGCTATGCCGAGGCGTTTCGCCGCGAGACGGCTGCGCTGGGGGTCGGCGCGACGCGCATCGGCGTCTATACCGGCGCGGCGGTCGTGGGCAATATCGGCGGGTCGGAGCGCTTCCAGTTCACCGCCGTCGGCGATGCGGTGAACACCGCGGCCCGGCTGGAGCAGGCGAACGGCATCTTCTCAACGGCCGTGTGCGTCGGCGACACGACGCGGGCCGCGCTGGTCCGCACCGAGGGCGAGCATCGCCTGCGCCCGATCGGCCGCTTGGTGCTGAAGGGCAAGCGCCAGCCCGTGGCGGCGTTCGAGCTGGTGCCGGAGCCGGCTGGCCCCGAGTTGGTTGGCGACGGCCCCTCGCTGGCCGATCCGGCGGCCTATGACGCGGCCTGGCAGGCGATGGCGGAAGGCCGGGCAACGGCGGCGGCGGCCTTCGGCGCGCTGGCGGCGGTGGTGCCGGAGGATCCCCTGGTCCGCTACCATGCCCGGCGGCTGGCGGACGGAGCGACGGACGATCTGATCGCGCTGGACCGCAAGGGAGGGACGACATGACCGCTCCGCAGGAGATCGATGCGACCCTGCCGATGCCGTCGGGTGCGCGGATGCCCCGTCTCGGCCTCGGCACCTGGCGCATGGCCGAGGAGCCGGCGGTACGCGGCGCGGAGGCGGCAGCGCTCCGGGCGGCGCTGGACCAGGGCTTGCGCCTGATCGACACCGCGGAGATGTATGCCGACGGGGGGGCCGAACAGCTCATCGCCGAGGCGATCGGCGACCGCCGCGACGAGGCATTCCTGGTCAGCAAGGTGCTGCCCTACCACGCCGACCGCGGCGGCCTGATCGCGGCGTGCGAGCGCAGCCTGCGCCATCTCGCCACCGACCGGATCGATCTCTACTTGTTGCACTGGCCGGGCTCGATCCCGCTGGTGGAGACGCTGGAGGCGTTCGACCGCCTGCAGACCGCCGGCAAGGTGATCGACTACGGGGTCAGCAACTTCGATCAGGAGGATCTCGCCGAGGCGCTCGCCCTGGCGCCCGGCCGGATCGCCGCCAACCAGATCTACTACAACCTGGCGGAGCGGGCGGCGGACAGCGGCCTGGTCGATGCCTGCCGCGCCGCGTCGACGGCGGTGATGGCCTATTCGCCGCTGGACGAAGGCCGGCTGATCCGCCATGCCGGGCTGGTCACGCTCGCGGAGCAACTGGGCGTGCGTCCGGAGACGCTGGCGGTCGCGTGGACCCTGCGCCAGCCGGGCCTGGCCTCGATCCCCAAGACCGGCCGGTCGGACCGCGTGGCCGCGCTGGCGGCGGCCAACGCGCTGGTGCTCGACCCGTCGACACTGGACGCGCTCGACCGCCTGTTCCCGCCGCCGACCTCTCCGCGTCCACTATCTATGATCTGAACCTCTGGGGACCTCATGACCTTGCGATCGGGCGCCGAGCCCGCGCCGGTTCCGGCGCAGGCCGTCGTGCTGTTGGCCAGCCTGTCGGTCTTCTGGGGCATCAACTTCCCGATGATCAAGCTGGCGGTCACGGATGTCGATCCGTGGATCTTCCGGACGATCTGCCTGGCGGTCGGCGGCGTCGGCCTGTTGGCGATCCACCGCCTCGCCGGTGGGCGGTTCGTGTCGCCGCGCGGGCAGATCGGCGCGCTGGTCGTCTGCAGCCTGCTCAACATCACCGGCTGGCAGCTCTCGGTCGCCGTCGGGCTCAGCCTGATGGAGGCGGGCCGCGGCGTCATCATCGCCTACACCATGCCGATCTGGGCGACGGTGTTGGCGGTCTGGCTCTTGGGCGAGCGCTTCACCCGGCGCCGCGGGATCGCGCTGGTCTTGGCGGTGCTGGGGCTCGCCCTCTTGGTGCTGCCGGATCTCGACGGCCTGATCGCCGCACCGGCCGGCCCGGCGCTGATCCTCCTGGCGGCCTTGTCCTGGGGGGCGGGAACCGTCGCCACCAAGGCGGTCGACTGGCGCCTGCCGGTCGCCCAATTGACGGGTCTGATGATGCTGATCGGCGGCGTGCCGGTGGTCGTCGGGACGGTGTTTCTGGGCGATCCCGGCACGCTGGCCACGGCGGGGACGGGCAGCCTGATCGGCCTGTTCTACGCCGCCACGGTGCCGATGATCTATTGCCACTATGCCTGGTTCAAGACGGTGCGGCTGCTGCCGGCCAACCTGGCGGCCATCGGCACCGTGGCGATCCCGGCGGTCGGCGTCGTGACCAGCGCGCTGATCCTGGGGGAGGCGATCGGTCCCGCGGAAATCGGCGCCCTCGCCGCCGTCGCGGTTGCACTGGTGCTCGTGCTGATCGAGCCGATGTCTGCAAAATCAAACCCTTAGCTTCGAAAGTGCCTCAACCCCGCGTTAACTAAATTGCAGTGGAATTGCGGTGAGACTTCTCAGCGGACGGGTTGTCCCCCCTTGCCGGCCGACCGGTGGCTTTTGGGGGCGGTCCGTCGGGGGGCGGCCGCTGGATGATCGGCCGCACCGTCCCTTGAGGAAGGGTCGACGTGGTGGCATCTGCACAGAAGTTGCGGGAGCCGGAGACACCGGAGGCGATCGACCAGCCGACGCTGGACCGCCTGTATGTCCTGCACGACCGCTATCTCTCCGGCATCGAAGGCGGCCGGCGGCTCAACCTGTCGCTGTGTGATGCGTCGCACCTTAACTTCGATGGCATGCGCCTCGACGATGCGGAGTTGCGCGGCGCCCGGCTGCGCCACAGCAGCATGGTCGGCACCAGCCTGGATCGCGCCAATCTGTTCGGCGCCGACCTGCGCCATTGCGAGATGCGCCAGTGCAGCCTGGCCAGCGCCGATCTGCGTGGCGCCATCATGCGCGGCTCGAACCTTGAGCAGGCCAATCTGGAGTCCGTCGACGCGCGCAGCGGCATGCTGGTGCGCAAGGGTGCGGCCGGCGAGCTGGAGATGGTCAATGACGGCCAGGCCGGCCTGGCGGAAGGCAGTCTGCGCGAGGCCAACCTGACCGGGGCGAAGTTCTCCGCCCATTCCTTCTGCGCCACCGACCTGACCAACGCCGTCCTGCGCAATGCCAAGCTGACCAACGCCGACCTGTCGAACTGCACGCTGCGCGGCGTTCAGTTCGAAGGCGCCGACCTGACCAGCGCCAATCTCTCCAACTGCGTCCTGCACGGCGCGACCATGCGCAGCGCCAATCTGGCGCAAGTCAACCTGGCGGGCGCCGACCTCAATGCCGCCGTGTTCGACAACGACACCTTCGACACCTGCAACACCGAAGGGGCGTCATTTCCGCGCAAGCTGGAGAACCTGGACAAGGGCCTGAAGGAGATCTTCAAGGCCCATATGATCTGGATCGAGAGCCTGGGCAGCAAGGGCCGCCAGGCGGACTTCGCCGGCATCGACCTGTCGGATCTCAGCCTCGACGAGATGGAGCTGTCGGCCGCGGATTTCAGCCGGGCGCTGATGCTGGGCACGGCGTTCCAAAGCTGCCGGCTGTCGATGGCGCAGTTCGGGTCGGCGAACTGCATGGAAGCCAATTTCTCCCACAGCAATCTGCGCGGCGCCTCGTTCCGCCGCGCGGTCGCGAGCAAGGCGAACTTCCGCTACGCCAATGCGGAGAGCATGCCGATCGTCGGGGTCGGCGAGACGCGCTGGGCGACCGGCTTCGCCAACGCCATCCTGGACGGCGCGACCTTCGAGCATTGCCGCCTGCGCGAGGCCGACTTCACCGAAGCCTCGCTGCGCTTCGCCGACTTCCGCGGCGCGGATCTGCGGCGCGCGGTGTTCCTGGATGCCGATCTCACCAATGCGGACTTCCGCGACGCCGATCTGACACAGACGGATTTCCGCGGAGCGATCGGCTTCGATCCGCCGCTGCCATCGGGCCGGTAACCGCCCGGCCGGTGCTTGTGACGGATCGCACAGCCGGCCGCGCGCGGCCGGTGGCAAGAAAGGGGGAGGGTTCGAGTGACAGGGCGGGATGCGCCCGCCGCCAAGGCCCCACCGTCACGGGCGAGGGGCCGACCGATCCAGAAGGAACCGGGACGATGGCAAGCAAGCTTGACGAGAACGACCTGATCGCGCGCGCCCAATGGCACCGCGACGAGGCCGACCGGGCCGCCGCCGCCGGCGACGACCGCAAGGCCCGTGAGCTTGGCCGGCTGGCCGCCCATGCCGAGGCGATGGCCGACCGTGCGCTGGAGCGCTTCTTCCAACCGGCCGTCTAGGGCGTCCGGTGCCTCTTTCCGGCCGCGATCCGGCCGGTTGCGGCGACGTCCGGCCGGGCGCCGTCAAACGGCGCGGCTGTGCCGCCCGGCGGAGCGGCCGAGATAGCGGTCGAAGCCGGCGGCGACCACCCGCATCAGGGCGCGCGCATCCTCCGGGATGGTGATGGTGCGGCCGGGGCCACGCACGGCCAGCCCATCGCCCTCTAGCGGCGCCAGGCGCGCAATCTCGTCGTCGAAGATTGCCGGATCGGCGCCCCACTCCCCGGCCAGCTCGGCCAGATCCACGCTCATGTCGCACATCAGCCGCTCGATCACCGCGCGGCTCAACCGGTCCTGATCGTCGAGCGCGAAGCCGCGCACGGTGGCCAGCCCACCCTCGGCGATGGTCCGGCTCCAGCCGTGGATCGGCGACTGGTTCTGCACATAGCCGTCCGGCAGCTCGCCGATCGCCGACGCGCCGAAGCCGATCAGCGTGCGGGCCTGGTCGTCGGTATAGCCCTGGAAGTTGCGGCGCAGCCGCCCGGCGGCCTGCGCCACCGCCATGGGATCGTCGGGCCGGGCGAAATGGTCGAGGCCGATGCGCGTATAGCCGGCCTGCAACAGGACCGTCGCCGCCGCCTCCGTCGCCTGCCAGCGCGCCCGGCCGTCGGGCAGCTCGTCCTCGTTGATCAGGCGCTGATGGCGCTTCATCCACGGCACATGGGCATAGCCGAACAGGGCGATGCGGTCTGCACCAAGGTCGACCGCCGCCTGGGTGGAGCGGGCGACGTCGTCCACCGACTGGCGGGGCAGCCCGTACATCAGGTCGATATTGTTGCGCAGGATGCCGGCGGCGCGCAGGCGGGACAGCACCGTCTCGGTCTCCGCCAGCGACTGATAGCGGTTCACCGCCGCCTGGACGTCCGGGTTGATGTCCTGCAGGCCGATGCTGGCGCGGTTGACCCCGGCGGCAGCCAGCGCGTCCACCATCGCCTGGTCGAGCCCGCGTGGATCGATCTCCACCGATGTCTCGCACGCCGCGGTGCGGTCGAAGCGGGCATCGATCGCCCGGCTGATGGCGAGGAAATCCGCCGGCTCCAGGATGGTCGGGCTGCCGCCGCCCCAATGGATGCGCGAGACCGGCGGGCGGCCGGGGATCAGGCCGGCGACCCGGTCGATCTCTCCGATCAGATGCTCCAGATAGGCGGCGATCGGCGCATAGCGCTGGGTGATCTTGGTATGGCAGCCGCAGAACCAGCACAGCGAGTCGCAGAACGGGATGTGCAGGTAGAGCGACACCGGCTGATCGGGCGGCACGGCGGTGAGCCAGGCGGCGTAGGTCTCGCCGGTGATGGCCGTGTCGAAATGCGGCGCTGTGGGATAGCTGGTGTAGCGCGGCAGCGGCCGGTCGTAGCGGGTGAGGGTCTCGAAATCCATCGGGGCGTGATCCCAGGGGGAAGGGCGCCGGGCCGGTGACGCGGCCGGCCCCAGCTACAGGGTGCGGGTTTCGGCGAACAGGGTCGAGCGGATTCGCACGAAGCGCTCGACCGGAAGGTTACGTACCACCACCTGGTGGCGGCGGCCGTCGGCGGTGATCGCCAGCGATTGGGTGCTTTCCTGGCGCATCGATGCCGTGCTGCCGTCCAGCCGCCGGTCGTCGAAATACGGCCCCTCCAGGTCGAAGAAGCCGCAGGCGACGACGGCGGCGTAGAGGTTGCGCAGGCCCGGCCCGGTGACCCGGCCGTCGCCAAGCGCGCGTTCCAGCGGCGCGGCCAGGGATCCGGGTGGCGGCGGCAGCAGCGCTACCAGGCGGTAGCGGCCGTCGGGCGCGACCGTCAGCCGCCGCGGGGTCGCCGCGTCGCCGCCCGCCGGCTGGCCGGCCAGCGGGCTGAGGACGAAGGTGACCTGGAAGTCGGCGGGCACGCGGTAGCCGTCAGGCGCGGGCGCCTGGCAGGGCGCCTCGATCTCCGCCGGATCGATCGCGCTGGTCCGGCCGGTCCCGGCGATGGTGGCCACCATGTCGTCCAGCCGCGCCCCGCTTGCCGCTGGGGGCGTCTCGGGCGGAAGCGCGGGGACGGTCGGCGCCGGTGTGGTATCGAGGGCTGGGGCCAGTGCGGGCGGGGCCAGCGCGGCCGCGTCGGGCGCGGGCGGCGGCGACGCGCCGCAGCCGGCCAGCAAGCCGACCACCACCCAGGGTGCCGTCACCAAGAGCGCCGTCGTCGTTCGCATCGCCATGGCGTGCGCGCCCAGCCTGGTTGCCCGCGGTCC
>JANQSN010000027.1 GCA_028284045.1 Alphaproteobacteria bacterium | reverse complement strand
ACGCCATCGGCCGCCTCGTCGACACCTTCACCCCTGTAGAGTGCCAAAACTACTTCGCCGCCTGCGGCTATGATCCAACCTGGTAGGCTAACGCTCTAGCCAATCAGCGTCTGGCGGATCGTCAAGGCGCCGTGCTGGAAGGCGGCGGCCAGCCAGCGGCCGGTGTCCTCGTACCAGACCCAGCCGAGTTCCCGCGCCTCGACATTGAAGGCGTGCGCACGGATCCGCCGGCCGGCAGCCTCGATGGTCTCGCGGCGATGGCCCAGCACGGTCTGGGGGTGCAAGGAGCCGTCCTGCGGGTCGAACAGCACCGACCGCTCCACGGTGTCGCGCCGCCAATAGGCCGGGGTCGCAACATCGGCGGGCACCAGATCCGCTAGATAGGGTTCGCCGTCGCGGGTCGCGGCGAGGCGGAACCCGTCCGCCACCGCCTCGCCCTCCAGCGTGTGCGGGCGTCCGTCGTCGTCGGTGGTGCTGGAGAAGGCGACGAGGCGGTCGCCCTGCCAGGTCTCCACCGATCGGTGGTGGTAGGACCAGGCGTTGATGAAGGCGATCTCCACCCGGATGTCGACGGAGAGCCGGGCGACCAGGCGGTCGCCCGAAGGCTCGAAGTCGAGCGTGAGCTGCCCGATCGCCGCATCGCCGGCGCTGACGCGGTAGGCCAGGCGTCCCGCCGGCCGCCAGGCCGGCCGCTGGGCCGATGCCGGCGGCGCCAGCCCGGCGACCAGCGTGGCCCCGGTGCCGGCCAGCACCCGCCGTCGGGTCGGGTACGGACCGTGGGGACGTGGGATCGGGTCGGACGGTGCGGACATGGATCGGCCTCCCTCAACCAGGCCAGGAGAGCGCGCGAACATGGCCGTCCAGGGGCGTGGATAGGGCGGGTCCGGGGCGGCGGATCAGCCGCCGCGCGGCGTCGGGCGCCAGTCGGGCGGCGCCATCTCGAAGCCGGCGAAGTCGAAGGCCGGGCTGACGGTGCAGCCGACCAGCGTCCAGCGGCCCAGCGATTCCGCCGTCTGCCAGGCGCCCGGTGGCACGATCGCCTGCGGCACCTGCCCGGCCGCGAGATCGCCGCCGAGATGCACCGCGGTCGCGTCATGGCCGTCCGGCGACCAGGTCAGCGCCAGGGGCGCCCCGGCATACCAATGCCAGATCTCCGCCGCGTCGACCCGGTGCCAGGCGGAGATCTCTCCGGCGGCCAACAGATAGTAGATCGCCGTGCCGGCGCCGCGCGACCCGTCGGCCGGCCGGTCGCGCCAAGTCTCCCGGAAATGCCCGCCTTCCGGATGGGGCGCGAGGCCGAGGTGGGCGGCGACCTCCGCGGCGCCCAGCGCGGCCCCGGCGCTCACGCCCGGTCCTTGCGCCCGCGGATCTCGGCGAACACGGCGGCGGGATCGGCGCCGGCCATGCCGACCGCCGCCTGGGTCGCCGGGTCGTCGGCGCGCAGAAAGGGGTTGGTGCGCTTCTCGACATCCAGGGTCGACGGGATGGTCGGTTCGCCCCGGCCGCGCAGGGCGTCGATCTCGGCGGCGCGGGCGGCCAGGGCGGCATTGTCCGGCTCCACCGTCACCGCGAAGCGGGCATTGGACTGGGTGTATTCGTGGCCGCAATAGACCCGGGTGTCGTCGGGCAGGCGCCGCAGCTTCAATAGGCTCGACCACATCTCGGCCGGCGTTCCTTCGAACAGGCGTCCGCAGCCCAGCGCGAACAGCGTGTCGCCGGCGAACAGGGCGTGGCTCTCCGGGAACCACAGCGCGATATGGCCGCTGGTGTGGCCGGGCGTCTCGAACACCTCCGCCTCCGCCGCGCCGACGGCGACCCGGTCGCCCTCGACCAACCCGCGATCCAGCGAGGCGATGCGGTGGCGGTCGGCCGCCGGACCGACCACCGCGGCGCCATAGCGGGCCTTCAGCGCCTCGTTGCCGCCGATATGGTCGCCATGGTGATGGGTGTTGAGGATGAGGTCGAGACGCCCCGGCCCCGCCTCGATGCGCGCGGCGACCGGATCGGCCTCCGCCGGGTCGACCACGGCGACGGTGCCGGTCTTCGGGTCGCGCAGCAGATAGGCGTAGTTGTCGCTGAGCAGCGGGATCAGCGCGATATCGAGCTGGGACATGGGGGCGGTCTCCGCAAGCGGCCGGTCGGCAGGGGCGAGCGGCCGGCACCTTGCCAAGCCGGCCGCGCCATCACAAGGCCGCTGGCAGCCGGCCGCCGCCGCCCCTGGGACTTCACAGCGCCGACCGGGAAGACCACTATAGTTGAGGAGACACGCATAAGGTCGGGCCGGTCGCCGGGAGGCGGGAAAGGGCGGATCATGCATCAGGACGTCGTCGATCTCGCGGCCTTCTATCAGTCGCCGCTCGGCCAGGTGGCCGCCCGGATGATCCAGCGCCAGGCACTCCGGCTGTGGCCGGATGTGCGGGGGCAGGCGTTGCTCGGCCTCGGCTACGCGCCGCCGGTCCTGGCGGCCTTCGCCGGACAGGCCGAACGCGCGCTGGCGGCGATGCCCGCCCCCCAGGGCGTCGTGCCGTGGCCGGCGGGCGGCCCCGGCCGCGTCGCGCTCAGCGATCCCGACCGCCTGCCGTTCCCCGATTACAGCTTCGACCGCGTCGTCGTCGCCCATGGGCTGGAGTTCACCGAGGACCGCACCGGGCTGATGCAGGAGGTCTGGCGGGTGATGGCGGCGGGCGGGCGGCTGTTGATGGTCGTGCCCAACCGGCGCGGCATCTGGGCGCGGGTCGACCGAACGCCGTTCGGCCATGGCCAGCCCTATTCCGCCTCGCAGCTCGTGCGGCTGCTGAAGGACAACCATTTCGCGCCGGAAGCAACGACGCGCGCGCTGTTCCTGCCGCCGGTCCGCCTGAAGATGCTGATGGGCGCGGCCGCGGCGTGGGAGGAGGCGGGCTCGCGCTGGTTCCCCGGCTTCAGCGGTGTCGTGATGATCGAGGCGTCGAAGCAGGTCTACCGCCTGGCCCGGCCGGCGGAACGGGTGCGTCAACGCCCGCTCCTGGTCCCGATCCCCGGCGCAGCGACGGCGCGGATCGCCCGGTCGGTCGAAACGGCAGATCCCAACCGCTGACGCGAACCGTGTCGTCGGAGTGTCGTCGGGGGTGACGCCGGCGCCCGTCGACGCGCTATGCTGCACCGCAGCGGCGGGACCCGATAGCGGCGCCGGCTTGAGGCCGGCTGTTCCCGCGCCCTGCCGACCAAGACCTACCGAGAAGGATCCCCTTCATGCTGCTCTCGAAGATCCCGATCGGCGAGAACCCGCCCGACGAGTTCAACGTGGTGATCGAGGTGCCGCTGCGCTCCGACCCGGTGAAGTACGAGCTGGACAAGGACTCCGGCGCGCTGTTCGTCGACCGGTTCCTGCACACCGCCATGTTCTATCCGGGCAATTACGGCTTCATCCCGCACACCCTGGCGGAGGACGGCGACCCGGTCGACGTGCTGGTGATCGGCCGGCTGCCTGTGATGCCCGGCGCGGTGCTGCGGACCCGGCCGATCGGCGTGCTGCTGATGGAGGACGAGGGCGGACCGGACGAGAAGATCCTGGGCGTGCCGGTGGAGAAGCTGAAGCCGTTCTATGCGGACCTGCGCAACTACACCGATGTGCCGGCGATCCTGCTGCACGAGATCGAGCACTTCTTCAGCCAGTATAAGGCGCTTGAGCCCGGCAAATGGGCCCGCGTCGACGGCTGGCGGGATGCGGAGACGGCGCGGCGGATGGTGCGCGCCGGCATCGAGCGGGCGAAGGGCCAATCGGCGGCCTGAGCGGCGGCCGCCTGAGCGACGGCGGCGCGATCGCGGGTCACGCCGTTGGGGTGGTCGCCCGGCGCTGCCACTGCACCAGCAGGATGCCCAGCGCGACGAAGGCCACCCCCGCGGCGTCCCACCAAGTGAAGGGCTCGCCCAGCACCGCCCAGGCGACCGCGACGCCGAAGCCCGGATTGAGGAAATGGAAGGCCGCCGCCCGCGGCGCGCCGATCCGGCCGATCAGCGCGAACCACAGCATGGTGGCGATCAGACCGGGCACGAAGACGGTATAGAGGAAGGCGCCGATCAGACGACCGGTGACGGTCACCGTCGCATCCTGCTCGAAGATCAACGCCAACGGGGTCAGCGTCGCCGCCCCGGCGAGCATCTGCAGGCCCACCACCATCAACAGCCCGGTGCCGAAACCGGCATGGCGCACGGTCAAGGTCGCGGTGGCCAGCGCCAGCACGCCGACCGTGCAGATCGCCAACCCGACGGGGTCGAGGCCGCCGCCGCTCAACCGGTCGGCGAGGATCCACAGCGCCCCGCCGAAGCCGATCGCCAACCCCAGCGCGCGGCGGCCGTTCAGCCGGTCGCCGCCGACCAGCGGGCTGAGCAGCGCGACCAGCAGCGGCATGGTCGACGCGATGATCGCCGCCAAGCTGGCCGGCACCGTCTGCATGGCGATGAAGAACAGGCCGAGATAGAGGCTGTTCTGGCAGATGCCGAGAACCGCCAACAGCCCCCAGTCCCGCGCGGCGGTGGGCAGCCGTTGCCCCAGCGCCCAGGCCAGGACGACCGCGATGGTGCCCGACAGCCAGAACCGCACCGCCAGGAAGCCCAGCGGCGGCGCGTCCATCAGCGCCAGCTTGGCCGAGGTGAAGGCCGAGCTCCACAGGAAGGCGAAGGCGACGCCCATCACCAGCGCCAGCGCGTCGACGCCCCGCGTCGCGGGCTCGCCTGTCGCCGGCTTGTCTGTCGCCGGCTCGCGTGTCGCCGAGATGTCGGCCTTCTGCGCCATGGACGGTCGGTTTCCCCACGGGTGTTCCCCCTGCCCCTAACCTCTCCGACCTGGGCGTGTCGAGGATGGACAGGGGCGCCGGCCGGGCGAGCCCTTGCGGCGGGTCTGGCGATGATGGTTCAAATCCGTCGCGCGGCCTTGGCCTTCGGACGGCCCGCCACACCGGGGAACAGGTCCTTGTCCGATCCGACATCACCAACACCAGCGGCGGCGCGGCGGTTCGCCGGTGGGCCGCTGGTCATCGCCAGCCACAACCCGGGCAAGCTGCGCGAGATCGAAGACCTTCTGGTCGGACGCGCCGGGCCGATCGTGTCGGCCGGCGCGCTCGGCCTGCCGGAGCCGGCGGAGACGGCCGGCAGCTTCGTCGGCAATGCACGGCTGAAGGCCCTGGCGGCGGCGGAGGGCAGCGGCCGCCCGGCGCTCGCCGACGACAGCGGGCTGGTGGCCGCGGCGCTGGACGGCGCACCCGGGGTCGACACCGCCCTGTGGGCGGAACGGCCGGAGGGCGGGCCGCGCGACTTCGCCTACGCCATGCAGCGGCTGGAGGCTGCGTTGGCGGCCTGCGGGGCGATGACGCCCGCGCGGCGCGGCGCCTATTTCGTCAGCGTCCTGGCGCTCGCCTGGCCGGACGGGCATGTGGAAACGGTGGAAGGCCGGGTCGACGGCCACCTGGTCTGGCCGCCGCGCGGGGGCAACGGCTTCGGCTTCGATCCGATGTTCGTCGCCGCGGGCCACGGCGAGACCTTCGGCGAGATGGACCCGGCCGCCAAGCACGCCATCAGCCACCGCGCCGACGCGTTCGCCCGGCTGGTCGCGCGGTGCTTCTAAGCGAGGGCGCTGCGCCGGCCGGCCCGGCCCCCGCCATGACGCCGGCACCGCTGGCGCTCTATGTGCACTGGCCGTTCTGCCGGTCGAAATGCCCCTATTGCGACTTCAACAGCCATGTCCGGGAGACCATCGACCAGGCGCGGTGGCGCCGCGCCCTGTTGGCGGAGCTGGACCACACGGCGGCGGAGACCGAACCGCGGCGCCTGACCTCGATCTTCTTCGGCGGCGGCACGCCGTCGCTGATGGACCCGGCCACGGTGGGGGCGGTGATCGAGCGCGCCGCCGGCCACTGGCCGGCCGATCCGTCGATCGAGATCACGCTGGAGGCCAACCCGACCTCGGTGGAGGCGGGGCGACTGTCGGGCTTCGCCGCCGCCGGGGTCAACCGGGTGTCGCTGGGCGTGCAGGCGCTGGACGACCGCGCGCTCGGTTTTCTGGGTCGCGGCCATGATGCGGCGCAGGCGATGACGGCGGTCGCTCTGGCGCGTCGGCTGTTCGCGCGCGTCTCCTTCGACCTGATCTACGCCCGGCCGGGCCAGACCGTCGCCGCCTGGACCGAGGAGTTGCGCGCCGCGCTGGCGCTGGCCGCCGACCATCTGTCCGTCTACCAGCTCACCCTGGAACCGGGGACCCCGTTCCACGCCGCCGCCCGGCGCGGCGACCTGGCCCTGCCCGACGAGGACACCCAGGCCGCGCTCTACGAGACGACGCAAGCGCTGCTGGAAGATGCCGGGCTGGCCGCCTACGAGATCTCCAACCACGCCCGCCGGGGCGGCGCGTGCCGCCACAACCTGACCTACTGGCGCTACGGCGACTACGCCGGCATCGGCCCCGGCGCCCATGGCCGCTTGACGACGCCTGCCGGCAAGACCGCGACCCGCACCCACCGCGCCCCGGAAATCTGGCTGGCGCGGGTCGAGCAGTCCGGCCACGGCCGCCACGCCGATGCGCCGGTCGCGCCGGAGGTGCGCTGGCGCGAGGCCCTGATGACGGGCCTGCGGCTGACCGAGGGCGTACCGCTCGCCCGCCTGGCGGCCGAGGCGGGGCAATCGGCTGCCGATTTGGTTGATCCGGCGCGGGTGAGGCGTCTCACCGAAGGCGGCTTCCTGGTGCCGTCACCCGACCGGCTGGTTGCGACACCCGCCGGTCGACAGCGCCTGGACGCCGTGCTGGCGGCGTTGGTTGGGTAGGGGGGGGCTTCGCATCAAGGCTGACTAGCGGATCGCACTTTGCACGTTTCCCGATTGGCCTGAAGCATCGGCGGGATATGAGAGGGTCGAGTCGTGTTTTTCAGGTTTTCATGGTATGTCCTGTCAGGGCATATCTATCAATTCGCCCCTGTTTCCTATCTCGCCATCCTAACTGCGATCTTCACAATAACTCGGAATTATCATGAGCATATACCCTAAATTGGCCGCATCTAGATTAATATCTATTAAGGAAGGGACATGCTTTCTGTTAATGCCATTTCTTCGAGAGCTGCGTTCGGTGCACGCAGCTATAAAAGAAGTATGTGAATCGTTAAACATCAAATGCGAAAGAGCAGATGATATTTATTCGCAAAGGCCAATATTCTCGACAATCTTGGATAGAATCCTCTCTAGTGAAGTTATAGTGGCAGATTTAACTGGAAGGAACCCGAATGTATTTTATGAAACTGGGATTGCACACTCATTTCGAGAACCACAAAGCGTCGTTCTGATTTCTCAAACATTAGATGATGTTCCATTTGATTTACGGCATTTGCCTATCGTACTTTACAAGACAGAAAACATACAGAAATTTGAATTGGAACTAGAACATCGTATAAGTAATTGTAGGATCTCAACTCGCGGCGTAACATTTGCTACAAGCTATTTGCTTCCTCTTCATTTCCACTCATACGATATCAAGAGCTTTATTGATTATACTAATGAAATTTCAGAAGATTTTTTTTCACTTTTAGCTCGTTGCCTACAACCTGAATCATCGGAAGATCCCACGTTGCTGGACAAAGGTAAAATTCAGAATGTGTTTAAGACTCTGCTTCTTGTAAGTGAGGCAAGCAATGGGCGATGGAAGCGAATATGTGATCATCTAAGATTAGAAATTTTATGCACAGAACGGTACTTTGATATCACAAAAGAGCATTGCTTCTCAAGTCTACAACAATCAAAGGTAAATCAATATAATATCTATGATCGAGATCAAGATTTTTTTGCTGCGGAGCTTTGTTTTAAGCTCATAGGGCGAGATTTAGCAAAAGCAAAAGCTATTAACTGGTTGTTGGAGTACCTGCACAACCCAAGAATGGGAAATATTGACATTGTGCGATATAAAATCGAATCTTTTATGGTTGAAAGCGATGATAATGATATGAATGCAGCGCTTCTGTCATTGTTGTCGACAGATGTTCCATCCGTAAGGGAAAACGTGGCCGACATTGTTGGCCAGAAATCCCTTCCAGGCGCCGGCAAATTCCTAACGAATGCGTTAACTGTCGAGGAAAATCCATATGCTGCCCGCAGTATAATTACTGCAATAGCTCGACAAAATGCAACCGAAGGAGTCAGTCAGATCGTCAATTGGATAAGGTTACATCATAAAATGTGGTGGGATGAACCAATCTCTTTAACCCTTAAGAAAGTGGCCGAGGAAACTGTTCGGAAGCTGGACCCAAGTGAAGAAGCGTTGTTCGCCATTCAAGACTTATTTTCTGAAGGAAAATCAGAGAAAAGTGAGTAACCATCGTGCTCATAGATTTCAAAAAAATGATTGGTATGAAAAAATCGGCCGTCCAAACGTTGTTTTTCTAGGAATCTCTGTCGATTTACCTCGTAGTTTGCTCCTTTATCTACTTTATGTGAAAGATGAAAGATCTCTATATCATATTTGAAGAACAGATCATACTTATATCCATCAACACAAAGCCGCCACATCAGATCAGTATCCTGGTACCCCCAACCAACATAAGCTTCGTCAAATCCCCTTATTGATTCAAAAACTGTCCTTTTTATACTTCCAAAATTCGCCAAGTAACTTCGATTATCAATTATGTTTTTGCCGCTAATCCTGTTTATGCTTATTGGTTCATTGGAGATGCATTCCAAAGTTGAGGTTACCTTATTGACCGGATCGTCAGTACGAATAAGCTCCGGCCAGGCCAAGGGGGCCCAACGACGTCTAGCGCCACACGCAAAATCTACCTCCATACTAACTTTGACGCATTTCTCAAGATCATTTGAGTGCTTTAATATAGTGTCATCGTCAAGAAAAAATATGAGATCACTTCGACCACACCGGGCCGCTTCGTTTCGCGATGCAGAAATATTTCCAGAAACGCCTGATGTATCAATCAAATTCACCTTCTGTCCAAATGTGTCTCTTATATTCTCTTTAGTTTTATCAAAAGAGCCGTTGTCGGCTATTATTATATTAATATTATCTATATTCTGGCTCAGGAGCGATCGAATCACATAGTATAGAGAGAACTTTTTCTCCGATTCATTGTTCCGTGTTGAGATCACGACATCGATTAACATTGATAATTCCGAGTTATGGGCGCCCTCCCTCTCCGTTCCCCCGATTCGCCCCAACGATCGCCTCCCTCAGCGCCCGGTCGGACACATGCGTGTAGATCTCCGTCGTCGAGATGCTGGCGTGGCCCAGCAGTTTCTGGACGAAGCGGATGTCCACACCGCGTTCCAGCAGGCGGGTGGCGGCGGTGTGGCGCAGCATGTGCGGGGTCAGGTGCCGGTCGATCGCGAGGGTGCGCACGCGCCGCGCGAGCAGGCGGCGGATGTGCTCGGGGCGGGCCGGCGCGCCGCGGGCGGTCATCAATAGCGTCGGCGCTGCCGTCTCCGCGCCGACCGCGGGCGCGGACCCGGCCGCGGTCAGCGCGTCGCGCCGGGCGCCGCGCAGATGCAGATACGCGCGCAGAGAGGCGGCGATCCGGTCGTCCACCAGAAACACGCGGCGGTCGCGGTCGCCCTTGCCGCGGATCGCGATGACGCGGGCGTCGAGATCGATGTCCTGCAGTCGGATGGCGCACAACTCGCCGACCCGGATGCCGGTGGTCACCATCAGGCGGATGGCAAGCGACAGGGTCGCCTCGGCGAACGCCTCGGCGGAGGCCGCGCCCCGCACCCTGCCGGCATCGCTGGCTGACCCGAGCAAGGCCGCCAGCTCGTCGCGATTGAGGTTGCGCGGCAGGCGCCGCGGCACCTTCAGGCGCAAGCGCATCTGATGAAAGGGGCTGGCCGCGATCCGGCCTTCCTCCTCCAGCCACCGATAGAACACCTTCAGCGACGCCACCCGCCGGCGCACCGTCGCCGCTGCCAGCCCGCGGCGGCGCAGCGCATCGATCCAGTCGTCGATATCGTCGCGAGACGGCTCGGCGGCCGGTCCGGCCCGTCCCAGATGGCGCGCGTAGTCTTCAAGATCGCCGGCATAGGCGGCCAGCGTATGCGCCGACAATCCGCGCGCCCGGCAGTGGCGCAGGAAGTCGGCGACGGCGCTGTTGAATTCCATCGCAGCCCGCGTGTCCAAGCCCGCCAAGATCGGGAAACTCGCCACTCTCTACGGGTCGGCGCAAGCGCAAGAAGACAGAATTCTGCAAATAATTGAACGCCTTTCTGTAATAATAAAATTTTGGATATGCAAAAATTGAAATCATAGTTTTGAGAGAAAGAGAGTTCCGCCGCGAGATTTTAAGCAATCCAGATCTGCACCCGACTGTAACCAATCGGCAATTAGCCGATGTATCTGCACCGGTGTTCCAACGAGACTACCCGATACATATTCACCCAATGCCTCGAATCGGCCCCTGAACGCCCACCAGGGATGACCGAACCGACACGGGGCGCCGGGCCGCCATGCGAACGTTCCCCCCGCCGAGACACCTGGCCGCAGCACCGCCCGACCGCGACTTCTCGCGAGCGGGAGCCTGCGGGTCTGCTAGAAGAGAAGGAGTGCAAGACCCGGCCGAGGCCGGGAGTGTCTGGGAGACCGTTCCGCCATGCTTGATCGTGGGTTCGAGAAGACCGAACGCGATCTCCGTCACCTGATGGACGCCTTCGCCGAGGTGCTGACCACCATCGGCGAGGCGGACGTCGCCGCCCGCCTGCCCTGGCGCGCCGCCGCGCCGGTGCCGGGCATCGGGCCGAGCGTCGATCCCGGCGGCGACTGGCCGGAGGACCTGGCGGAGAAGCTGGTGGAGGCCTACTCCATCGCCTTCCAGCTCCTCCAGCAGGCCGAGGAGAACGCCCAGGCGCAGTACCGCCGCGCGCTGGAGGCGGAAGGCGCGCTGTCCGGCCACGCCGGCACCTGGGAGAATGTGCTGACGCGCCTCGCCCATGCCGGCTGGTCGGGCGAGGAGGTCGCCGCCGCGCTGCCCGACATCCGGGTGGAGCCGGTGCTGACCGCCCATCCGACGGAGTCCAAGCGGGCGACCGTGCTGGCCCATCACCGGGCGCTTTACCGGCTGCGCGTCGATCTGGAGAACCAGATGTGGACCCCCGGCGAGCGCGCCGCGCTCAACGAGGACGTCAAGGCGCATCTGGAGCGGCTGTGGCGGACCGGCGAGATCCTGCTGCGCAAGCCCTCGGTGGAGGGCGAGCTCGGCAACATCCTGCACTATCTCTGCCACGTCTTCCCCCAGGCCGTGCCCTGGGTCGAACGCCGGCTTCAGACCGCCTGGGCCAGCGTCGGCTTCGATCCCGCGCTGCTGGCCGACCCGGCGCACCGCCCCCGCATCAGCTTCGGCGACTGGGTCGGCGGCGACCGCGACGGCCATCCGCTGGTCACGGCGGAGACGACGGCGCGCACCCTGGTGACGCTCCGCCGCGCCGCGCTCGACGTGGTGACGCAGCGGCTGCGCCAGCTCGCCGCCGGCCTGTCCCTGTCGCTGCTGCGCCGCCAGGACCCGCCGGCGCTGCTGGCCGACCGGATCACCGTCATGGTCGGCCGCCTGGGCGAGGCCGGCGAGGCGGCGGTCGCCCGCAACCCCGACGAGCCGTGGCGCCAACTGGTCAATCTGATGGTGGCGTCGCTGCCGGCCGCGGAAGGCCCCGTGGTGGACGGGCATTACCGGACGAGCCGGGAGCTGCTGGCCGATCTCGCGCTTCTCGCCGAGACGCTGCGCCAGGTCCACGCGGAGCGGCTGGCGGCCCACGATGTCGGCGCCGTCACCCGCCTGGTGCGCAGCTTCGGCTTCCACCTGGCGGCGTTGGACATCCGCCAGAACAGCGCCTTCCACGACCGGGCGATGGCGCAACTGCTCAACGCCTCGGGCATCGACGGCGGCAATTTCGCCGAGTGGGACGAGGACCGCCGGGTCGACTTCCTGAACCGGGAGCTGGCCTCGCCCCGGCCCTTCGTGCATCCGGGCACACCCTTGGGCGACGAAGCGGCCGCTGTGGTGAGCTGCCTGCGGGTGGCGGCGGAGCATCGGCTGGCCCGCGGCCCCTTCGGCCTGGGCAGCCTGATCGTCTCGATGACCCGCAGCCTGTCGGACCTCTTGGTCGTCTATGTGCTGGCGCGCGAGGCCGGGCTCTTGCGGTTCGAGGCGGACGGCCCGGTCTGCCTGATGCCGGTGGTGCCGCTGTTCGAGACCATCGAGGACCTGCACCGGGCGCCGGCGATCTTGGAGGCGTTCCTCGCCCATCCGGTGACCCGGGCGACGCTGGCCCGGCACAAGCACGATACCGCGGTGCCCGGCCCGTCGCCGGTGCAGCAGGTGATGATCGGCTATTCCGACAGCAACAAGGATGGCGGCATCCTGACCAGCCTGTGGGGGCTGTGGCGCGCCCAGGCGGAGCTGGGCGAGGTTGGCCGCCGCACCGGCGTGCGCCTGCGCTTCTTCCACGGGCGCGGCGGCACCATCAGCCGCGGCGCAGGGCCGACGCACCGTTTCCTGCGCGCCCAGCCGCCGGGCGCGATCGGCGGCGATCTCCGGCTGACCGAGCAGGGCGAGACCATCTCGCAGAAATACGCCAATGTCGTCACCGCCGCCTACAATCTGGAGCTGCTGGCCGCCGGCACCGTCGGCGCCACGCTGATCGGTCGGCGCGACAACGGCGAAGCACCGCCCTTGGCGCCGCTGATGGACGGACTGGCGGAGGACAGCCGGCGCGTCTACCGCGCGCTGTTGGAGTCGGACGGGTTCCTCGCCTTCTTCTCCGAGGCCACGCCGATCGACGTGATCGAGGCGAGCCGCATCGGCTCCCGCCCAGCGCGGCGCACGGCGAAGCGGACGCTGGAGGATCTGCGCGCCATCCCCTGGGTCTTCGCCTGGAGCCAGGCGCGCTTCTACCTGTCGGGCTGGTACGGCGTCGGCTCGGCCCTGGCGGCACTGGCCGCGAAAGACGGCGCCGCCTTCGCCCGCATCGCAGAGAGCAAGCGGCGGGGCGACTGGCCGCCGCTCGTCTACATCCTCTCCAACGCCGCGACCGCCTGGGCGACCGCCGACCGGGACATCATGGCGCTCTATGCCGGCCTCACTCGGGATGCCGGCTTGCGCGACCGGATCCTGGGCAAGATCCTGGAGGAGCACGAGACCACCGGCCGGATGCTGGCGGCGATCTACAAGGGACCGCTGGCGGAGACCCGGCCGCGGATCAACCGGGTGCTCGCGCTGCGCGCACCGGCCCTGGCGCCGCTTCACCGCCGCCAGGTGTCGCTGATGCGCCACTGGCGCGAGGCCCGCGACGCCGACGACGCCGCGGCGGCCGAGGCGGTGCTGCCGCGCCTCCTGCAGACGGTGAACGCCATCGCGGCGGGCCTCGGTGCTACCGGTTAGGGCACGGGTGGCCGTCCGGCAGTCCTTGCCCTCGACCGGGCATCGGCCGGGGTGTAAGCTCTCAAGACGAGCGCTCGTGCAACACCGGCTCGCCCACCCCCTAGGCCGGACAGGAGACAGACATGCGGTTTCTCCTCGGACTGCCGCTCCTCGTCATCCCGGTGGCGATCTATCATATCCTGGTCTTCGGCACGATGACGCCGCTGGACCAGTCGGTCCTCCAGTTCACGCTGCAGCCGGAAAGCCTGCTGGTGGTGTCCTGGGGCTACTTCCTGATCGGTCTCGGTCTGGTGCTGCTCTATGCGGAGATCTTCAAGTCGACCCGCACCGGCGCGGTCTCCATGGCCGATCATGTCCTGTCGACGCTGCTGCTGGCGGTCTGCGTGGTCGAACTGATCATGCTGCCGGAGATGGCGACGGAGACCTTCTTCATCCTGACGCTGATGACGCTGATCGACGTGATCGCGGGCTTCACGGCCGCCATGTCCGGCCAGCGCCGCGACTTCCCGGCGCCGCCGCGCGAGGCCAGCGTCTCCCAGTCGTAGCGGGTTCCCCGGATCCCCGAGTATCGGTGCCGGTTGAGGGCGTGCGGGCGGGCGCGAAGACCACCCAGCCCGCCACGCCCTCGCCGACCGTTTTTGTGCGCGCTCGGTAGACCGGCCGATGACGACCGGGTTCCGCGGGCGCCTGACGGCGTATGGTGACGACGCGTTCTCCGCCTATCTGCGGCGGGTCTTCCTGAAGTCGATGGGGTACACCGACGACGCGCTCGACCGGCCCGTCATCGGTATCGTCGACACCTTCAGCGCCTACAATTCCTGTCACGCCACGGTGCCCGACCTGATCGCCGCCATCGAGCGCGGCGTGATGCTGGCCGGCGGCATCCCGTTCCGCTTTCCCGTCATCAGCCTGCACGAGAGCTTCGCCGCGCCGACCTCGATGTATCTGCGCAACCTGATGGCGATGGGGGTGGAGGAGATGATCCGCGCCCAGCCGATGGACGCGGTGGTGCTGATCGGCGGCTGCGACAAGACCGTGCCGGCGCTGCTGATGGGCGCGGCCAGCGCGCAGGTGCCGGCGATCCTGGAGGTGACGGGGCCGATGCTGACCGGCGCCTTCCGGGGCGAGCGGGTCGGCGCCTGCACCGATTGCCGGCGCTTCTGGGCGGACTATCGCGGCGGCCGGCTGGACGCGGCGGACCTGCCGGCGGTCACCGACCAGCTCGGGCCGACGCCGGGCACCTGCATGGTGATGGGCACCGCCAGCACCATGGCGCTGGTGTCGGAGGCGCTGGGCGTGATGCTGCCCGGCGGGGCGGCGATCCCCGCCGTGCTGTCGGCCCGGCGCCGCCAGGCGGAACGCACGGGCGCAGCCGCGGTCCGATTGGCGCGCGACGGCGGCCCGACCCTCGACCGCGTGATCACCCCGGCGGCGATCGACGACGCGTTGCGCGTTCTGATGGCGATCGGCGGGTCGACCAACGCGCTGATCCATCTGACGGCGATCGCCGGCCGGCTGGGGATCCCGGTCGACCTCGACCGGGTCGACGCGTTGGGCCGCGAGACCCCGGTCATCGTCGACCTTAAGCCGACCGGCAGCCACTACATGCAGGAGCTGTACGAGGCCGGGGGCTTCGCCCGCATCGCCGCGGTGCTGGCGCCGCACCTCAGTCTCGACCGAGCGACGGTGACCGGCGGCACGCTGGCGGAGGCCCTGCACGCACCGCCCGACTGGCCGCAGGCGGTGGTCCGGCCGCTCGACCGGCCGGTGTCGGATCAGGGCGCACTGGCCGTGCTGCGCGGCAACCTGGCGCCCGGCGGAGCGGTGATCAAGCAGTCGGCGGCGGCGGCGGAACGCCTCGACCACCGCGGGCCGGCGCTGGTGTTCGACGGGCTGGAGGACCTGGCCCGCCGCATCGACGACCCCGATCTGCCGGTCACGCCCGATCACATTCTCGTGTTGAGGAATGCCGGTCCGGTGGGCGCACCCGGCATGCCGGAGGCCGGTTATCTGCCGATCCCGGCGAAACTGGCGCGGGCCGGCGTCACCGACATGGTGCGCATATCCGATGCCCGGATGAGCGGCACCGCCTACGGCACCATCGTGCTGCACGTCACGCCGGAAGCCGCCGTCGGTGGGCCGCTGGCCCTTGTTAAGACTGATGATCTTATCCATCTGGACGTGCCCGGCCGCCGGCTGACCCTGGCGGTCGACACGGCGGAATTGGCCCGCCGGCGCGCCGCCTTGGACCCCGCCCCGCCGGCCCCGCCGCGCGGCTATGCACGGCTGCTGCACCAGGCGATTACCCAGGCCGATCGCGGCTGCGACTTCGATTTCCTGACCGCCGACGGACGCTGATCGACGCGGCCGGGTCGGATCCCCGGTGATCCGCGTAACCCCTGGGCGCGTAGCGAGATCGAATGCTCCGTCTTCGGCGCAAGGGCGCCGGCAGCCAGCGAGATCCAGCGATGCCCCATATCGATGATCCGATGACCCAGCGGGCCAATCTCTCCTACATCAAGGCGTCGATGGCCGAGCCGTTGCTGTCGCGCGACCGGGAATTCGCGCTGGCCAAGCGCTGGCGCGAGGACGGCGACGAGGACGCGCTGCACGAGCTGGTGCGGTCCTACACCCGCCTAGTGATCAGCACGGCATCGCGCTTCCGCAACTACGGCCTGCCGGTGGGCGACCTAGTACAGGAAGGCAATGTCGGCCTGATGCAGGCCGCCGCCCGGTTCGAGCCCGATCGCGACGTGCGCTTCTCCACCTATGCGGCGTGGTGGATCCGCTCCTCCATGCAGGACTACATCCTGCGCAACTGGTCGATCGTGCGCACCGGCACGACGGCAGCGCAGAAGTCGCTGTTCTTCAACCTGCGCCGGCTGCGCGCCAAGATCGGCGACCCCTCGGGCAGCCGCATGGGCGACGAGGGCCGGGCCTTCGTGGCCAAGGAGCTGCAGGTCGACGTGGCCGAGGTGGAGGCGATGGAATCGCGTCTGTCGGGCGGCGACCAGTCGCTCAACAGCCCGATCAGCGAGGGCGGCGAGAGCGACTGGCAGGATTTCTTGCCGGACACCCGGCCGAACCCGGAAGAGGTGGTGATCGGCATGCGCGACGCGCGCACCCGCTCGCGCTGGCTGGCCGAGGCGATCGGCGAGCTGAGCCCGCGCGAGCAGCGGATCATCCGCCAGCGCCGGCTGCGCGACGAGGGTGCGACCTTGGAAGAGCTGGGCCGCGAGCTGGGCGTCAGCAAGGAACGCGTGCGCCAGCTTGAGCACCGCGCCCTGATGAAGCTGAAGTCCAGCATCACCCGGCGCGTCGGCGACCCCGCGGCGCTGGTGGGCTAGAGTCGATCAACCTTTGGAACTTCCCTCCCCCTCGATGGGGGAGGGCTCACTACGCCGCCCGCGGCAGGTCGGCGCCGTCGGGTCCGGCATAGACCGGACGGCCGGCGACCCAGGCGGCCGCCAGCGCCGGCAGCGCCGCGCGATCTTCCACGATCAGCACATCGGCGCGGCGGCCGGCCGAAAGACGGCCGCGGTCGGTGAGCCCGGCGGCTTCCGCCGGGCCGGCGGCGACCAGGTGCCAGGCCGCGGCGAGATCGAGGCCGAGGCCGTCCGCCAGCCGGAACGGTGCCAGCAGCAGCGACGGGTAGTAGTAGTCCGACACCAGCGCATCGCAGGTGCCTTGGCGCACCAGGTCGGCCGCGGCGAGGATGCGCTTGTGGCTGCCGCCGTGCAGGACATTCGGCGCGCCCATGACGATCGGGTCGCCGAGATCGACCGTCGCCGCCACCGTGTCCGGCGTCACCGGGAACTCCGCGATCCGGCAGCCGAGCTTGTGATAGCGGTGCCGCGTCTCCGGATCGGGGTCGTCGTGGCTGGCCATCGCCACCCCGGCCGCCGCCGCCGCCGCCGCCAACCGCGTTAGCGCCGCGGAAAACTCCGCCGACCGGTCGGCCACGGCCCGCGCGATCCCCAACAGTTCCGTGGCGTCCACCCCGGCCCGGCTGGCGTAGTCGGCGGCATCGACGCCGGCGGCTTCCAGATCGTCGATGATCTCCGCCAGATGGTCGTTGAAGGCCAGCAGTCCGATCCCACCGGCGGCCAGCGCCGCCGTCACCGCCGGCTCGGCGTCCAGGCAGCTCACCTCCAGCCGCAGATGGACCCGGGTGTCCACCGCCAACCGGTCGCCGAGCCGGGCGATGGCGTCGCCGACCTCCCCGAACCGCGTATGCGACCGCAGCCCCGGCTCCCAAGAGCAGGTCACGCCGTGGAAGGCCGTGGTGATGCCGTTGGCGATCATCTGCCGGTCGGTCTCAAGCAGCGCCAGGTCCAGCGGGAACCGCACCGTCGGCCGCGGCATCACCTGGCGTTCGAAGGCATCGCCATGCAGGTCGACGATGCCCGGCAGCACCGGCCGCGCCCCGGCGTCGAGATCGGCGCCGGGCGCGCGGCCCGGCCGCACCTCGACGATCAGACCGCCTTCGATGGCCAGGGTGGCGGGTTGCAGCGTGCCGTCGGCCAGCAGCACGCGATCGCCCGAAAGGGTGAACGCCATGATCGGATTTCCCGGATGTCGGAACGGACCCTCGCCGGATAGCCCCCGGGGCGGGCCGGCGCAAGGCCGGTCCAGGCCGGCGGCCGTCATCTTAGCCATTCGGTCATCTAGACGACATGGACCTGCAACATGTCCGCGCTAAACGGGTTTACCGCCTGACGGTTCGCCCCACCGGCGGCCGCCGGGCATGCCCATGAGACCGCCCCTATCGGACCCCATCGACATGAAGGACCTCAGCCGATGATGCTGACGCGCGCGATCGCCGCCTCCGCCTGCCTGTGGGTCGCCGGCACCAGCCTGGCCGCGGCCGACACCATCCGCTTCGCGGTAACCGACGTCGCCGGAATGGAGGACCTCCAGCGCGAGTTCGGCGCCTTCGCCGGCACGCTGGCCGAGGTGACCGGCTATGAAATCGACTTCCAGCCGGTCAACAACCGCACCGCGGCGGTGGAAGCGATGCGCGCCGGCCAGGTCGACTTCGTGCTGACCGGCCCGGCGGAGTATGTCGTGTTCCGCGAGGTCACGGATGCGGAGGTGGTGGTCGGCTGGCAGCGCCCCGACTACTTCGCGCAGATCGTCGTCATGGCCGACGGGCCGATCCGCGAGGCCGGCGACCTGGACGGCGAGACGGTGTCCTTCGGCTCCGTCGGGTCGACCTCCCAGCATCTCGGGCCCGCCCAGGCGCTGGCCGACCTCGGCATCCTCTACAACGACACCTACGAGGCGACGATCATCAGCCGCAACACGGCGGTCGAGGCGCTGATCCGCGGCGATATCGCCGCCGTGGGCATGAACTTCTCCCATCTCCAGCGCATCCGCACCGCCTTCCCGGAAGAGGCGTTCAGCGTCGTCGCCCGCGGCCGCGACCTGCCCAACGACATCCTGATCGCGTCGCCGGAGGTCGCCGACGAGACGGTGGAGACGGTGCGCACCGCCTTCCTCGACCACCAGGACGCGCTGTTGGACGCCGTCCTGAGCGGCGAGGACAACCAGAAATACGCCGGTGGCCGCTTCCTCGCGAACATCGACGACAGCGACTACGACTATGTGCGGGCGATGTACCGCACCATCGGCATCGAGGACTTCTCGCAGTTCGTCGAGTAGGTGTCGCTCGCCTATCGCGATCCGGCCGCAGCCGGCGCCGGGGATCCGGCGCCGGACCTGGCGGTCGGCGGCCTGACGGTCGGTTTCGGCCACACCCGGGTGCTCGACGGCGTCTCGCTGTCGGTCGGCCGCGGCGAGGCGGTGGCGCTGGTCGGCCCGAACGGGGCCGGCAAGTCCACCCTGCTGCGCGCCATCCTGCGCCTGGTGGAGCCGCAGGATGGCGAGATCGCCGTCTTGGGCCAGCGGGTCGACCGGCTGCGGCCCGGCGGTTTGCGCGCGCTTCGCGCCCGCGTCGGCTTCGTCTTCCAGCGCCACAACCTGGTGCCGCGGCTGTCCGCGCTCAGCAATGTCGTGCAGGGCGTGCAGGCCCGCGCGCGGGGGCCGCGGACCTGGGTTCAGTGGCTGGCCCCGGCGGACGCCCGGGCCGAGGCGATGCGGGCGCTCGACCGGGTCGGGCTGGCCGGGCTGGCCGATCGGCGCGCCGACCGGTTGTCGGGCGGCCAGTCCCAGCGGGTGGCCATCGCGCGGGTGCTGATGCAGCGCCCGGCCTTCGTCATGGCCGACGAGCCGGTGGCCAGCCTCGACCCGACGGCGGCGGAGGAGGTGATGGCGCTGTTCGCCAGCCTGATGCGCGACGAGGGCCTGTCGGTGCTGTTCACCACCCACAACATGGCGCATGCCCGGCGCTTCGCCGACCGGGTCGTGGCGCTGGCCGCCGGGCGGGTGGCGTTCGACCTGCCGGCGGGCGAGATCGGCGACGACCGGCTGAGCCATCTGTTCGGGGCCGGGCGCGATGGCTGAGACCGGCCGCGGACCTGTGCCGCCGGGGCGCTTCGCCCGACCGGGGCCGCTGGCCTTCGCGCTGACGGTCGCGGCGGTCGCCTTCGTCATCGTCTCCTTCGGCCAGGTCGGCCTGTCGCCGGAGCGCCTGGCGACCGGCCTGCCGCGGGTCGGCGACTTGATCGGGCGGATGATGCCGCCGGATCTCAGCCGCATCGACCGGGTCGGCGGGTATCTCTTGGAGACCTTTCAGATGGCGGTGGTCGGCACCGTCATCGGCATCGTCGTCAGCCTGCCCTTGGCGGTCCTGGCGGCGCGCGGGCTGACGCCGCATCCCGCCGTCTACGTCGCCGCGCGCGGGTTGATCTCGCTTTTCCGCACGGTGCCCGACCTGGTCTGGGCCCTGGTCTTCGTGATCGCCGTCGGCCTCGGCCCGGCCGCCGGTACGCTGGCCATTGCGGTCGACACCATCGGCTTCTGCGGGCGTTTCTTCGCCGAGGCGATGGAGGAGACCGACCGCGGCCCGCGCGAGGCGCTGACGGCGCTCGGCGCCAGCCGCACCGGCGTCGTCTTCTCCGCCGTGCTGCCCCAGGCGATGCCGTCCTTCATCAACACCACGCTGTTCAGCCTGGAGAAATCGACCCGCTCCTCGGTGGTGCTGGGCCTGGTCGGCGCCGGCGGCATCGGGCTGGAGCTGAAGGTGGCGATGGACCTGTTCCAGTATCAGCAGGCCGCCACCATCATCATCGCCATCTTCATCCTGGTCCTGGTGGTGGAACAGATCAGCACCTGGGCGCGGTCGAAGGTGCTGTGACGCCGGACCGGCCGCCCGTCAGGTCTCACGCATCGAGCGGCGCATCAGGTCGGTGAAGGGTTCCAGCAGGTAGTCCAGCACCGTGCGCTCGCCGGTGCGGATCATCACCTCCGCCGGCATGCCGGGGGACAGCTCGATGTCGGCATCCAGCGCCGACAGGCTGTCGCGGTCGACCTCGATCCGCGCGCGGAAATAGCTCTCGCCGGTATTGGGATCGGCCAGCGCATCGGCGGAGACGTGGCGCACCGTACCGAAGATCTGCGGCAGGTTGCGCTGGGCATAGGCGCTGAGGACGACCTGCGCGCTCAGCCCCTCATGCACCACATCGATGTCGAGGGGTGAGACACGGACATCGATCAGCAACTCGTCCTCGTCCGGCACGATGTCGAGGATCGCCTCGCCGGGCCCGATGACCCCGCCCGGCGTGCGGAAGCGCAAGCCGACCACGGTGCCGCCCACCGGCGCGGTGATGATGGTGCGCTCCAGCACGTCCTCGCTGGCGCGCAGCCGTTCGCCGACGGTGGCGATCTCGCTCTGGATGGCGCTCAGCTCGTTGGCGATCTCGTCGAGCCGCAGGGTGTCGAGCCCGATGATCTGTAGCTCCGCCTCGCCGATCGCCTGCCCCGCCCGGGCGATCGCCGCAACATTGCCGGCGCGCTCCCCGGCGATATCGGCCTCCGCGCGCTGCAGCGCCAACAGGCGCGGCTGACGCTCCAGCCCCTGGTTGACGAGCTGCTGGACGCCGCGGATCTCCTGCTGGATCAGCTCGATCTGCCGGTCCTGGCTGACGATCTGGGCTTCCAGGCCGCCGATCTCCTCCACCAACTGGGCGATGCGCTGGGCGAGGATCTGGCGGCGCTGGTCCATCGACGCCGCGCGCACCTCGAACAGCCGCGCTTGGGCGGCCAAGATGCCGGCGACGCTCTCCGGATCGGCGGCATCCGGGTCGGCCGCCGCCTCCACCACCAGCCAGTCCGGGAAGGTCAACCGGGGCGCGCCGGACTGCTCGGCGACCAGGCGCGCCCGGGTGGCGGCGAGCGTGCGGTACTGGCTGGCCAGCAACTCGAACGACGCGCTGGCCTGGACGTCGGCCAGCACCACCAGGGGCTCGCCGGCGCCGACATGGCTGCCGTCCTCCACCAGGATCTCGCGCACGATGCCGCCTTCCAGATGCTGCACCGTCTTGCGGCTGCCGTCGGGGCTGACCTGGCCGGGGGCGATCGCCGCGCTGGCCAGCGGGGCCAGCGCCGACCAGCCGAGGAAGGCGCCGAAGAACAGCGCGATCACCAGGATGCCGGCGGCGACCGGTCCGCGCATCGACCGGCCGAGCGGCGGGGCGGCCGGCACCGGCGGCGCGACCGAGCCGGGACCCTTGGTCGGCGCGGGCAGAGGGGCGGTGGCGGGCGCGGCCGGCATCGGGCTTGGGTCCTGGGGCCTGTTGGTCGGTCAGCGGGGCGCAGCGGCGCGGTCGGCCGGCACGGCGGCCGGGGCCGGGGCCGGGCGCGCGGTGACCTGGCGCAGCACCTCGTCGCGGCTGCCGGACAGCTCGACCCGTCCGTCGCGCAGCATGATCACGCGGTCGGCCTGGGCCAGGATGCTCGGGCGATGGGCGACCATGACGATGGTATGGCCCGCCGCCTTCAGCCCGCCCACCGCCTGCATCAGCGCCGCCTCGCCCTCGGAGTCCAGATTGGCGTTGGGCTCGTCCAGCACGATCAGCCGCGGGTCGCCATAGAGCGCGCGGGCAAGCCCGATGCGCTGGCGCTGGCCGCCGGACAGCACGGCGCCGCCCTCGCCGATCTGGGTCTCGTAGCCTTCCGGCAGACGCAAGATCATGTCGTGCACACCGGCGCGCCCCGCCGCGGCGACCACCGCCTCGTCGTCGACCGCGCCCATGCGCGCGATGTTGTCGGCCACGCTGCCGGCGAACAGCTCCACCGATTGCGGCAGATAGCCGACATGCTCGCCGAACGCCTCGCGCGGCCAGGCATGCACATCGGCCCCGTCCAGCCGCACGCTGCCGGCGCTGGGCGCCCAGATGCCGACGATCAGGCGGCAAAGCGTGCTTTTGCCCGACGCCGACGGGCCGATGACGCCCAACACCTCGCCGGGGCCGGCCGCGGTGGCGACCTGGCGCAGCACCGGGGTCGAGCCGCCGGGCGGCACGAAGCTCACCTGCTCCACCTCCAGCTTGCCCAACGGTGTGGGCAGGCGAACGCCGTCGCGCGCGATCGGCGAGACCTGCAACAGCTCCGCCAGCCGGGCCCGCGCATCGCGGGCCCCGACGAAGCCGCGCCAGGCGCCGATCGCCTGCTCCACCGGCGCCAGCGCACGGCCCAGCAGGATCGAACCGGCGATCATGCCGCCGGCGGTCAGGGATCCCTGCAGCACCAGATAGGCGCCGAGGCCGAGAATGCCGACCTGGACGCCGAGCCGGACGAATTTCGACAGGCCGACGATCAGCGCGCCGCGGTCGCCGGCGCGGCGCTGGTCCTCCAAGACCTTCTCGTTCAACTGGCCGAAGCGCCGGGCAAGCCCGCCGCCCATGCCCATGGCCTGCACGACCTCCGCATTGTCGATCGCCTGGGTCGCCTGGCGCAGCGCGGTCACCTGCGCCTTGCCGGCCTCGCCCAAGGTCTTGCGCGTGGCGATCTCGTTCAGCAGCGCCAGCAGAAACAGGACGATCGCGGCGATCAGCGCCAGGATGCCGAGCCAGGGGTGAATGACCCAGATGACGGCGACGAAGATCGGCACCCACGGGCTGTCGAACAGCGGGAAGATGCCCTGGCCGCTCAGGAAGGTCCGGTACTGCTGCAGGTCGCGCAGGCCCTGCGCACCGATCGGCGCGCCGTTCAGCCGGGCGGTGATGCTGGCGTCCATCAGCCGGCCGCTGGTGCGCCGGTCGACCCAGCCGCCCAGCCGGGTCATCACCTGGGCGCGCACCGCGTCCAGCGCGCCCAGCACCATCAGCCCGCCCAGCGCCATCGCGGTCAGCAGCAACAGCGTCTCCGTGCTGCCGCTGGACAGCACGCGGTCGAACACCTGCATCATGTAGAGCGGCACGACCAGCATCAGCAGGTTCAAGAAGAAGCTGAATACGCCGACCACGACGAAGGCCGCGCGCCCTTCGCGCATCGTCCGCTTCAGCGGATCTTCCGGTGGAGCCGTCTTCGCTGCGCGCGCCATGGTCGATCTGTTGCGTCCCGTAAGCCGATGCCCGACCATCGGGCCAAGCGGGGCGGCGGGACTATGACGGCGATCACGCCGCCTGGCTAGTGGTCCGATCGTGACGCTTGGTACCCAAGCGTCACGTGAATCGGACCACCAAATCAAAGACCTAGTGGTGCTTCCGCCGAAACGGATGGGTCCCATCCGTTTCGGCGGAAGCACGAGACGAGTCCGACGGGCTGTCGCGGCCGTCCGCCGCGCGCCTTCACAAGGACCAGTAGCCGAAGCCGCGGCCGGTCACCGCGGCGGGGTCCAGCGCCGACTTCACGTCCATGACGATGCCGCCTGGGGCCAGCCGGTCCAGCAAGGCCGTACCGCCATCGCCCAGATAGTCGCGATGCGGCACCGCGAGCACCAGGGCGTCGAGGTCCCGCATCCGGGACGGATCGGCCATCGTCAGGCCATAGGCGGAGGCCAGCGTGTCGGCGTCGGCGATGGGATCATGCGCCATCGCCGCCACACCCCAGTCCGCCAGCTCCGCCAGGATGTCGGGAACCCGGCTGTTGCGCAGGTCGCGCACATTCTCCTTGAAGGTCAGCCCGAAGACGCCGACCCGGGCGCGGCGCGGCGCCCGGTCGGCCAGCGTCAGCCGGCGCACCAACTCGCGCCCGATGGTCCGGCCCATGGTGTCGTTGATGCGCCGGCCGGCGAGGATGACCTCGGGATGGTAGCCGACTTGCTGCGCGCGCGCCGTCAGATAGTAGGGGTCGACGCCGATGCAGTGCCCGCCGACCAATCCGGGCGTGTAGGTGTGGAAGTTCCATTTGGTCGCCGCCGCCGCCAGCACGTCGCGGGTCGCGATGCCGAGGCGCTGGAAGATCAGCGCCAGCTCGTTCATCAGCGCGATGTTCAGGTCGCGCTGGATGTTCTCGATCACCTTCGCCGCCTCCGCCACCTCCAGCGACGGTGCGTGGTGGATCTCCGCCTCGATGATCCGGCCGTAGAGCGCCGCCACGCGCTCCAGCGTCGCCGCGTCCTCGCCGGACACGACCTTGGTGATGCGGGTCAGCGTATGCTCCGCATCGCCGGGATTGATCCGCTCCGGCGAGTAGCCGAGATGGAAGTCCCGGCCCGGCTCCAGGCCGGACGCCTCGGCCAGCGCGGGCCCGCACAAGCGTCGGGTGACGCCGGGATAGACCGTGCTCTCGAAGACGACCAGGCCGCCGGGCCGAAGGTGCCGGCCGACGGTGCGGCAGGCGTCCAGCACCATGGACAGATCCGGCTGGCGGTCGCCGTCGATCGGCGTCGGCACGGTGACGATATAGGCGGTCGCGCCGGCGAGATCGGCCGGGTTCGCGGTGACGGTCAGGCCGCTGGCCGCAATGTCGTCGGCCCCGACCTCGCCGGTCGCATCCTCGCCGCGGGCGAGCGCCGCCACCCGTGCGGCATCGATGTCGAAGCCGACGGTGCCCGGCAGCGTCCGGGCGAAGGCCAGCGCCACCGGCAGCCCGACATAGCCTAGGCCGATCACCGCCACCCGCTCGACCCCTGGCGCAAGCCGGCCCTGCGGTTCGGCGGTGGGGTGGCTGGTGTCGGCGGTCGGCGTCATGGTCGGCATCTTGAGATATTGCGGTGCGCCGGATCTCATAGAGCAGGCCGCGGTCTCCGGCAAAGGGCAACCGCTCACGCCGGTGCCGTCTTCTCCGGCCCGTCGTAGCCGCACAGATCGGCGATGGTGCAGGTTCCGCAGGCCGGCTTGCGCGCCCGGCAGACATAGCGGCCGTGCAGGATCAGCCAGTGATGGGCGTGCTGCTTCCAGCGGTCCGGCACCACCGCTTCCAACGCGCGTTCCACCGCATCGGGGGTGCGTCCCGGCGCCATGCCGGTCCGGTTGGCGACCCGGAAGATATGGGTGTCGACGGCGATGGTCGGCTCCCCGAAGGCGACGTTCAGGACGACATTGGCGGTCTTGCGGCCGACGCCGGGCAGCGCCTGCAGCGCCGCGCGGTCGCGCGGGACGGCGCCGCCATGCTCGGCGATCAGGCGCTCCGACAGGGCGACGACGTTCTTCGCCTTGGCGTTGAACAGGCCGAGCGTGCGGATGTGCCGGCGCACGCCCTCCTCGCCCAAGGCGACCATCGCCGCCGGCGTGTCGGCGGCGGCGAACAGGCCGGCGGTCGCCCGGTTGACCCCGACGTCGGTGGCCTGGGCGGACAGAACGACGGCGACCAGCAGCGTGTAGACGCTGGTGTAGTCCAGCTCGCTGGTCGGCGCGGGGTCGGCCGCCGCCAGGCGGGCGAAGGCCTGATCGATCGCGTCAGCGTCCATGGCCGGGCGCCTCCGCGGGGCCGCGGCGATGGTGCCGTTCCGTCCTGGACCGCCGCACGCTATCCTCCTGCCCCATGACGCAGGTGCTTCCCGGATGCGGGCGGCCGGACGAGCCGCCGGAGCTGTTCGCCGCCGTCCTGTCGCCCAACCGGAGCCTGAGCCGCAAGGGCGCGGTCCTGGTGGTCGGCGGCGCCGGGCTGGTCGGCACGGTCATGGGCGGGATCTTCCTGTTGCAGGGCGCCTGGCCGGTGTTCGGCTTCTACGGCCTGGAGGTGCTGGTGCTCTGGCTGATGCTGCGCCAGAACTACCGCGACGGCCGGGTCTATGAAACTGTGCGGCTGACGCGCGCACAGTTGACGGTGGAGCGGGGCGACCGCAACGGCCCGCAGGGGTCCTGGTCGTTTCCCGCCGCCTGGCTGACGGTGTCGATCGACGAGCCGGTGCATCACGAAAGCCAGCTCCGCCTGACCAGCCATGGCCGGTCCCTGGTGGTCGGCGCGTTCCTGGCGCCGGAGGAGCGGGCGGATTTCGCCGGGGCGTTGACCCAGGCGCTCGACCGGCTGCGCCGCGACGCCACGGCGCCGGGGCCGTAGCCTCTCCGGCAGCGCAAGAAGCGGGTGGCTGGTACCGGTCGGGGCACGGCAGACTGGCGGCCAAGGGGCAAGGTGGACGCCTGCCCGCGCTCTGTTTGCCCACACTCCGTTTGATGGACCCCGAACCGATGATTGCGCTTTATCCCGTCGGCGATTCCGAACCGATACACCCGGCGATGACCCGGGCGCTGCGCCACCTCGTCGCCCATTTCCGCGAGCAGCCGAGCCTGGAGACCATGGCCGAGGCGGCGGGGATGAGCCCCTTCCATTTCCAGCGCACCTTCAAGGCCTGGGCCGGGATCAGCCCCAAGCGATTCATCCAGTTCGTCACCGTCGGCCACGCCAAGGACCTGCTGGCCGACGACGCCAGCGTGCTCGACGCCGCGCTGGAAACCGGCCTGTCGGGCCCCAGCCGTCTGCACGACCTGTTCGTCGCCTGCGAGGCGATGACCCCCGGCGAGTACAAGGGCGGCGGCCGCGCCCTGACCGTGCGCTGGGGGGTGCATGACGGGCCGCTCGGGCCCGCCCTGGTCGGGGCGACCGCGCGCGGCCTGTGCTGGCTGAGCTTTGTGGAGGAGGAGGACGAGACGGCGGCGCGGGCGCTGGCGGCGCTGGCCGCGGAATGGCCGGCCGCCGCGCTGATCCACGACCCCGCGGCGACCCGGCCGCTGGCCGACCGCGCCTTCTCGCTCGACCACGACAGCGCCCAGGGCGACGGGCCGCTGAAGCTGCATCTCGACGGCACCAACTTCCAGATCCAGGTGTGGCGCGCGCTGTTGCAGATCCCGTCGGGCGTGATCGTCAGCTATGGCGACATCGCCCAGGCGATCGGCCAGCCCAACGCGGTGCGCGCGGTCGGCCAGGCCTGCAGCGCCAACCGCATCAGCTATGTCATCCCGTGCCATCGGGTGATCCGAAAGTCGGGCGCGGTGCATGGCTATCGCTGGAGCGTCGCCCGCAAGCGCGCGCTGATCGCCCTGGAGAACCGCAACCGCCTGGCCGCCGATGGTACGGACGCGGCGGCGGACGTGCCCGCGGACCGTGCGCCGCCGGCTCAACCGCGCGTGTCGGCCAGCCCCAGCACGTCGGCCATGCCGTAAAGCCCCGGCGGCTTGCCGTGCGCCCAGCGCGCGGCGCGGAGCGCCCCCTGGGCAAAAATCTCGCGCCGGCCGGCGCGGTGCACCAGCTCGATCTGCTCGCCCGCGCCGGCGAACAGCACGCGGTGCTCGCCGACCACGTCGCCGCCGCGCAGCGTGGCGAAGCCGATATCCCCGTCGCGCCGCGGACCGGTCACGCCGTCGCGCGCCTTCACCCAATGGTCTTCCAGGTCGACCCGCCGACCGTCGGCGACCGCGCGGCCGAGCGCCAGTGCCGTTCCCGACGGGGCGTCGACCTTGTGGCGGTGGTGCATCTCGACGATTTCGACGTCGTAGCCGATGTCCAGCGTGGCCGCGACCCGCCGCGCCAGCGCCAGCAGCAGGTTGACGCCCAAGCTCATATTGGCGGCGTAGACGATCGCGGCGTGGCGGGCGGCCTTGGTCAGCTCCGCCTCCTCCGCCGCGGAGAGGCCGGTGGTGCCGATGACATGCACCGTCTTGCCCTGGGCGGCCAGCCGGGCGAAGTCGACCGTCGCGGCGGGGCGCGTGAAGTCCAGCACCGCATCCGCCGCGGCGAACAGCGCGACCGCGTCGTCGCCCACCGGCTGGGCCAGCGCCTCCGCGACGTCCGGCCGGTCGGGCAGCGGGGCACCGTCCGAGGCGCCCGCGTGACCATTTTCCAGAAGCGCGCCCACCGGGCGGCCGACCGCCGGGTGTCCGGCCGTCTCCACCGCGCCGGCCAGCCGGCAATCGGGCGCCTGCAGCACGTCTGCCAGCAGCATCCGGCCCATGCGGCCGGCCGCGCCGACGATGCCGATCTTCACCGGTTGCGCCCGACGCCGCGTGCCCGTGTCATGCGCCGCCGCGGCCCCGCCTGACGAAGCGCCGGCCGCAATAGCCGCAGTCGACCGCGGCCTGGTCGCCGAAGCTGTAATAGACCAGGGGATGGCCGAGCGCGCCGCCGCCGCCGTCGCAGGCGACCGTCTCCTCGTCGGGATCGACGATGATGATCTCAGGCGGTTCGATGGTCGGGTTTGATATGGACGGGTTTGACATGGGGCGGCACGCCGGGGCGGATGGGACGCCGACCATAACCCCGCTGCCGACGCACGCCAAGATTTCTGCCGCCGCCGTCCAGCGGTCGGGCGCGCTTGACGCTGGGCGGGCGGAGGATCATCTGTGCCAAACGGCTTCCGGCCTCGCCAGAGGACGACCCCGAGGGACACCCCAGATGGACACGCACAGCCCCGCCGATCCCGACGCACCCGGCTCGGCCGACCAGGGGTTGCCGCGCGCCGCGGTCTCGGTCCGCCAGCTCACCAAGATCTACCGGGCCGCCGACAAGACGCCGGAAAAGCACGCGCTGAAGGCGATCGACCTCGATATTCCGCGCGGCTCGCTGTTCGGCCTGCTCGGCCCCAACGGGGCGGGCAAGTCGACGCTGATCAACATGCTGGCCGGGCTGGTCACCAAGACCGCCGGCACCGCCACCGTCTGGGGCCACGACATCGACCGCGAGCCGCGCCAGGCCCGCGCCGCCATCGGCGTCGTGCCGCAGGAGCTGAATATCGACCCCTTCTTCACGCCGCGGGAGCTGTTGGAGCTGCAGGCCGGCCTCTATGGCGTGCCGAAGCGCGAGCGGCTGACCGACCGGCTGCTCGCCATGGTCGGGCTGACCGACAAGGCCGGGGCGTACGCCCGCTCGCTCTCCGGCGGGATGCGCCGGCGGCTGATGGTGGCCAAGGCGATGGTCCATTCCCCGCCCGTCCTGGTGCTGGACGAGCCGACCGCCGGCGTCGATGTCGAGCTGCGCCAGCAGCTCTGGGACCAGGTGCGCGCGCTGAACGCCGCCGGCACGACGGTGCTGCTGACCACGCACTACCTGGAAGAGGCGGAAGCCCTGTGCGACAGCATCGCCATCATCAACCACGGCCGGGTCATCGTGTCGGAGCCGACGCAGAGCCTGCTGGGCCGCGTCGATCAGAAATGCCTGACGGTGCAGCTTGCCCGGCCGCTCGACGCGCTGCCGCCGGCGCTGGACGATCTCGGCGCCACCTTGGAGGCGCCGGACCGTCTGCGGCTGCGCTACCGGCCGAGCGAGCGGGCCTTGGGCCGCGTGCTGGCGCTGTTGCAGGAGGCGCGGCTGGAGGTCGCCGACCTGTCGACCCACGAGACCGACCTGGAGCAGGTTTTCCTACAGCTTACCCGCCGGCCGGATGACGACGCGGGCTGACGCCATGCGGCAGGTGGCGGGCCGGGGGCTGGCGTTGGCGCTGGCGGTCCTGGCCGCCGCGGCCTGCGCGCCCCGGTCCCAGCCGATCGGCCCGACGGTGGGCGAGGCGGAACTGACGCCGCATGCCATCGTCGCCAGCGACGGCTACGAGCTGCCGTTGCGGGTGACCCGGCCCGACGGTGCGCCGCGCGCCGTGGTGCTGGCGCTGCACGGCTTCGGCGACTATGCGCACGCCTTCTACCGGCCGGCGCGGCATTGGGCGGCGCAGGGGGTGATCACCTACGCCTATGATCAGCGCGGCTTCGGCCGGGCGGCGAACCCCGGCATCTGGGCCGGCGGGCCGACGCTGCGCCACGACCTGCGCACCGCGATCGCCCTGATCCGCGACGCCCATCCCGACCTGCCGCTGACCGTGCTGGGCGCCAGCATGGGCGGCGCCGTCGTTCTGACGACGCTGGCCGATCCGTATCTCGCGCCCGCGGTCGACGGCGTCGTCCTGGTCGCGCCGGCCGTCTGGCCGCGCCAACAACTGCCGCCGCTGGCCGACACGCTGCTGGAGCTGACCCGCACCCTGCTACCGGGGTTCGAGCTGGGCGGCCAGGGCCTCGGCATCCGGCCCAGCGACAACATCGCCATGCTGCGCGCGCTGAGCCGCGATCCGCTGACCCAGCCCTATTCGCGCATCGACACGCTGGAAGGGCTGGTCACCTTGATGACGGAGGCGTACGGGCGCGCCGCCGACCTGCCCGGCCCGGCCGTCTTCCTGTTCGGCGACAACGAGCAGGTGATCTCCCTCGACGCCATCGAGACGCTGGTGCCGGCCTTGGTCGAGGCGGAGCATCGGGTGGTGTTCTACCCCGACGGCTATCACATGCTGCTGCGCGATCTGAACGCCGCCGTCGTCCTGGACGACGTGCTGGCCGTGGCGCTGGACCCGTCGGCCGCCCTGCCCAGCGGCTTCACCGGCCGCCTGCGGGGCGAACCGGTGGCGGCCGACGCCGAGAGGCCCGCCGAATAGCCGACCGCTCCGCTTGGCACGGGTCGGACAGTTCGGCTAAGGTCGCGCGACCTGCGGACCCGTAGCTCAGCTGGATAGAGCGCTGCCCTCCGAAGGCAGAGGTCGTGAGTTCGAATCTCGCCGGGTCCGCCAAACCGACCGGTTCGCGAAGCGAAATCGAGCGTCCAGTGGACGGTCGATAGGTCGGTTTCCCGAGCGCGGCAGCGCGCGGGTTTTCTGATGCGCGGGCGCGCCGGATCGACTTTGGGGCGAGTAAGCGCGCCTTGGGACCATGCAATGGCGGACACCATCAATCTCGCCGAGAAGCTGGCCACTTTCGATCAGCATTGGTCGCCCAGAACGGTCGCCTTGTTCAACGGACACGACGTCATGGTCGTGAAGGTTCAAGGCGAATTCAATTGGCATTCGCATCCCGACACCGACGATTTCTTCCTCGTCCTCAAGGGCGAGATCGACATCGAACTTCGAGACAGAACGGTGAGTTTGAAAGCCGGAGAGATGTTCATCGTCCCGAAAGGTGTCGAGCACCGGCCCGTCGCACGAGAAGAAGCGCATCTCTTGCTCATCGAACCGACCGGCACGCCCAATACCGGCGATCCGGCGACGGCAGCGAAGCGACAAACGATCTGAGCGAAGGCGCCGACGGTCGATCTGTCGGCGGACGCTAATCTTGAGGCAAGGTCGCCAGGAGCTCGGGCGACGCACCGCGAATTACCGCTGGGTACATTCCCGCCAGCGGCGACAGGTCAGTGATGCCGTCGGCATAGCTGAGACTGAGGCGGGTCAGCGGTAGGTCCGCCAATGGCGACAAGTCGGTGATACCGTCGGCGCCCGCTAGATTGAGGTTGGTCAGCGGCAGGTCCGCCAGTGGCGACAGGTCGGTGATGCCGTCGACATTGCTGAGATCGAGGTGGGTTAGCGGCAGGCCCGCCAGTGGCGACAGGTCAGTGATGCCGTCGGCATAGCTGAAATCGAGGTCGGTTAGCGGCAGGTCCGCCAACGGCGATAGGTCGGTGATGCCGTCGGCAAAGCTGAGATCGAGGTCGGTTAGCGGCAGGTCCGCTAGTGGCGACAAGTCGGCAATTCCGTCGGCATTGCTAAGATCGAGAGACGTCAGCGGCAGGTCCGCCAGCGGCGACAGGTCGGTGATGAAGTACGAACTGCTGAGATTGAGGTAGGTCAAGGGCAGCTCCGCCAGTGGCGAGAGGTCGGTGACCGCCAGGCCTAGGGGAGAGGTCTCGGAGACGAGGAATGCGACGATCGGGCTGCGCAGATCGCCGGCAAGATCGACGATCCGGCGCAGGGCGACGTCGTCCACCTGCAACGGCCGATCGATCCGCAACCCGTCGCCCGCGTTGGTCGTCACGAGCAAGACATCCATCGCCCGCAGTTCGGCCAGTGCGGTGCGTTCGCGCAGCGCCGGCCAGTAGTCGATGGCCAGGAACAGCGTGGCGGCCCAGCCGATCGCGGCGGCGGGCAGGGCGACCGGGGCCGTTCGGCGCAGCCAGCCGGAGCGCAGTCGGAACAGTAGCAGGCCGATCTGGCGGGCGACGAAGTCGTGGCTGATCTCCCAGAGGCCGGCGTCGCCGCCCTGGGGGCGCCGCACCAGGCCGTCGTCTTCCAGATCGGCCAGGGTCTTCTCCACCTGCCAGGGCTGGAACCCGGTTGCCACGACGATCTCGCCCACGTCGCGGCGCAGCCGTGTCGCGGACCGCGTCAGCAGATGGCTCAGCACCGGCCGCGCGAAGTCCCGCGCGGCCCCCCGGGTGAGGCAGCGGCGCAGATAGGTCTCGATCAGCCGCGCGGGATCGCCGGCGATGCGGTCACCCATCCGCTGCAGCACCAGGCCGACCATGTTCAGCGTGATCGGCCGATAGAGCCCCGGCGTATCCTCCACCCGGTCCAGGCCGGCGAACAGCGCGGCATAGCCGGCCTCCGTCAGCGCGTGGCCGCCCCGGCGCAAGAACGCCTCGGCCTCTCTGCGCAGGAACGGCGCCAAGGCGAAGCCACTGACCCCGACGACGGACCGCGGCAGGCTGAGCTTGAACAACAGCGCGCCGTAGTCGGCGCGGTAGACGCACAACACCCGCAGCTTGGGCCGCGGACGGTCATCGAGGCGCCGCAACAGATCGATCAGCGGCGCCTGGGCCGCCGGCTCGTTCAGGATCAAAAACTCCTCGAACTGGTCGATCACGATCAGCAGTGGCGGACCGCCGACGCGCGCCCGCTCCTGCTCGGCCTGCTCCAGCAGCCCTTCCAACGGGGTTTCGGGGTCGGGCGGCGCGGCGAACAGATGCGGCGCGTCCAGCAGCGCCTGGCGGACCTGGCCGACGGGATCGCGGTCGACGCGCAGGCTGAGGGCGGCCCATCCGGCGTCGCGCAGATGCGGCAGCACGCTGGCTGCCAACAGCGAGGATTTACCGGTCCCGGACGCACCGGACAGGTAGAACAGCGACCGGTCAGTGCCCTCGATCCACGCCACGGCCGTGTCGTCGGCCCCGTCCGGCCGGCGGAACCGCGCCCGATCCGCCGACCCGTACGGGTGCAGCCGGAAGACCTCCGGCTCGCCCGCGTCGCGGATGATCACGCGGGTGCTGAGCCGTCGCTCTCTCCAGGCGCGCAACGCCGTTGGGGCCAGCGAAAACACGGCGATGACGGCCAGCGGCGCGCCGATCAAGGCGAAGAACGCAACGTCGCCGACCAAATCCCAAAGACCGAGCAAGGGCTCCGACGCATACTGCCACAAGGCGGCAATCGCGGCGACATACGCCAGGATCATGCCGAGCAGGACCAGCGATTGGCCGAGCAGGCTGCCGAAGAAGGTGCGCCCGAACGCCGTCCGGTGCTCGGTCCCGGCAACCGAGGCAATCGTCTGCGTGACGTCGGTGAGGCTCATTGCGGGGCTTGTTGCGATAGGCGCGCCAAAATGCGCACTTTGGTCCTGCATCGGCGATCTTAGATTGCCAAGGACCATCCTGAAACACCGGAACGGGCATAGCGTGCGCGCCACAACCCTCATGCGGCTTCGGGCGCGCATTGGGGATCGGCAACCGACGCCCACGCAGGCCATGACCTGGATGGTCGCGAAACGGCTCTAGACGCCGCGGGCAATCTCCCGGTCCGCGGGCCAGCGCGGATGCAGATCGTCAATCACATAGGCATGGCTGTGGCGGGCACCGTCGGCGACATGCGGATGATCGGCCGGAAGATCGTCATGGGCGTGCGGAATCTCGATGGGATCGCGGCGCGGCCACAGCGCCAACGCGGCCCCAAGGCCCAAGAGACTCAGCGCCGCCAGGGTCAGCATCGCCGTCACGCTGCCATGGGCAGCTTGCAACCAGCCGGCCAGCGGATAGGTGACGAGCCAGCAGGCATGGGACAGCGCGAACTGGGCCGCGAACAGCGCCGGACGGTCCTCCGCATGGCCCGAGCGGCGCAGCAGCCGCCCCGACGGCGTGACGGTCGCCGCATAGCCCACGCCCACCAGGAACCAAGCCGTCAACAGCCAGCCCCACCGGACGTCCCAGACCGCGCTGGCAACCCCCAGGAGGCCAAGCGCCAGGGTCATGCCCGCCGCACCCGTCACCATGACGCGCCGGTCGCTCCGCGTTTCCAGAAGACGCGGCAGGCCAAGCGCCGCGACCATCGAGCCGGCGCCGAAGGCGGCGAGGGTCAGCGCCAGGGCTTCTTCGGAGAGGCCGAGGTCCTGGCGCACCAGTACCACCGTGTTGACGATCACCATGGCACTGGCGGCCGCGACGGAAACCGAGAGCGCCAGCAGCGCCCGCAGCCGCGGCGTCGCCAAGTAGATCCGGCTGCCGCGGGTGATGCGCGCCCAGACGCCGCGCTGCTCGGCCGGTCTGGACCATGGCAGCGTCACCGACACGACCAAGGCGGCCGACGCGACGAAGCCGATGACCGTACCGCCGAACAGGACGGGAAAGCCGACCACCGTCAACAGCGCCGCCGCCAGAACGGGCGACAGGAGGCTCTCCAGATCATAGGCCAGCCGGGAGAGCGACAAGGCCTTGGTGTAGTCCTCTTCATCGGGCAGCACGTCCGGGATGGTCGCCTGGAACGCCGGCGTAAACCCGGCCGATGCAGCCTGAAGCAGAAAGATCAGCCCGTAGATCTGCCAGACCTCGGTCACGAAGGGCAGCGCAGCAGCGACCATCCCCCGGATCAGGTCCAGCGTGACGAGCAAGGTGCGCCGGGAGACCCGGTCGGCGAACGCCTGCGCGACCGGCGACAGCGTCACATAGGCAACCATCTTGATCGCCAGCGCCGTGCCCAACACCTGACCGGCATCGCCGCCCGCCAGCTCCCAGGCCAACAGCCCCAGCGCCACGGTTGCCAGCCCGGTGCCGACAAGCGCGATCACCTGCGCGGCGAACAGATGGCGATAGGTGCGGTTGGACAGGACACTGAGCATGGCTGACGAGGTTTTTTGCTTGATCCTGGACCCCCGCTCCCCCGCCCCCCCCTCGGCGTTGCGGCCGTTGGGGGCCGGTCGGGGGCGCGGACCGGAGCCGAGTCACCAAGGGGCGCCGGGCGCCCTAGAGCAGTTTGGCGAGCGCCTTCATCTCGACGAGATCGGTCTCGCTGCCGGCACCCAGGCAGTGGTCGATATGGTCGTGAATCAAGGTGCGCTTGGCGGCCGTCACGGCCTTCTCCACGGCTTGCAGCTGCACCGCGATGTCGGTGCAGACCCGACCTTCCTCGATCATGCCGATGACATGCCGAAGATGGCCTTCAGCGCGTTTCAATCGCTTGACGATGCCGGGATGGCTTGCGTGCCGATGAGCTTCCGTCATAGAAACTCAATATCCCCCCCGGGGGGATATGGCAATAGGAAGAGACGGCAGCAGATGGGCGAGCGGTGCCGCCATCGCGGGGCTTGGCATGCGGCGCGCGGCGTGATCGCGCTGACCATTGCCTGTGCGCTGATCGTTGCGCCGCTCGTCGTCATCCTGACGCACGGCCCCGCCGCCCATGCGGCCGCCGCCTCGGCAATCGTGGATCCTGGTATGCACGGTCATGATCATGGCCCTGCCCATGACGATGCGGCGCACGACCGCCACGGCGGACCGTTCGGCGGACACAATCCGGCGGACCACGACCACCAGCTTCACGCCTTGATCGGCCAACCCGGGAACGCGCCCAAGCCGCTTGCGGGCGAGAGCTCATGCGCGTTCAGCGACGTCTTTCGAAACCTGACACTCGACGGGCCGATACGCCCGCCGCGCCGCGTCTGAACAGACCCAACAACTGCGCCTGACAGGCGCCGCGTCAGACTGTTCAGACAAGGACCATCACATGACGTTTCTACCGGCCGCGTCGCGCGGGCGGGGGCTTGATGCGCGCCGCGCATCCATACTCCTGCTCGTCGCCGCGCTCTGCCTCACCTGGGTCGAGACGGCCTTCGCCCATGCCGTCACGCTTGGCGACAAGGGCTATATCCAGGAAGTCACCGGCGTTCATCTCGTCGCGTTCCTCTATCTCGGCGCCAAACACATGGTGACGGGATACGATCACCTGCTGTTTCTCTTCGGCGTGATCTTTTTTCTCTATGGGCTTAAGCAGATCGCGACCTATGTCTCGCTGTTCGCCATCGGGCACTCGACGACGATGCTGCTTGGCGTCGCGTTCGATTTCGGCATTTCCAGCTACATCATCGACGCCATCATCGGCTTCTCGGTCGTCTACAAGGCGCTCGACAATCTCGGCGCGTTCCGGCTGTGGTTCGGTTTTCAGCCTTCCACCAAGGCCGCGACGCTGCTGTTCGGCTTTCTGCACGGCTTCGGCCTCGCCTCCCGGATAATCGACTACGACATCTCGCCCGATGGGCTGTGGGCGAACCTCATCGCCTTCAATGTCGGCGTCGAGGTCGGCCAGCTTCTCGCCCTCGCGGCCATCCTTGTCGTGATGCGTAGCTGGCGGGCCACGCCATCCTTCGCGCGGCAGGCCTACGCCGTGAACGTCCTGATGATGACCGCCGGGTTCGCCCTCATGGGCCTCCAGATGACCGGCTATTTCGCAGCCGCTTGAGCGGCGGGAGACCTGATCGATGACCTACCAAACGCACGAAGACACCGGTGCCGGCCACATCCAGGGCGTCGATGCGACGCCGCGCGGGCTCCTGCGGGCCACGCTTGGGTCCATGGCCGCCGCCTTGGCGATTCTGGTGCTGTTCTGGCTGCCGGCCGAGTATGGCGTTGATCCGACGGGGCTCGGCCGCGTGATGGGGTTGACCCAGATGGGCGAGATCAAGCAGCAGCTCTATGCGGAAGCCGCCGATGAAGATGCCGTTCTCGCCGCCCAGGCGGCGGCCGAACGGGTCTCCGCCGATCCGGCCCTGCTCGCGCGGCTCGATGCCCTGGAAAGCCAGGTCGCGGCCATCGCGGCGGCGCTCGGCGCGGCGTCGCCACCAACCGCCGTCCCCGAAGCGGTGGTGCCGCCCGCGGCCCCGGCCATCGCACCCCCAGCACCGGAACCGGCGGTGCCGGCATGGCGCGACGAGGTGAGCTACACGCTCGCCCCGACGCAGGGCATCGAGATCAAGCTGGTGATGGCCGAAGGCGCGCGCGCCGCGTTCGAATGGACGGCCAACGGCGCCGTCTTGAACTACGACACCCATGGCGACGGCGGCGGGCGGAGCGTCACCTACGAACAAGGACGCGGCGTGCCCGACCAGTCCGGGGAGCTCGTCGCCGCCTTCGACGGCAATCACGGCTGGTTCTGGCGCAACCGCACCGATGCACCGGTGACCTTCACCCTGCGCACGCGCGGCGACTACGACCGGATGATCGCCCCGTAAGGAGCCGATGCCGCGCCGGCCGCGGGTCGGTCGGCGCGGCCCGCCATAGCCGGGGTTCGCGCCCCGCCTACCGCATGTACCGATCGAAGAACGTCAGCATCTTCTCCGGAAATCGTCCGAAGTAGTTGTAGCCGTCGAAGCGCCGCGTGGTGCCCTCGATCCAGAACATCGCTTTGTCGTTGGCGCCGATCAGATCGAAGATCTCCTGGCCGTCGCGCGGATTGTCGCTCCATTTGTCGTCCCGGACCTGGAACTGGAACACGGGCATCGTGACCGCCGGGGCAAACGGCTTGGGATCCATCTCGGTATAGCTGAAGCCGCCGAGCTTGCGTTCCTCGAACGCAATGGTGTCCAAATAGTCCTCGATGCCGTACATCCGGGCGAAGACTTCCTTGATCGCCGCCATCGAGACGGTCATCGGCGCCAGCAGGCACGCCACGGTCTCGAACAGCTCCGGATGACGGTGGATGGCTTCGAACTGCGCGTTGCCGCCGGTGCACTGGCTGTAGAGGCCCAGCGTCATTCGGCTGAGGCGCGGATGGGCGTCGACATAGCGCTTGGCGCCGACGCAGTCCCGCCACTCGTAGCGGCCGATGCCGCAGATCCCGCCATTGGCGGCGCCGCTGGTGCCGTGATTGCGCAGGTCGTAGGCCAGCACGTTGTAGCCCGCCTTCGCCATATGGGCGATCTGGGCGACGAAGTCGATCTCCAGATCGTCCACCACGTCCCATGGTGGCCCCCAGTGCCCGGTGAAACCGGACCGGCTCATCGGGTAAGGGTGGTTCATGATGATCAACCGGTCGCTCTCGCCCCCCACGGCGGGGACGTACCAACCCTCCAGCGGCACCCCGTCGGCGGACGGGAAGAAGACATCGTCCCAGCGATCCACCCCATGCGCGGCCGGCGTCTTGTGCACCGGCGTGCGGAAGGGGGTGGTCACGCAGAACGCGGCCAATGTCTTGATCGCCTCAAGCTTCTCGGCGGGAAGGCTGCTGGTGTCCATCGTCTGTCGCTCCGCGGTTGGCGTGCGTGCAGACTACGGCCATCGGCTCGTCCCGGAATGCCCATCCGTATCGACGTGTTGCCCGATCCTCTCAATCACCACAGCTTTCGTCGACATTCATCGCCGATCTTATGCATGATCGCTTCAAACATGGGTGTTCAGCATGGATCCTATCGCGCCCCACATGATGCGGTTGGGCGACCGCTTGGGGTACTGCCGCAACGGCTTCTTCCCGACGGATCTTGCCGGCGTGAAGTTCTTCTGGACGGACCGGCCGGTCCGGCGTGCGCCGCTGCTGTACGACTCCGGATTGGTCATCATCGGCCAGGGCCGCAAGACGGGATACATCGGCGATCGGGCGTTCACCTACGATCCCGATCACTATCTGGTCTTGAGCCTTCCGATGGCTTTCGAGTGCGAGACCGACGCCAGCCCGGACGCCCCGCTTCTCGGCATCTTCATCGACATCGACGTCGCCACGCTGTTCGAACTGGCCGGCCATGTTCGCGCGGCCGCAGGATCGGGCGATGCGCCGACCCTCGGGGTCGAGCCGATCGCGATGCAGGCCGCCATGCGCGAAGCGGTGACCCGCCTTGCGGCCTGTCTGGGCGACCCGGAGGATACGGCGGTGCTCGGACCGGGGCTGGTGCGTGAGGTGCTGTACCGCGCCTTGCAGGGCGGTCACAGCGCCGTCCTGCGCGCCATGATCCACACGGACAGCCGGCATGCCCGGATCGCCCGTGTCCTGCGGGGCGTTCGGGCCGATCTGGCCAAGAAACGCTCGGTGGAGGAGATGGCCGCCGACGCCGGGATGAGCAGCCCGGTCTTCTATCGCACCTTCCGGACGGTGATGGGCGAGTCGCCGCTGCAATACATCAAGAAGCTGAGGCTGACCCGCGCCCGCAGCCTGATCGTTCACGACAGCCTGCAGGCCGGCGCCGCCGCCTTCGCCGTGGGCTATGAGAGCCCGTCCCAGTTCAGCCGCGAGTTCAAAGCCTATTTCGGCGTCACCGCCGCGGAGGCGCGCGAGAGCGCCTATGCCTTCATAAGGTCGTAGAGCAGGATCGCCTTCACTGGAGACGCCCACGGGCGACACCAGCCAAGGTGGGGCTCTTGCTCTCATCGATCATCAGGGCGCGGCCCGGCTGATGAGCCACGCGCGTCTGTGCGACCGGTCTGGAAACTCACTAGGCCCGCTTGCCGATCGACGATCGCCGCGGCGCTTGGTATGGCGGCGACACGACCCTCCTTCTCCGACGCGTTGACTCCGCCTGTGGCACCGCCTGCGGCGCCGACGGCCGTGGCGGCTCCCGCGCCGGAAATGATTGAGACGGAGGAGAGCGGCGCCCGCATGGCCGGACGAGGTGAGCTACACGCTTGCCTCGACCCAAGGCATCGCGATCAAGCTGGTGCTGCTCGAAGGCGCACGCGCCGAGTTCGAATGGACGGCCAGCGGCGCCATCTTGAACTATGACACCCATCGCGACCACGGCGGACAAAGCGCCACCTGCTAACAAGGGCGCGGTGTGCCCGAGCAAGCCGCTGCGCGTATCGCGGCGTTCGACTGCGATCATGGCTGGTTCTCGCGCAACCGCACCGACGCGCCGATGCCATGGCGGTGGCCGAGTGTCATGGGGCCGCGCTGACGCACTGATTTCGGACTGCGGCTACTTTTGAGTAGGTGAGCGTCCTTGTCTGCCACGGAGATCACCGTTGCTGCTAACTTAATCAAGAGATTGTTGCGGAGCCGATCATCTCACCTCGATATGCCATTGATTGATACCGTTACAAGCGCCATAGTTGCAGTGATCGTGAATGACCTCTTATGTGCGGCTTCCCAGCGCGCGCCTTCCCAATCTGTGAGAGTGGTTCGTATTAGATTGATCTTGCGGGAAAGACCGCAATAGAGGATAGCATTGCTGATAGAAATTCATGAGGCATCTCAATGATTATCCCATTTTCTATCAAGATAATCTGGCTCTCCGCAGCATTCACTGTTGCTATAATACAAAACACTCACTCCGAGGACGTTTCACCTCAAACAATTCTTCCTCAGATATTGGGAGAAGAAGATAATGAGCACATTATTGAGAGAAAATACCTAAACTGTATCATTGATTTTGCTGAGAATAGCTTAGATATGGACCGGAATCCTTCCATATTCTATGTCAGCTCATGCGAAGAAATTCCTGATTCTCCGATCTTCAATCAGGGAGATTACTTAGCTCATCAGTTTCCTGAATATAGCAGGGTCGGCATATCAGAAAACTCACTTTTTGAATTCGGTACGGATAACTATCAAGAGACACTAACTCATATTCCCTACATTATAGAACGACCAACTAATAAAGATGGAAACAATCAAGTTGCAGAAGAAATTGTCGATATGGCACTTGTATTAAACCGAAACATGCAAATCTGCATTGTTGATCTTAGGCAGGAAATAGCTAGATCAATCGAAGATTTCCCAGCATTAATTTATCTTGATTATTCAAGATGCTCGGTTGACTGATATGTCGATATTGGTCCAATTCTTTAAGTCCTTGTGGCGTAGTCCAGACAAGAATTGGCATCTCGTCCGACAGATACTGGAAACACTATCTTGGGTTGCCATTATCGTTGGTGTCTTCATTGCCGTTGAACAACTTTCTGATTCGGTGAGAGCAGAACGAGTATCCGCTGCACTTTCATATGTTACACGCTTTGACGAAGGCAGCATTGTCGAATCTAAACAGAGGTTATCACGTTATCTGGCGCCGCATTTGGTGTATATATCAGAAATCAATGAATCAGGCGGCTTGACCGCAATACAGCGCAGATCCATTATTAGAGTAATATTTGAGGATGCACTTAGAAATAGCGATAATCTTCAGGCCGATATTGTGAACTTGGCAGATTTTATCGATCAGATTTTCTTGTGTGTTGAGATGAAAACCTGCGATAGAGAGATAGTTGATCAGTATTTCGGAGATTATGCGTTTCGATTTGTTTGTTTGTTTGATGAAGAAATTGTTAGAGCTCGACAATTTCTAAATGATGAAAACTTAGGCGAAGGACTATTTTATTTCTTTGGAAATCGAAATTGCTGATTTCACTGAAAATACATCTTTCTTTTATATCTCTCACTATCGAAGAATAATGATATAGAAAATCTAGTTCTTATCGAGCATTACTGGAGATTTGGAAGAATCTCGATCCTGCTCTTCTCCAAGCGGCGGTATTTGAATTCACAAAACTGCAATTAAGATCTCACCGTTTATTAACAGAACATTAACGTGCTTCTCTAGTCGACACGAGTATGTTCGGCTGCGTCCCGCGAGCCTTTGTGCGCTGCGGGTTGTCTCCATCGGTCGTGTCTTCAGCCACCGATTGGGATCGACAGGGACCGCGGGCCGCCAGATCCGCCTTGGCCCCTGCCGCCCGCAATGGTCAGCCGAAGCCGCGCCGCCTCCGTGGCGCCGGTTCGGCGCCGCCCGACAATCCACTCTCGGGAGAGCGCCCCCATGCCCTTCTCGTTCGGCTTCCCCTTCGGCTGGTTCCCCTGGTTTCCGCAGATCGTCGTCGGCAGCTTCCGGGACGATCTGCTGTTCAGCTCGAACCGCGACAGCCTGATCTTCGCGCTCGGCGGCGACGACAACGTATTCGGCCAGGGCGGCGACGACACGGTCTTCGGCGGTTCCGGCAACGACGTGATCGACGGCGGCGACGACAACGACGATCTGTTCGGCGGCGAGGGCCGGGATCTGCTGCTGGGCGGTCGCGGCCGCGACGACCTCTTCGGCGGCGACGGCCGGGACACGCTGGAAGGTGGGGGGGGACGCGACTACCTCGACGGCGGCCGAGGCCGCGACGAGCTGTTCGGCGGGCGCGGCAACGACACCCTCGACGGCGGTCGCGGCCGCGACACGCTGGAAGGCGGCCACGGCGACGACGACATCGACGGCGGGCGGGGCCTCGACACCGCGGTCTTCACCGGCAACCTCGGCGAATACGAGGTGACGGTCGACGCCGATGGCGAGGTGACGGTCGCCGGGCCGGACGGCACCGACACCCTGCGCAATGTCGAGATCCTGGAATTCGACGACCAGATCGTCGACCTCCGGCCCGACGAAGGGTTCACCCTGCAGCTCTTCCACGCCGCCGACCAGGAAGCCGGCGTCGCGGCGGTGGAAACGGCACCGAACTTCTCCGCCGTCTTGAATGCGCTGCGGGCTCAGGACCTGGATAACGACGGCGTCGACGGCTACGCCCACACGCTGACGCTCAGTTCCGGCGACGCCTTCATTCCCGGCCTCTTCTTCAACGCGTCGGAGACGGTGTACGGCCAAGGTGGCGTCGCCGACATCCTGCTGCAGAACGCGCTGGGCTTCGACGCCATCAGCCTGGGCAACCACGAGTTCGACCTCGGCACGGAGGTGCTGGCCAGCCTGATCGGCGGCGCCGGCATCGACGGCTTCGACGGCACGGCCTTCCCCTACCTCTCCGGCAATCTCGACTTCTCCACCGACGCCAACCTGGCGCCGCTGGCGGTGGAAGATGCCCGCGCCCCGAAGGCCGGCACGGTCACCGGCAGCGTGGTGCTGACGACCGATGGCGGCGAGCGCATCGGCGTCGTCGCCGCGACCACCCCGACGCTGGCCACCATCGCCAGCCCGGGCGATGTCGCCATCGCCCCGTCGCCCTTCGACGGCGTGCCGACGGCGGCCCAGCTCGACGCGCTGGCGGCGGAGATCCAGGCCGACGTCAACGCGCTCCTGGCCGACAACGCCGATATCAACAAGGTCATCCTGCTGTCGCATATGCAGAACCTGGATATCGAGCGGCAATTGGCGACGCGCCTGTCGGATGTCGACATCATCGTCGGCGGCGGCTCCAACACCCGGCTGTTCGACGAGACCGACCGCGGCTTCGATGGCGAGGCGGCGCAGGGCGTCTATCCGGAGATCATCCAGGACGCCGACGACAACCCGGTCGCACTGGTCAACACCGACGGCAGCTATGAATATGTCGGCCGGCTGGTCATCGACTTCGATGAAGACGGCATCATCATCCCCGAAAGCTACGACCCGGCCGTCAGCGGCGCCTACGCCACCGACGATGCCGGCGTCGCGGCGGTCGGCGGCGAGGGCCTGGCCGATCCGGAGGTCCAGGCGATCACCGATGCCATCGCCGCGGAGATCGCCGCGCAGGATGCCAACTATTTCGGCATCACCGACGTCTTCTTGAACGCCAACCGCTCCGGCGGCGGCGTCGATGGCGTGCGTACGCAAGAGACCAATCTCGGCAACCTGACCGCCGACGCCAACCTCTGGCAGGCGCAACAGGTCGATAGCACGGTCGTCGCCTCGCTGAAGAACGGCGGCGGCATCCGCGCCAATATCGGCGAGACGGTGGTGCCGCCGGGCGGGACGGAGCCGGTCCGCCTGCCGCCGGAGGGCAACGCCCTGTCCGGCCGGCCGGAAGGCGGCATCAGCCAGAACGCGATCGAGTCGACGCTGGCCTTCAACAACGGCCTGACGCTGCTGTCGCTGACGACGGATGAACTGGTGGCGGTGCTGGAGCATGGGGTCGCCGCCTCGTCGTCGGACCAGAACAACGCCCAGGGCCGCTTCCCCCAGATCGCCGGGATCGAGTTCAGCTTCGATCCCGACGGTCCGGCGGGCGACAAGATCCAGTCGGCGGCCATCGTCGATCCGGAGGACGGTTCGATCATCGCCCGGCTGGTCGAGACCGGCGAGATCGTCGACAACGGTGCGCAAACCTTCCGCATCGTGACGTTGAGCTTTCTGGCCGGCGGCGGCGACGGGTATCCGTTCCCGACCGGGCCGGAGGCCAACCGCGTCGACCTTGCCCAGGACGACACCGCGCCGCGCACCGGCAACGCCGATTTCGCGCCGGACGGGTCGGAGCAGGACGCGCTCGCGGAGTACCTGTTCGCCAATTTCGACGACCGGTCGGATCCGGCCAACCAGCCCTTCATGATGGAGGACACGCCGGTCGAGCTGGATGAGCGGGTCCAGAACCTGGCCTTCCGCGACGACGACGTGTTCGTCGACCCGGCACCCGTGGGCGCGGCGAGCCTGACCGGGTTCGAGGATGCGTTGATCGCCTGATCGGCGATCGGGCGGCGGTGGTCCCCTCGGGGCCGCCGCCGCACCACCTTGCGTCAGCCGGGCAGGCTCTCGGCCCGGTCGATCACAAAACCGGCGATGGCGTCGATCTCCGCGGGCGCGAAGACCGGCAGATGGTCCGCGCCGTCGGGCCGGTCGCCGACCATGGCGACGATATGCGGATCGCCGGGGGCCAGCGGATCGGTCCCGTCCGCGCGGTGCCACACCTCCAGCTTCGCCAAGGCGGCGTGGCGGAACCCCTCCACCAGCACCAGATCCACCGGCGCCAGGCGGGCGAGCAGCATGGCCAAGCTCGGCGCCGGCGCATCGCGATGCTCACGCACCAGCGTCCAGCGGCGCGGCCCAGCCAACATGACCTCTTGCGCCCCGGCGCGCCGATGGTCGGCGCTGTCGCTGTCCGGGCGGTCGGGGTCGATGTCGTGATGGGTGTGCTTGACGGTCGAGACGCTGAGCCCGCGCGCCGCCAGGGCCGGGATCAAGCCCGTCACCAGCGTGGTCTTGCCGCTGCCGCTCCAGCCCGCCACACCCATCACCCGCATGGCCCGCGCGCCCCGGGAGCGCGTTAGCCGGCCGCGGGGCCGAGCATGCGGGCCGCAGCGTAGCCGACCAGCGCCGTCATCGCCGTCAGCACCGTGCCCCAGGCGACGTCGATGGTGACCATGGTCCACGACCAGCCGCGCAAGGTGGCCATATTGGTCGCCTCGTACGTCCCGTATGCCAGGAAACCGAGGATAGCGCCGTTCAGGGCGACGACGCCCCAGCCGCCGCCGCGCAGGCCCGGCGCAACGGCGAAGTACACTGCGCCCGCGACATACAAGAGGTAGAACCCGGCGGCCACCGACAGCCGGACCTGCTCGGCCATCAACTCGGCAACATGCGCGTCGAAGATCGGCTTCATGACGAACTTGATCCAGACGACGTCCACCACCAAGAAGAACACCAGGCCCCCGAGATAGGCCACGACATAGCTCACCACCCCATCCTCCCGCTCGCATTCGGTTCCGTCGCTTGGCGCAACTTGCCTGGATGCGCAGCTGACGGTTGACAGCCAACATGGCACGGCCGGCGGCAATCTCAACCCAGCGCCCTGCGGCACCGCGTCAGGCTCGGCGGGTGTGCGCCAGCGCCGCTACGATCGCCGTGAACCGGGCGACCTGGGCCCGCCCGCCGAAGCGCTCAGCCATGGTCTCGGGGACGCCCGGCGAAATCCAATCCCCGGGCCGCCAGATAGGCCTCCGTGTGCCAGGCAACGGAATGCCGGGCGCCGCGCCGGTCGGCCGCGGCACGGGCATAGGGCACGACGGAAACCGCCGCCAACGGGTCCATCCACCACCCCAGATAGCGCCGTTCGAACGCATGCCAGCGCCGCCGACCGAGCGGCGCGTGTGCCGCCTTGGCGAGCGGACGGACGACCCAGCGCATCCAGGGCGGGCTGACCGCCCGCCGCACGCGCCAATCCGGCCCCCAAACGCCGCCCCAGTTCAGCCGCTCCAGGGTCTCGCGATAGAGGCGCTGGCCGATCTTGGCGGTGAGCGGGGCGGTTTGCCAGAAATCGAGATAGTCGCGGTCCCACAGCGGCAGGCGCCAGTCATGGCCGAGAAACTCGTAGGTCCGCTGGCCAGTGATGACGTATTTGCACTGACGGTTGTCGAACTCCAGGAACTCCGCCAGCGCGAAGTCATGGGCCGGATCGCCCGGCGCCAACCCCTCCTCCGCCAGATGGCGGGCCAGCCGCCGGGCGATGCGCGCGTCTTTGTCCGGCGTCGCCAGGGCCTGCCACAGCCGGAAATGCTTGGTGATCTGGCTGTCGACGATCGTGCCGCGCCGATCCGCCTCCGACCGGCCGGCGAGCGGCTGGTGGAGCGCGCGCGGCACATGCAAGCCGCTGATGAAATCGCCGGAATTGCCGTTGACCAGGATCGCATCGTCGGGAATGAACCCGTCCGCCTTCAGCGCCGCCACCGCGCCCAGGTCTTGCACGAACGGGCACGACGCCGCGGTGTCGGCGAAGTCCAGAAAATCGCGATGCAGGCGGCCGCGGAAGAAGGCGGCCTGGTCGGCCGGCCGATAGGCGTGGAACCGCCAGGGCAGGCCGAGATGCTCGGCCACCCGCCGGCTCATCCGCACCTCGAAATGGCCGGGCCGGCCATAGGCGAAGCAGCGGATATTGCGGTAGCCCAGCGCCACCAGGCCCGAGGCGACCAGCCGGCTGTCGAGGCCACCGCTCAACGGCACGGCGATCGGCCGCCCGTCGGCCGAGCGGATCAGCTTCTCCAGAAGGCCCCGGGTGACGGCGGCCAGGCGGTCGGCGAGATCCGGCCCGTCCGAGCCGGCCGCTCGCCACGGCTCGTAGCGGTGATAGCGCCGCCGGTCGGCCGCGCCGTCGGGGCCGAGGATCAAGCATTGCCCGGGGCCGAGCTGGTGGAGGCCGCGGTAGAGCGTATCGGCGGCGATGGTGTAGCCGGCCATGGCCAGCGCCAGCGCCCCGTCGGGATCGACCTCGCTCAGCGCCAGATGGTCGGCCAGCCGGCCACCCTGGCTGTCGACGACCACGCGGTCGCCGCGATGGGCGAAGAACAGCGGAACGCTGCGCACCGGATCGACCGCGGCGACGGCGAGATCGGGGCGGGTCGCCACCAGCGCGAAATGCCCGTCCAAACCGTCCAGCCAGGCCGCGACCGCTGCCGGGTCGGCGAGGCCCGCGAACGCCGCGAGCACCGCCGCCGCGTCGCCCCCGTGCAGGTATCCCTTGAACCACAGCACAGCGTCCCCGGCCGCCAGGCGGCGCCAACCGAACGCCTCGCTCAGCCTGAGGTCGACCTCGACCCGGCGGATATGGGGGTCTTGCGCGGTTGCCGACGCCATAAGCCCTCAATCCCCGGCCGGTCGGCCGCGGCGCCCGCTGAACGCGGCGAGGGTGAGGGGCATCGTGCGGGCCATCGCGCCCCGCCGCGCGGGACCGTCAAGCAAAGCCGCGCCCAAGCATCTGAAGGAGGGCTGGAGTTTAAGCAAACGCCGCGATGACGGGTCAAGCGACGGGTCCCGGATCCCGATCGCGACCGATGGCGCAACGGGTCACCGGGGGACGGCGACCGCCGCCCCCCGACGGACCCGCATCAGGCCCCCGATGCCTTCGGCAGGTCGTCGGCCGAGCCCCATTCGGCCCAGGACCGGTGGTAGACCCGCACGCGCGGATAGCCGAGCAGCCGCAAGGCCACATAGCTGTGCGACGAGGCCAGGCCCTGCTGGCAGTGGATCACCACATTGCGGTCGGACGTCACCCCTTCCGCCTCGAAATGCGCCGCCAGCGCGCCGGCCGGCCGGAACATCTTGTCCTCGGTCAGGTTCAGCGCCCAGGGCACGTTGATCGCCCAGGGGATGTGCCCTTCGGCGAACAGGTGGGTCGGACGGACGTCGACCACCACGGTCTCCGGATCGTGCTGGTGGCGCAGCAGGTAGTCGGCGGTGGCCAGACGGCGCGGCATCGCCGAAACGCCGAACCGTCGGGCTGCCACGGTCGGCGCCGTCTCGGACAACGCTCCGTCCGCCGCCACCCAGGCCGCGAAGCCGCCGTTCAGCAAGGCGGTGTCCTGGTGGCCGAGATGCTCCAACAGCCACAGCATGCGGGCCGCATGGAAGCCGCCGCGATCGTCGTAGAAGACGATGCGCTGCGCGGCGTCGAGGCCGAGCGCCCCCAGGATCTCAGCGATCGCCGCCTGAGGCCTGAGCGCGCCTTCGATCGGCGCGTCGGGATCGACCACGGCGTTGGGGTCGAGATGCCGGGCGCCCGGGATGTGGCCGGCCTCGTACTCCGCCGCCGGCCGCACGTCGATCAGCGCGATGCCGTTGTTGTCATAGGCGCTGTCGGCGCTGAGGCCGAGCGGTCCGCCCAGCGCCATCAGCTCCTCCACCGAGACCAGCAGATGCGGGTTGGCGAAGCCGGCGGCCTGCGCGGCGGCGAGGCGCGGCAGGAGCGCCGCGGCAGCCGGCGACGCGGCCGCAGCCGCCAAGACCAACGAGCCGAGGCGTCGGCGCGTCACACGAATGGACATGAGGAGTCTCCTTGAATTTCAGGGCAGCACGCGCCGGCTCGCCGGACGCCTGAGGGGTCCGCTGAAGGGCCGCGGTGCCGATAGTCGGTTTGGTGCGGGCGGCGAGCGGCGGGGGGCCCGCCTGCGCGAGGCCCGCCGGTCGCCGCAGAACCGATCAACGGGGTTGGGCGACGATCCGCAGATAGGGCCGCGGCGCCGTCCAGCCCGCCGGGAACTTCTCCCGGGCTTCCGCATCGCTCACCGCCGGGACGATGATGACGTCCTCGCCCTGACGCCAATTGGCCGGTGTGGCCACCTGGTGGCGGGCGGTGAGCTGCAGGCTGTCGACGACGCGCAGGATCTCGTTGAAATCCCGCCCCGTGGTCATCGGATAGGTGAGGGTCAGCATGATCGTCTTGTCGGGATTGATCACGAAGACCGACCGCGCCGTCGCATTGTCCTTCGCCGTGCGCACCAGAGCGGCACCGTCGGCATCGGCCGGCAGCATGCCGTAGAGCTTGGCGATGGTCAGGTCGGGGTCCTCGATCAGCGGATAGTTGGGCGCGAAACCCTGGGTCTCCGCGATGTCGACGGCCCAGCGGGTGTGCGAGGCCACGGGATCGACGCTGAGGCCGATCACCTTTACGCCGCGCTTGTCGAACGCCGGCTTCAGGCGGGCCATCGCACCAAGCTCGGTGGTGCAGACCGGCGTGAAGTCCTTCGGGTGCGAGAACAGCACGCACCAGCTCTTGCCGATCCACTCGTGGAAGCGGATATGGCCTTGGGTGGTGAGCGCCTGGAAGTCGGGCGCCGTTGCGCCGATGGCGATGGACATCTCGGATCCTTTCCGTAAAGCGGGTCTGGCCCGGGTGCTTGGCGCCCGGGCCGTTGCGCGCTGTCTTACGGATGGGCGGCCGGGAAGGCCTGAAGGATCCCTGAAAGAGTCCTGAAATCCGATCGGATCGGGATCAGGCGAGGCCGATCGACCGGGCGACCCGGTGGAACCGGGGATGGTCGCGGAAGGGCCCGAGCGATGGCTCGGCCGTCAGCCAGTCGGCATGCCGCCAGCCATTCTCCACCACGCTGGCGAAGCTCTCCGTCGCCCGATCCCAGTCACCGACGGCGGAATAGGCGATAGAGTCGTAGAACTGGCAGGGCGACAACGCGCAGCCCTGCGACTCGACGGCGCGAACCGCCTCGTCCGGCAAGCCGAGCAGGGTGTAGACCGGACCCAGCGTGTTCAACGCCCGCGGCTCGGACGGGTCCAGCGCGAGGCGTGCCCGGATCCGGGCGAGGCACGCTTGGGCATTGCGCCGGCCGCGCAACGGGTCGAACAGCGACGCCGACCGGGCGGCGAAGTAGAGCGGCCGGAAGTCGTCGGTGTTCAGCATGGCGGCCCGCTCGGCCAACGCCGCCGTGCAGCGGTAGTCGCGCGCCGCGAACAGCGCGCGGGTGGCGAGCATATGCACCTCGGCGTCATTGGCATCGCGTGCCATGGCGCGCTCCAGCGACCGGCGCATCTCGCCATGGCGCCCCGCCGCCCCCAGCGCGAAGCCCATCGCCGCATGGGCGATCGCCAGATCGGGCCTGAGCCGCACCGCCTGCTCCGCCTCCGCGACCGCCTGGTCGAGACCGTGGTGATCGTCGCGCTGATAGAGCCACAGATAGGTCAGCGCGATCGCGTACTCCGCCCGGGCCATGGCGAACTGGGGAGCGCGCGCCACCGCCTCCGCGGTCAGGGTCGCCGGCTGGCTGATCGCCCCCGGGCCGCCGCGCATCAGCGCTTGGCGGGCATCCAGGCAGAGCTGGTAGGCGCCGAGGTCGAAACCGTCCGCCGCCGCCTTTGGCTGCACGGCGTCGCCACCGGCCCCCGCCTCCACCGGGGCGACCAGCCGGTAGCCGTGCTTGGGGATCGTCTCGATGATCCGGCCGCCCATGACGCGGCGAAGCTCGGTGACGGTCTGGGTCAGGCTCTCGTCACCCACGAAAACATCCGGCCACACCGCATCGAGAAGCCTCTGGCGGGACAGGGCCTCGCCCGGCGCCGATGCCAGAACCTGCAGCAGGCGGACCGCCCGTGGGCTCAGCCGGGCTGCGTTGGTGCCGTCAGTAGCGCTGCGCGCGGCAACGTCGACCCGCCAATCGCCGACCAACAGCACGGCGGGCGCCTCGCCGGTGCCGTCGTCGGTGGATCGCGCAGTGTCGGATGGCGTGGGTATGCGTATCCGTGGCGCTCGGGGGTCGGTCGACCCCGCGCCGGTCACTTCGTAAGGGGCCATGGTGAACCGCCCGGACTCTCGAATGGGCCCGATCGTCGTCGGGTGCCGTGAATGGCTGAAGGGATAGCTTCGGTTAACCGGAATCTGTAATCACAGTTTCTTGAGGTGCCGGCAACCAAATGAACGCAAGGGTTTAGCCCTACTGGCGCTCGGGTCTTTTGGGGTGCCGCCGGTCCGGAGAGGGGCCTGTAGGGCTATCGTGCCTCTTGCGAAACCCTCGCGCTATCGCGCTCGGGAGACCTTCCTATCGACCGTCCACTGGACGCTCGATTTCGCTTCGCGAACCGGAAGGTTTGGTGGGCCTGAGCAGATAGACCTAGAACCCATTCTTGAGGTTCTGGAGGAATGGGCCGAGCAACTCAAGCACGTCGATATCCAGGAGGTTCTGGAAGCTGGGGATAGCTCCGATCCCGGTTTCGGCGAACAGGAACCTGGTCCGGCTGACATTGCGCTGGCAGCACCTTCCGAACCTGAACGCGGCCCCGAGTTCGAAGGGCCCGTGTGATGACCCGCACGGCGACCTGCGAGAAGGCAGGAACGATGCGGGGCGCGTTTGGGGCTTCCGCCACGGGCAGCGCGCGGTTGGCCGCCGCCAAGCCGAACGAGAGGCAGGAACGGCCCGTCTATGTGAGCTTGCGGGTCACGCCAGAGGAGAAAGCCCGGCTGGTGCACGATGCGGCTGGTATGTCGCTCTCGGCCTATGTCCGGGAACGGCTGTTCGGCGAGGCAACCCGTCCGCGGAAAGCGAGGGGCCGGTTCCCGATCAAGGATCACGAGGCTCTGGCCAGGGTGTTGCGGGCGCTCGGTCGCTCAAACCTCTCGCAGGAATTCGACGCGCTGTCCTGGGCGGTGCGAAATGGCTCTGTGCATCTGGACGCCGAAAGCGCACAGGCTCTACGGCAGGCTTGCACGGACATCTCGGCTATGCGCGGGGATTTGGTTGCAGCTCTGGGCCTTAGAGAGAGGCCGTAGTGATCCTTGTCGGAGGCCAGCGCGGCGGCGGGGCCGATCTGGCCCGACACTTGATGAAGGACGAAAACGAGCGGGTGATCGTTCACGAGGTTCGCGGCTTCGTCGCGGACGATCTCGCAGGCGCGTTTCAGGAATCCTATGCGATCAGCCGGGGGACGCGCTGCAAGCAGCATCTCTACTCGCTGAGCCTCAACCCGCCGAAAGAAGCTGATCCTACGCCGGAGCTCCTGGTCGATGCGGTGAACCGGGCTGAAGAACGCTTGGGCCTAAGCGGCCAACCCCGCGCCATCGTCTTCCACGAAAAGCGCGGCATGGACGGGGAAGTTCGCCGTCACGGCCACGCGGTGTGGTGCCGGATCGATACCGACAAGATGCGCGCGGTCCAGATGTCATATGACCGGCCCAAGCTGCAATCGCTGGGCCGGGAACTCTATATCGAGCATGGCTGGACGATGCCGCGCGGGTTCGTGAACTCGAAAGAGACCAACCCCCGCAACTACAGCCTCGCCGAATGGCAACAGGCCAAACGGGCCAAGAAACACCCGGCTCAGCTCAAGGGCATGTTCCAGGATTGCTGGGCAATCTCGGACTCGCAAACCAGTTTCGCGCATGCCCTCAAGGAACACGGCTACATTCTGGCCCGAGGCGACCGGCGCGGCGTTGTCGCCGTCGATCACAAGGGCGAGGCCTTTTCTGTTCGTCAGTACGTGGGGATATCGCCAAAGCAGGTGCGTGAGCGGATCACGGATATGGACAGCCTGCCGGATGTGGCAAACGCCCATCATGCGGCGGCAAAGATCGTCACGGACAGGTTGCAGGAGCTGCAGGCCGCGCAAAGCCGGACCGCCACAGCGAAGTTGAGGCGGCTCGCTGATGAGCGCCGCCGCAAACAGATCACCCAGCGCGAGTACGTTAGACGCATGCGGGACGATCAGAAGGCCCGCCTGCACAAAGAGGAACAGCAACGGCAGGCCCGGATCAAGAAGGGTTGGCGCGGCCTGATCGAGCGGATCACAGGCAGGCGCCGGAAGATCGAAGCCGAGAACCGGGCGGCGGCGGAAGCCGCGTGGCAGCGCGATAGCGGGGAACGCGCGGCGTTGGAGGTCCTGCAACGCTCGGCCCGACAGGATTTGCTCAAGCGGGCAAGGGCAGAGAATTCCTTCCGCAAGGCCGTGCGCAGCGAACTGTGGGAGGACATCCGGCGAATCGAGGTGCCCAAACCGTGTGCGCCGGACCCGGACTGCGAGAAGGAGCGTGGCACCTATGGTAGAGAGCAACGCTCGAAAGCGGAACGACCGCGAAGGCGGTCCCGCGGCCGCAATGGCCCGTCACCGGGGCGATGATGAAGTGACGTCCCACGCTTTGACCGCTTTAATCCTGGCTTCGGACTAACCTCAAGATCATGCAGGACAGCCAAATCTGACCCAAACCGGACCAGCCAAGCTGAGCAGGCCAAAGTCACCAATACTGATCGTTCGCCAAGAGTGAAACCCCTATGTTCCAATAATCCAACTTTCTGATTGAGCGTATATCAAGTTAGAGTTCGAGTTCTGTCGGACGATCGTTTTTTGCCAATGGAACGTTGATCCTTATATGCCCTGTGCCCACAACTAAGTCGCCTTCTGCATTTGTTTGGAAGCAATCCATCGACGGATTTCTCTGCGCGCCTTCTCAGTAACAACAATTTCTTCCCATGCCCGAGAAGGGTTCTGTATCTTCGCGCAATAAATCTCAACTATGTCCCCAGTTTTGAGTTCCCTATGAAGGGGCTCAAGTCGACCATTTATCTTGGATCCAACAAGAGAGTTTCCAATATCTGCGTCAACCGCATAGGCAAAATCGATGGAGTTGGCGCCCACTGGAAGCGTAATAATCGTTCCACTCGAGCCAAAACAGAATATACTCTCCTTCCTCAAAAGCTGGCTCTCATAATCTGACTTAAAACGATCGAGCACATCCTGTGATCTCAATACCTCCCTAATGTCTACGACACTCCGTTTGCCAGATCGCGCCTGTAAATGTCCATCCGACCTGCAATCATCTTCGTTCTTGCGCAGTAGAACGATCAGAAGTTCGATCTCGTGTCCTCCAGGACCAACGACTTTAGCGCGCTTCGAAGGGCCTGCTCCTTTCTTCCGTCCTACCATGTAATCGACAGAACCATCGTTCGATAGCGACCATTTATCCACCACGATCTCGTAAACTCTGTGAAAATCCGACTCAGATTCTACTTCAATCAGAAAAACGCAATAATTTGCCAGATGCGGAGACCATTTCCCGTGACGTTTCGCTTCCAGCCAGATTTCGTATGGACGAATCATTCTTCCATGGATTTTTGCAGTAACGTTGTTTTCTCTCAGATTCCGATCCAATTCAGTCATTATCTTCTGAATAACATTCTGATTCCGCAGCAAATAATCTTCTAGGTGCCTACTGATCGTTGTGTAGCTATCTAGGCAGAGTTCGCGAAACGCAAGATCTTCAAGTTCTTCGCGTAGCCTCTCCATACCCAATAGGCCAGCCAAAGGAGCATATCTTGCGATTGCTTCTTCGGCAGCTCGGCTTCGTGTTTCTGGATCGAATCTTTCAATTTTCCGCATGTTATGCAGTCGATCAGCAAGCTTCACTTGCCATGCGCGCAAATCCGGAACACTCCTAAGGATCTCAAGCAGGTCTTTCGAATGATCAACTGCCTCCGCGATACGGCCGAACTGAGCAGCACGCCTGACACCTTCGACAAGCTCCCCAGCGCTTTTGCCGAATTGCTCATCAAGCTGAGTGCGATCGCCCCCAGGTGTGTCCAGCGAGTCATGCAATAGTGCCGTAGCGATAGTTAGTCGATCGACTTCATAGTCTAATAAGATATTTGCGATTTCAGTAGAATCAGTGTAATGCCAGCCGGCCGGTGCCAGCTTCTTATCGCCATGTGCCTCCATAGAAAACATATATGCACGGTTCAATAGATCGGCATCTGACTCTGGATCTAATACTGCCGCCGCCTCAACGAGTTCGTATATTCGCATTGCTCTATTTCTCTGAACACCCATATTAAATGGGCCATCGATCGCAAACTCGCGAGTCTCTGTGTTTGCCCTGAATAGATTGACTGCTTCCGTTGGCGTAGCGCTGACATCAAGCCTATTTCGCGTCAGCAATATACTCTTAGCTTCCGCCGGTCCTGTCGCGTTGGCTAATAGACGATCCCATATCGCATATCGGAGTACCGAGCCTTCATAAAATGCATTGGCCGTGGCTTCTCCATTTTTCTTAAAAATAACTTCACGCATTCTTATGCGAGCCTCTTCTTTCTCCTCATTTGTGCCGATCAGTTCGGCAATTTGGAGCGCTACGGCCACTCTGTTCTTGCAGCGACTTGCGAATTTTCTCAGGATTGACTCAATCTCAGCTAAGTTCCCCGCGTAGATCTTGTTGCCCTCGTCCAAAAAGACAAAGATCTGAGGCTTGCCAATATATGCAAATGGACCTGATTGTATTGAGATCATCGGCATACCACTGCCCAGCAATGGTCTGAAGCCGACAACACAGTTCGTGAGTTCGTCTATTTCTTGGATTAATTTCACATCCGTATTTATGTGGTCCAAGAAAACAGGTAACGCAAATCCTGCGCCACCTCCATCAAGACGCAGACCAGCAACGACGCGACGGCTATCTGCACTTGCCATAGCTAAATGATTCTCCATTTCTTATACAGATCGCGCACAGAAACTTCCAGAAGTGCGTGATAATGCTCAGGATGTCGGCCGGGAACGAATAAATACGGCAGTATCTCGACGCCACTCTCATGCAGCGTATCGAGCCAAGGAGCCTTATTTGACACATCCCAAAGCGTATGAGGAACGACAATGGCCTTTAGCCTGCCGGGCAGTGGTACGTCGGAGGCAAAGACAACCTCAATGGAGCAGATTCTGTCATCAGGCTCGTTTCGGCCAGGTGACGCTATTAGGTGGAGGTATGCACGTGCATGAAACTCCCAAGCAGCAGCGACGTCTTCTGCCGCAGCGACTTGACTAGTGTCTCCATCTATGTAATTTTCGATCGATGAGAATACTGTACTAATGATTTTGTTTGGTCTTTTTGAATCGACGTCAAGTGAAAAATCCTCCACCGCCATTTCATCCATCACAATATGTTTATACAGTCGATTTGCGAATGCCCCAGTATCGAATGCAAAGATCGCTCTAGCGCTCTGGATCATAGTCGGATCAAATATAAAACAATAAGGACATGCTGCTTCGACTTTTACTGCTCCATCCCCACTAATGCGATAGGCGGGGCGGCCATAAAAGAAATATGCTATAGGCTGCTGGAAAACGGCGCACTCTTCGGCGACAACGTGGCCCGCTCGAATAATATCTTCAGCGCTTATTCCTTTGGTGATATGTGTCAGCGGCAACAGGGGCCAACCGGGATCTGCTTGTCTATCGACCCATTCTCGAAAGCTAGGTCTCCCGCCTGACAATCTAGGCATTGCATCCGCTCCCAGCGAGACATAGCTCGACGTTTCAACATCATCGACAGGAACCGGCCGAGTTCGCAAGACCCCAGCCGACGTACACTGGCTGCAAGGTTAGTTAGATTCTGAATCCAGTCGTCGAGGGGTTCTGGATAGCGGATAGGCTGGGTGAAGTGCCGCGATGAGAAATGGCTTGAGCTTCCGCTCGTGGCACGAAGCTGCGGCGGCGCGAATGGGAAGAACATGTGGGACAGCTTCCGACAACGGACGACAAATCTCAATATCAATTGGCGAGATTTTCTCAGGCTGAACTCGAATGGGAAATCCGCAACGGTTGGTGCGTGGATGCCGGACAGCGCGTCTCCGCGCTGCCCGGCTGGGGATGACTATGAGGCGTCAAACAGCCCGCTGATCGCTTTCCACTGGTCCACCGGCGGCAAGCCCTTGCGCTTGGTGTAGGAGCACATCGGGAAGCGCATATAGCGGGGTAGCCAGCTCTCCGGCTTCTTGGAGCCGTTGCGGCCATCCAATAACCCTCTGATGGTCTCCTTCTGCGCCTTGGCGGTCTTGTTCGCCCGGTCAGCCGCGGCTCGCTTTCCGGCCACCTCGGCGACCATGGCGTTAATCGCGGCCTTGTCGCGCAGAAGATCGAAAAACGCATCCTCCGGTTCCCACCAGTGGGTCATGTCCACCTCGAGAACGTGGCCGAGGGCTTCGACAACCGCGGTTCCGGAGGCCAGCGTTTCGCCCATGGCGAAGGCCAAGACGCGCATGACGTCCTCGTCGCTGAGCTGAGTGAGGCGTGCGAATGTTGCGGCCAAATTGGTTTCGCCGGATGCCCAGCGGGCTTCGATCAGGTAATCCCTCTGGTCGTCCAACCCCAGCAGCTTCCTGACGGCCTGACGTTCCTTGGCAAATGCCTGCTGCGCCTTGCCAGCCGCGACGCTGTCGGCGATTGCCTGCTTGCCGTTGACGTTCTGGGTTTCGGGCTTGACGTCCCAAAGCTCCGACCCGGCAACGACATGGGCGACCATGAGCCGCAGCGCGACCTGTGGGGCCTTCAAGAGCTCCGCCCTGACGGCGTTGTGGCGGTGCAGCTCGCAATAGCGGATGGCGGCCTTCGTCAGTTCCGGCTTCGGCTCGGCGGTCACCTCGCCGTTCGCCCTAGCTGCGGCCCTGTCGAGGCGTCTGGCTTCCTTTTCCTCAAGCCAGCCGTCGTGAAATTCCACCTCGCCGTTGGAGTGGCACTGGATGAAGACCTTGCCGCCGTCCTTCTTGGCGCGCTTCACCTTGTCATAGGTGTTCCAGAAGTCGGTGTTCTCGCACACGACGACATCAGACCACCCGGCCTCCAGATACGCCTGCTGGCGCTCCAGAACGGCTTGCATCTGCAATGTCCAGAAGGCCCCAGCATCATCGAAGAACTGCCCATCCTCGAACAGGTCGGTGATGATCTTCCCGGTGTAGTCCTCCACCGGGAAGAGAGCGTGGGCGATCGGGATTTCGGAGCCACCGAAGAGCCATGCCTTCAGCCACCGCCCGGTGGGCGCGTCGCCCTCAGGATCACGGAACAGCTTGAACCACGCCTTTTGCTGGCTCTTGCTGGCCACCGTCAGGGCACGGATGGTTTCGGCCCTGATCTCGCCCTTGCGGTAGGAGTTGAGGATGGGCGTGTGCAGATTGGCGATCGCCAGCCGCTGCGTGACCAGCCTTTCGGTCACCCCGAAATGCGCGGCGATTTCCTCCACGCTCCGGCCCTGTCCTTTCAGCGCCGCGAAGGCTTCGTACTGGTCCACCTCGTCCATCGGCAGGCGGGCAATGTTCTCCGCCAGAGAGGCTTCGATGGCCTTCGCATCGTCGCTCTCCTGAAGGACGATGCAGGGCAGCGGGTCGATCTTGCCCGCTTCCTTGGCGATCATCTGGCAAGCCCGCAAACGCCGCCCGCCGGATACCACCTCGTATCCGTCGCAATTCGGGCGAACCAGAAGCGACTGGATCACGCCGATGCTGCGGATGCTGGGCAGAAGATCGCTCACATCGTCACCACCGTGCTTGCGCACGTTGACAGGTGATGTTCTCAGGTTATCGATTTCAATATGTTCAAGTCTCATCGTATTTCTCCTTTTCGAAATGAGAATTGGGGTTTAAGCGCAAGCTTGCGCCGCGCCTTAAAACCCAATGGACGCAAACCCTTAATGGGAGGGAAGGCCGTCAAGGCCAAAAATCCGGGAGTGGTGCGGGCACAGGGAGCAAAGCGACCGAGCCACGGTCCCGGGTTTTTGCTCGCCTTGGCCTTGACGGACGGGAACCGTAGGTTCCAACAAAACAAAGACTCGCCGGCTCTGCCGGCACCGGATCTCTCTGCGCGAGGGAGCGTGACCCGCGAGGGCCGAAACCCGCCCGAAGCGCCAGCGCAGGAAGGGGTTCCGGGTGTTTGCGATTCACCCGTTGCCCTTATCCCTCATTCTCGACAGGATAGATAGACAGCACGGACGTCAAGAAGATGAGGGTCTGGAGCTAAGGTGTGGATCTCGACAGGACGCATTACGATAGTCTTGGTTAGGTGTTAGCGATTCCCGTGCGACGTCCCGCTCAATTTCATAGTGCCGGATGAGGATCAGTGATGGCGCTCTCTGACCTTGAACATGACTGTGGCCCAGACTTGGGCGCGCCCTCCGATTACCTTCTTTGGACCCGGATGCAGGCTGAAGCCGGCCAAGCCCTTGAACTGATTCTGAGGCGTAAGGAGCGTGAACGCCAAGCGGGCGATGGCAGATTCTTCTGGGGCGTTGGCAACGCGCCAGCAGTCATCATCAATTCGCTCGCCCGCGCCGAGACTCGCGTCTCTGTCGTTTTCTCAAGGATGAAGACGAAGCCGAAGTCGACCGACCGGAATCCGAGCGCAACGGTGATCTGGCGTCAGTACATTGATTGTGAAGGAAAAGTCCGTCCGCTGCCACCAAACGCTCTAGTTACGAGCCGGGGAGACAGCACCCTCCGAAGGAAGCGTGCGCACTATGCCTTAGAGTGCTTCAGTGCCTCACCACTGAAGATGATGTCTGGTGCAGGCACATTCGATCCGTCAGCCTACCGGAATGCGAGCGGAACTGGCGCGCCGGTGGGTTCGTCGCAAGTTACTTCACTACTTGTCCCTATCCCCAGTCGCGTTCCAAACAATGGAAACAAATATACAGTCGATATGACTGCTGCGTTGATGGGGAGTTACTGGGTAAGGTTAGTCGATCCTTTGTCGCTCTCGCAGCGATCTTTGGATCTGGTCAACTGTGCTGACACCCAGCATGACAATTGGGTGGATATCGTGAAGGCGCTACGTCAACAGCCAAATCGTACAATCTGGGATGACTGTACGCCACCCTTGCTATGATGGGCGTCCCCGTGGAATGTGAGCGACTACATTAGACTTATATACTGGACGTTGTGACCAAATCCCGAGAAGATCTAACGCGCGAGATGCGCAAAGCTGGCTTCAGCAAGGCCGCTATCGAGGCGGCATGGCCATCGTGGTGGACGGACGAGGCAGAAGTATCTCCGTCTGCTCGCGCTGAGCTTCGCTTTGCCCTATCTCGCCGCTTGGGCCTGTCTCCCAAACCGCTTCTTGGTGAACGCGTCGAATATTTCTGGGACGACGAGGCGCGATTCAAGCATCTGCGCGTTCATAACGACCGCGAGCGGGCGACGATCGCGTCCTTCGGCATTGCACTCGGTAAGGAGCTGATCGAAGCGACTCCTGAACCCAACAGGTCCGATTGGCGGTCCGTCAGCGCACTCAAATTAAGAGACATTATCCTACGCAGTCAGCAATTTGTCGATCTACGGGCGTTGATTGCAACATGTTGGTCGTTCGGTATAGCGGTAATACACCTACACGTTGTGCCGCTAGAGTCGAAGTCCATGCATGCTATGGTCGTCCAGTACCGGAGGCGTTTCGCGATTCTCCTGGCTCGGAAGGTCCGTTTCCCGGCTCAGGTAGCGTTTACCATTGCCCACGAGCTGGGTCACATTTTGCTCCAACATATCGGCGATGCGAGCGCGCTCGTTGATCTCGAAGATCCTGCCGAAACGCATGACGAAGACTCACAGGAACGCGAAGCAGATGACTTCGCACTGACCCTGCTGACGGGGACAACAAACCCGATTATCACAACCGACCAAGCAAATTTTAACGCGCCGACGCTCGCGGATGCAGTGAACCGAGCTGCTGATCAGTATCGGATTGAGCCGGGCACTATCGCGCTGACCCTCGCCTATCGAGATGGGAGTTGGGCCCGAACAATGTCGGCCCTTAAGTTCATCTACCCCAATGAGCGTGAGGTCTCACGTGAAATCAATCAGATAGCCTGCCAAATGCTAGACTGGGAATTGCTGTTGGACGAAGCGGCCGACTACATCATGCGGATCATGACGTATCCGGATGGGTGAACCTTACTTAGTGGATAACGACGTCGTCCTCAAAGTCGCTGCGTACAGTTTGAACGACGAGATTCTCTTCTGCTTGACATCGAACGGCGCAGCACCGGCCATTATCGGGGTCGGACGGTTCGTCGTGCGCCGGAAAGCGGCCAGCAAAGAACGCTTCAAACGACCGGACCGGGTCACTGCAGTGGCCAAATCTCTTCTAGACGAATTGCAGGTTGTTGAGCCCACTCAGAGTGAGGTCGAACTTGCTGCCGACTTGGAGGCGGAAGCTCGCCATCTCGGTGGTGGCTTCGACGTCGGCGAAGCACTTTTGTTCGCCATTCTTCTGACACGGGGGTCACCAGCCTTGGTAACTGGTGACAAACGTGCCATCGCAGCTGCGAGTGACCTTGATACAGCTAGTGCATCGGGGCGCATCATTTGCCTCGAACAACTCGTATCGTGTTTCGCCCGTATCATCCCTCCCGACCAACTACGTCGAAAAATCTGCTCGGAGCCGCTTACCGATCGCGCGCTCAGTAACTGTTTTGCTTGCGCGAGCGTTGACGTAAGCGAACTTGAACTAAGCGCAGTGCTTGCAGCACTAGAAAGCTACATCGATCATATCAGGCGGCGGTCCGGCAACTTACTCATGCATAACGCTGATGTTTTAGCGCTCGCCTCGTAGGAAAACAGCATAGGGTGCCTTCAATTCTGCAACGAGACCGATCTTGACATGAATTATGTCTTCCTCATTCGTTTTTTCGGCCTCCGGAAGAATTTCTAGGCACGCTTTGTCGGCTTGTCCTCTGATGTACCGGCTGCCAAGTCTTCCTAGATTTCGGCCTACGGGAACGCGAGTCTGGTTGAGGGGAAGGGTAAACTCCTGGCGAGTTAGGTTGTCAATCAGCAGCGCCCAACGTGAGCCCCGCACCTCGATCTCCTCGGGGATGTCTTGCCACGTTCGGCCATCCGACGAATATTGTGCTGCGCGCGCTGGCGTTGCAAAATGCCGGGATTCCATGGGATGCATGCACAATCGAATGGTGCGACCTTCGGAGGAGAACTTCTCCGCAAAGGGCTGAACCATTGAGGTCGGATGACAAGTGTTCCCGCCGTAGCCCCACATGCCGAAGCCGGCGTCCTCAATCTCCTTGCTCTTGCGGGCGATGATGTCCTCAAGAGTCTCCTGCGCGTGGGTCCCAACCTTCATGAATAGAATGCCGTCACCCGGCTTCAGAACGTAGTTCATTCCTCACCCCGATAAATCAGTTCGTATTCCTCTTCGGGCGCTTTCCCGTAGTCAGGATGTTTGCGCTCGCGGATGTACTGGACCCGAGGCTCCTTGGAACGCCCGTAGAAGTTCTCCAATCGGTCTGGGTCCGTGAGTGGTTCGCTCGGCTGGGCATTCTGTACGTTACCCGGCAGTGCGGAGAGGTAGAGGTTGCAGGACTTGAGCTCGGGAGCGTCGTCCAAATGATAACCATGGACCTTGCGCTGCATTTTGGAAACGAAGAACCCCTTCTCGTAGGCATAACGTTGAACCTTACCAAGCACTTCTTTGGGCCAATCCAATTCATCGTCGTCGGCGATGACAATCAGCCCCCCTCCTGTGTAGCCGACCGCCTCGAAGCCTCGTTGGGCAAACGCGTTGACGCTTTCGCCGTTGTTGGAGGCCCC
>JANQSN010000006.1 GCA_028284045.1 Alphaproteobacteria bacterium | reverse complement strand
GCTCCGCTGTCGTGTCCGAGATCGTCGCCAAACGCTCGAACAGCAGTAGAATCAACACCGTGCACCCTGTCCACCCCCGCTCAACCGGACAGCCGTGGGCTTGACCCGGCCATCCACGGCTCTCCGCTGGCGCTGCCGCACCGTCATTCGAAGCGACGGTGCCGCTGGCAGCGCGTGGATGCCCGCATCAAGTGCGGGCATGACGATGATGAGTTGCCGGTTCCGCCGTTTTCCTCGGCCAGTTTCGCTCAACCGGACAGCCATGGGCTCGACTTGACCACGACGACTCGCCGTTCGCGTGCCACTGCACCGACGCCCCCTCAACCCGCCTGGTCGAGCGGGACGACGAAGCCGGCGACGACCCGCTTCTCGCCGGCATGGTCGAAGGCGATGGTCAGCTTGTCGCCGTCGACCGCCGCCACCGTGCCGGGGCCGAACTTCTGGTGGAAGACGCGCGCGCCGCGGTCGAAGGCGGGCGATGGGCGCGCCGCCACCCGGTAGGCCACGCCCTCCACCACCGGCGCCGGCTGCTGGCGGAAGGCCGCCCGCCGCGCCGTCTCGAACCGGGCCGCCGCGGGCCCGAGGCTGCCGCCGAGGTCGTCGCCGGTCCCCGACCGCCGCGAGAACCCCTCGCCGGGGCCGAGATCGCTGGACAGCACGACATGCTCGCCCGGCAGTTCCTCCAGAAACCGCGAGGGCAGCATGTCCTGCCAGTTGCCGTGGATCCGCCGCCGCAGCGCCGTGGCGACATAGGCCTGCGTCTTCGCCCGGGTCAGGCCGACATAGGCAAGCCGCCGCTCCTCCTCCAGCCCGGCGATGCCGTTCTCGTCCATCGAACGCTGGCTGGGGAACACGCCCTCCTCCCAACCGGCCAGGAAGACATGGCCGAACTCCAGCCCCTTCGCGCCGTGCAAGGTCATCAGCGAGACCATCGGCCGGCCGCCGTCGGGCCCCGTCTCCGCCGCCTCCATCACCAAGCTGACATGCTCCAGGAAGGCGGGCAGGGTCTCGAACTCCTCCAGCGCGTTCGCCAGCTCCTTCAGATTGTCCAGCCGGCCGGCGGCGTCGGGCGAGGGGTCGGCCTGCCACATCGCGGTATAGCCGCTCTCGTCCAGCACGATGCGCACCAGATCGGGATGCGCCATGGCGGAGAGCTGCTGGCGCCAGCGGGCGAAGTCGCGCATCAGCCGGGCGAGGCTGGCGCGCGCCTTGGCCGGCAGGTCGTCGGTCGCCACCAGCGCCTCGACCGCCGCGGTCAGGGGCACGCCGTGGCGCCGCGCATAGTCCGCCACCACGCGCAGCGACGTCGCCCCGATACCGCGGCGCGGGGTGTTGACGATGCGCTCGAAGGCGAGGTCGTCGGCCGGCTGCGCCAGCACGCGCAAGTATGCCAGCGCGTCGCGGATCTCGCGGCGCTCGTAGAAGCGCGGGCCGCCGATCACCCGATAGGGCAGGTTGAGCTGGATCAGCCGGTCTTCCAGCTCGCGCATCTGAAAGCCGGCGCGCACCAGGATCGCCATCTCGTCGTAGCCGACATCGCGCGCGGCCAGGGCCTCGATGCGGTCGGTGATCCAGCGCGCCTCCTCCTCCCCGTCCCAGACGGTGTGGACCGAGACCGGCTCGCCCGCCGCCCCGGCGGTGAACACCGTCTTGCCGAGGCGGCCCTGGTTGCGGGCGATCAGCCCGGCGGCGGCGCCGAGGATGGCACCGGTGGAGCGGTAGTTCTCCTCCAGCCGGATCACCGAGGCGCCGGGAAAGTCGCTCTCGAAGCGCAGGATGTTGCCGATCTCCGCCCCCCGCCAGCTATAGATCGACTGGTCGTCGTCGCCGACGCAGGCCAGGTTGCGGTGGCGCTGGGCCAACAGGCGCAGCCAGAAATACTGCGCCTGGTTGGTGTCCTGGTACTCGTCGACCAGCAGGTAGCGGAACCGGTCCTGCCACGCCTCCAGGATCGGCCGGCGCGGGCCGTCGGCGGTCTCCTCGACCTGCTCGAACAGCGTCAGCACATGCAACAGCAGATCGCCGAAGTCGCAGGCGTTCAGCGTCTTCAGCCGCGCCTGATAGGCGGCGTAGAGCGCCACCATCTTCCCCGCGGCGATGTCGCCGCCATCCTCCGGCTTCAGGCGTGCGGGCGTCAGGGCGCGGTCCTTCCAGCGCTCGATGACGCTGAGGATCAGCCGCGCCGGCCAGCGCTTGGCGTCGATCCCGTCGGCCTCCAGAAGCTGCTTGATCAGGCGCAACTGGTCGTCGGTGTCGAGGATGGTGAAGCTGGGCGTCAGGCCGACGCCCTCCGCATGGCGGCGCAGGATGCGCGCGGCCAGCGCATGAAAGGTGCCGATCCACCAGCCCTCGGTCGGCCGGCCGAGCAGCGCGCCCACCCGCTCGCGCATCTCGCGCGCCGCCTTGTTGGTGAAGGTGACGGCGAGGATCTGGGCAGGCCGCGCGCGACCCGTGACGATCAGATGGGCGAGCCGGGTGGTCAGCACCCGCGTCTTGCCGGTGCCGGCACCCGCCAGCACCAGCACCGGCCCGTCCAGCGTCTCCACCGCCTGGCGCTGGGGCGCGTTCAGCCCGTCGAGATAGCCGGGCGCGCGCGCCGGCGGATCGAAGGGCAAAGCGGGAGGCGAGTCGGTCATCGACGCTCTCGATCGGCGCTCAGGCAGGCAAGACGGATCCCGGCGGCGCGCCGGTGGTGCTGCATCGCGCCCATCCCATATAGGGCGGATGGCCGATGATACGCGTGCGTCGCCGGGCGGCGACAGCTTCATGATCCTGCGCCCCGCCACGCCGGCGGATATCGCGATGCTGCACCGCTGGGAAAGCGCCGCCCATGTCGCCGCCAATCTCGGCGCCGATCCGTCCTGGGACTGGGCCGCCGACATCGCCAGCCCGGCGCGCGAGATCCTGATCGGCGAAGCCGACGGACGGCCGATCGGCTTCCTGGAGATCCTCGACCCGGCGCGCGACGAGACCGGCTATTGGGGCGATATCGGCGAAGACCTTCGCGCCCTCGACATCTGGCTGGGCGAGGCGGCGGATCTGGGCCGCGGGCTGGGCACGCGGATGATGCGCCTGGCGCTCGACCGCTGCTTCGCAACCCCGACGGTCGCGGCGGTGCTGGTCGACCCGCTGGCCCGCAACGCCGACGCCATCCGCTTCTACGAGCGTGTGGGCTTCCGGCCGGTCGGCCCGCGCCGCCTCGGCGAGGATGACTGCCTGGTCCTTCGCTGCGACCGAGATGATTGGGTGCCGACCGGCGGGTGACCGCCGTCACTGCCCACCCTACCGCTCCTTCCCATGATCCGCCCTGTCACGGGCGCCTTGCGGGGACGCCCGTGCCCAACGCAAGGCCGCAGGGCGAAGGGATCGATGGGATGGGGACCTACACGGGCAATGGCGGGAACAACCAGATCGCCGGATACCTGGGCGACGATCTGATCTACGGCTACGGCGGCAACGACACGCTGATCGGCTATGACGGCGACGACTACCTGAATGGCGGCACCGGCGACGATTTGCTGATGGGCGGACGCGGCGAGGACACGCTGGTCGGCGGCCTCGGCGACGACACGCTGACCGGCTATGACGGCATCGACTGGCTCTACGGCGGCGACGGCGAAGACGATCTGAGCGGCGGCGCGGACGACGACTTCCTCTTCGGCGGCGCATCGAACGACATCCTGAAGGGCGACGGCGGCAAGGACTACCTGAACGGCGGCAGCGGCAACGACGTGCTGAGAGGCGGCGCCGGCGCGGATTCGATGAATGGCGGCAGCGGATTCGATATCGCCGACTATTCGACCTCCTCCGCCGGCGTCTGGGTCACGCTGGCCGCCGGGATCGGGGCGTACGGCGACGCCCACGGCGACCAACTGACCGGGATCGAAGGGGTGATCGGCAGCCAGCATGGCGACTGGCTGGTGGGCGATGGCGCCGACAACCTGCTGGACGGCGGCGACGGCAACGACGTCCTCGACGGCGGCGACGGCAATGATGTGCTGAAGCCGGGTGCCGGCACCAACATCGTCGACGGCGGCAAAGGCGCGGGCGACATCGTCGACTACACCGACCTCTGGTTCCCCCACGCCGTCCTCCATATCGACCTGGAGGAGGGGTATTCGATGTTCCCGACGATCTACCAGTTCAAGGACGACCTGAAGGGGATCGAGGGCGTCGAGGGATCACAGAAGAAGGACATCATCCAGGGCCTGAAGGACCAGAGCGGCTATCTCTCCGGCAACCAGGGCAACGATGTCGTCTCGGGCGGCGAACGGTCTGACACGATCCTGGGCGGCCAGGGTGAGGACACCTTGCAGGGCGGGGGCGGCAACGACCTCGTCGACGGCGGCGCCGATGCCGATCTTCTGGTCGGGCACGCCGGCGACGACACCCTGATCGGCGGCGCCGGCAACGATACCGCCTGGGGCGGTGACGGGGCGGACGAGATCGACGGCGGGGCGGACGACGACGACCTCAACGGCGGCAACGACAACGACACGCTGACGGGCGGGCTGGGCGACGACCTGCTGCGCGGCGACGATGGCGAAGACGTGCTGATCGGCGGCGGTCAGTCCGGCGACCGCTACGAGGGCGGGCAAGGCGCCGACCAGTTCCGGTTCTTCGGCGATGTCGCGACGCTGCCGCAGGAGGGCGAAGCGCCGGCCAGGCTCGGCACCATCCTGGACTTCAGCCAGGCGGACGGCGACCGCATCGATCTTCGCCTGATCGACGCCGACCCCAGCGTGCCGACGGACGAGATGTTCGTGTTCCGCGGCCAAGGCCCGTTCGAAGGCTATGCCGGGGAGTTGCGCTACAGCATCCTGGAAATGGCGGACGGCGGCGCGAAGACCGCCGTCTACCTCGATACCGACGGCGACGGCCTCGCCAACGCCAGCTTCGTGCTGATGGGCGCACACGAGCTGACGGCAGAGGATTTCTTCTTCTGATATGTCGTGACAAGCTGGGCCCTGGCGTCCTCGATCGGCGCGGTCTTCCCTGATCTGGGATTCGGTTCCCATCCCCCGTCGGCGAACGCGACGGCCACCCGATACCTTGCAACTTTTTATCTCGCCGACCTGGACAGCCCTGCGGACCGTGGCCATGCTGGCGGCCACCGATTTCGGACGGGAGCCGGCATCATGGCGCGCCAGAGATTCTCGATCGCGACGTTCAATGTGAAGAATCTCGTCAATCCGGAGACGAACTACTACCAAAAGAGAGACGGCACCTGGAACCGCTACTCCACCGCAGAATTCGAGCGCAAGATTAGTTGGTTGGCCCAGCAGTTGTTGGACATGGACGCTGACCATGTCTGCCTTCAGGAGGTGTTTCATCAAGAGGCGCTGCAGCGGCTTGCCGACCATCACGCGGGACTCGCCGTGGAGCGGGGCGTGAACCAGCCGCGCTATTCCGAGGTGCTGCACTTTGCGAACGATCGCAGCGAGACGGACGACCCGAGCCCCGGACTGGCGTATCTCGGCCGCGCGCCGGTGCTGCGGCAACGGACGGTGCAAGATCTCTCGGCAGACCCCATCGTCCTGGGCGAAGCGTCCGGAGTGAACTACCAGCTCAACGCCACCAGCCGACCCATCGCGATGGTCGAGGTCGGCCTGGGCGCCGGCATGACGGGATGGATCCTCAACACCCATCTCAAGTCGAAGCGCCCGATGCTGGACCCGGACAGCGAGGCGGATAACCCTGCGAACATGCTGTTTCTCGACCGGGCCAAGGGTGCGGTCGGTTCGCTGGTCCTGCGCGCCGGCGAGGCGCTGGCGCTTCGCCGCGAGCTTCTGGCGTTGATGCGCGGCAACGACGAGCCCGTCTTCGTCGTCGGCGACTTCAACGACGAAGCCGGTGCCGTGACGACAGAAGTGATCCGGGGCGAGGCGCCCTGGCGGCACGAACGCAACGCCGACATCAAGAGGGGCTTCCGGGATGTGGAACTGTATTCCGCGGCAAGGGCCCATCTCCGCCGGTCGGAGAAGGCCGATTTCACGACCCATGTCTTCAACGGACACCACAGCACGATCGACCACATATTCCTCAGCCGGGAGTTCTATTTCCGCAACCGGGACCGGATTGGCGACTTGGACTATGTCCGCGCCTTCAACGACCACGTGATCGACAAGGACTTTCCCGGTGCACCCCGGGAACGCGATGCGTCGGACCATGGCCAACTTGTGGCCCATTTCTCGTTCGTTCCGTAAGGCTATCCATGAACCGCAAGTGGATGTGGGAGAGCGAGCATGTTTCTCAGTTACCTGCGCTTGAAGAACATCCGCTGTTTCAGTGATGTCGAGATCGATTTCGACGTCTTCTCTGCGGACCAAACCGATGAGAGAAACCGCAAATGGACGGTGCTTCTCGGCGAGAACGGCACTGGCAAGTCGACGGTCCTGAAATCGGCGGCGCTGCTCGCGGCCGGCTCCGACGCGCTGGTCGATTTGATGGGCGACAGCGACGACTGGCTGCGCCTTGGCGCCGATCGCGGCTCCATCGAGGGGGTGATCGAAACGGCCGGCCATGAGCGGCGCGAACTGCGGATCGAACTCGAGCGCGGGGAGAGTATCTCGCGCTTCATCGCGCGGTCGCAAGAAACGCTCGACCGGCTCAACGCCGCCCTCGACCATACAACCCGCAGCTATCCCGTCTTCGCCTACGGCGCCTCCCGGCGGTTGGGTGGCACCGTGTCGGCGGCGCGAAACAGGGACAAGCTACGCAGCCCGCGCGCACGGTCGATGGCCTCGCTGTTCTTCCGCGATGCGGAGCTTCACCCCCTGGAGAAATGGGCGGTCGATCTTGACTACCGCACCGACGGCACGGAAATCGGGATCGTGCGCGATGTGTTGAGCGACTTCCTGCCCGATCTGCAGTTCGCGAAGATCGACAAGTCGACAGGCCGGCTTCTCTTCGACACCGCCGATGGGTTGGTTCCGCTGGAGCAGTTGAGCGACGGCTACCAGAACGTCGCAGCCTGGGTCGGCGATCTACTTTACCAGATTTCCGATACCTTCGACGATTACAAGGATCCGCTTAGCGCACGCGGCCTCCTCATCATCGATGAAGTAGACTTGCATCTTCACCCGAAATGGCAACGAACGCTTATCGATTTCCTTGAGAAGCGCCTGCCCAATATGCAGATTCTCTGCACGACGCATTCCGTGGTCACCGCGCAGCAGACGCCCGAACATTCACTCTACTATTGTATTCGTAGCGGTGATGAACCTGCGTCGATCGAGCGCTTCGCGGGAAACCCAGGCAGTCTCCTTCTCAATCAGTTGATCGTGACGGAGGCGTTCGGACAGATCCCCGACGAGTCGCTCGATGTCGAAGCGGCCAAGGACCGCTACCGTGCGCTCAGCCGCAAGTCCGACAAGGATCACGGCGACCAGCTGGAGATGCGGCAGCTCGAGGCGCGGATCGGCGCGGTACCGGACGATCCCCAGGAAGACATCCGCCTGACGGCCGAACAGCGGGAATTGATGCAGAGCGTCCTCAAGCGGCGTCTTGGAGCGGACCAATGATCCCTCTGACGCGGGAGCGGACCGAAACCGCGATCATCGCAGCCTTCCGCGGCGCGAAGCCGATAGAGAACCTCGCCGATCTGATGAAAGAGGTGCGCACGAAAGCTCAAAACAACGACGACTCAAGCCTCAAGATCACGTCGAAGTGGTCCGAAACAAAGCACCAGCTTCGCCGTGAGACACATGAGAAATGCGCTTACTGCGAGTCCAACTTCGGCGTGGTCGCTTTCGGGGATGTCGAACATTACCGGCCAAAGAGCATCTATTGGTGGTTGGCATATGTGTACGACAACTATTTGGTATCTTGCGCAATCTGTAACCGGAAATTCAAAGGAAACGAGTTCGAGTTTACCGGACCCAAGATGGCCGGGCCGGAGATCAGCGCGGCGGCGACCGATGCGGAGATTGCGGACCTCGCCGCCCGGTTTGCGCCCGACCCGCTGGACGACGCGGCGATCGCCGATTTCGAGGATCGTCATCGTCAAGAAGCGCCCCTGCTCGTCAATCCCTACATCAGTGACCCGGAGGCGTTCTTCGCTTGGAACGCGAGCGTCGGCACGCAGGAGGTGGAACTCGTCCCCGTACCGGGATCGGCGCGGGCGGCGGACGTCGTCGACGCCTGCGAGCGCATCTATGGCCTGAACCGCCTTCAGTTGCGCCGGCGGCGCTTCAAGGCGCTCAAGCTCTACGAGTTCATGGTCGACGTTCTGGAGGATCCAGGCTCGGATCCAGGGCTCAAGGTCACGGCTCAAGCCTTCATCGACGAGGCCCTGGCACCTCAGTCGGAGTATGCCGGAATGCTTCGCTTCTTCGAGAAGCGCCGCCAGGCCGGCTGACGGATCATCGGCAAGCTCGGCGTCTGGGCACAAGTCCGAAGTCTATCCGCGCCCGGCGGTGGGGTCGCCGGTGCGCGCCTCCAACAGCGCGCGGTGATAGGCCAGCATCACATCGTGCTCGTGCACGAAGCCGACCAGCCGGCGGTCCTTCAGGGTGTCGACTACCGGCAGATGGCTTTCGCCGGCGCCGTCCATCAAGACCATGGCGCGCATCAGGTCGTCGTTCGCCGTCAGCATCGGCGGGTCGCGCAGCACCAGATCCTCCGCCGTCGCCGGCGGCAGGGCGTGGCCGCCCATCCCCTGCACCAGATCGGCCATGGTGATCAGCCCGATCAGGCGACGGTCCGCACCGACCACCAGAACCGCGCCATAGCGCGTGGTGCGCAGCGCGTGGATGACCTCTTCCAGCTCCGCGTCCGGCGGCACGACCTGGGCGTCGGACTTCATCACCGAGGCGATGCGCACCCGCGCCAGATGCTGGCGCTCCCGCCCGCCGCGGATGTCGACGCCGCGCGCCTTGAGCTGCCAGGTGAACAGGCTCTCGCCGACCGCCTGGTCGGTGACCGCGACCGCGACGACGACGGCGACCATGACCGCCAACGTCAGCCGGTAGTCGCCGGTCATCTCGAACATGATCAGGATGGTGGAGATCGGCGCACCGAGCACGGCGGCGGCCACCGCCCCCATACCGACCAGCGCGTAAGCCGAGGTTCCCGACGACATCTCCGGCATCAGCCGGGTGACCACCTGCCCGACGCTGCCGCCCAGCATGGCCCCCAGGAACAGCGACGGGCTGAATACCCCGCCGCCGAAGCCGGCGCCGATCGACACGGCGGTCGCCACCATCTTCAAGGCGATCAGCGCCAGCATGGTCACCAGCGCCAATTCCGCATTCAGCGCCAGGCTGGTCGCCTGATAGCCTACGCCCAGGAGATGCGGGTAGGCCAAAGCCATCAGGCCGACCACCAGGCCGCCCAGCGCCGGCTTCAGCACCACCGGCAGCGCCAGCCGGTCGGCCCGGCGCGTCGCCTCGACCACCAGATACATGAAGGCGATGGCGACGGCGGCGGAGATCAGCCCCAACAGGGCGAAGACCGGAAACTCCGGCAGCGAGATGTCGCCCACCTGGCCGGCCAGCACGAAGGCCGGATAGTCGCCGTAATGGCCGCGGGTGACCACGGTCGCCGTCACCGACGACAGGACGATGGGCGCGAAGGCACTCAGCGCGTAGTGCCCGACCACCACCTCCAGCGCGAAGAAGACGCCGGCGAAGGGCGCGTTGAAGCTGCCGGCGACGGCGGCGGCGACCCCGCAGCCCAAGAGCGTACGCGACAGGTTCTCCGACATGCCGAGGCGCAGGGCCACCTGCGCGCCGATGGTGGCGCCGATATGCACGGCCGGCCCCTCGCGCCCCGTGGAGGCGCCCGCCCCCAGCGACAGCGCACTGATCACCGCCGACTTGAGGCCGGCGCCCAGCGGCATGCGCGCACCGCCCAGCGCGCTCGCCTCCATGACATGCTGCACCGCCTCCGGCCGGGCGCCCTTGAGCCAGACCTTGACCAGCACGCCGACCAGGAGCCCCCCGGCCACCGGCGCCAGCAGCGCCCGCCACCAGGGCTGGCTGGCGATCAGGGTCACCACGCTCTCCTCGGCGAACCCGAGAAAGACGTATCGGGTGGCATCCAGCAGTTCGCGGAACCCGATGACCGCGCCGGCGACGGCGAGGCCGATGATCAGCGCCAGAACGGCCAGGAAGCCGTGATCGCTACGCGCCAGACGGCGGACGACGGAACGGAGCGGGCTGAGCAGTCGGCGGTTCGGCAAGGGATCGGCGCGGTCGGAGCGAGGCCGCGGTCAGCTTAGCGTCGCCGGACCGTCAGGGGCCAGCCCGCACGCGATCCGCGCCGGCCGTCAGTCCGCGGCCATCACCCGATTGCGGCCGCCCGCCTTGGCGGCATAGAGCGCCTGGTCGGCCCGCGCCACCCAATCGGCGGCACTCTCGCCCGCGCGCCAAACGGCGACGCCGGCGGACAGCGTGACGGTGGTCAGCCGCTCGCGGGTCTTGCGGCGGATGATCGGCCGGCCGGCCACCGTGGCGCGCACCGAGTCGGCCAGCGCCATCGCCTCCGCCAGCACCGCGCCCGGCAGCACCAGGGCGAACTCCTCCCCGCCATAGCGCGCCGCCACCCAGCGATCGGTGGCGGCCTGGCTCAGCACGCCGCCGACCAGGCGCAGCACCTCGTCGCCCATGGCGTGGCCGTAGCGGTCGTTGAACCGCTTGAAATGGTCGACGTCGAGCATCACCAGGCAGGCCGCCTCACCGCTGTCCGCCGCGCCGGTCGCCACCTGGTCCAGGGTGCGGTCGAACTGCCGCCGGTTGGCGAGCCCGGTCAGGCCGTCGATCACCGCCTCCGCCCGCACTGTCTCCAACTCGCCCTGCAACTCGGCCAAGTGACCCAGCGTGTCGGAGAGCTGGGTGCCGAGGCTGGCATTGTGGGCGGCCATCCGGCGGGTCGCGTCGAGCATGTCGGCGATGAGCGTGCGAAAGGTCTCAACGGTCGGCTCGCCATCGAGATCGGGCGCCAGCGCGCTCAACCGAGCGCCGTAGTCGCCATTCTGGGCGGCGGCATCGTTGAGCGCGTCAACCACCTGGGCGAGCATCTGGCGCATGCGCTCATTTGTGCCGAGCAACGCCACCTCGGCCGCGCTGCCGGCGATGTAGCGCTCGAAAAGCTCCTTGGAAACGTATGGATCGACCGAATCACCTTCGCCCAGCGCCCGGTCCAGTTCCGCCACAAGCTGCGGCTGAGCACCGGAGTAATAGCTGTACCAAACCACGAAGGGCTCAAGTTGGGGCGGAACACCCGAGCGTTGCAGCCGGCGGATCGCCATTGCTGCATGCTGGGCGGCCTCATCGAATTGGTCGGTGCTCGCTTCTACCGACACGATAGGGTGTTCCCTGAGTGCTCCGAAGCAACTGCATCACAGGGTTGTATACACGACGCCGGCAACGCGACATACTGCCGCACCCCGCCTTCCAGGGCGGCGACCCGTGCCATCCCTCGTCGGTCAGTTGCACTGGCCGATCGAGCCCTCCGCACAAATCCGCTCGCCATCGATCCAGGTGGCGCCGGACAGGTCGGCATTGCGCAGCACGGTACCGTCGAGGCGGGCGTCGGTCAGATCCGCGCCGCGCAGGATGGCGGTCACCAGCCGTGCGCTGCGCAGATCGGCGGCGCGCAGGCTGGCGTCGGTCAGGTCGGCTTTGGTCAGGTCGGCCTCGATCAGGCGGGCCTCGTCGAGACGGACGCCGATCATGCTGGCGGAGATGAACTTGCCGCGATAGGCGTCGGCGCCGCTGAGATCGCTGCCGTCGAGGACCGATCGCTGGAACGTTGCATCGCGCAGATGCGCGCCGGCGAGGTCGACGCCGACCAGATCGCGGCCGTCGTGATAGCAGCGCCGCCAGTCTACCTCCGGCGCCGCCGGATCGGTGCAGGCCGCCAGGGCCGGCGCGAGCGGCGGCAACCCGAAGAGGGCCGCCAGCACCAGAATTCGCATGGACACGGGGAGGGGATCGCCTTCTTCGCAATCGGCAGAGCGCCGGACGCCCTTAGATTTAGCCGCCGCGATCGGGTTTGGCAAAGCCACCGCGACCTGGCACCGCGGGCTTGCGCGCCAGCGCCAACAGCACGGTCAAGGGCTCGCCGGGCGGATTGCCCGGCAACAGGCGCCGCTCTTCCGGCACCAGGCCCGCCTCGCCCAACCAGCGCTCCAGCGCATCCAGGGGCAGTCCCAGCCAGCGATGGGCGTGGTCGCGCCGCAGCGACAGCAGGTCGTGGGGCGCCAGATCGGCGATCACCAACCGCCCGCCCGGGCGCAGCACCCGCGCCGCCTCCCTCAAGGCGTCGAGGGGATCTTCCAGGAAATGCAACACCTGGTGGACCACCGCCAGGTCGAACGCCGCGTCGGGGAAGGGCAGATGATAGAGGTCGCCATGGCGCACCTGGCAGTCCGCCAGCCCCGCCCGCTCCAGATTGGCGCGCGCCACGGCGAGCATCTGGCGGGACAGATCGACGCCGACGGCTCGCCCGACCAGCGGTGCTAAGACCTGGAGGCTGCGGCCGGTGCCGGTGCCGATGTCCAGAAGCGCTTCGGCCGGCTCGCGCGCCACCAGCGCCGCCATGGCCCGCTCCACCGCGCTCTCCGCGACATGCAGCGTGCGCAGGTGGTCCCAGCGCTCCGCATTCGCTTCGAAGTAGCGGGCCGCGCGCTGGGCGCGCTCCTGCTTGATGGCGGCCAGGCGCTCGCGGTCGCGGCGCAGCAGCGGGTCGTCGCCCGACAGCTCGGCCATCGCCGCGCGGACGGCCCGCGCCGCCGGCCCGCCCGCCGCCAGCCGGAACAGCGCGAAGGTCCCTTCGCGGTAGCGCTCCAGCAGGCCGGCGTCGGTCAGCAGCTTCAGGTGGCGGGAGACGCGCGGCTGGCTCTGGCCGAGGATCTGCGTCAGGTCGCTGACGGTCAGCTCGCTCTGGCCGCAGAGCACCAGCAGGCGCAGCCGGGTCGGCTCGCCGGCGCTCTTCAGGCCGGTCAGCACTGCGTCGAAATCGCCGCCGCCGGGCTCGATGGCCGGGTCGGCGGCGGCGGACGACAAGATCGGCTCGGCAGGGTCGGTCACGAAGCGGCGACGGTTCTTGAGGGCCTTAGGGCGAGACGAGATCGCGGTGCCGGCACCGAGGTCCGGGCGTCGACACGCCGGCAGCGGCGCGCCCGGTGCCGGACCTGCGGCGGTCGGCGGCTGGCCAAGCACCGGTCCCTATGATAAGGGGTCGGGCGAAAAATTCGTACACTCCTCGTTTCGGGGCCGCGTTTCCGGGCCGCGTCTCGTGGGCGAGGTGGCGCCTTCGCTGGCGGGTTGGGGATACCGTTCCTTAAGGGGCGACATCCTAGGATCCCGAGGGCCGCCGCGCCGCGCGCGGCGGCCTTGCGGTAACGCGAATTTGGGTAACGCCATGAACCCGACGGCGTCGGATGCATGGTATCGGTCGACGCAACGGTGTATATCCGTTACAGCGTAAAGGGTATTACGGATCGGAGGACCCGTCGCTTACCGCTGCCGGCTCCCACAATACGGGCAAACGGGGAACCATGCGGCGGCGATGCTTGGGCGGGTGTGAGGGCGGCTGGCACCAGGGCCGTTCTTGCGCGGGCGCTTCGTGAAGAGGGCGCCTAGGGTCGTGGGGACAGTAGCGGACGTCAGGGGGCACGCGTGACAGACAGCACAAGGCTCGAATCTGCGGTCGAATCCGCGGACGCTTCTCAGCCGGCCGCACCGCGGCGCCAGGTCGCCGGGCGACCCATCCCGGTCCGGCGGGCCGGGCGCTGGGCCGGTGTGGCCCTGTGCGCCGTCGCCATCGCCGGCTGCGCCGGCCCACGCGAAGCGGACGAGGCGGTCTACGATCCCTTCGAAGACGTCAACCGCGCGGTCTTCGCCGGAAACGAGTTCATCGACGATATCCTACTGCGCCCGGTTGCGGAGGTCTATCAGGACTACTTCCCGGAGGCGCTGCAGGACCGGGTGCGCGACATGCTGCGCCACCTGCGCTCGCCGCTGATCTTCGCCAACGAGATCCTGCAGGGCGACTTCGAAGGCGCCGGCAACGTGGCGTCGCGTTTCTTCATCAATTCGGTGGCCGGTGTCGGCGGCTTCGTCGATGTCGCCAATCACAACGGCCAGGGCATCCCGTTCGAGGGCGAGGACTTCGGCCAGACGCTGGCAGTCTGGGGCGTCGACAGCGGCCCCTATTTGGTCCTGCCGATCCTCGGCCCCTCCAACGTCCGCGACACCGTCGGCCGGGTGGTCGAGCTGCTGGCCGACCCGATCGGCATCATCGCGACGGCCTACGAGGTCGACGCGTTCAACTACGGCCGGCTTGGCTTCTCCATCGTCGATGCCCGGGCGCGGGTGCTGGATCAGCTCGACGCCCTGGAAGAGCAGTCGCTCGACTTCTATGTCACCATCCGAAACCTCTACACGCGCATGCGCGAGGCGGAGATCCAGGATGGGGAGCTGGAAGCGGATATCGTCGACATTCCGGACTTCGACGACTTCGATGAGGGCGGCGCGGACGATGGTGCCCCGCAGGACGGTGCCCCACAGGACGGCGCCAGCGTGACGGAACGTCCGGCGGGGCTGCCGGCCGGTTCGGTTCCGTCCGACCCGGGTGCGGGGGCGGTCTCGGCTCTGCCGGCGCCGAGCTTGACGATCGAACCCTATTCCGGCGAGCCATATTCTGGCCGCTAACCGCAGCCAGCATCGCAACGGGACCTCGTCAAAAGGGAACTTGAGCCCACGCGTCACCGGCGCGGCGGGCATAAGCCGGCGCATCGCAGGCGTGCGCCGGTTTGTTGGCATCAATTGGCATCAATAGACTCGGGATCGAACCTCATGCGCTCCTTCCTTGCCGTGACGCTCTGTCTCGCGTTGTTCGCTCTGCCGGCGGGCACCGCCCGTGCGGTCGATGAGCCCGGCGCACAGAACTTCATTCGCGACCTCGGGGACCGCGCCATCAGCCTGCTTGAGGAAAGCACGGCCGGGACCGCCGATCGCGCCACCGGCGTCCGCGACATCCTGCGCACCAGCTTCGACATGCCGACCATCGGCCGCTTCACCCTGGGCCGCCATTGGCGCAGCGCCACGCCCGGGCAGCAGGAAGAATTCCTGTCGCTGTTCGAGGAGATGGTGGTGGAGACCTATTCCCGCCGCTTCACCGAGTACAACAACGAGACCTTCGTGGTGGATGGGTCGCGGCCGGAAGGGGAACGCGACGTCATGGTGCGCTCGCGCATCGTGCGCAACGACGGCCCGGCGGTGGAGGTGGTCTGGCGGGTGCGCGACCGCGACGACAGCTTCCAGATCATCGACGTGATGGTGGAGGGCGTCAGCATGGCGGTGACGCAGCGCAACGAGTTCAGCTCAATCGTTCAGCGCAACGGCGGCAATATCGACGCCCTTCTCGACGCCATCCGCCAGCAGATCTCGACGATCCGCAGCGGCGCCTGAGGGGGTCTTCTCGCTGAGGCCTCGCCGGTAAGCAGACAAGGGTGCAAGCACCGTCACCGGGAGACCGCCGCCGGTAGCAGCCGGGCGGCTATCTCTCGTGTAAACGACGGACGGCGGGCCAATCTCGACCCGCCGCCTCTCAAATGTGCCGTATCGTCTTGTCCGCCAGAGACCTGCAGGGGTGCGGTGTGCCGGCACCCGCGCTTGGGAGCAGGCCGGCCGTCAGCGCGCGGCGCTGCTGCCCATCTGGCTGATGCGGATCTCGATCTGGCGGGCCCGCCGCATGTCGCAGGTATCGCGGTTCAACCAGATCCGCTGCCGCAGAACCGCCAGGTCCCGCTGCAATTCGTCGAGCCGGTCTGGCAGGCTATCCCCGCCATGATCGGCCCCGCCATGATCGATGTAGTCACGATGTGCCAGTTGAAGGGGCGTCATTGTACCCGTCTCCGTGACCCGCGCGTCCCTCCGCCGGTGCCGGCGGCGCCTAAGCGGCTGAACACGTCGTTTTCGCCTTTAACCATCCGGAACTTGGGTCGGCAGAGCCTTGTTGGCCTGCCCTGCTGCTCGGAGTCGGACGGCGAGCGTCGGCGGTCACCCTTAGTCCCCATCGTCCCGACCCCCCATAAGTCGGTGCGACAGGCTCACTGCCCTTTTCCTCCTGTACTTTCGCTTACATTCGCTTACGAGTCAACAAAGCGAGGCGCAGTTTTTCAATCGATTTGTAAACATAAGAGTTCGAAGCACGCGCCCAAATGAAAATCTTAAGGAATAGCCTCACCAAGCTTCTCGCACAGGCCAAAATTCGCCAATCCCGTTCGGCGACAAACGGCCGCAGATCCCTGATTTGGAAGTAGTAACGGTTTACCCGATCGAAGGTCGGCAAGGCACCGACAATTGTGCGGTGATCTGCTTCAGTAACAGGACTTCTTTTCTGCGCGCGGCGACTTTACGATGGCCAGCCGGGACCCTATCGGCGAGAAACAACAAGCATGCGACAGCGGATAGTAGGGATAATCCGCCCACGAAACGATCGACCATGAAGGTCCGCTCTGGACCGCCCTCGGGACCGGCGGGGTCGGTGGCACGGTGGCGAAAGACCCTTCGCGCCGTCTCCGTGGTGACCGCGGTCTCGGTGGCGATGATGGTTGAGTCGGCGGCGGCCCAGGCGGACGGCGGCGCCCCGCCCTGCCCGACCGTCGCCGCGCCCCAGGGCCTGGCCGCCGGCCCCGGCCACCAGGTCGACCCGGACACCTGGCGCCGGTGGCTCGGCCGGCCCCCGGCCTATACCGGCAATCCCCTCTTCGCCGCGGCGGAGGCCGACGGTGCGCTGCCACCGGTGGCCGATCGGCTGCCCGACCCGCCCCTCATCGTGCTGCCCGAACGGGGCTGCGGCGCCTATGGGGGACGGTTGCGCGGCCTCTCCGCCGGCCCGTCGGCCGGCACCAGCGAGGTCCTCTCCTGGCGCCAGAGCCAGCTCGTCCGCCTCGCCGCCGACGGGGTGACCGTCGTCCCCGACGTGGCGCGCGCCTGGTCGTGGGAAGCGGACGGGCGCGCCGTCACCGTGCATCTGCGCGCCGGGCATCGCTGGTCGGATGGGACACCGTTCACCGCCGAGGACGTCGTCTTCTGGGCGAACCGGATCATCGCCGATCCCGCCCTGCACCCAGTGACGCCCGATCCCTGGGCCGTCGGCCTGACGGCCCAGGCGCTCGACCCGACGACGGTTCGGATCACCTTCGACCGGCCGTATCCCGCCTTCCTGTTCGTCCTGGCCTCGGTGGAGGTGCTGCGCCCCGCCTTCGCGCCGGCTCATGTCCTGGCGCCGATGCATGGCGGCCTGACGCCATCCGCCGATGCGGCGGCCCGCGCCATCGGCTATGCCGACTGGGTGGCCCGGTTCCGCGCCGTGTGGATCGGCGCGCGCGACCGGCTGATCGGCACAGACACCGCGCTTGTCCTGCCGACACTGGCAAGCCACCGCCGGATCGGCCCGCTGTCCGACGGGTCCGGGCGGCGCTTCGAGGCCAACCCGTACTTCCACCGCGTCGACCCCGCGGGCCGGCAACTGCCCTACATCGACGCGCATGAGGAACGGTTCCTGGCGCCGGAGGCGTGGTACGGCGAGATCGTCGCCGGCCGGGTCGATCAGAAGAGCCAGAACCTGCCGCTGGTCACCATCCCCTATCTCGCCGCCCACCAGGACCGGGGCGCCTATCACCTGCTGCAGCCGATCGGCCCCGACGGACCGACGCTGGTGCTCAACCAGACCCACGCCGACCCGGCGCGTGCGCGGCTCTTCGCCGATCGGCGCCTCCGGCTGGCCCTGTCGCTGGCCATCGACCGCGACCGGCTGAACCGCGCGGTCTTCCTGGGCCTCGGCCAGCCGCGCCAGGCCCTGCCGATCGGCGCGCCCTTCGTCACGGCGGCGGACGAGGGCTGGGCCACCGACCACAACCCGCTGATGGCGGCGACACTGCTTGACGCGCTCGGCCTCACCGCCGATGCCGACGGGCGCCGCCGGCTGGCCGATGGTCAACCGTTGGAGATCACGATCGCCATCGATCCGTCGGTGCATGGACCGGCCGAGGCGTACGAGGCCGTCGCCCAGGACTGGCGCCGTCTCGGCATCGCGGTGCGGGTGGAACCGGCCGCCGCCGCGGCGCTGGCGCGGCGCATGGCGCGTGGCCGCCATGACGTAGCCCTGGGCTGGTCACCGCCCTTCCTGCCGTCGCTGGTGGCCGATGCCAGCGCGCTGGCGGCGCCGTTCGCGCGGCATGCGGCACTGACCGGCGGACCGTGGCGCCGCTTCCTGGACAGCGGCGGCGAGGCCGGCTTGGCCCCGCCAGACTGGGTGCGCAGGCTGGACGACCTGGCCCGGCGGTGGCGCCTCACCCGGCCGATGGGCCCGGCGCATCGCGCCGCCGGCGAGGCCATGGTGGCGATCCACCGCCAAGAGCTGGTGGCGATCGGCACCGTCGGCCGGCTGCCCCGGCCGCTGGTCCTGTCGCGCGCGCTGGCCAATGTGCCGGACTGGCCGGTCAGCCATCTCAGCTACGGCTTCGCCGCGCCCTACCGGCCGTTCCAGTGGTATCTCTCCGGCGACGGCGGTGCGCCGGCATCGGCACCGCCCTGAGGACCCTTGAGGACCCCTGAGGACCGCGCTCAGGTCTCCCGCTCGACCGCGTCCGCGGCGCCGGTGACCTTGACGCTCCATTCCTCGATCAGCGCCTGCTGACGGGCCTGCCAGCGCTCGATCTCCGCCTGGTTGCGCCAGATCATGACGTCGGCCACCATCGGCGGCACGATCATGTTGATCACCCAGCCGATCGCGGCCGCGCCGAACATGATGGCCAGGTTGAAGGGATCGGCGAGCAGCGCCAGCGCATGGTCGAGGCTCGACCCGCCCTGCCACAGCTCGAAGGCGACGGGCATCACCCCGCACAGGTTCAAGCTGCCGACGATGACCGGCAGGTACTTGTCGGGATTGCGGTCGACGGCGAAGGCCACGATGGTCGGCGACATGCCGGCGACGAAGACCAGCGTCGTCGGCAGCACGAACAGCCCGAGCGGCAGCAGGCACACCGAGATGATCAGCATGACCTTGCCGGCCGTGCGCTTGTTGACCGTCTGACGCTTGGCGCCGGACGGCGCGGTCTTCGCGGCGCCGGCCTTGGCCGCCGGCACGGGCAGGTTCTTGGCGGCCATCACACGCCCCCTTCGCGGACCGGTGGCGACCACCCCACGGCACGGCCTGCGGGCGGACGCCTAGCCAACGCCCGACACCACGATGCCGGCCAGCACCAGCGCCGACAGCAGGCTGGCAACCACGGCCGCCGCCTGGCGGCCGATGCCGTTGACGAAGTCGTCGCGGTTCTCGTTCTCGCGCTGGCGGCGCAGCACCACCTGCCCGGCCAACCGGTACTCGCGCTTGGCGATGTCGAACGCCTTGCCGTCGCGCGCCAACAGGTTGCGGTTCTGCAGGATCATGTAGAGGTTCTTCAACGCGCCGGTCTCGGCCTGCTTCTGCAGCTCGCCCAGCACCCGCTCGCGCAGGCTGCGCGAGTTGTAGCGCTCGATCGCCGGGCCCATCAGGTCGACCAGCCAGGCCCCCAGCCGCGGCAGCGGGAAGGCCCGGCTCTTGCGCTGCACCTCGAACAGGATGTCCAGAACGCTCAGCACCTGGTCGCACTCCGAGCTGACGGAGGTCAGCCCGGTCAGGCTGCGCTCGCTGATCCCGCCGTGGCGCGACAGGATGAAGGCGAGGATATGCCGGTCATAGGGCTGGTGCGGCCGGCTCGGGGCGTCGGCGATCTCGTCCAGGGCGAACAGCAGCCGGTCGAGTTCCTGGACGTAGTAGCGCTCCAGGATCGGGCTGCGGCAGGGCATGCCGGGGTTAAGGTGATAGAGGCAGCGCTCGATGCCGAAGCCCGGCATGATGCGGTCGATATAGCCGCGCGCCGTCTCGAAGGTCTTCATCACCGCGACGTATTCGGGGCTAAACGTACGCTGTACGTTGATCCAGAAGATCGGGAGTTGCGCGCTGACCAGCTCGCCCAGCTCCTGGACCTGGCCGGTCTGGGCCAGCGACTGGATCATCGAGACGCCGATGCCCTCCGGCATCACCGAGCAGCTCCGGTAGCGGATCGGAGCGGGGGGATCGAGCGCCATCAGGACGCGAGCCAGCCGGCGGTCCGACGGCGAGCCGCCCGACCCGGTCGACGCGGTGCGCACGCCCTCCTGCACCTGATCGGCCAGCGTGTCGTCCTCCATCGACCGCCTGAGCCACATGTCCAGCTCGCCGCTGTCGATCAGCGTCAGCGACTCCAGCGGCTTCTTGTGCATGGCGAAGGCGAGCGCCCGCGTGGTGAAGAAGTCCTCCCCGCCGAAGACCAGCGGCCGCTGCGCGCGCTTGGCCGGCTGCGGCTGCTTGGGGCTGAGGCGCCTTCCGCTGAGCCAGAGGTCGAGATCCTCGATGGTCCAGCGCTGCGCCGGGTCATCCAGCAGCAGCCCGCGGATCGGCTCGGTCATCAGGCCGGTCAACCGGTTGTCGCGCACCAGGGCGGCATAGGAGCCGCGCTCAAGCTTGGCCTGGAGGATCTCGTCGTCGCTCATGCCCTGGGCCGGATTGCGGCCGAGCGCCAGGAACAGGAGGAACACGCCGAACGCATAGAGATCGTCGCCGAAGGTGCCGGTGCCGCGGCCGACCGGGGTGGCCATGCCGCGCTCGATGGTCTCGAACACCAGCGGCTGGTTGAGGCCCGGCGGCGCCGTCGCGAAATCCCCAAGCAGCACCGGCTGGCCCGGTGAGGAGCGGACGAAGGCGTTGGTCGGATTGATCTGGCCGGCGAAGACGCGGTGGCCCTTCAACTCACGCAGCGCGTTGGCGACCGGCTGGATGACCAGCCGCATGAGCTGGTCCTCGGTGTACGGATCGATGCGATCGTCCAGCCGGTTCATCAGCGCCTTGCCGCGGGTCCGGTCGTAGAGGATGACCGGGTACTGCACCCCATTCTCCGGCCAGGTGACCACGCCGAAGTCGCGCATCTTCATCAGCGCCGGCGTCTCCACGCCCTTCATCGAACCGAGGATGTCGGTGCGCGGCGGCAGCGGGCTGGTGCACACATAGGCGAACACCTCGCCGCGCTCGTCGCGCCGGTCGCGGGCGCCGTAGGCGCGGGCGGTCGGCGTGTCCAGCAGCCCCAGCGGCTGGCGAACGTCGATCTCGTAGCGGCGATTGAGCAACACCGTCCCGTCGGCCGCCGGTGGTGGCGGCGGCGCGGGATCCGCCGCCGCGGCCGTGCCCTCAGCGTCGCTCGGTGCCATGCGGGTGGTGTCTCCCCCAATCGGGGCGTCGGGGACTATCGCTCCGCCGATTAGACACCAGGCGGTCAAACAAAGAATTAACGCTGCCGCCGCGGGATGGCTGGCGGGCGCGGTATCAGTCCGCGAAGGGGTCGTGCACCAGGATGGTGTCGTCGCGCTCCGGGCTGGTGGACAACAGCGCCACGGGCGCCTCGATCAGCTCCTCCACCCGGCGGATATACTTGATCGCGGTGGCCGGCAGATCGGCCCAGCTCCGCGCCCCGCGGGTGCTGTCGGACCAGCCCTCCAGGCGCTCGTAGACCGGCTCGACCCGCGCCTGGGCGGTGGTGGAAGCCGGCAGATGGCGGATCTCCCGGCCATCCAGGCGGTAGGCGACGGCGATGTCCAGCCACTCGAAGCCGTCGAGCACGTCGAGCTTGGTGAAGGCGATGCCGCTGATGCCGCCGGTCTTGATCGCTTGGCGGACCATCACCGCATCGAACCAGCCGCAGCGCCGCCGCCGGCCGGTGACGGTGCCGAACTCGTGCCCGCGCTCGCCGAGGCGCGCGCCGATCTCGTCGGTCAGCTCGGTGGGAAAGGGGCCGGCGCCGACGCGGGTGGTGTAGGCCTTGGTGATGCCAAGCACGAAGCCGACCGCGCCCGGCCCGACGCCGCTGCCGCAGGCGGCGTTGCCGGCGAGCGTGCTGGAGGAGGTAACGAACGGATAGGTGCCGTGGTCGATGTCCAGCATCGCCCCTTGTGCGCCTTCGAACAGGATGCGCCGGCCGGCCCGGCGCCAGGCGTCCAGCCGCTCCCACACCACGCCGGCATGGGCCAGGACGCGCGGCGCCACCGCCTGCAGCGCCGCCGTGACCTCGCCGGCATCGATCGGCGCGGCGCCGAGCCCGCGCAGCAGCACATTGTGGTGGTCGACCAGCGCGGCGACCTTGTCCGCCAGCGCCGCGCCGTCGGCCAGGTCGCACACCCGCAAGCCCCGCCGCGCCACCTTGTCCTCATAGGCCGGACCGATGCCGCGCCCCGTGGTGCCGATGGCGCCGGCGCCGCGGGCCTGCTCGCGCGCCCGATCGATGGCGCCGTGGACCGGCAGGATCAGCGAGGCGTTTTCCGCGATCAGCAGGCTGTCCGGGGTGATCTCGACCCCCTGGCCGCGCACCCGGTCGATCTCCTCCAACAGCGCCCAGGGATCGATCACCACGCCGTTGCCGATCACCGACAGCGTGTTCGGCCGGACGACGCCGGCCGGCAGCAGGCTCAGCTTGAAGACGCGGTCGCCGACCACCAGGGTATGGCCGGCATTGTGGCCGCCCTGGAAGCGCACCACGACATCGGCCCGGCTGGCCAGCCAGTCGACCACCTTGCCCTTGCCCTCGTCGCCCCACTGGGCGCCGACGACGGCGACATTGGCCATGGCGGCCTCCTCCTCGCTGATTTTCTGTTACGAAATCGGAACGATACCATCATCCGATAAGCGCTGAGCGCAGCCGAGACGCCGCGCCTCCGCCGCCGGATCGCTTTCCGGCGCCAGCCCGACCACCGTCACCCATCCCTCCGCCCGCCGACGCTCAGCCTCCGCCGGCGGCGTCGCGAAGGGCACATAGAGGCGCGCCGGCGCCTCGATCGGCGGCCCGGCGCGCATCACGCTGTCGAGGAACAGGGTCATGCCGGTGGCCGGCTCCGCCGCCTCGCCGCCGACGGCGGAGCGGTAGCGCCCGCCGCGCCCCAGTTCGCCCCGCACGCCGCGCGCGAACAGGGAGAAGCTGACGCCGGAGTGATACTCGAACCCGCGATGCTCCACGAGGTCCACCGTGACGTCCAGCGTCGGCAGCGCCGCGCGCACCCGCTCCACCACCGCCAGCAGCCGATCCAGCTCCCGCCGCCCCGGTCCGTTGAGATCGAGATCGGCGACCCGCACCACCGCGCGGTCCGCCGGCCCGCCGGCTGCCAGCAGCCGGGCCAGCGCCGGCCCCGCCGGGCCGGCCAGCGCCGCCGTCCGCTCGGCATCCTTGCGGTCCAGCGCATGGCGCAACGCGTGGCGATGGGCCGGGTCGAGACCGGCATCGTCCAGCACCGCCGCAACCAGCGTCGGCGCCGTCAGATCGAGGCTGAGATGCGACACGCCGACCGCCTGCAGCGCGGCGGCGGCGAGCGTGGCGACCTCCGCATCGCCGGCCGCGGCATCGGCGCCGATCAGCTCGACGCCGACCTGGCCGAACTGGCGCACCGGCCGCATCTCGTTGCCGCGCACCCGCAGCACCTGACCGGCATAGCTCAGCCTGAGCGGCCGCGGCGCCTGGGCCAGCCGGCTGCCGGCGATGCGCGCCACCTGCAAGGTCATGTCGGCGCGCAAGGCCATCATGCGCTGGCTGATCGGATCCATCAGCCGGAAGGTCTGCCCGGCTGTCGCCTCGCCGACGCCGGCCAGCAACGTCTCCTCGAACTCCAAGAGCGGCGGCTTGACCCGCTCATAGCCCCAACCGGCGATCACCGCCATGAGCCGTTCCACGGTCGCGGCCTCGCGCTCCGCGTCGGGCGGCAGGAAATCGTGCAGGCCGGCGGGCAGCAGCGCCCAATGCGGAAGAGACATCATCGAACCGGTGGTGAACGGGAAGAAAGGGCCGGCTGAACTAGCGCCGGCGGCTCACCCGGTCGGCCAGGCGCATCGTCCGCCCGACGGTTCGGGTCGCCAGACGGCGCGGCACCAGCAGCGGATCGACCGCCAGCCGGCCGACCAAGCCCGTTGCCAATACCCGGCGATGGCCCAGCGCCGCAAGCGCCTGCTTGGCCACCGCGTCCGGCCGGGCCGCCCCGGGGATGCGCGACGGCGTCAGCGGACCCGCCTCGGCGCCGAAATTGGTGCGGGTCGGCCCGGGGCACAGCGCCAGGACGTCGATGGGCTCGCCGGCCAACTCCTCGCCCAACGCCTCGGCGAAGCTGAGCGCGAACGCCTTGCTGGCCGCGTAGGTCGCCAGATAGGGCACCGCGGTAAAGGCGAAGCCGCTGGAGACGATGATCAACCCGGCGCGCGGCCCCGCTCGTGCCCGGGCGTGGCGGGCGCGGGCCAGCATGCCGGGCAGCAGGGCGCGGGTCAGCGCGTGCATCGCCGTGACGTTGACGGCAACCGTCATCGCCTCCATCTCCGCCGGCTGCTCGACCACGGCGCCGAGGCGGCCGAGCCCGGCATTGTTGATCAGCAGGCCGACCCCGCGCGCCTCGGCCGCCTCGGCGACGGCGCCGAGGCCGTCCGGCGTCGCCAGATCGGCGGCGACGGTCTCGACCCGCCTTCCGTCGCGCGCCAGCCCCTCCGCGAGCCGGTCGAGCGCCGCGGCATCCCGGGCGGTCAGCAGCAGATCGGTGCCGCCGTCGAGCGCCGCGGCGAAGGCTCGGCCGAGGCCGCCCGTCGCCCCGGTCACCAGCGCCGGGGCACAGGGGCGCGGGGCCGGGGCGGCGATCTCGCCGGTCTCGGTGGCGGAGGAGGTGTCGGACATTGCCGGGTCGCTCTGTTGGCTCGGGGCGGGCGGTTCGGTACCGGCCAGGATGGCCGGCGACCATGCGGGCGGGAGCGCGCCGCGGGACCTCTTGAACGGCGCCGCGGCGATCTCACCTAATAGTTCGTGAACGCCAAACACATGGGTTCACGTCGGCCGATCCCCAGGATCGCCGCCGGATTGCCGATAAGCGGGATCCGGGCCCGGCCGGCTGGATATGCCATCGCTCAAACGGAGGATGACAGATGACGACGTTCGACTATACCCCGCTGTTCCGGTCCACGATCGGCTTCGATCGCTTGGCCCGCCTGATGGACAGCGCCCTTCAGGGCGAGACCGGCAATGCCGGTTACCCTCCCTACAATATCGAGAAGCTCGGCGAGGACGACTATCGCGTGACGCTGGCAGTGGCCGGCTTCTCCGCGGAGAATCTGTCCGTGACCGCAGAGGCGAACACGCTGACCATCCGCGGTTCGCTGGGCAAGGACGCCGGCACGACCTACCTGCATCGCGGCATCGCGACGCGGTCGTTCGAGCGGCGCTTCCAGCTCGCCGACCATATCGAGGTGACGGGGGCGGATCTGACCGACGGCGTCTTGAACGTGACCCTGCATCGGCGGATCCCGGAAGCGCTGAAGCCTCGCACCATCGCCATCGCGCGGCACGAGGCGGCCCCGGCCCTTGAGGTCGAAGCAACTCAGACCAAGACCGCCGACGCGGCGTAAGCGCGGCCGCTCCGGCCAAAGGCCCGGAGCCTGCGTGAGCATGGGGGCGCCGGTCTCGACCGGCCCCCCCTTTTTCGTCCCAGACGGCGACGACGCCCGGCCATCGCCAATGGTTCCATAAGCGTTTCACCAGGACTATATGTGAAACCGATATGGGCAACGTCGCACAGGATGGGCGATGAACACCATGCCGGGCGCTGTACAACGCTTCATCGGCGAACTGGAAGCCACGGGGCTGAGAGGAACCGACATTGCCAACATCACCTCGGTCTCGAAGGCGACCGTCTCCCGGTGGCGCAATGGTTCCGCAAAACCGCAGCCGAACAATGAACGGCTGATTGCCGACCTGCACTACATCGTCCAGCGGCTGCAGGACTACTATAACCCGGATGAGGTGCGGAGCTGGCTCTATGCCCGCCACCCCCAGTTGGACGGCGAGCGGGCGATCGACCTGATCCATGGCGGCGAAACGGTGGAGATCCTGCGCGTGCTGGATCGTCTGGACAGCGACGTCTATCTCTGATCGATGGCTTCGGTCTTGCGCGACAACCGCCTGATCGACGCGCTGGAGGCGCTGACACCGGTCGAATTCGATGGCCCGCTGTGGCGGGTTGTCCGCGATATGCGCGACCCGACGCAGTGCAGCGCCTCAGGCGGGCGCTGGGACGACGAGAGCTTCGAGGTTCTCTATTCCTCGCAGGCGCGCGACGGTGCGATTGCGGAGCTTCACTTCCACCTCAAGCGCGGACAACCGATCTTCCCGTCGCGGGTGCGCTATCGGCTGCACCAACTGAGACTTCGTCTTTCCGGCTTGCTTGACCTTTCGGCACCGGATGCGCTCGCCGACCTGGGCGTCGACATGGCCCGGTACGGGCAACTCTCTTACCAGGAGCGCCATGCGGAGTATCCACGCACGCAGGAGATCGCCGAGGTCGCGCATTTTCTGGAGTTCTCAGGCGTTGTCGTCCCAAACGCCCGCTGGGCCTGCCGCAACGTGGTCGTCTTCTGCGATCGGCTAGGCCCGGACGCGATTGACGTCGTCGGCGATCACGGCTTGGTCGATTGGATCGCCTGGGAAACGGCCCATAGGCAGCGATAACCGCCCAAAGGCTCTCGCGGCTACGGCGTCAGCACGAGCAGCGAATTCAGGTGGTTGCTGATCGCTTCGAACATCGAGGACACCGAGTCGCCCATCATCTCGCCGGCACCGATGACCGAGACGGAAACGACGGCGACCAGCAGGCCATATTCAATGGCCGCGGCACCCGAGTCCTCCCGTGCGAAACGGCGGATCGCCTTAACCATTGTCGAAACTCCCGAGTCAGCCAAACATCGTTAATAACCCGTTACTCCCTATGATATACAATGTTCTAAGATTGGCAAGCATTTTAGAGAAACTGGACATTCTTTTTATTGGTTAAGATGGAAATTTGACGCAGATCTCTTTTTTGGTTAAAGATACAGAGCCTTTATTTCAAGGACGAGCGATTGGGGCGGAGCGGAGACGAACGCCCCTCGTCCCGCCGGTGATCGCCGCCTTGCCCTGCCCCGGCGGTTGACCCGGACGGCCACGCCGGATTATCAGCACCGCCGGCAATGCCCGAGACCGGCAACGCCGGGGAGAAGAGATCGCCTGCCATGCAGCCGCTGCTGGAACTGACCGGCCTGACCAAGCGGTTCGGGTCGATCCTGGCCGTCGACCGGGTCGGCTTCGCCGTCGCCCGCGGCGAGGTCGTGGGCTTCTTGGGCCCCAACGGTGCCGGCAAGACCACCGCCATGCGCATGACCGCCGGCTTCCTGCCGCCCGACGCGGGCAGTGCGCGCATCGCCGGCTTCGACATCGTCGACGAGACCCGCGCCGCCCAAGCCCGGCTGGGCTATCTCGCCGAAGGCGCGCCCAGCTACGGCGACATGACGCCCGACGCCCTGCTCGGCTTCGTCGCGCGGGTGCGCGGCCTGGACGGCGCCACCGCACGCCGGCGCCGGGGTGAGGTGGTCGACCGCCTGTCGCTCGCCCGCGTGCTCGACCAGCCCATCGAAACCCTGTCCAAGGGTTTCCGCCGGCGCGTCGGCCTGGCCGCGGCCATCCTGCACGATCCCGAAGTGCTGATCCTCGACGAGCCGACCGACGGCCTCGACCCCAACCAGAAGCATGAGGTCCGCACGCTCCTGTCGGAAATCGCCGGCGGCAAGGCCATCGTCATCTCCACCCATATCCTGGAAGAGGTCGACGCGGTGTGCACCCGCGCCATCGTGCTGGCCGGCGGCCGCATCGTCGCCGACGCGCTGCCGGCGGAACTGCGCCAGCAGGCACCCAATCACAACCGCGTCACGGTCGCCCTCGACGCCGACCACCGCGACCGCCTGATCGCCGCCTTGCGCGCCCTGCCCAACATCGCCGATATCGCGGAGGCGCATGCCCGCGACGGCCGCATCCGCCTGACCGCCCGCCCGGTCCGCGGCGCGGAGATCCTGGGCGCCGTCCGTGCCGCCGCCGACAGCGCGGAGGTCCCGCTGGACGAGATCACCACCGAACACGGCCGCCTCGACGACGTGTTCCGCCGCCTCACCACCGCCGCGTAAGGCCGGCGCGGTCCCCTTATCGCCGAGGCCAGCCGCCGATGCGCACCATCGCCACCCTCACCCGGCGCGAGCTTGCCGCCTATTTCGCCTCGCCGCTGGCCTATGTCTTCGTCGTCATCTTCCTGACCTTCGCCGGCGGCCTGACCTTCTATGTCGGCGGCTTCATCGAGCGTGGGCAGGCCGATCTCGCCGCCTTCTTCCAGTTCCACCCCTGGCTCTACCTGTTTCTGGTGCCGGCGATCGGCATGCGGCTGTGGGCGGAGGAGCGCAAGACCGGCACCATCGAGTTCCTGATGACGCTGCCCGTCGGCGCCGGGCAGGCGGTGACGGCGAAGTTCCTCGCCGCCTGGCTGTTCACCGGCATCGCGCTCGTCGGCACCGTGCCCTTGTGGATCACCGTCTCGGTGCTCGGCGATCCCGATCACGGGGTGGTCGCCACCGCCTATCTGGGAAGCTGGCTGATGGCCGGCGGCTTCCTGGCGATCAGCGCTTGCGTCTCCGCAGCGACGTCGAACCAGGTGATCGCCTTCGTCGGCGCCGTGGCGATCTGCTTCCTGTTCATGATGAGCGGGCTCGACCTCGTCCAGGCGGCGTTTCGCGGCTGGGCGCCCGACGCCGTCCTGCAGGCGGTGCGCGACCTCAGCCTGCTCGGCAATTTCGACGCCCTGTCGCAAGGCGTCGTCGATGCTCGCAACCTGTTCTACTTCGCCTCGCTGATCGCCCTGGCGCTGGTCGTCAACACCGCGATCGTCGAGATGAAGCGCGGTCGATAGGAGCCCTCGATGCGCAATCGGCCGGAACGCGCCCATCGGGGCTGGCATGCCGCGGCGATCGCCGCCGCGGCGGCCGTCGTCTTCGTCGCCGCCAACGTCACCGTCGGCAATTTGGCGAAGACGGCGCGCCTCGACCTGACGCAAGAGCGGCTGCACACCCTGGCGGCGGGCACCCGCGCGGTGTTGGCCGGCATCGACGAGCCGATCACGCTGAGCTTCTTCAAGTCCGCCGTCATCGATGAGCTGGGCGGCGGCTTCGCCACCCATGCCCGCCGCGTCGACGAGATGCTGGAGGCGTTCCGCCGCCATGCCGGCGACGGCATGCTGCGCATCGAACGCTACGACCCGATCGCCTATTCCCCGGCGGAGGACCGGGCGCTCGCCGCCGGGCTGGAGGGTATCCCGATCAGCGCCGACGGCCAGCAGATCTTCTTCGGCATCGGCGGCATCAACAGCACCGACGACCGCGAGGCCATCGCCTATCTCGCGCCGGAGCGCGGGTCCTTCCTGGAATACGACCTGGCCCGCCTGATCTTCGACCTCGCCCATCCGGACAAGCCGCAGGTCGCCCTGATCGGCGCCTTGCCGGTGATGGGCGATGCCGCCAGCCGCTATCAGCCCTGGGTGGTCACCGAGGTGATCCGCCAGTTCTTCGACTTCCGCCAGCTCGGCGGCACGGTGGACCGGATCGACGACGCGGTGGAGATCCTGATCCTCGCCCAGCCCAGCACGCTGGACCCGGCGACGCTCTACGCCATCGACCAGTTCGTCATGCGCGGCGGGCGGGTGCTGGCCTTCCTCGACCCGTCGCCGGAGGTGATGACGGCCGGCCTGCAGCCCGGCATGCCGCCGCCGGGCTTCGCCGACCTGGCGCCGCTGTTGGAAGCCTGGGGGGTCGACGTACCGGCCGGCAGTATCGTCGGCGATCCGGCGACCGCGGTGATGGTGGAGGCCGGCGGCGGCGGCCGGTCGCGCATCCTGCAGTACCTGCCCTGGCTGGAGTTGGACCGGCGCTACATGGACGCCGACAGCGTCGTGCTGGCCGACCTGGAACGGCTGACGCTGAGCAGCGCGGGCCATATCGTGGCGCGCGAGGGGGCGGCGACGGAGATCGCCCCCCTTCTGGTCTCCTCGCCCGAGGCGGGGCTGCTCGACACCATGATGGTGGCGATGATGCCGGACCCGGCCGGTCTCCTGGCCGCCTATGCGCCGGGGGGCGAAGCGCTGACGCTGGCGGCGCGGGTCTCCGGCCCGGTCGCCTCGGCCTTTCCCGACGGTCCGCCGGAGGGCGTGACGGACGAGGATGCGGCCGAGGCCCATCTCGACGCGGCCGAGACCCCGCTCAACCTCGTCGTCGTCGCCGATGCCGACATGCTGGCCGACCGGTCCTGGGTGCAGCGCCAGCGCCTGCTCGGCCAATCCTACGCCCTGCCCTTCGCCAACAACGGCGACTTCGTCGTCAATCTGCTGGAGACGCTGAGCGGCGCGCCGGGGCTGATGGATCTGCGCGGCCGCGGCACGCTGGACCGACCCTTCACGCTGCTGGACGACATGCGCCGCGCGGCGGAACGCGCCTTCCAGGCTCGCGAGCGCGCGCTGCTGGCCCGCATCGACGAGGCCGAGGCGCAGATCCGCCAGCTTCAGGAGCGCGAGGCGGAGGCCGGCATCCTCCTGACGGCGGAGCAGCAGGAGACCATCGACCGCTTCCGCGCCGATGTCCTGGACCTGCGCGCCGAACTGCGCGACGTGCGCAACAATCTCCGCCAGGACGTCGAAGCCGTCGAGCGGACCGTGAAGATCGTCAATATCTGGGCAGTGCCCGCCGCGGTCGCGCTGGTGGCCATGGCGCTGGCCCTGGTCCGCCAGCGCCGACGACGGCGGAGTGCGGCTCTCGCCGTGGAGCGGAGCCCGGCCGCCCCCCATCGGGCGGAGGCACCCTCATGAGCGCGCGCGTGGTCATCATCTGGTGGGCCGCCGCGGCGCTGTTGGTCGCCGCCGCGGTGGCGACCACGCTCGCCGGACCGCGGGCGGCCACCAGCCTGCCGGTCGGTGACGTCGCCTTCCCCGATCTGCGCGCGGCGCCTGAGACGGTGGGCGAGATCCGTATCGACAGTGGTGGCGACGAAGGGGGCACGCTGACGCTGGTCGCCCTGGCCGAGGGCGGCTGGACGCTGGCGGAGCGGGACGGCTATCCGGTCGCCGCCCAGCCCGTGCGACGGCTGGTGGCGGTGCTGGCGGATATGCACCTGTTGGAGGCGAAGACGGCGCGGCCCGACCGCTTCGCCCGGTTGGCGGTAGAGCCGGTGGATGCCGAGGGCGCGCGCTCCCAGGCGGTGCGGCTGACCGCGGCGGATGGCGGCACGCTTGCCGATCTGGTGGTCGGCGACCGGGTCGGCCGGCTGGGCGGGTTCAGCGAGGACGGCACCTATATCCGCCGCGTCGACGACGCGCGGGCTTGGCTGGCCAGCGGCCGGCTGGAGGTCTCCACGACGGTGACCGACTGGCTGGTCCGCGACATCGTCGACCTGCCGGCCGACCGCGTGGTGTCCGTCCGCGTCGAACCGGCGGGCGACACCCCCTACGCTATCGGGCGGCCCGACGCGGAGAGCGATTTCGCGCTGACGCCGCCGCCGGGGGAGGGCGAAACGGTCGAGCCCGGCGCCGTACAGCGCCTGGCCGGGGTGCTGGCCGGGCTGACCCTGGAGGACGTGGCCAGCGTCGACGAGGCCGCGCCGGGCACGCCGCAGGGAACGATCGAGGTGGTCACCGCCGATGGCCTGACGGTCACCGGCACCCTGGTGGAGCGCGACACGGCCCCCTGGCTGAGCCTGAGCGCCGTGGCGGCGGCGGACGCCGCGGACGAGACGGTGGCCGAAGCGGCCACCCTCACCGACCGCTGGCAGGGCTGGGAGTTCCGCCTGCCCGCCTTCGTGGCCAGCCGCCTGACGGCACCGCGCGAGGACCTGACGGTCGCCGTCGAGCCGACCGACCCCACCCCGTGACCCGTTCAAGCCCTCCCCCTCGATGGGGGAGGGTTGGGTGGGGGTGATCCTTGGTCAGTGGAGAAAGCCGTACAAGGAAGCGCCTTTCGACCGCGCGATTGGGTGGGTACGGACGTTGCGGCGCGAGATGGGGCGCCTCCCAGGCGCTGACCTCGTGCGGCGACATCACCCCCACCCTAACCCTCCCCCATCAAGGGGGAGGGAAGTCCCTGAACGTCGGTTCAGCCTACAGGCGCACCAGTAGCTCGTAGTCGATCAGCGCCCAGGCCGTATCCGGGGGACGGCCCAGCAGCCGATCCTGATCGCCTGCGGTCCGGACGATGACGTGGCGCGGCTTGTGATCGCACACCATCCAGCCGAAGTCGCTGAGCCGGGCCCGCGCTTCCTGGCCGAGATCGATCATCCGCTTCTCGGAGATCAGCCCGGCCTGCGCCGCCGCCTCCGCATCGATGCCGTCGATCCAGCGATAGAGCAGGACATAGAGCCGTTCCCAGTCATAGGCGACGCGATGGTCCTCCGGCACGTCGCGCTGAGACGCCGCCAAGGCCCGGTCCATCCGCGCGCACAGATAGGATTTGCGGCCGAGCTGCCAGCCGGCGTACCGGGTCGGCGGCGAGTAGATCGCCAGGGGATGCTTGGTCGGGATCGCTGACCGGGCCGCCGCCCGCAGCCGGGCGAGATTGCCGAACTCCTCGAACGGCGACAGGAACTCCGCACACTCGATATGCGCCCGCTCCTCGGCGTTGAGATGGGCGCCCTGGTCGAGCACCGTCACATGGATGTCCTGGGCGGCCCGGCTGAACTTGACGACCAGCGCGAAGGTATCGCGCGCTCGGTGGGCGACCGGAACGCGATAGACGGCACCGGTGGCGCCGGCCAGCGCCCGGCCCACCTTCTTGAACCGGTCGTCGACGAACCATGCCTTGGGCAGCACCGACTCCACACAGGGCCAGCCCTGGCGCGTGACGAACAGGACGCCGCCCTGCTTGCCCGTCATGCGGACATAGTCGACGTCGAACAGGGTGTGGCGGTGGCTGGCCGGCACATCGTCGAATGCCGGCTGATAGATCTTGCCGAACGTGTAGTTGAAGTTCTCCATGGGAACGGCATCACTCGTCCGGGTCGAACAGCGGCAGCTCCAGCAGACGCACGTAGTCCTCGGTCGACCCGCCCTCCAGGCAACAGTCGATGATCCGGCGCCCGGTGGGCAGGAGATCGGGCACCAGGAACTGGCTCAGCTCGCGCTTGAAGAAGTCGGCCAGGATCGCCGCGCCGGCGTCGTAGGCCTCCGGTCCCACCTCCGGCTGGCGTTCGACCTCGAAGAACTGGCTGCCGATGGTGCGACCTTCGACGACGATGGAGCCCGGCGAGAAGCCGAGCAACGGGCAGCGCGACGGGCGCACCTGCGAGGTCTGGAAGCGCGCGCCGCCGCGCCGCGCCAGATACTCCCGGGTGATCCATTGCGGCATGAAGCTGACACGCCAGATGCCGATATGCTGGTTCGGCACCAGGACGTAGCGGACCTCCGGCGTCTCGATGATCTGGTTCAGCAGCAGATTGGCCTGGTCGACGCGCCGGCCCGTGGCGAACGGCCAGTAGGAGCCGACACCCTCCGACGTCATGCCCTCGGTCTGGACGATGCTGGGATTGGCGTGGCCGCGCGGGGCGACCAGCCGCCACAGCCAGGCCAACGAGGCCGGCAGCACATGGAACATGCCGATGATGCCGTAGGTCGGCAGATCCGCCGAACACGGCGGCGTGCGCACGCCCATGCTGCGGACATCCACATCCACGGCGCCCGGCACGACGTTGTTGACGACGGCGCGCGGGATGATCACCCGCGGATTGGGGCAAGGCTGGCCCGGCGCGTCCTGGGTGTGTTCCCAGATCAGGCAGGTGGCATCCGGGTGCCCCTCGACGTTCAAGAACAGAAGCGGCTCCGGCGGGTTGATGCACAGCCGTTCGAGATGCGGGTCGGTGCCATACTTGTCGAGATGGTTGCAGCGGACGAACCAGGCGTCCTCGGCGTCCATCAGCGTGAGCTTGCCGTTGCCCTTGTCCAAGGACGGGTGGCACAGCGCCATATCGTCGGTCACCGGGTGCAGGGCGCTCGCCTGCGGCAACGTCAAGGTCTGCTCGTCCCCGGTCACCAGGTTCTGGCCGATCAGCAGCGAGCCGTCGGCCTGGCGGTGGACATGCTCCAGCATCTCGCTCTTGCCGCCCCCGCTGGCGCCCTCATGTGAGATCACCAGCCGGTTCTGGTAGGGCGTGATCAGGCGGACCGTGGAGCAGTGCATGGTCAGCCAGTGTTCCTGCTCGCCGAGATTGAGCAGCACCCCGTAGATCCCCTTCTTGGCGCTCGGCCCGGGATAGAGGTTGAAGCTGAACAGCTCGTGGCCCTTGTCGGTCCGATTGTGGACGACGATCTGCTTCCCGTCGAAATCCGTGTGGCGGAACGGCGGGGCGACGTAGATCACCGCCTTCGGCGCGAAACCGGCAGGGATCTTGTCGACCGGGATGATGCCCTGGAGCAGCGCCAGGCCCAGCGCGAAGAACCCGGCATTGGCCGGCGCGATCACCATGGCATCCGTCCCCTTGCCGGGCATGCCGGCGAAGAAGGCGAAGGCCGCCAGCGGCTGGGTCGTCAGCCACTCGAACGTCCGCTCGCGCAAACTGTCGAACGCAGTGCCGAACCGCGCCTCGAAGGTCGGCTTGTCGGTCGGGCGCTTGTCGCCGATCACCATGCAGTCCGGATCGCGGCGCCGCATATAGGGTTCGGTGTAGTTCGCGACGATCCCGTTGCGGGACCGACAGACTAGGGCGTCGACCACGCGCCCGTTCTCCGGAACGTCATAGGCCACCTCATGCCAGCCGTTCACGGCGTCCTGGGTGGCCAAGTCGACCAACTGGTCGACCGTCGAGGCGATCGTAACCGACGGCGCGGCGGAAAAGACTCTTTCCACCTCCGGCGGCAGGACAAACGGAATCTGCGCGTGATCTAGCTTAACCATGCGGTGAGCCCCCAGAGAAGAGTCTTAAGGTTGATTGGTTTATTTACGTAAGCGTTTAGGTCCCAACGGTGTCCCCGTTTTCATTACTCTATACTATTTTGCGATTGTTTATGTGGGAAATGCTTCGGATGCTACCGAATGACGCGGGATGCGGGCGGCTGTGGCGGCTGACGGGGTAAGGGCGGGGGCCTGCCGGCATCCCGGCGGTCGATTCGCGGCCGGCGGCACCGCCGGGGTGGGACATCGCCCGGCCGGCGACGATGCCGTACGCGACGCGGGCCGGGACCAGCCGGCCGGCGGCGGCCGGCGCGCCCACGATCGGTTCGCGAAGCCGCCCCTTGCCGCGTGACATTGTTGGGCCGGCGTTTAGACTCTCTTGATCCTATCGTGATTTTCTGGACCTCTTAGGGCGGTCCGCGGACGGCCCCGCGCCCAAAGGGGGGCTGGACGACGTCAATTGGAGAAGTCGCATGGTCGACGATAGTGAAATCCTCCTCACCTATCCGGTGGTGACATACCGGCGCTCCCAGGCGCCGCAGGGGTGGATGTTTCGCAACGCGGACGACGAGACATGGCACGGCCCCTTCGTCGACCGCGACGCGGCGATCGCGTTCGCTTTGCAGACGATGAGCGGCGGGAAGACGCCGGTCCTCGCCAAGACCGCCGTGCGCCGCGCGGCCTAGCCGCCGGCCAAGGACGATCTACCGGACCCGCTTGGCCCGTGGCCACACGGCGTCCCGAGACGACCGGAGACACCGAACCCAGGGTGCCGACATCGGCGCGCGCCCATCCCCTTGCCCGGGGCCAGACCTTGGCCGCCCCTAAGTCTGCCCGCCATGGATTGAGACTCCGGACTCTCGACCGGCCATGACGCCGTCGCCGGTGTCGCTCGGGGCGATTTCCCCCCACCAGTTCCTCACCCAGATATGGCAGCGCCGGCCGCTGCTGGTTCGCCAGGCCCTGCCCGGGTTCGACGGGCCACTGGACCGCGACGATCTGGCGGCGCTTGCCGGCGATCCGGCGGTGGAAAGCCGCCTGGTGCGCCGCCGCGCCGGCCGAGGCCCAGACAGGACCGATGACTGGACCGTGGAGGACGGCCCCTTCGCGCCCAGCCGGCTGGCCCGCCTGCCCAAACGCGACTGGACCCTGCTGGTGCAGTCGGTGGACGCCTGGGTGCCCGCCGTCGCCGCGCTGGCCGACCGTTTCGCCTTCCTGCCCACCTGGCGGCGCGAGGACGTGATGGTCAGCCATGCCGCGCCCGGGGGCGGCGTTGGGCCGCATGTCGACCGCTATGACGTGTTTCTCCTGCAGGGGCGGGGCCGCCGGCGCTGGCGGGTCGGCCCGGTCGGCGGCGACAACGGGCCGGAGCGGGATCACCCGCGCCTGAAGCTGCTGGCCGACATGCCGGTCGCCGAGACGCATGTGCTCGACCCCGGCGACATGCTCTACCTGCCGCCGGGTGTGGCCCATGATGGCGAGGCGCTGGAGTCTTGCGTCACCTATTCCATCGGCTGGCGCGCGCCGTCCGTCGGCGCCCTGGCGCTGGCGCTCGCCCATCAGGCGGCGATGTCACCCGCCGGCGACGCTCTCTACGGCGACCCGGAACCGCCGGTTCAGGACGATGCCGGCGCGATCTCCCCGGCCGCGCTGGCGCATGCGCGGCGGCTGGTCCTGTCGCTGCTCGACGATCCCGCGCTGATGGCCGACGCGTTTGCGCGGGAGGTGACGGAACCGAAGGTGCCCGACGCGCTGGCCGTGCCCGACGACCCGGCGGACGCCGCGACGGTGCGCGGCTGGCTCGCCACCGGGGCCGTCCTGCGGCGGCCCGGCGGGGCGCGCCTGGCCACCGTCGCCGCACCGGACGGCGTCACCCTCTACGCCAATGGCGAACGCTATGACTGTCCGGGCCGGTTGGCCGATCTCGCCCGCCATCTGGCCGGCAACCCGACCCCGGATGCGTCCGTCCTCGCCGCCCGGGCCGACGACGACGCGGCGCTCGCCCTGCTCGCCGACCTGATCAACGACGGCGCCTTGACGCTGGCGTCTTGACGCTGGCGTGAGGCTGGCGACCAAACTCTCCTCTCACCGCCACCCGAAAAGGGTCTACGGTGTCGCCATGGGGAACGAGGATTAGGATGAAGGAAAGGTCATGGCGGAGATGCGCATCGCCTTGCCTGACGGATTGAGGGACTGGTGCGAAGCCCAGGTTCGCGCCGGACGCTATGCGACGACCGATGAGTATTTGGGTGAGTTGATCCGCCGCGATCAGGCGGTCCGCGCCGGCGACCTTCAGGCCGCGATCGATGAAGGCCTGGCCAGCGGGATCAGCCCACGGACCCTTGATGACATCCTCGCCGAGGCACGAGAGCGCGCGACCGCCACAATCGCAAATGAAGGTTAGGTTCACGTCCCGAGCCGACGCGGACATCATCGACTGCTATCTCTACGGATGCCGGAACTTCGGTTTAAGGCGGGCGGAACGCTATGAACGAAGCCTGCGACACGCGATCACGCTGATTGCCGACAACCCGCGCCTTGCGGTCGAACGACCGCAGTACAGACCACCGGTGCGGATTCATCGGCATGCGAAGCACCACATCATCTACAGAATCGAGACTGATTATGTCTTGATCGTCCGGGTTCTGCGCGAAGACGTCGACTTGGGGCGCCATCTTTGAGGACTGGTGCCGGGCCGTCTTCCAGATGGCCACCACGCACGACCAGGACAGGAGGCGATGCATGAGCGTGACCGTGCGGCTGACCTCGGACTTCATCTGTCCGTGGTGCCTGATCGGCAGCCGGCGGCTGGCGCTGGCCATCGAAGGCCTGCCGGCGGAGGTCGAGGTGGTCACACAATGGCTGCCCTTCCAGCTCAATCCCGACATGCCGAAAGAGGGTATCGACCGGCGGACCTACCGCACGGGGAAATTCGGAAGCTGGGAGCGGTCCCAGGCGCTGGACGCGCAGACCATCGCCGCCGGGGCCCCGGACGGCGTCGTCTTCGATTATGAGCGGATGACCCGCACGCCGAACACCTTCGACGCCCACCGCCTGTCGCTGCTGGCCGCCCGCGACGGCCGCCAGCAGGCGGTGGCGGAGGCGCTACTGCAGGCCTATTTCGTCGAAGGCCGGGATATCGGCGATCCCGCGGTGCTGGCCGACATCGCCGGTGAAGCGGGGCTCGACGCCGACGCGGTGCGGGCCTTCCTCGCCAGCGACGAGGACGCCGACAACGTGCGTCTGTTGGAGACCGCGGCCTATGCCCGCGGCATCGCCGGCGTGCCGCATTTCGCCATCGGCACCAGCATCGCCGTCGGCGCCCAGCCGTCGGACTTCCTGCGTCTGGCGATCCTGGAAGCCCACCAAACGGCGACCGCCCCCGCCGGTTGAGACGCGCCGGACGTCAGGCGAACTTGAAGATCGCGCCGCCGTCCTCGACCGCCGCGGACATGGCACCGGTGGCGTCGCCCACCAGCCCTTCCGCCGACACCGACACCGTCGGGAACATGCTGATGCCGACGCTCGGGGTGATCTCGATGGACGCTCCGTCGATCGCCATCGGCTCCGACACCTTCTCGATGATCTTCTCCGCCACGGTCTGGATGTCCTCCACCCGCGGCATGCTCTCCACCAGCACCATCAGCACGTCGCCGTCGAACCGGCTGACCGTGTCGCTGGCGCGCAGCAGGCTGGACAGGCGCTGTGCCGCCTCGCGCAGCGCGGCGCGGGGATCGGCGGCCTTGTCGACATTGTCGAGATGCACCGCCAGCACGGCCAGGAAGTCCTGGTTCCGTCGCGCCCGCCGCACCGCCAGCGACAGGATCTCCCAATAGAGCGGCGACCGCGCCAGCCCGGTATCGCCGTCGATCAGCGCAAGCTGCGCCAGGTTGCGGCGCGACTGGGCACCCTCGATGCAATAGCGCACCGCCCGGCGCAACAGCGCGGGCGTCAGGTCGCCCCAGGCCAGCGCGTCGCCGGCCCCGGCCTCCACCGCGCGGCGTTCGACATCGCCGCCGGCCCCGCCGCCGTCCTGGGCGTCATAGAGCACGATCACCGGGACATCCGCGCCGCCGCTGGAGATCCCGGCCAGTCCTTCCAAGGATGGCGGCGCAGCGCCGCCGGCATCGAACAGCACGACATCGATCCCGCCCTGGGCAAGCCGACCGGGCACCGCGTCCAAACCGGCCATGATCTCCACGGACAGATCGTCCTGCCCGTCGACCAGCCGCTGCACGGCCTCGGCGTGCGACGGGTCGTCGGCCACCAACAGGGCATGACTCATCGGGTCGCTTCCTCCCTGAAACCGATCCTGCCGGGGTCCGTGGCATCGCCCACGGTCAAGTCGTCGACCCGGGCGGATACCGGCCCTTGCCGACAGGCGGCAATCATCTGCCCGACCGCGTCCGGCGGTCCGGCCACCACCGCTTCCACCGTGCCCTCACGGCGGTTGCGCACCCATCCGTCGAGCCCGAGGCGCTTGGCCTCCGCCACCGTCCACCAGCGGAAACCCACGCCCTGCACCCGGCCGCTGACCACCAGCCGAACCGCCTGGCGCGCCCGATCGCTCAACCGCACCACCGGCGGCGCGGCGCACCCGCGCTCAGGCCGACCGTCGACCTCACTTGAACTCCAGGATCTTCTGATCCACCGACAGGCTGTCGCCGGGGCTGGCATGCAGCTCCAACACTTCGCTGTCCCGCTCCGCCCGCAGGACATTCAGCATCTTCATTGCCTCGACCACCGCCAATTCCTGACCCGGCACGACTTTCTGTCCGGGCTCGACAGCAATTGATACCAGAAGACCGGGCATCGGCGACAGCAGGTACTTGGTCAGGTCCGGCGGCTGCTTGATCGGCATCAGGTCGGCCAGCGCCGCCGCTTTCGGCGTCAGCACCAACGCCGTCATCTCCGCCCCGCCATGGAACAGGCGGTAGCCGACGCCGGTGCTGTCGACCTGCACGATCATGCGGTGGCCGTCGACGACGCCGTCATAGAGCGGCTGGCCGACCTCCCAGGCCCGGTCGCGCGACCAGTGGTTGACCACGGCGTGCGGCGCCCCGTCGATCACCACCTCGTAGCCGCCTTCCATCGGCGTCATCTTCACCGGCCAGTTCTGCCGGTCCAGGCGCACCACCCAGTCGCTGGAGACCTTGGAGACATGGCCGGGGATTTGGCCGGTCACCCGGCGGTTGCGCTCGGCGCGCTGGCGGTGCATCGCCGCGACCACGGCGACGATCCGCTTCAGCGCCGCGGGTTCCAGCGTGATCGGCGCGAAGCCGTCGGGATACTCCTCGGCGATGAAGTTGGTGGTCATCCGCCCTTCCATGAAGCGCGGATGCACCATCAGCGCCGCCAGGAAGCTGAGATTGTGGCGGATGCCGCGGACATAGAAGCCGTCCAACGCGTGGCGCATATGGCCGATGGCCGCGGCCCGGTCGAGCCCGTAGGTGACCACCTTGGCGACCATCGGGTCGTAGTAGATGGAGATCTCCCCGCCCTCGAACACGCCGCTGTCGATGCGCACGTTCTTGGTCTGCTCCGGCTCGACATAGCGGCGCAGCCGGCCGGTGGACGGCAGGAACCCGCGTTCGGGATCCTCCGCATAGAAGCGCGCCTCCAGGGCCCAGCCGTTCAGCTTGACCTCCGACTGCTCGAACGGCAGCGGCTCGCCATTGGCCACGCGGATCATCAGCTCTACCAGGTCGAGGCCGGTCACCAGCTCGGTCACCGGATGCTCCACCTGTAGCCGCGTATTCATCTCCAAGAAGTAAAAGTTACGGTTCTTGTCGACGATGAATTCCACCGTGCCGGCGGAGCGGTAGCCGACGGCCCTGGCCAGCGCCACCGACTGCTCGCCCATCGCCTTGCGGGTCGCCGGGTCCAGGAAGGGCGACGGCGCCTCCTCCAAGACCTTCTGGTGGCGGCGCTGGATGGAGCATTCGCGCTCGCCCAGATAGACGGTGTTGCCATGCGCGTCGGCCAGCACCTGGATCTCGATGTGGCGCGGCTCCTCCACGAATTTCTCGATCAGCACGCGGTCGTCGCCGAAGCTGGCGGCGGCCTCGCTCATCACCGCCTTCAACCCCTCGCGCACCTCCTGGGCGGAGTGGGTCACGCGCATGCCCTTGCCGCCGCCGCCGGCCGACGCCTTCAGCATTACCGGATAGCCGATGCCGTCGGCGATCTCGACCGCCTGGTCGACATCGCTGATGGCGTCGGGATGGCCGGGCACCGTGCTGACGCCGGCCTCCTTCGCCAGGCGCTTGGATGCCAGCTTGTCGCCCATCGCCGCCACGGCACTCGAGGGCGGGCCGATGAAGGCGATGCCCGCCTCCTCCAGCGCCTGGGAGAAGCCCGGGTTCTCCGACAGGAAGCCGTAGCCGGGATGCACCGCCTGGGCGCCGGTCTGGCGGCAGGCCTCGATGATGCGGTCGCCGCGCAGATAGCTTTCCGCGCTGGCGGCGGGGCCGATCGCCACCGCCTCGTCGGCCATGCGGACGTGCAACGCGTCGCGATCCGGCTCGGAATAGACGGCCACGGTGGCGATCCCCATGCGGCGCGCCGTGCGGATGACCCGGCAGGCGATCTCGCCGCGATTGGCGATCAGGATCTTGGAGAACATGGACGCATCCCCTTCGACTCTTCTTGTCGGCCGCGCGCCGCCCTCAGGCGGCGCCGGCGGCTAGCGTTTGCGATCGAACAGCCCCATCGCCCAGGCGGTATGCACCGCCAGCGGCGCCCCCCAGCCCACCGCGAGCAGCAGGAACCAGGGCGTCTCGGGGTCGAGCCAGGCATTGATCGGCGTGATCACCACCAGCACCGCGAAATACGCGATCATGTGGTTCAGGAGGTGTGAGCGCCGGCGGCGCGCATCGCTCATCGTCTGGACGGCAGGCATCGACACGACCCCTAAAGCGGAATGTTGTCGTGCTTCTTCCAGGGGTTATCGATCTTCTTGTTGCGCAGCATGGCGAGCGCCCGGCAGATCCGCCGGCGGGTGCCGCTGGGCATGATGACGTCGTCGATGAAGCCGCGCGAGCCGGCGACGAAGGGGTTGGCGAACTTCTCGCGATACTCCTCCGTTCGCTCCTCGATCTTGGCCTCGTCGCCGAGATCGGCGCGGAAGATGATCTCCACCGCCCCCTTCGGCCCCATCACCGCGATCTCGGAGGTCGGCCAGGCGTAGTTGACGTCGCCGCGCAGATGCTTCGACGCCATGACCACATAGGCGCCGCCATAGGCCTTGCGGGTGATCACCGTCACCTTGGGCACCGTCGCCTCGGCGTAGGCATAGAGCAGCTTCGCGCCGTGCTTGATGATCCCGCCATATTCCTGGCTGGTGCCCGGCAGGAAGCCCGGCACGTCGACGAAGGTGACGATCGGGATGTTGAAGCAGTCGCAGAAGCGCACGAACCGCCCGGCCTTGCGCGCGCTGTCGATGTCCAGGCAGCCGGCCAGCACGAAGGGCTGGTTGGCGACGATGCCGACCGGCTGACCCTCCATGCGGGCCAGGCCGATGATGATGTTGCGGGCGTAGTCGGGCTGCAGCTCGAAGAAGTCGTACTCGTCGACGACTTTGTGGATCAGCTCCTTCATGTCGTAGGGCTGGTTGGGGTTGTCCGGCACCAGGGTGTCCAGCGACGGCTCCACCCGGTCGGGCGAGTCCGCGGTGGGCCGGATCGGCGGCTTCTCGCGGTTCGACGACGGCATGAAGTCCATGAACCGGCGAAGCTGGAGCAGCGCCTCGACGTCGTTGGCGAAGCTGAGATCGGCCACGCCGGAGGTATGGCTGTGGGTGATGGCGCCGCCGAGTTCTTCCTGCGTCACCTCCTCATGGGTCACGGTGCGGACGACGTCCGGCCCGGTGACGAACATGTAGGAGCTGTCCTCGACCATGAAGATGAAGTCGGTCATCGCCGGGGAGTAGACCGCCCCGCCGGCGCACGGCCCCATGATCACGGAGATCTGCGGCACCACGCCGGACGCCATGACGTTGCGTTGGAAGACCGCGGCATAGCCGGCCAGGCTGTCCACGCCTTCCTGGATGCGCGCGCCGCCGCTGTCGTTCAGCCCGATCACCGGCGCGCCGACCTGCATCGCCTGGTCCATGACCTTGCAGATCTTCTGGGCGTGGCTGTCCGACAAAGAGCCGCCGAAGACGGTGAAGTCCTGGCTGAACACGAAGACCAGCCGGCCGTTGATCGTTCCGTGGCCGGTGACCACGCCGTCGCCCGGGATCTTCTGGTCGACCATGCCGAAATCGCTGCAGCGATGCTCGACGAACATGTCCCATTCCTCGAAGGACCCGGTGTCGAGCAACAGCTCGATACGCTCGCGCGCCGTCAGCTTGCCCTTCTTGTGCTGGGACTCGGTCCGGCGTTCACCGCCGCCGGCCCGCGCCTGGGCACGCTTCATGTCGAGCTTTTCGAGGATGGCACGCATCGTTCGGGTTCCTCCCAGACAAACTATTGGCGGCGCCGCGGCCGCTGTGGGCCAGCACCGTCAGAGATCGGACCGTGGGGGAGGCGGCCCCGGCCGGGTCGGCGACCACCGTCCGCGTCGGCGCGAAGAGCGGCGGGAACGCGGGTAGCGGCCACGGCGCAACCGCGGCGATATCGGGGGGAGCTTCGGGCACTCCGCTCCCGGGCGTCCGTCTTAGCACGGACATTGTGCACTTGCGAGACCACTTCGCCCGGCAACCAGCCCTGGTGACCGATGAGGTCGGCGCCGGTTGCGCCTACGCGGCCGTCGCGGGCAGTCCGCCCAGCAGGTCGATCAGGCGCGCGGCCGTTGCCACCTCCGCCGCGATCGCCGCGCGGCGCGCCGCGGCCTCCGCATCCTGGCCCCAGCGTTCGGCTTGGAAGTCCTCGTCCAGGAAGGCCGCGTCGGTCGCCGCGGCGGGCGACAGCCGGCCCTGCACCAGGCACAGCGCCAGCATGACGGAGCCCAGCGCCCCGGTGACCTGGGCCGCGGCGGCCAATCGGAAGTCGTCGAGCGCCCCCAGCCGGGCGGCAAGCCCCGCCAGCGCCTCGGGCGGCTGGTCGACCGCGAGGATGCCGGTGGTCACGGTCAGGCGAATGCCCAGCGTCGCCGCCGCCCAATCTAGCGGCGGCTGCCACAGCGCGGCCTGGCGGTCGACCAGCGCCGCCGGGGCATCGGCGCGGTGGCACAGCAAGTCGGTCTCGCCATAGGCGGCGACGCGCTCGACGATCGCCGGGCGGACCGGTGCCACGCGATCGATCGCCGTGCAGGCAAGCTGCATCAGCGCCATGCTGTCCGGCACCACGGTGTCGCCTTGGTCCTGCCACTCCGCGGCGACCGCCGCCGCCAGCGCCGCGGTCGGCAGGACCAGCGCCCGCTTGCCCGGCGTCCGCACCGGCCGGCCGTCCAGCGTCACCCGGTGCCCGTCGTCGCCGGCGACCGCCGCGGCGGTGCGGTAGAAGCGCTTCAGCGCCTTGTCCGTCATGACACGACAGGAGGCAACAGACGCGCGACCGCCGCGGGAACGTCGTCGAAGCTGCGGGCGATCAACTCGGCGCCGGCGGCGTCCAGTGCCTCCGGCGCATGGTAACCCCAGGCGACGCCGATCGCCCGCGCCCCCCCGGCGCGCGCCATCGCCATGTCATAGGCGGTGTCGCCGATGACGGCGATCGCCCCCGGATCGACCCCGGTCTCCGCCGCCGCGCGCAGCACCATGTCCGGATCCGGCTTGCCGCGGGCCCGGTCGGCGGTCTGCAGCGTGACGAACCGGCCGCCCAGGTCATGGGCCTGCAACGTCTCCTCCAGCCCGCGGCGCGACTTGCCGGTGGCGATGCCGAGCAGGACGCCGTCATCCGCCAGGCGGTCGAGCGCCGCCACCGTGCCGGGAAACAGCGGCGCTTCGAGCGCGCCGTCGGCGAGCAGGCCGGTGTAGTGGCGCCGGTAGCGCTCCGCCAGGCGCGCCTGCAGCGACGGGGCGATGCCGGGCGCCAGGCGCGCCATGGCGTCGTCCAGCGACAAGCCGACGACATGGCGGATCGCCGCCGGGGTGGGCGGCGGCAGCGCCAGCCCCTGCCAGGCGTCCAGCGCGGCGCGGACAATCAGATGCTGGCTGTCGACCAGGGTGCCGTCGCAGTCGAACAGCGCCAGCCGCAAGGATGCCATGGCCGCCATGTCCTGTTTGGGACTGTCCTGATAGGAATGTCCGGATCGGGCGGCGCGGGGCGCGCGCTGCCCTCGTCCGCTAGACCTCGGACAATGGCCAATGGACCGGTCGGCAATCAAGCGTGGCGATGGCGGGGCCGACACCCGTCCCGCCGGATCTGCGCCGGCCGGCCGCCTGACGGCGCTGGACGTGGCGCGCGGCCTGACCATCGTCTGGATGGTCGCCTATCATGTGGTCTGGGATCTGACCTTCTTCGGCGTGCTGACCGTCGACTTGTTGGGCTCGTTCTTCTGGTGGGTCCAGCCGCAGATCATCACCACGCTGTTCATGACCTGGGTCGGGGCGGGGTGCGCGCTGGCCGGCGCGGCGCACCGGCCGATCGCGCGGTATCTCAGGCGCACCGGCTGGATCGCGCTGGCGGCGGCGGCGATCACGGCGGCGACCCTGGTGGCGTTCCCGGACAGCTACATCTTCTTCGGCGTGCTGCATTGCATCGCCGTGGCCAGCCTGATCGGCCTCGCCGTGCGCCGCCTGCCGGGCTGGGTCCTGGCGCTGGCCGGTGCGGCGTTCGTGGCCGCGCCGCAGCTCGACTGGCCGGACATGTTCGACCGGCCGGCGCTGATCTGGCTCGGCCTCGCCGACCGGACGCCGCTGTCCAACGACTTCGTGCCGCTGATGCCCTATGCCGGCGCGATGTTCTTCGGCCTGCTGCTGGGCCGCTGGCTGGCCACCCGCCACCGCGACGGCTCAGATGGGTTGCGCCCGGCCGGCGTGCCGGCGGTCGCCTGGATGGGCCGGCATTCCCTGGCGATCTATCTGGTCCACCAACCGGTGCTGCTGGGGTCGCTGTTCGCCGTCCACCACCTGACCGGCCTGATGCGCCCGAACATCATGAATATCGTCGGGTAGCTGGCACACTCATACAGGATCACCGCAATGGTCGACGCGCGACGACGCATCTCCTCCGGGTCCGTCTTCGAAGAGAAGGCGGGCTATTCCCGCGCCGTGGTCGACGGCGACTGGGTGTTCGTGTCGGGCACCACCGGCTTCGACTACCAGGTCGGCACGATCTCCGCCGACCCGGTGGCCCAGACGGAGCAGTGCTTCGCCAACATCCAGGCGGCGCTGGCGGAAGCCGGATGCGGGCTCGCCGACCTCGTGCGCCTGCGCGTCTTTGTCGTCGACCGCACCGTTTTCGAGCAGGTGGTCGACACCATCGGCCGGCACTCGGCGGCAGCCCGGCCCGCCAACACCACGGTGGTCTGCGACCTGGTCGACCCGCGCATGCTGATCGAGATCGAGGCGACGGCGCACCGCCCGGCGGCCTGACCGGCCGGCCGCGGCTTGGCAAGTCCCAAGGGCGGACCTACAGTCAGTCGCCAGCAGGCGCCGCACTAGTCCGTCATGGCCAGGCTCAACCCACGGCTGTCCGGTTGAGTGAAACTGGCCTAGAAGAGTGGCAGAATCCGCAGCCCCAAGCGTCATGCCCGCACTCGATGCGGGCATCCACGGGCTGCCAGCGGTACCGTCGCTCGGAACGACCGTGCGACAGCGCCAACGGAGAGCCGCGGATGGCCGGGTCAAGCCCGGCCATGACGATCTTTGGACGGCAAAGGACGGTCCGAATGGGTGTTTTTTTGGGACTTGCCGCCTCAACCGAACAGCCATGATGACGCACCAACCATGACCCTCCTGAAGATCGCCCGGATGGGCCATCCGGTGCTGCGCCGGGCGGCGCGCGCCGTGGCCGAGCCGACGGATCCGGCGATCGCCCGGCTCGCCGGGGACATGGTGGAGACCATGCTGGACGCCGGCGGGGTCGGGCTCGCCGCCCCGCAGGTCTACCGGGACCTGCGGGTGATCGCGTTGCGCGCCCCGGCGGCGAGCGCGCCCGCCGCGGACGCCGAGAGCGAGCCGCCGGCCACCGTGCTGATCAATCCCTGGCTGGCGGCGATCGGCGACGAGGTCTTGCTGGGGCTGGAGGGGTGCCTGTCGATCCCCGGCTGGCGCGGCGTGGTGCCGCGCCATGCCCGCATCCGCTACGGCGGGGTGACACTGGACGGCCGCACCGTGGACGGCGAGGCAGAGGGGTTCCCGGCGCGCGTTCTCCAACATGAGATCGACCATCTGGACGGCGTGCTGTTCCTCGACCGCATGCCCGACCTCACCCTGCTCGGCGTCGACGAGGAAGCTCACCACCTGCCGGCGCTCGCCCGCGACCGCAGCGCGCCGGAGACCGGCTCGGCCCGGCCCGCCCAAGAGGACAACCCGCAATGATCGACGATCCCGACGACACCTTGGCAGAGGCCGACGACGACGATGTCGGCGACCGGACGCGCCGGCGCATGCTCGATCGGCTGGTCGCGGAGATGCTGCCCAACGTGCCCTTCGACGGGTGGAGCCGACGCACCCTGCATGCCGCTGCGGAAGCCGTCGACATCGACCGGACCCATGCCGACGGCCTGTTGGCGGACCTGCCGCAGGACGCGCTGGCCGCCTTCGCCGATTGGGCGGACCGGCAGATGCTGGAAGCCTGGGCGGCGGAGGCGGCGGCCGCCGGCGAGCTGAAGCTGCGCGAGCGGGTGGCCCGCGTGGTGCTGCTGCGCCTGGAGGTGCTCGACCCCTATCGCGATGCCGTGCGGCGCGCCGCCGCGCTGTTGGCGCTGCCGCAAAATGCGGCCCTGTCCGCTCGGCTCCTCGCCCGGACGGTCGATCGCATCTGGCATGCCGCCGGCGATCGGTCCGCGGATTTCAGCTACTACACCAAGCGCTTCTCGCTGGCCGCCGCTGTGGCGGCGACGACCCTCTACTGGCTCAACGACAACAGCGACGACCACGCCAACACCGCCGGCTTCCTCGACCGGCGGATCGACGGCATCCTGCGCTCCGGCAAGCTCGTGTCGCGGGTCGGCCGCCTCGGCGAGCTGGCGGAGGCACCGTTCCGCATGGCCGCCCGGTTGCGCCAGCGCGCCGGCTGACGCGCCCTACTTCTTGCGGAAGTTATCCAGGGTTACGACCTTGTCGCCGGCACCGCCGGCACCGCCGGTGGTGGGACCTGCCGGATCGGCCGGCGGCGGCGGGCCGTCGGGATCGTTGTCGGCATCGGCTTCCGGGGTGGGAAAGGCCGCCAGGTCGGTTTCGTCCAGCAGGTCGTCGCCGGCATCCTCCACCGTCTGGAACTGCAGCGCGAAGTTGACCGACGGGTCGGCAAACGTCGTCACCGCCGCCAGCGGGATGCGCAGCCGCTCGTGCTTGCCCCCAAAACTCAGCGTCACGGCGAATTCCTCGCGCGACACGTCGAGCCCGAAGAACTGATATTGCAGCACGATGGTCATTTCCCGGGGATAGCGGTCGAGCAGGAACCGCGGAATTTCAACGCCCGGGAAGGTCGTCGCGAAGGTGATGTAGAAATGGTGGTCGCCCGGAAGGCCGCGGGACGCCACCAGGTTCAAGGCGTCGTGCACGACCCCGCGCAACGCGCGTTCGACCATTCTGTCGTAGCGGAGTTCCTCTTCCGGCATGGGGCGGAGACTAGCGGCCCCCCCGGGGCTTGGGAACCCCGCAACGCCACACGGCCCGGGCAAAAGCCCCGGACACCACCGCTCACAAACGCGTGAGCGGCCCTCAGGCACGCGCGGCGCGGCGAAGAGCACACAGCAGGCCAAGGAAAATGGGGCGTTCTGTTGCTGGGTGCCCCGGACCCCACCTGGAGGGGCTAACCCCCAGGAATTCTAGAGAGACTGCTTAGCCGCTTACGCGACCGCGCGGGTCTCAGCGTAGTTGTCGTTCGCAACTATGCAATGGCCCGATGACGGTGGAACCATGCCGGGCGAAGATCCTGCCTTTACCACGCGCGTCGAGCCTGTTTCGCCCCCGTCGGCCCCGCCAGCGGCCATCGGCCGGCTGGGGAGGGGTTGGTGGAGGCGCCGGGTACTGCCCCCGGGTCCGCTACGCTTATGCCGCAGAACGTTTATCGCCATAGTCGGTTGCCCGACGCCTTCCAATATAGGGGACCGGCGGTCCGATGGAAACGGCCTTGGCCCCGTCCGCCGGCTTGTCTATACGGGACGCGAGGTCCGTTCGCCGCCGGTCGGGCCGGCAGATTTGGGAAGCGAACGGCGGGGAGATGACCCTAAGGTGATGCGCGGACCGACCACGGCGGAGACCGACCGGGCGGCCTTGACCGCACGCGGCTTCGATGGTTCCGGCCGACACCGCCGGGGCGAGCCGCTGACCGGCGGAGTCCCCTCCCCCGGCGGGGCGGCGTCCCCGGACGGCACCGCAGCCCCCGACCGGCGCGTCCCGATCAACATCCTGGCGCGGCTGCTGCCCTATGTGCGGCCCTATGGCTGGCCCGTCGCCGGGGCGCTGGCGGCGCTGACGGTTTCCGCCTCCGCCGTGCTCGGCATGGGCTGGGGCCTGAAGGACCTGGTCGATCACGGCTTCGGCGCCGCCGACGGCAAGCTGCTGGACGGCGCGCTGTTGATCCTGCTGGCCGTCATCGCGCTGATGGCGGCGTCGTCCTACGCGCGCTTCTATCTGGTGAGCTGGATCGGCGAGCGGGTGATCGCCGACCTGCGGCGCGACGTCTACCGGCACGCGGTGCGCCTCAGCCCCGCCTTCTACGAGACCAACAGCCCGTCGGAGCTGGTCTCCCGGCTGACCGCCGACGCCACCATCCTGCAGGTGGTGGTGGGCGCCACCGCCTCGATCTTCCTGCGCAACGCGCTCTTGTTCACCGGCGGCACGGTGATGCTGCTGATCACCTCGCCGAAGCTGACCGGCCTGGTGGCGCTGGTCGTGCCGCTGGTGATCCTGCCGATCATCATCCTCGGCCGGCGCGTCCGCCGCCTTAGCCGCGCCGCCCAGGACCGGGTGGCGGAGGTCGCCGGGTCGATCGACGAGACGCTGTTCGCCATCCGCACGGTCCAAGCCTTCGGGCGTGAGGACGGCGAGATCGACCGCTTCACCGGCCGGGTCGAGGACGCCTTTCGGATCGCCCTGGTGCGCGCGGCGGCGCGCGCCTTCCTGACCGCCGTGGTGATCCTGATCGCCTTCGGGGCGGTCGGCGTGATCCTGTGGATCGGCGGGCACGACGTGCTGGCCGGGCGGATCTCCGGCGGCGAGCTGTCGGCCTTCGTCTTCTATGCCGTGGTGGTGGCCGGCAGCATCGGCGCCCTGTCGGAGGTCGCGGGCGACCTGCAGCGCGCCGCTGGCGCGACGGAGCGGCTGTTCGACCTGCTGGCGACGGAGGCGGAGATCCGCGCGCCAGCCGCCCCGCTGGCCCTGCCGGCGCCGCCGATCGGCGCGGTTGCCCTGGACGGCGTCACCTTCCGCTACCCGACACGCCCCGACGACAACGCGCTGGACGCCGTCTCGCTGGCCGTGTCGCCGGGAGAGTCGGTGGCGCTGGTCGGCCCGTCGGGCAGCGGTAAGACCACCGTCTTCCAGCTTCTCCTGCGCTTCTACGACCCGCAGGCAGGCGTCGTCCGGGTCGACGGCGTGGATGTGCGGGCGGCCGACCCGCAGGCCGTGCGCGCGCGCATCGCCATGGTGCCGCAGGACCCGGTGATCTTCGCCGCCAGCGCCGCCGACAACATCCGCTACGGCCGGCCGGAGGCCAGCGACCGCGAGGTGCGCGCCGCCGCCGCCGCGGCCAATGCCGACAGCTTCATCGATGGGCTGCCCCAAGGCTTCGACACCCATCTCGGCGAACGCGGGGTGCTGTTGAGCGGCGGCCAGCGCCAACGCATCGCGATCGCCCGCGCCATCCTGCGCGACCCGGCGATCCTGTTGCTGGACGAGGCGACCAGCGCGCTGGATGCGGAATCGGAACGGGTGGTGCAGGAGGCCATCGAGCGGCTGATGCGCCAGCGCACGACCCTGGTGATCGCCCACCGCCTGGCGACGGTGCAGCACGCCGACCGCATCGCCGTGCTCGACCAGGGCCGTCTGGTCGCCAGCGGCAGCCATGGCGAGCTGATCCGCCAAGGCGGCCTCTATGCCCGCCTCGCCGCCCTGCAGTTCAGCGCAGCCGACGACCGACCGCCGGGCGGCGGCGGCCCCGTCGACCCGACCGCCCGGGAGGTCGCGTCGGGCGCTTGAGTCCCGAGCGGCGCGCCGCTCAGCGCTGATCCAGCCTCAGTTCGATCCGGCGGTTGCGGGCCAGCGCGGCGTCGCTGTCGCCGTCGTCGATCGGTTGGAATGCGGCGAACCCAGCCGCGGCCAGACGGTCGGCCGGCACGCCTTCGTCCTCCAGGAACCGCACGACGCGCACCGCGCGCGCGGTCGACAGCTCCCAGTTCGACGGAAATTCGGGCGAGTTGATCGGCCGCCGGTCCGTGTGGCCGTCGACCCGCAGCACCCAGTCGATGTCGTCGGGCACCTCCTGGGCCAGGTCCAGCAGGGTCTGGGCGAACTCCGCCAGCCGCTCCCGCCCGGCCGGTTGCAACTGCGCCGAGCCGGTGGGGAACAGCACCTCCGACTGGAAGACGAAGCGGTCGCCGACCACGGCGACGCCCTCGCGGCCGGCGACCACCGCGCGCAGCCGGCCGAAGAAGTCGGAGCGGTAGCGGCTCAGCTCCTCCACCTGGCGCAACAGCGCCTGGTTCAGCCGCGCCTCCAGCCCGGCGATCTCCTGGTCGCGGGCGTCCACTGCGTCCTCGCTCGCCGTCAGCGCCGTGGTCAGGCGGTCGACATCCGACTGCAGGGCCAGCACCTGCGCCTCCCGGTCGGCGATCCGGGCCGCCTGGCGGTCGGCCAGCTCCTGGCCCGTCGCCAGATCGGCCTGCAGCCGGGCGATCTCCTGCTCCGCCGTCTGGCCGGCAATGCGGAGCTGCAGCGCCGTCGTCGCCGCCGCATCGCGCGCCGCCGCCAGATCGGCCTGCAATGCCTCGATGCGCCCCGCCGCCAGCGACAAGGCAGCATCCAGATCCTGGCGCTCCATCTCCAGCCGCCGCGCCAGCGCCAGCGCCACGTCGCGGGCGATCTCGCCCTGTAGATCGTCTTCCTGCTCGGCCGCCAGCGACCGGGCCAGCGCGTCGCGCTCCGCCTGCAGCGGGTCGACCAGGGCGCGCAGATCGTCGCGTTCGCTGCCCAGGCGCGCGGCTTCCGCCTCCGCCGCGCCGGCGGCGGCGCTGAGCTGGTCGACCTGCAATTGCAGGGTATCGCGCAGCAGGCGCAGGCTCTCGATCTCGTCGCCCAGCGCGGTCAACTCGAAACGCTGCTGCTCGATCGTCGCGCTGTCGGCGGCGATCCGCCGCGACGCCTCGCTGAGATCGCCTTCCATCAGCGTCAGGTCGGACTCGCGCGCCGCCAGCGCCGCCTCCAGCTCCGCCAGGCCGGCCGACAGGCGGGTGTGGTCGCGCCGGCTCGCCGAAAGCGCGTCCTCCAGCGCCGTGCGCTCGGCGTCGAGGCGGCCGTAATCGGCCTGAAGCTGGTTGAACCGCGCCGACATCTCGTCGTTGACGTCGGCCTCCAGCATCAGCCGCGCCTCCAGCTCCTGCACATCGGCGCGCAGCCGGGCCACCTGCTGCTCCTGCCCGGACAGCAGGTTCGACATGTAGAACTGCGCGACCATGAAGACCAACAGGACGAAGATCACCACCATCAACAGGGCGGCGAGCGCGTCGACGAAACCGGGCCAGATATTGATCGCGCGGGTGCCGGCGTTGCGGCGCAGCGAGGACATGGGCCGCCCTTGCCCCTATCCGCGCCGGCCGCCGGTCGGCGCAGGCGTGCGGGCGTCGCCGGTCATCGGCCCGCCGGATCCTCGTCCTTCGCCCATTCCTCCTCCTCGCCCGCCAACTGGGCGATGGTCTGCGCCAGGAGGCGGATCTCACCGCGGATTTCGTCCACGGCGGCCCGGGCGAGATCGACCGTTTCGGGGCCGGATCGAGAGAGATGATCGTCGATGCTGCGGATGTGCTGGCGCGTCGCCTCGTCCAGGCCCAACCCGTCCAGCGACGTCCGCTCCGCCAGGCGCTGCAGGACCGGCTTCAGGTCGAGCTGCCCCTCCGCCACGCGCACCATAACCGATTGCTGGGTGCGCATGTGGTCGTTCAGCGTTCCCAGCCGCTCGCCCAGCGCCCGCATCTCCTCCTGCAGGCGGCGCCGCTCGGCCTCCTGCACCGCCATCAGCCGTTGCAGCGCCTCGGTGGTCTCCACCGTGCGCTGGGTCAACGCCATCAGATAGGCCGGGGCCGCCCGCGGACCGGGATCGGCCGGCGCGGTCTCCGCCGCCTCGCTGCCGACCAGGGTGGTGGTCCCGGCCAGCCAATCCTCCAGCTCGTTGTAGAAGCGGTTCTGCGCCTGGCTGGCCTGCAGCTCCAGGAAGCCGAGGATCAGCGACCCGCCGAGCCCGAACAGCGAGGAACTGAAGGCGGTCCCCATGCCGCCCAGCGGCGCCTCCAGCCCGTCCTTCAGCTCGCTGAACACGATGTCGAGTTCCGCGGTCTCCACCGACAGGCCGCCGATCACGTCGCCGACCGACCCGATGGTCTGCAACAGGCCCCAGAAAGTGCCGAGCAGGCCGAGGAACACCAGGAGGCCGATGGAGTAGCGCGAGATCTCCCGCGTCTCGCTGAGCCGGCTGGCGATGCTGTCGAGGACCGAACGCATGGACAGGGCCGACAGCGTCAGGCCCTCGCGCCGCTCCCCGATCATCCGCGCCATCGGGGCGAGCAGGCTGGGCTCCGCCGGGTCGGCCTGCAGCCCGGGGGCGCGGCCCTCAAGCCGGTCCTGCACCGCCTCCAGCCAGGCGATCTCCGGCCCCAGCGCCCAGACCGAGCGCATGGTGTAGACGATGCCGACGATGGTCAGCGCGACGATCACGCCGTTGAAGACCGGATTGGCGCGAAAGGCCGCCAAGAGGCCGGGGCCGAGCGCCAGGCAGATCAGCGCGACGACGACGGCGAAGAAGGCCATGCGCGTCAGGTATCGCGAGGGACGGGACATCGGCGCCGCTCCCTATCGCCGGCCGGTCGGCGCGGGCCGTGTCATGGCCGGTCCGCGTCCGGCGGGCCCGTCACGATGACGTCGACGCGATCGCGCGGCGGCAGCGCCGCCAGGCTGCCCAGTGCCCGCACCTCTATCCACTGTCCGTCGACCCCCATCGTCATCAGCCGCGCCCGGACCGCAATCGCCCGCGCCAGGGCCACCCGTCGCGCCGCCACCGGATCGTCGGCACCGGAGAACGCCCGGAGGCGGAGCCGCTGCCCGCGCGCAAAGTCGAGCCCATTTGCGAGTCGTTGCAATAACACATCGTAAACGGGTGCGAGATTCTCTTGCTCCCCGGCGAAGACGATCCGCAACCAGCGGTCGTCGCCTGGCGGGTTCGGCGGGGCGGCGCCGTCCGGCGGCGGGCTTTCGCGCAAGCCGATCTCGCCGGTATAGGCCGTCGTCTCGCCGACGGCTGGGGCGGTGAGGCTGAAGACCGCCAGCGCCGCCGATCCAAGGGCGCTGGCGATCCGTCGGCGCGGTCCGGACGGCGATCGCGGCGCCTTGCCCGTATCCGATTCGCCCGTCGCCCGGCGCGGCCCCATCGCGACCGGCGGGCCGCCGGGCCGGCCCGGGCTATCCGGCCGCGCGGTCCGGCCGCTCGGCCAGCAGCCGGGCCAGATGGGTATGCAGCACCGTGTTGCTGGCCAGGACGCTGCCGGTTTCCAGCGGCCGCTTTCCCCCCGCCACTTCGCTGACATAGCCGCCCGCCTCCTGCACCAGCAAGATGCCGGCCGCCACGTCCCAGGGGTTGAGCGCGTGTTCCCAAAAACCATCGTACCGACCGGCCGCGACGAAGGCGAGGTCGAGTGCTGCCGATCCGAAGCGCCGGATCCCGGCCACCTGGCCCATGATCGCCGCCAACTCGCGCAGGAACTGGGCCTCGTCGCCATGGCCCTTGAAGGGCACGCCCGTCGCGATCAGCGCGTCGGCCAGCGCCGACCGCCCGGACACCCTGAGCCGGCGGTCGTTGAGATAGGCGCCGTGGCCCTTCTCCGCCCAGTAGAGGTGATCGACCACCGGGTTGTAGACCACGCCCGCGACGATCTGGCCGTCCTGCTCCAGCGCCACCGACACGGCGAAGTGCCCGATGCCGTGCAGGAAGTTGGTGGTGCCGTCCAGCGGATCGATGATCCAGCGCCGGTCCTCGCCCGGCGCCGCGGCGATCGTCCCGCCCTCCTCCATCAGGAAGCCGATGCCGGGACGCGCCTTAGCAAGCTCGGTGCGCAGGATATCCTCCGACCGGCGGTCGGCGCTGGAGACGAAGTCGGCCGGCCCCTTGCGGGACACCTGAAGCTGCTCGACCTCGCCGAAGTCGCGCAACATGGCGCGGCCAGCGCGCTCCGCGGCGCGCACCATCACGTTGATCAGCGCCGATCGTTTCGCCACCATCGTCGGGGAGTTTCCGGGTCTGGGCTGCCCGCACCGCGGGCCGGGAAGGCCGTTCGGCGCGTCAGTCCTTGGCGCGCTCGGCGTAGGTGCCGTCGGCCGTGTTGACGACGATGCGGGTGCCGGTCTCGATATGCGGCGGCACCATGACCCGCGAGCCGTTCTCCACCACCGCCGGCTTGTAGGAGCTGGACGCCGTCTGGCCCTTCACCACCGGCTCCGCCTCCACGACCTCCATGACCACGGTCGCGGGAAGCTGGACGCCGAGCGGCCGGCTCTCGTGCAGCGTCACCGTGCAGACCATGCCTTCCTGCAGGAACTGTGCCGGCTCGCCGACGACGTCGCGGTGGATCTGGATCTGCTCGAAGGTCTCGTTGTGCATGTAGGTCAACAGGTCGCCCTCGGCGAAGAGGTACTGCATCTCCTCCTCGTCCAGGCGCGCCCTCTCCACCGTCTCCTGGGTGCGGAACCGTTCGTCCTTCTTGGTGCCGGTGACGATGTCGCGCATCTCCACCTGGACGACGGCGGCCCCCTTGCCCGGCTGGATGTTCTGGCTCTTCAGGACGATCCACAGCTTGCCGTCGTGCTCCAGCACGTTGCCGGCCCGGATGGAGATGGCGTTGACCTTCATAGGCGAATCCTGCTCAGTCGGCGTCTCCCGCAAGGATCGGGATCCGCCGGGCGGCGTCGGCGTCAGCGCGGTCGTCGGGAAGAAGCGCGGACCCTACCAGCATGCCCCCGGCGAGGCAACCGAGGCCCATCCTCGATGCCTGATCCTCCGAGGTCGATGGCAACGAGAAAGATCCTTTGGATCAGAACGAGAGGCTGAACGTCCCGCCGCCGCCTTCCACGGAGAGCGAACAGGTTGACAGGACGTCCATTCCCAGCAGCACGTCGAAATTGGCATCTCCCAGATTCAATTCCGACCCCTCAATATCCTTGTTGAGAACATGAATTGTGACCGTTGCCGTTTCTGCACCAGGATCATGACTGGCAAAAAGAAACGCAACTTGAAACAGATAGTTGTTGACATACTCGGCACCATGGACACCAAAGACCAAACCCTTCCCGGTCGGACGCAAGCCGACCTGATCGGCAACGCGCTTCGATATCATGGTTTGCTGAGCTCCAGTGTCGACTAGAGCCGTAAAAATATGCCTCTGAAGCTCAATTTCTCTAGTGCTATCAAAACTACTGAAAGCACTCACGTCAACGACGCCAAGCCTCACAAATAACTGCGATCTATCGTGCGTTAACCACAGGCATGGCATACGAGTAATATCCCAAATTGGCCGCCTCTCTGGTCACCTTCTGGACCGAGAACAACCCATCATCATAAAACTTGCCGCCGGTAACCTGCGCATCACGGATCGTATCGTAGAAACCAACAATCTCGCCATGGCGCATCAGCGCATACCGACCCTTCTGGCTCTCCAAGAGAGAAGGCAGCCGCGCCTTGAACACCTCTAGGTTTCGTTCGATCTCTATGTCAAGTTCACTCATGCTCAGTCGCTCCGTCGGTCAGCCCGCCGCAGCCAAAAGCAGCGGATCCGATCGATACCAGGCGGACACGAATATAGCTTTGAAGTGGGTCATTTTCGAGAAAAGACTTGACACCGTCCGTCGCACACCTGCTCAGCAGACCGAATCCGGAAGGCGCTCGTACCCGCTGAAAGCTCGGCGGATGTTATGCCCGCTCGGACGCCGTCTCCAAAGCTAAGCGGTCTGATATGGCGCCAGATGGTCCGGAACACGCCGCCGTGCCGCCCACCCCCTGGTGGCGGGCGGACCGCTTCGCCCGGCGGCGGCCCTTCCTGGAGGCCCGCGCGCGCATCGCGAAGGCGGTGCGGCAGGTGTTCGACGCCGCCGGGCTGGTCGAGGTGGAGACCCCGGCCCTGCAGGTCAGCCCGGGGCTGGAGCCGCATCTGGCGGTGTTCGAGACGCGGCTGCTGGCCGCCGATCGGCGGGCGGGCCGGCCGCTCTACCTACACACCTCGCCCGAATTCGCCATGAAGAAGCTGCTGGCGGCGGGCATGGACGGGATCTTCCAACTGGCGCGGGTCTTCCGCAATGCGGAGCGGTCGGACCTGCACCATCCGGAATTCACCATGCTGGAATGGTACCGCGCCCGGGCCGGCTATCACGACCTGATCGCCGATTGCCGGGCGCTGCTGGTCGCCGCCGCCGACGCCGCGGGCCGCCAGGCCCTGACGCACGGGGCACGCCGGTCGGACCCGCGCGCGCCCTGGCAGGTGATCACCGTGGCGGACGCCTTCGCGGAGCTGGCCGGCGTCGATCTGGCACCGGCGCTGGCCGACCCGGCCCGGCCGGACCTGGCGGCGCTGGACCGCGCGGCGCGGCCGATCGGCCATGGCGCGCGGCCCGATGACCGGTTCGAAGACCTGTTCTTCCGGATCTTCCTCGACCGGATCGAACCGCGGCTCGGCTGGCCGGCGCCGACGGTCTTGACCGACTACCCGATCTCCATGGCGGCATTGGCCCGGCCGAAACCCGACGCCCCGCATCTGGCGGAGCGGTTCGAGCTTTATGTCTCGGGCGTGGAGCTGGCCAACGCCTTCGGCGAGCTGACCGACCCGGTAGCGCAACGACAGAGGTTCGAGGCCGATATCGCCTTGCGGCAGTCGCTCTATGGCGACAGCGTGCCGATCGACGAGGATTTCCTCGACGCGCTCGGCCATATGCCGCCGGCCGCCGGAATCGCGCTGGGGTTCGACCGGCTGGTCATGCTGGCAACCGGTGCGGCCCGGATCGACGATGTGCTCTGGGCACCGGTCACGGCACCCCCCGACAGTTCCCCGTCCCAAGGATAGAAGAGAGACCCGATGTCCCCCGTCATGATCGTTACCGGTGCCAGCCGCGGCATCGGCGCCGCCACCGCCCGCCGCGCCGCCCAAGCCGGCTATGACGTCGCCGTCAACTACCGCCAGGATGCCGCGGCGGCGGAACGGGTCGCTGCCGACATTCGCGCCGCCGGCCGGCGCGCCGTCACCGTGCAGGCGGACATGGCCGAGCCGGTCGAGATCGAACGGCTGTTCGAGACCGTCGACGGCGCACTGGGCCGGCTGTCGGTGCTGGTCAACAATGCCGGCATCGTCACGCCGCAGGCCCGGGTCGCGGCGATGACGGCCGAGCGCCTGGACCACGTCCTGCGCGTCAATGTGACGAGCTGCTTCCTGGCTGCCGGGGCCGCGGTTCGGCGGATGTCGACGGCGGCCGGCGGCAGCGGCGGCGTCATCGTCAACCTGTCGTCGGCCGCGGCGCGCCTGGGCGGGGCCGGGGTCTATGTCGACTACGCCGCCAGCAAGGCCGCCATCGAGGCGCTGACCGTCGGCCTCGCCCACGAGGTCGGCCCGGAAGGCATCCGCGTCGTCGGCGTGCGGCCCGGCGTGATCAACACCGAGATCCACGCCGATACCGGCATCCCCGGCCGCTTCGAGACGATCGCCACCGCCAACCCGCTGGGGCGGCCGGGCAGCGCGGAAGAGGTGGCCGAGGCGATCGTCTGGCTGGCCGGCGACGGTGCGGGCTACGTCACCGGCACGCTGGTCGACGTCACCGGCGGACGGTAGCCGAACGCGATCGACCCCGGCCGCCTGCAACCCATCGGCGGCCGTTGCGACCGCCGGTTGACCTGAATCATGGTGACTGGAACGGTCCAGCGCTTTCCTCATGCGAACGGCATCGCGACCGGTTGACGCCGCATAGGCACGCGTGGCCGCCAACAACGATAACGCCAAAAACCACGGACCCGAATCCGTGCCCGGAGGATCCCGCCCATGACCGGTCCCTTCAGCGCCCTGCATCACCGTTCGCTCACCGATCCGGAAGGCTTCTGGGGCGAAGCCGCCGGCAAGATCGACTGGTACGAGCCCTGGGAACGGGTGCTCGACGACGCCAACCCGCCCTTCTATCGCTGGTTCAAGGGCGGGGTGCTGAACACCTGCCACAACGCCGTCGACCGGCATGTCGCGGCCGGGCGCGGCGACCAGCCGGCGATCATCCATGACAGCCCGGTCACGGACTCGATCTTCACCATCACCTATCGCGACCTGCAGGACCGCGTCGCCCGGATGGGCGGCGTGCTGCGCGGCCTGGGCGTGGAGAAGGGCGACCGCGTCATCGTTTATATGCCGATGGTGCCGGAGGCGCTGGTGGCGATGCTCGCCTGCGCACGGATCGGCGCCATCCATTCCGTCGTCTTCGGCGGCTTCGCGGCGCGGGAGCTGGCCACCCGCATCGACGACGCCCAGCCGAAGGTGATCGTCTCGGCCTCCTGCGGCATCGAGCCCGGCCGGGTAATCGCCTACAAGCCGATGCTGGACGCCGCCATCGACCAGGCGACCCACAAGGTCGGGTCCACCGTCATTCTGCAGCGCCCGCAATGCGAAGCGGCGTTGATCGCCGGGCGCGACCATGACTGGCAGGCGGCGTCGGCCGCGGCGTCGCCGGTCGACTGCGTGCCGGTGCTGGCGACCGACCCGCTCTACATCCTCTACACCAGCGGCACCACAGGCCAACCCAAGGGCATCGTGCGCGACAATGGCGGGCATGCCGTGGCGCTGTCATGGACCATGGAGGGCATCTATGGCGCGCGGCCCGGCGAGGCCTATTGGGCGGCGTCGGATGTCGGCTGGGTGGTCGGCCACTCCTACATCGTCTACGCGCCTCTCCTGCACGGCTGCACGACCATCGTCTTCGAGGGCAAGCCCGTCGGCACGCCCGACGCCGGGACCTTCTGGCGGGTGATCAGCCAGCACAAAATCCCCACCATGTTCACCGCGCCGACCGCGTTGCGCGCCATCCGCCGCGAGGATCCGGAGGGCCGGCTGATCCGCGACTACGACCTGTCCAGCTACCGCGCGCTGTTCCTGGCGGGCGAACGGTCGGACCCGGAGACGGTGCGCTGGGCGGAGACCCAGTTGAAGGTGCCGGTGATCGACCATTGGTGGCAGACCGAGACCGGCTGGGCGATCGCCGGCAACCCGATGGGCGTGGAGCTGATGCCGGTCAAATACGGCTCCGCCACCGTCGCCATGCCGGGCTGGGACATGAAGGTGCTCGACTTCGACGGTGGCGAGGTGCCGGCCGGCGATATCGGCGCGCTGGTCGCCAAGCTGCCGATGCCGCCGGGCACCTTCCCCACCCTGTGGAATGCCGAGCAGCGCTACCGCGATGCCTATCTCAGCGAGTACGACGGCTACTACAAGACCGGTGACGCCGGCTTCATCGACGCCGACGGCTATGTCCATGTGATGACCCGCGTCGACGACGTGATCAACGTCGCCGGCCACCGCCTGTCCACCGGCGGCATGGAGGAGGTGCTGGCCACCCACCCCGCGGTGGCGGAATGCGCGGTGATCGGCGTCAACGACCAGCTCAAGGGCATGCTGCCCCTGGGCTTGGTGGTGCTGAAGGCCGGGGTCGACCAGGCCCATGGCGACATCGTCAAGGAGCTGGTGGGGCTGGTCCGCTCGGAGATCGGGGCGGTGGCTGCCTTCAAGACGGCGCTGGTGGTCGACCGCCTGCCGAAGACGCGGTCCGGCAAGATCCTGCGGGGCACGATGAAGAAGATCGCCGACGGCGATAGCTACACCATGCCCGCGACCATCGACGACCCGGTGATCCTGGAGGAGATCCAGGGCGCGTTGCAGACCGCAGGGTATGCCCAGACCGCCTGAACGTCAGGAGATCGCCGCCCATACAAAAATGCGAAAAGCCGGCGGCGTTAACCATGACTTAACCTTTGGCGGGTAACCTGAAGAGGATTGGGGCCGGCGTTTCCTGCATTTGCGGATGGCCCTGGACCCGATCCTTGTTGATGCCTCCCTGTTGAACCTGGGCCGTCTGCGTTCTCGCAGACGGCCTTTTTTTTCGATGCGGTGCCTATCGCGAGAAGGCCGGTGGCGTCTCAGCGCCGTCGCCGTGGGGCGCATGGTCCGGTGCCAGGCACTGGCCATGGTCGGACAGGATGCCGAGGACCCGGCAGTCGGACACCGTGCCGCCGTGGCATTCGCCCAGCATGCGCTCGAACTCGCGCTTCAGCGCCGCCAACTGCGCGATGCGGGCCGTCACCGTCGCCAGATGGCCGCGGATGATGGCGTCGGCATCCGCGCACGGGCCGTCCGCGGTCTCGCCGATGCGCAGGAGATCGCGGATCTCCTCCAGCGACAGGCCGAGGTCGCGGGCATGGCGGATGAACGCCAGGCGGTCGCGATGGCTCCGGTCATAGCGGCGCTGATTGCCGGCCGACCGGGCCGCCGCCGGCAACAGGCCGATCTGTTCGTAGTGGCGGATCGTCTGCACGGCACAGCCGGCCTCTGCCGCCAACCGGCCTATGGTCAGCATGGCCATGGCGTTTTCTCCTTGAAGCTACAACGCTTGTAGACCGTAGCCTCATCCCCGGATCGGCACCACCGCCGATCGGAGGGATCGGGCATGAGCGGCTCGTGCTGTCAGCAGGTGCGGAAATTCGACGGGATGTCGCCTGCCTTCAAGCGCGCGCTGTGCGCGGTGATCGCCATCAACGGGACGATGTTCGTGGTGGAGATGGCGGCGGGAATGGCCGCCGGCTCCCAGGCGCTGAAGGCCGACGCCCTGGATTTCCTGGGCGACACCGTCACCTACGCGCTCAGCCTCTACGTCATCGGCCTATCGCTGCAGGCGCGCAGCCTGGCAGCCTTGGCGAAGGGTATCAGCCTGTCGGTCATGGGTGTGTGGGTGCTGGGCTCGACCCTCTGGCAGGTCTTCGTGCTGGGCACGCCCCGGGCCGAAATCATGGGCGTCATCGGCTTCCTGGCGCTCGCCGCCAATCTGGCGTCGGTACTGCTGCTGATCCGCTTCCGAAACGGCGACGCGAATGTGCGGTCGGTCTGGCTGTGCTCGCGCAACGACACGATCGGCAACGTCGCCGTGATGCTCGCCGCGCTCGGCGTCTGGGGCTCCGGCACCGCCTGGCCGGACCTGATTGTCGCCGCGCTGATGTCCTCGCTGTTCCTGACCAGCGCGGCCCAGATCATCCGCCAGGCGCTGGCGGAGCGGCGGGAGGAAGCGGCGATTGGGGAGGTGGTGCGTTGAGGGGGCAAGGGCGGACGCGGCTGGGAGGAGATCGTCTTCTATTGGCCGGGTAGCTATCTGTGACGTCCATCTCCGGCACCGGACCTACGCTGGCTGAACCGCCCTGGGCCGCAACAGATACGGGCATACCTTCACTCGTTCAAGTGGTCCGGCATCAACCCATTGCGGTCGGTACTACCCTGGCCAGCGAATGGCCCCCACACACAATGACGCTGCCGCGCCATCCCGCCTCATGTGCTTGCGGCGACCTGAAACACTATTCTCAACTCCGTTCTACCCGGTGGCCGCGGTGGCAGAAGGCCCTCTCTTGCAAAGGAGGCCGACGAGAGCAAGACGAGAGAGGCGAGTTCAGTGTCCTAAACTGACCGCCAGGTGGTTGAGAAATTCAACGCGCGGGTTAGCTGGAAGGTGTTCCAGCACGTTATTCCGAAATCTCTGCACACATCCGGTAGCTTTCGGTTCTGTCGCTGGGCGCTTGGCCGCGAAACTTCTGTGGTCACTACCAGACGGTTCGTTCGGTCAGCCAAGGCATAAGCCACCAAAAACGGATTGCGGCCGATAGTGTCGAGCTCTGCATCTGTCAGGTTGGGGCCATAGCCTCTGTCGAGTACATCCTGGAGAGTGTCAGGAGTTATCTCTTCATCGAGAACGAGAGCGTCCCGATTTGCTCGGTCCTGGCGCCAGCTATGAAATGGATTGCCGCCGTTGTTCGGCCCAGGGCTCACCTCGTCCCAATTCTCGGCCGGGATTTTTATGGTACCTCCTGACCCGTGATGCACCAGCCAGTCCCAGAACTCAGGGACTTGATTGATGGCATAGTAGCTATCCTTTGCGGTGATAATCACATTGGCGTCGATCAGGTGCAGCATGATCACGCCGGCCCCATACTTAGGAAATCGTGGACGGAACCGGGCCTAACACCGAGTAACTTCGACGCTTTTGTTGGCGATAGAACACCGCTCACAACTGATCTCTGGGCGAGGTTCACGATTGCAGGGCCAAGGCGCTGCCGCCTTACGACATACGGATGGGGTCCCCTACCCTCTCGCGGTTCGTCAGGGTCGCGGTCTCTGGATCGAAGCCAGTCAGCATAGAAACGGTCTGTCAGCTCCCTGTAGCGTTGACGATCAAGCGTGCGGCTCTGGAGAAGCTGATAGGCGACGAGGCGGCGGCTGACATTATAGGAGCCGGCAATTTGAGAGATGGTGTCCAACTGGTCGCGGAAATTGAGATCAGAGAGCGACGCTAGCGCCTGCACATCGGCACGAGGAAACAAAATCAGCCCGGCCACTCTGTTGCAGAACTTCTCAACTTGGGCGGCATCTGACGCCCCGCTTACTCCTGTATGGCCAAGCCAGATGTGGGCGGCTTCATGAAGGGCCGTGAATGACCATGCGGCTTTCGAGTCATTGTCATTGATGATGATGAAGGGTGCGATTGGATCGGCAATCGCATAGCCCCGGAAGATGTCGGCTGCGATTCTCGAGTGATGACTGCCCAGATCTCCAACGAGCATCACGAAGATACCGCAGCCTTCAAGGCAGCTGCGCAAGTAGGTGAACGCCCCTGCCGCGTCTCGCTGCTGCCGGAAGCGTGCTAGGTCGAAGCTGATGACCGTCTCGATGGCCTTTGCGACAACATCAGCCGGGTCATCTTCAGTTCGGGAGCCGACGAAGGCCAACGGGGTCGCTTCTTCCTCCTCAAGAAGCGATTTTGCGAGCCCATGACGAACGCGGACGCTCCGGATAAGAGTGTCTAGCCTGGGCTCCAGATCAAGCGGTGGGGCATCGGGCGCACGGCGAAAATCTTCGCCGCGATCTGCCGCGGCGGGCCGGTCCCTCAGATAGAAGGTGACAAGTGGCTGACTGTACCTTTCTGCCATCTTCTGAAGCTGGTTCCGTGAGGGTTGGGTATCGCCAGATTCAAGGCGAGCGAGCTTCTCCGCACCAGATGATCGTTGGCTATCAGACAGACCGATGGCTCTTGCAGCTTCCTCTAGTGAGAAACCTGCCGTATCCCTGGCCCATCGTAGAATGTCAGGGTTCACACCTGGCATCTCAGCCTCGCGATTGTGCTGTGAGAGACGCCCATGTCGCGGCCGATCTCCCGGCAGCTTTCGCCGGCGGCCCGCCGCTCCAGGGCTTTCGCCTGCTGGTGTGCTGTCAGCTTCGGCTTCGGCCCGAACTTCACGCCCTTGCCGCGCGCCGCTTTCCGTCCGTCGGCCGCGCGCGCGACGATCCGTTCGCGCTCGTCTTCGGCCAGGGCGGAGAGGAAGGCTAGGAAGCCTCGGCCGATCGGTGTGGTGAGATCGAGGTGCGGCTTGTCCAGAACCCGGATCGCGGAGCCTCGGCGGGCGATGCGCAGCATGATCTGGATTCCGTCCATCATGGAACGGGTCGCGCGGTCCCATTCGGCGACCACCAGCACGTCATCGGTGCCGAGGGCATCGATCGCCTTCTCAAGCTGTGGACGGCCGCCCACGGCCTTCCCTGACGCTTTCTCGCTGTAGATCGTTTCGACGCCGGCGGCGCGGAGCGCTGCAATCTGGCGGTCGAGATTTTGGCCGGTCGTGGACACTCTGGCGTAGCCGATCAACATGGCTTCAGCCTACCGGATCGACCCGCAACTTGCACCGTAGATTTGCACCATATCCACAGCCCGGAATTCCGCGCTTTCGGCCATTGGTGCATAAGTCGTGAGTTGTGCACCACTAGAGGGTGCATCTGTCCAAGACAGATGGCCCCTTTCGCGACTCGGACCGAGTGGCAGAAGGCGACAAGAGGCAGCGCATCTGCACGAACCCCGAGCACTCGACAGCAACGGGCTGGTCGCTGCCTCGTCGCGCGACATAGCGACGGCGGCGGATGGCCATACCCAGCCCACCTCCCCCATCGCAGCCCCATCCCCAACGCCCCGCGGAATCATTCGATTTCGATCCACCTGCTTGACGCGCCCCAGCCGACTGCCTAGAGTTTTTGAAAGTCCGGGTTGAACGGGCGAGGCATCACGCAGCACCTGCAGCATAACAGGTGCACTGACTTGAACCCTTCGCACCGGGGTTCGGTTCAGGGAAAGGGCCGGTTTCCGGCCCTTTCTTCGTTTCGATTGCGAATCGAGCCTTTGGGCACAGCATCACAGGCGGGGCCGGGCATAGGGGCCGGCATTCGCCAGCGTCCATCTCTCATTAACCGATGGCATGCAACCCTGATGGGTGGTCGATGCACCAACGGGGTACTGAGAAGGCCGGATACCGAGAAGGCCGGGCAACGACGCGGCGGTCGCCGCCGATCGTTGGAAGGAGCAAGCCGGGGTGAACGTCCGCGACAGCAGCCAGACCATCCTCGACCGCATCTACGACGAGTCGCTGGCCCTGGTCATCGAGGCGCGCAACTACATCGCATCCGGCCGTCCCCGCGACGAGGCTGGCGGCGACCGCGACGCCCTGCTGCTGGTCAGCCAGGAGAGCATGCGCGTGACCTCCCGGCTGACCCAGGTGATGGCCTGGCTGTTCTGCCAGCGTGCCGTTCAGAACGGCGAGATGACGCCGGACGAGGCGCTGTCGCAGCGCTTCGCCGTCGGCGGCCAGAAGGTCTGCCTGGACGACCGCTGGCACGACGACACGCGGCTGCCCGACGGTCTGTTGGGTCTCTTGGAGCGCTCGCTCAGCCTCTACACGCGCATCCTGCGCCTGGAGGACATGCAGCGCCAACGCCAGCGCGCGGCACTTTAGGCGGCAGGCGGCCCGGTCCTCGGGCCCCCGGTCCTCGGGCCCCCGGTCCTCGGGCCCGCCTCCTACTGCGCCAGCCAGCCGCCGTCGATCGGCACCATGGTGCCGGTGATCTGCGCCGCCGCATCGCTGCACAGGAACACCGCCAGCGCGCCGATATCGTCGGCCGACACGAACTGTTTGGACGGCTGCTTGGGGCCGAGCAGCGCGCCCACCGCATCGTCGATCGCCAGCTCCTCGCGCGCCGCCAGGTCCTCGATCTGCCGCTCCACCAGCGGCGTGCGCACCCAGCCCGGACAGATCGCGTTGCAGGTGACGCCGCTGCCCGCGGTCTCCAACGCCACCACCTTGGTCAGGCCGCTGACGCCGTGTTTGGCGGCGACATAGGCCGCCTTGTGGGCCGAGGCGACCAGGCCGTGCACCGAGCCGGTGTTGATGATGCGCCCCCAGCCGCGGGCCTTCATCCCCGGCACGACCAGGCGCGTGGCATGGAACACGGCGCTCAAGTTGATAGCGATGATCGCGTCCCATCGGTCGACGGGGAACGCCTCCACCGGGTCGGTGTGCTGGATGCCGGCGTTGCTGACCAGGATATCGACGCCGCCGAAGGCCTCCTCGGCCAGCGCCACCATCGCCGCGATCTCGTCGGGCTTGGACATGTCGGCGCCATGGAACCGGCACTGCCCACGGCCGGTCTCGGCGATCTCCGCCGTGCGGGCCGCGATCTCCGCCGGGTCGCCGAACCCGTTGAGGATCACGTTCGCATGCTCCCGCGCCAGCGCCCGGGCGACGCCCAGCCCGATCCCGCTGGTCGATCCGGTCACGATCGCTGTCTTGCCGTCCAACATCCCGCCTGCCTTCCTGTCCTTGCCTGCCAGCCCGCGCCACCCGCCCCGATGTCAGGACGACTGACGGAACAGGGAATCGGCGTCGCCGCGCAGCGCCGTCTTCGCCTTGATCAGGTCGCGGGCCCGGGCGATCTCCTTCTCCAGGCCGGCGATGTAGCCTTCCAGCTCCGACACGCCGAGCAGGCTGAGATCGGGCGGCGTCGCCCGCTTGGACTTTGGCCGATCGTCGTCGATGTCCATGTCGCTCCTGCCTCCCGCGCAGCCGCCCCGCATCGCCCGGGACGCGCGCGATGCGATCGTAGAGCCAGGCAAGCCCCAGGCGAACGGCTCGCCTTGCCAGTCTGGTCCAGCATGGCTACATCATCAGGGCGGTTGGATGCGAGCCCCCAATGGGTCGGTCCCAGGGGATAGAACGTGCGCCGAACCGCAGCCTGCACAAGACGGCAACCGGGCGTCTGAGGGGCGGCCGATGCCGCCAGGCGCGCCCCAGGCCGGTGCACCCGGCGCGAGACAACCGGCGCCCGCGCCGAGGGTGGTCGTCGGCTTTCCAGCGACGACGCCGGCCAGGACAAGACGCCGGCCAGGACAGGACGCCGGTCGGAACACTGCGGCCGAGAAGAACGAGGGTGGACGCCGAGCCAGAAAGGTCGCTCGGCCTGCCGAGATTTGGAGGATGTCATTGATGGCCCAACCGCTGATGCCGAAGGCGACCGCCGTCTGGCTGATCGAGAACACCGCGCTGAGCTTCACCCAGATCGCCGAGTTCTGCGGTCTGCACGAGCTGGAGGTGCAGGCGATCGCCGATGGGGAGGTCGCGGTCGGCATGCTGGGCATGGACCCGATCGCCAGCGGCCAGCTCACCCAGGCGGAGATCGACCGCTGTCAGACGGACCCCGCACAGCGCCTGAAGATGGCCGTGCGTAACCTGCCGATGCCGTCGCCGCGCCCGCGCGGGCCGCGCTATACGCCGGTGGCCAAGCGGGGCGACAAGCCGGATGCCATCGCCTGGCTCTTGAAGAACCACCCGGAACTGACCGACGCGATGATCTCCCGGCTGATCGGCACGACCAAGCCGACCATCGCCGCCGTGCGCGACCGCACCCACTGGAACGCCGCCAACATCAAGGCGCGCCACCCGGTCGAGCTGGGTCTGTGCAAGACGTCGGAACTGACGGAGATGGTGGAGAAGGTGCAGCCCAAGCAGCCCGAGATCGCCGACCCGGCGGAGGACGAGGCGCCGGCCTTGGCGACGGTCGACCCGGACGAGGCCGACGGCGAGGTCGCCGCGACCCCCGCCGATCCCTGGCCCAGCGGCCTGTAGAGCGGGCGCGGCCGGCCGGCCGCGCCCGGCAACGCGGCCGGCGGACGTGAGGATCCCAAGGGGTCGGGCTCCTGGCCCCGGTCCGCTAACTACACCTTAGACTCAATTGCTTACCGGACCCGGCCGGCGACCCGCGCCGTGCGCCGGCCTATGCCGGACAGCAGGCGACTTGCCCCTCTGGACAACCGGCGGGCGATGCGGCGACCATCCGTCGGTCGATCGCTTGCACAGTCCCGCGATATGCACAACGATCGATGGGGATAGGGCGGTTTGACGTGTTTTCAGTGTCGGCGAATGAACCCGCCGACGTGAAGATGCCCCGGAGGATCGACAATGGACTCCGCAGAACTCCCGGGACCGAAGGATCAATCCGAGACCGCAACGACGGTGGCCAAGCGCGCCGTGATCCTGGTTCACGGGTGGGGCCATCACCCGCGCAATAGCCGGCGCGACATCCTCGTGGACAATCTGGCCATGTCCAGACGGATGCCGGTCGGCGAGACAACCGACGGCGCGATTGCCGGCGAGACGTTTCGCCGTCTGACCCCAATCCAAGAGCACCTCGGCAAGCGCCCGGTCGTCGACGTGTTCGAGGCGTATTGGGCCGACTTGATTCCCGCCACATCCGACGACACGCCGCCGCAGCGGTTCTGGAGCGCCACAAAGCTTCTGTTCTATTGGATGCTGCACCCTTGGTGGCTTCGGTCGCTTCGCCAAAATCGGTCGCTGACGGTCGTATTCATGGCGTCGGGCCTTCTGCTCCTCCTTTGGTACGCAACGATCATCGTCGCGTTGGCGGGTTTCGTCGTCGGTTCGCCGGCGGGTACCCCAAGCGTTGCCGAACAAGTCGATCTGCCCCTTGTGAACGAACCGACTGACGATGCCGGCTTTACCGATGTATTCAATCTTGTTTCACAAAGATTACAGCCGATCTTCGCCGACATCGCCCCTGTGGCGAACAATGAAATATTTCTTCTTCTCTTGATCATTCTCTCGATATTCGGGATCGGAACAACGGCATCGGTCGCCGACTTCGTCAGGCGGTACCTGTCGGCATCAGTCGACAAGGATCTCGATGCCGTCATCGCGCATCGCCTACAGACCACGTTGCAGCGCGTCTTCGATCAACCCCGGGAAGACGACCCGGAACGCCCGGACTACGACGAGGTCGTCGTCCTCGGCCATTCCATGGGGGGCGTGATCGGGCTTGAGGTCCTGGCCACCTATGACGTCAGCGCGATCAAGGATCGAACGACGTTGATCACCTGGGGCGCCCCGCTTGCCGTCCTGGCCCATCGCAGCCCGAAGCGCGTTCATCGCAGTATCATGAAGGCTTGCAGCGGTCGCGTGCCGCGCTGGTTCGACGTCTATTCTTCCGCGGATTGGCTATCGGCCCGGTTGCCCGCGCATGATGAGCACTACGAGAACTCAAGCCTCGCAGCAGATTTTTCGATCTCTTGGCTGAAATTCATGAGTCAGCACGCTCATGATCAGTACTACTACCATCCCGAGTCGCTCTCGATGCTGCTGGCGCCGCAGATTGCCATCCCTGCCCCACCGAAGCCGACACCGCCCGGCGGCGCATCGGCCGCCCAGGATGCCCCAAGGACCGGAATCGGCTCGCCATAGCCGGTAACGCCGGCGGTTCCGGCCCGCGCGTCGGACGCCGAGAGGCAGCCCGAACGCAAAAAGGCCCTGCGGACCTCCCCCTCCGGTCGCCGAGGCGCGGAACGGGAAGCCCACAGGGCCGCGAATGGTGTTCTAAGTGTCGAACCTCGGCTCTCACCTCGGTTCCGGTTTGAGATGTGATGTCACCCTGATGCGATCTTGCTCTGACGGTGATCTCACGCCTGATTGTGACGTGATCTCACGCGGACTGTGGCAATTCCAACGGTGACCGGATCAAATCGGCCGTTTCGGCGGTTGTTCAGGAGACGAGGGCCAAAGAGGCCATCTCGTCCTTAATGCGCAGCTTCTCACGCTTGATGCGGCGCATGGCCTCGTCACTCGGCAAGGGCCGCAACTCTTCGTCGTGCAGGTCCCGTTCGAGTTGATGATGACGCGTGCGCAGTGATTCAAGGCGCTCAATCGCTGACATTCCTGCCCCTCCTCAAGGGTTGCGAACACTCCCGGGGCTGGCCGGCGTTCGGCCGGTAAGCGCTGCCACGCCTCAAGCGCAGCACGGCCCCCGCCCGCGGGGCGAGGCCACCGGCACGCAAGGCCGGTGAGCCGGACGATCCACCGCGACGCCACCGCTCCTTAGGCGGCACGTCGGGACGGACACCCAGCCGGTACAACGGTAACATGGGGACCCGTCACCGCGCAGTCATCATCGACGCAGAGCGGCGGACGGTCGCTATTCGTTTTTTGCGTAGCAACAGGCGAACCGGACCGGCGATGACCCCGCCGCTGGCCGGCGGATCAGTCGCCCAGACAGATCCCCAGGCCGCGCGCCGTGCGCACCAGCGGCCCGTCGAGTTCCACCGAATGGTAGTTGGCGATCGCATCCTCGATGGCGACGTCGATGATCTGGCGGTTCCACCAGGCGACCATCCGATCGGACTTGCCGTCGCGCACCAGATCCACCGCATGGACGCCGAAGGCCGAAGCGATCATCCGATCGCGCCAGTTCGGCATCGACCCGCGCTGGACATGCCCGAGCACGGTGACCCGGGTCTCCGCCCCGGTCGCGTCGGCGATCAGCTCGCCGACATAGTTGCCGACCCCGCCGAAGCGCCGCTCGCCGTCGGTGAAGGTCTGCTCCAGCGCCTCGCCCTCCGTGGTGCGCACCGCCTCGGAGACCACGACCAGGGCGAAGTTGCGGCCGCGCGCGCGGACCTGATTGATCTTCTCCGCCACCTTCTTCAGCGAATAGGGAATCTCCGGGATCAAGATCACGTCGGCGCCGCCGGCGATGCCCGCCTGCAGCGCGATATGCCCGGCGTCGCGCCCCATCACCTCCAGCACCATCACCCGGTGATGGCTGGCCGCCGTCGGCTGCAGCCGGTCCAACGCCTCCGTCGCGACGGAAACGGCGGTGTCGAAGCCGATGGCGTTCTCCGTCAGGCCGATATCGTTGTCGATGGTCTTCGGCACGGTGATCAACTGCACGTTCCCCTGCACCGCCAGCCGCCGCAGGATCGCCGAGCTGCCGTCGCCGCCGATGCCGATCAAGGCATCCAAGGACAGCTCGCGCAGGCCCTCCAGGATCTCGTGGGAGCGATCCTTGACCGAACCGTCGGCCATCGGGAAGGCGAACGGATTTCCCTTGTTGGTGGTCCCCAGCATCGTGCCGCCGCGCCGCATGATGTCGCCGCTGAAATTGTCGGGCGTCAGCACCTCGTACTGCAGGGGCCGCTGCAGGAGACCGGCGGTGCCCTCCTTCAGCCCGATGGCGGTCCACCCCAGCTCGGCAATGCGGAAGACGGCCGCCCGGATCGCGGCGTTGAGACCGGCACAGTCGCCGCCGCTGCACACGATACCGATCCGCTTGTCGTCGACCATCGGACGAGATCTCCCTCGATGGGCAGGGCCCTAGCGGGGCCCTAGATGGGCAGGGACTGGGAAGAGAAGGCCGGCGGGACCGGCAAGGGGGTGCAGTCGGGGTGACGCGAGCGCGGGTCGAGCCACCGCGAAACGGCGATGCCGATGCATCCCTACTCTCGCCAAAACGGCGCCGTCCCGCAAGCTGCAGCCCAAACCCGCCGCGACGGCGCCGCCCCCCTACCCGGCACGCTGCACCGAAGCGCCGTCGCCACCGACTCGCCGCCAGATTGCTCTTGCGCCGGCGCGACGGCCGGACGCAGACTTCCGCCCCGCCGGCACCGGCCGCCCGGCGCGCCGGCCACGAACCCGATCCGCGCCGGCGACCGTTGGAGCGCCCGCCTCCCAAGCGCCCGTCTCCCATCGGCCCGAAGACCGGGCCGCGGCCGCCTCAATCGGGATGGACGATGTCCGATCTTGAGACCCTGAAAGAACAGTTGGAAGTCCTGAAGCTCGAACACCGGGACCTCGACGATGTGATCGAGCGCGTTTCCGGCACCGCGACCAGCGATCAGCTTCAGGTCAATCGTCTGAAGAAACGGAAGCTGGCCTTGAAGGACCAGATCGCCCGCCTGGAAAGCCGCCTGCTGCCCGACATCATCGCCTGACCGCGCCGCCCCCGTTCGCGCCGCCCCCGTTCGCGCCGCCCCCGTCCGCACCGACATCGCGCGGGGCGTCCCCCAAGCCCGGGACACGACGCCACTCACTCCGCCGAGGGCTCCCGAGCGCGCTGGGCGCGCTTGTAGGCGTACATGTTCTGGTCCGCCGCATCGAGCACGTCTTGCGGCTCCGTCCGGCCGTCGAAGCCGAAGATGCCGAACGACATGCTCACCGTCAGTTCCTTGCCATTCCAGGAGAACGGCCGACCCTGCACCACCCCGGCAAGCTCCGCCGCCTTGTTCGCCGCCTGGGACTCCGCCGTCTGCGCCAGCAGCACCGCGAACTCGTCGCCGCCCAGGCGGCCGACCACGTCGGACGAGCGGACATTGGCGAGCAGCGACGAGGCGACATGCGCCAGCGCCGCGTCGCCCGCGCCATGGCCGTAGCTGTCGTTGATCAGCTTCATGTCGTCGACATCGAAGAACAGCACGCTGGAACGGGCCCCATAGCGTTCCGAATAGGCCATCATGCGCGACATCTCGCGCACGAAGGCGCGCCGGTTCAGGATCGGCCCCAGCGGATCCTCGTCCGCCAGCTTCTCCAGATAGGCAATACGCTGTTCGCGCTGCTCAAGCTGCTGGCGCAGATTCTCCACCTCGGCGATCAGCCGACTGATCCCGCGCCGGACGCTCGGCGTCAGCTCCTCCTGCGGAATGCCGAAGACGGTGGCGGCATCCTCGACCGTCCGCGGCGAGGCGGGGGCGGTCGCCGCCGGCGCCTCGGGCGCCGCCGTTCTGGCGACCCCGCGCGTCGCCGTCGTCTCCGCAATCCGGTTCCGATCGCCGATCTTCATGACGATGTCCGCTCGGCTCTCTCGATCCAACGGCTGAGACGGTCGCTCCGACCGTCACACGCAGCGCCTGGTGCCATCGCTTGCGCGACCACTATAGGGATCGAGCGCCCCTCCCGCTCGAACAAATGCATCCCCTTCCGGTCGACCATGCATGCCACGGTCCCCGCCCTCGCCGACCCACGGCCTGCCGGGCGGCGGACGCGTCGCTTCGTCCACGATCGCGCAATAGAACAGGCAAGCGATTGCCATTTCGTCAACAGTTTGCAATTTCTGCCGGCCTGAGAGGCGGCACGGCACCGGCGGACGGAGGGCAGGTGAGCGAGGCAGAGGCGACCGACCGGCCCGGGGGGCCGCTTGTCGGCATCATCATGGGCAGCCAGTCCGACTGGCCGACCCTGACCCATGCGGCCCAGACCCTGGCGACGCTCGCGGTTGCGACGGAAACGCGCATCGTGTCGGCCCATCGCACGCCGCACCGCCTGAAAGACTATGCGGAGGGTGCGCGCAACCGCGGTTTGAAGGTGATCATCGCCGGCGCCGGCGGTGCGGCGCATCTGCCCGGCATGACGGCGGCCTTCACGCCGCTGCCGGTGCTGGGGGTGCCGGTGGAGAGCCGCAGCCTCAGCGGCATGGACAGCCTGCTGTCGATCGTTCAGATGCCCGCCGGCATACCGGTCGGCACGCTGGCGATCGGCCGGGCCGGCGCGATCAACGCCGCTCTTCTCGCCGCCGCGATCCTGGCGACCCATGATCCCGCCTTGGCGGCGCGCCTGGATGCCTGGCGTGACGCGCAGTCCGCAGGCGTCCCGGCGGCGCCCGACGACGCGGCCCCGACCGGGCCCATGACCGGACCATGACCGGGCGGTGCGAGCCGCCGCTGGCGCCGGGCGCGGTCATCGGCATGCTGGGCGGCGGGCAACTCGGGCGGATGGCCGCCCTGGCCGCCGCGGCCTTCGGCTACCGGGTCCACGGCTTCTGTCCGGACGCGGACAGCCCCCTGTCGCAGGTCTGCGGGCGCATGACGCACGCCGCCTATGACGACGAGACCGCCCTGGCGGCCTTCGCGCGCTCGGTCGACGTCGTCAGCTACGAGTTCGAGAACATCCCGCTGGATACCGCCCGATACCTCGCCGAGCGGGTGCCGGTCCGGCCGTCGCCGGCGGTGCTGGCGGTCTGTCAGGACCGCTGGTCGGAGAAGTCGTTCCTTCGCGACCTGGCGATCGCCACGGCGCCGTTCGCCCGGGCGGACGATGCCGGCGGCCTGGCCGCCGCGATCGCGCGAATCGGCCGCCCCGCGGTGGCGAAGACCCGCCGGCTCGGCTACGACGGCAAGGGACAGGCGATGCTGCCGGCCGAGGGCGACCTGGCGGACGCCGACGACGCCGCGCGGCGCACCTGGGAGCGTCTCGGCGGCGCCCCGGCGATCGTCGAGGGCTTCGTCGCCTTCGACCGCGAGGTCTCGGTGATCACCGCGCGCGGCGCCGACGGCACCGTGGTCTCGTTCCCGCCGGTGGAGAACCGCCACGCCGACCATATCTTGAAGACGACGCTGGCACCGGCGGCGCTGCCGGCGCCGGTCGCCGCGGCCGCGCTGGAGATCGCCGGGCGCATCGCCGAGGCGCTGGACCTTGTCGGCCTCGTCGCGGTGGAGATGTTCGTGGCCGGCGACACCCTCCTGGTCAACGAGCTGGCGCCGCGCCCGCACAATTCCGGCCACTGGACGCTGGATGCCTGCCGGACCAGCCAGTTCGACCAGTTCATTCGGGCGATCGCCGGCCTGCCGCTCGCCCCGGTCGGCCGGTTCGCCGACGCGGTGATGGACAACCTTCTGGGTGCGGAGATCGACCGCTGGCCCGCCCTGGTCGCGGACCCGGCCTGCCGTCTGCACCATTACGGCAAGGGCGTCGCCAAACCCGGCCGGAAGATGGGTCACGTCACCCGCCTGACCGGCTGGGTCGATGCCGGGCAGTCGGCCGAGGCGGCCGCCGGCGGACCGTCGATTGGCGTAAAAACTGCCCCGAATCTCAAACACTTGGTGTAGCGCGCCTGGACCCCGCGCGATTGCAACACCGGTGCAGCGCGCTCAGCGACGACCGACCCGGCGCGCCCGTCCGAAAGGCTGAAATCTCAACGGCTTCTTAACCACGTGCGGGTAGAACGATCCGACGGGACACCACCCTGCCGACCGATTCGCGGCGGAGCGGGCGCCCGCTCGTCGCCTGCGCCATCGCGGCCCGGCGATGGGATCTCTGACCGTCCGGGACAGGCCGCGCATGCCGGATGACGACATCAAGCGGACGACGATCAACGCCGGCAAAAACTGGTGCGAAATGATCGAGACCCGCAACCAGCTCAAGGAACGCACGGCGACACCGGACGGCCGCGACCCCGGCGAGATGATCGCCGAGGCCGGCGATCAGGTCGCGAGCTTGACCGCGGACTTCCTCGACATCGTCGACGACGGAACGCGCGCGATGCAGACCTTGGCGGCGCACCTCGGCACATCGCCGCAGGATGACGACCCCCTGCTCGCGCGGATCTACCGCATCGCCCACGAGGTCAAGGGCCAGGGCCAGACCTTCGGCTATGAGCTGATCTCAACCATCGGCCAGTCTTTGTGCGCCCTGCTGGAGCGCACCAGCCCGGGGGAACCGCGCTTGACCGCCTCCATCGTCACGCATCTCGATGCCTTGGCGCTGGTGCGGGCGCGCGGCATCACCGGCGACGGCGGCGCGCTGGGCCAGCACCTCGCCAATGCCCTGTGGGGCGAGGTGGAGGTGGTCGGCGGACCGCCGGCGACCGGTCCGCGCCTGTCCGGTGGCAATCAGGAAGGCATCGAGATGCCGCGCTTGGCGGTCATCACCCCGGCCGCGCTTCCCGAGGGCGCGACACCGGCCCGCAAGCCCGACCGCTGATCGTCAAGGGGGCGACGATGGCACGCTACAATTTCGAGGCGTTGGCAGTCCTGCTGATCGACGACAGCCCGATGATGCGCCGCGTGGTCAACCAGATGCTCCACGCGTTCGGCGTGGAGTCGGTCCATATCGCGGCGGACGGCAAGTCCGGGCTGAAGATGCTGAACGCCTTCCATATCGACCTGGTGATCACCGACTGGCTGATGGAGCCGATGGACGGCTTCGACTTCGTCCGGCTGGTCCGCACGGATCCCTATGTCGCCACCCCCATGGTGCCGATCTTGATGATGACCGCGCACAGCGAGCTGTGGCGCGTCGCCGCCGCCCGCGATGCCGGGATCAACGAGTTCATCTTGAAGCCGATCACGCCGGCCAACCTGCTCTCGCGATTGATCTACATGATCGAGAAGCCGCGGCCGTTCGTGCGCACGCATACCTATTTCGGCCCCGACCGCCGCCGCAAGGCGGAGTACCCGTATTTCGGGCCGGACCGACGCAGTGGCGAAGCGGCGGAGTCCGACCCGTCCGGCGCGCAGGCGCCGGCGGAGGATGCCGGCAAGGCGACCGCCGTGGTCGCCGGCGGCGAACCGGCGGCCGAGACCACCATGGTGCTGCAGTGACGGCCCGGATCGCCGGGGCGCACACCGGGTCCGTAGGGCCGGCCCCCGTGCGCCGGCACCCGCGCGTGGCCCTATCGACGGCCGGCCCGGCAGGGGGGAGGTGACGATGTCGACGGTCCTGGCTGCCGGTGGCCCGCTGTTGGCGAAGGTGGACCGGCTGCGCGTCATGGTCGTCGACGACCATGAAGAGACGCGCTGGGTGATCCGCACGATCCTGGTGGCCTTCGGCGTGCAGCGCATCTGCGAAGCCACCGGCTACGCCGAGGTGCTGAAGAAGCTGCATGCGTTTCAGCCCGACCTGATGCTGGTCGACTATCAGATGCCGGAGCATGACGGCCTGGAGTTGACCCGGCGCCTGCGCCGCAACCGGGGCGACCCGTTCATCCCGATCGTCTTGATGACCAGCGAGGCAACGCCGGAGGTCCTGGCCTTGGCGCGCGACGCTGGTGCGAACGAATTCCTGGCCAAACCGATCACCCCGGTCAGCCTGCGCACCCGGCTGAACGCCGTGATCGTGCGGCCGCGCAACTACATCTCCAGCCGCCGGTATTTCGGGCCGGATCGCCGCCGCCGCTCCGTGCGGCTGGGTGGCCTGGACCGCCGCAGTCCGGAGGCGGGACCGCCGCCGAGCGAGGATCCCGTCGAGCGGGCGCTCTCCGAACAGCGCCACGAGCAGTCGGCAGAGGCGCTGCTGCACGACCTGGAGAGAGGCACGGTCGCATGAGCGTCAGCAGCATCCGGCGCCCGAAGGTGATCCATCGCATCAGCGCGCGCGGCTTCCCCTATGAGGAGATCTCCTTGGAAAACATCCTCGGGGCCAAGCTCGGCGGCCCGATTCCCGATGCCTGCCTTCATCGGGCGGAACGCGCCCTGTCCGCCCTGAAGGACCAGTATATGGAGTGGGTCTATCGCGACCTCGACCTGTTGGAAGAGACGCTGGAAGGCGGGCTCGACGACGCCGATCCCGCGCGGCGCACCGACATCGTCCTGCAGCTTCGCCGGCTCAGCCACGACATGCGCGGCCAGGGCGGCACCTTCGGCTATCCCCTGGTCTCCCAGGTCGCCGGCGCGCTGAACGAGATCTTGAAGATGCCGCATCTGTCGGCGGATCGGCTGGTACGGCTGATCCGGCTGCACGCCGACGTCATCAAGCGCATCCTGGACAACCGCATCGAGGGAGAGGGCGGCAAGGCCGGCCCGAAGATCATCGAGCGGCTGAACACGCTGACCGAAGAGGTGCTGTTCCAGGAAGAGGCATGACGCCGGCGGCCTCGCGCCGTTTAGGGATGCGGGGTAAGCTGGCGGCCTCGGCACCGCCGAACCGTTGCGACGGACCCATCACGACCGCCACGGCCTCTCCGTCACCGCCGGCGACCCGTCCCATGGCTGAAGATCCCCCGCATCGCCTCGAAACCGACAGTCTCGGCGAGGTCCGCGTTGCCGCCGACCGCTACTGGGGCGCCCAGACCCAGCGCAGCCTGGAGAACTTCAAGATCGGCGGGGAGCGCCTGCCGCAACCCCTGGTCCGGGCGCTGGGCATCCAGAAGAAGGCGGCCGCGCTGGCCAATATGGCGCTGGGCGTCCTCGACCCGGCGATCGGCAACGCCATCGTCGCGGCGACGGAGGAGGTGATCGACGGCTCGCTGGACGACCACTTTCCCCTGGTCGTCTGGCAGACCGGCTCCGGCACGCAGTCCAACATGAACGCCAACGAGGTGATCGCCAACCGGGCGATCGAGATCCTCGGCGGCATGCGCGGCAGCAAGGACCCGGTCCACCCGAACGACCATTGCAACCGCAGCCAGTCGTCAAACGACAGCTTCCCGACGGCCATGCACATCGCGGTGGTGGAGCAGCTGAACCACGAGCTGATCCCGTCGCTGGAGCATCTGCACGCCGCGCTGGCCGACAAGGCCCGGGCGTTCGACGACATCGTCAAGATCGGCCGGACCCATCTCCAGGACGCCACACCGCTGACGTTGGGGCAGGAATTCTCCGGCTACGCCCACCAGGTCGGCGCCGGCGTCGCGCGGCTGGAGGCGGCCTTGCCGCGGCTGCTGCAGCTCGCCCAGGGCGGCACCGCCGTCGGCACCGGCCTGAACGCGCCGCCCGGCTTCGCCGACGCCTTCGCGCGCGAGGCGGGGGCGATCACCGGCTTCGCCTTCCGGCCCGCCGACAATGCGTTCGAGGCGCTGGCCACCCATGATGCGTTGGTGGAGGTCTCCGGCCAGCTCAACACCATCGCCGCCGGGCTGATGAAGATCGCCAACGACATCCGGCTGCTCGGCTCCGGACCGCGGTCGGGCATCGGGGAGCTGGCCTTGCCGGCCAACGAGCCCGGGTCATCGATCATGCCCGGCAAGGTCAACCCGACGCAGAGCGAGGCGCTGACCATGGTCGCGGCCCAGGTGATGGGCAACCATGTCGCCGTGACCGTCGCCGGCGCCTCCGGCCATCTCGAACTCAACGTGTTCAAGCCGGTCATCGCCTACAACGTTCTGCAATCGATCCGATTGCTGGCGGATAGCGGCCGCAGCTTCGCCGACAACTGCGTCGTCGGGATCGAGCCGGACCGCCGGCGTATCGACCGGAGCTTGAGCGACAGCCTGATGCTGGTCACCGCGCTGAACCCGCATATCGGCTACGACGCCGCCGCACGCATCGCCAAGAAGGCCCATGGCGACGGCACGACGCTGCGCGAGGCGGCCGCCGCGCTCGGCCTGGTCTCGCCGGAGGATTTCGACCGCTGGGTGCGCCCGGCGGCGATGATCGGCGGCGGCGGCACGACGCCCGGTGGATGACCCGGCGGGGCCGGCCGATCCGGCCGGACACCGGACGGTCAAGCGCTCGCTGACCATCGCCGGGCACGCCACCAGCGTCCGGCTGGAGCAGGCCTTCTGGGACACGCTGGACGCGATTGCCCGGGACGACGGCCGATCGCTGGCATCCTTGGTCGCGGAGATCGACCGCAACCGCCCCGCCTCTCTGGCCAGCGCCTTGCGCGTCTTCGCCTTGGCGCGGGCGGCGCAGCGTCCGGGAAGCCCGTCGTGAGGTTCGATCAGACCAGCAGGCTGAATCGATCTCCAGAAAAAGCCCCTCCCCCTTGATGGGGGAGGGTTCGGGTGGGGGTGATGCCGCCGCGGCCGTGATCTTCCGCCGCAATGTCCGCACCCATCCGACAGCACCATGAGAGGGCTTTCCTCACCCGACTCTCCCGCCGGCAAGGATCACCCCCACCCCACCCTTCCCCATCAAGGGGGAGGGCTTCAATGGGACGGACCGTCGACCGCGGGCAGGGCGACGCGCACGGTGGTGCCGACGCCCAGCGTGCTCTGCAGATCCACCTCGCCGCCGTGCAGACGCACCAGCGACCGCACCAATGTCAGGCCGAGGCCGGTTCCGACATCGGACCGGGTATAGACGTTGTCGGCCTGCTCGAACGGCTCCCAGATCCGGGCCAGCCGGTTTGCCGGGATGCCGCAGCCGTCGTCGGCAACCAGGCATTCGATCATACCGTCGGCCCGCCGGACGACCTCTATGCGAACCGTGCCGCCCGGCGCGGTGAACTTGAGCGCATTGGACAGCAGGTTCAGCACCACCTGCTTGACCGCCCGCTCGTCGGCGAAGACGGCGGGCAGATCGCCGGCGATCTCCGCGCACAGCCGGACATCCCCCGACGCCGCCCGCGGTGCGACGAGGCGGCGGCAATCCTCCACCAGCCGGCCGATCGACACGGCCGCGCGGTCCAACTCGACCTTGCCGCTCTCGATCCGCGACAGGTCCAGGAGATCGTTGATCAGGTCCAACAGGTAGCGGCCGCTGGCGTGGATGTCGCCGGCATACTCCGCCGTGCGCTCCGGCGTCGGATCGCCAAGCAGGCCGTCGCGCAGCAGCTCGGAGAACCCCAGAATGCAGTTCAGCGGCGTTCGCAGCTCGTGGCTCATGGTGGCCAGAAAGGCGCTCTTGGCGCGGTTCGCCCGTTCGGCCTGGCGACGCGCCTCGACCGCGGCGCTGCGAGCCTTCTCCAGACGGTCGGCCAGGTCGCTCAGATGGTCGGCCTGTTCGGCAATCCGCGCGTTGCGCTCTTCCAGCGCCAGCTGGTGGGTCCGCCGCTCGGTGATGTCGGTGATGATCTGCAGGCGGGCCAAGCGGCCGTCGGTCCAGACGATCGCCTGGTCGCGGATCTCCGTCCACAGGCCGCGGACCGGATCGAACTGCTCGCGCACCTGAACCGGGCGCGGGATCCCGCGCCGATCCAGCAAGGCATCGAAGTCCTGGTCCAGGCACGGGCCGGGCACGGCGACCCGGTCGGTGCCGACCGCCTGGCAGGCCAGCGCCCGGGCATGGCGGTTGACGAACAGCACGCGCTCGCCCGCCCGGTCCACCACGTAGACGGCGGTATCGAGATTGTTCACCACCGTCTCGAAGCGCGCCCGGGCCCGTTCGGCCTCGAAGCCGGCTTCCTTGTAGTCGGTGATGTCGACGACGATCCCGGCGACCTCCTCCGGCCGGCCGCCGGCATCGCGCAGCACGCTCTTGGTGATCAGCAGATCCCGGTGTCGGCCGTCGGCGAGGCGCCACTGCGCCTCGTAGCTGACCGATGTCGGATGCGCCAACAGGTCACCGTCGATCCTCTCCTCGTCGGCAGCGATCTGCCCATCGGCGATGTCGGTCGCGCGACGACCGATGATAGCGTCCTGCCGCCGGCCGAGCAGCGCGGCGAAAGCCCGGTTGCAGGCGATGAAGCGGCCGGTCGCGTCCTTGCGATAGAAGGGGAGGCCGATCACCTCGTCGAAACGGTCCTGCGGGCCGCTCGGCGTGCGCAGCGGCGTCTCGGTCTCCTCGCCGATCCGGGCGGCGCGGACCGAGGCGACGATCCGCTCGCCGCCCGCCAGGACGATCGGCGACACCTCGACGACCACCGCCCAGGCCGTCCCGTCCGCGCGCCGGTGTCGCGCCGGGCGCGTCGACGAGCGGTCGTCGACGCCCAGCAGCGCTGCCACATCCGGGGCCGCGGCAAGCTTGTCCAAAGGCAGGCCGACCATATCGGCCCGGACGTATCCGTAGGCCGCCGCTGCCGCGGGATTGGCGTCGTGGACGACCCGCCTGTCCGGATCGATGACGAGCTGGGCGACCGCGCTCAACTCGAACAGGTCGGCCCAGCGGTCCTGCAGGCAGACGACCTCGCGCGCCCGGTGCTCCACCAGACGGTTGAGGCGGGCGATCTCCGCCGTGTGCGCGCCGGCTGCCGCCGCGCCGCGCCAGGGAGCCGGGTCCTCGCCATCGGCCGCAGGGTGCGACGTCTCCGCCGTCCGATCGACCGCGGGCGCCCCGCCCGCCACATCGCCGTCGACCCCGACCGTTTCGTCCTCAACCGAGCACCGGGCGAGACCGCCGTCGACCGGCTTGCGCCGCCGACCGCGGCCGGCAGCGGCCAGGAGACCGGGCAGCGCCGGGCCCAGCGGTCGCGCGGGCGCGGGGGCATCAAGGCCCGGTCCGCCGGCATGTGTGGCGGCCGGCTCCGCATGTGGCGATGTCAAGAAGGTCGGGCCGGCGCAGATCGCCAGAAGTAGCAGGACCCAACACGCCCAGACCAGGCGGAACCCCGCCCGGCAGTTGCCGAAGAGCACTGTCAGCCCCATGGGATGGCCCTCCGGAGGCGCTCTGGCGCGGGCCGTCAGCGGGCGGGCGTGAATGCACCCGACGGCCCGATCTGCATCACCTCCAATACCAAACGAGAATCGCCAAGCCCGGTTAAAGTCGGCTTAAAGCTCAGCCGCCGGGGGGGTCGTTGGCGGTCGCGGGCGGCTCCGACGCCGTCTCGCCGACACCGGTCCGACCGTCGTTCGTCCCGGGGGCGGACCCGGGGGCGGACCCAGCAGCGGGCGATGTGTCGCGGTCGGTGGGTGCATCCTCGTCGACGATCAGATCGTCGAACCGCTCGGCCAGCGCTTCCGCCGCGCGGCGCCCGAAATAGGCCTGCAGGGCCTGCGTCTGCGATCGACGCACCGGGCTGGAGAGCGGCCCAAGGACCTGCACGACGAAGGGGGGCGCCTCCGGTGCGCCGAACAGGGTGAAGTCGTTGCTGAGATCGACCCGCTGGTCGGCAAGATCCACCAGCCCCCGTCCCTCCGCCCGGCCGGCCGGCGTGACGATCGACAGGTCCTCGGTATGGGCGATCCCACCCACGACGGCGAACCGCGCGTTCAGGGCCTGTATGCCGGTACGGCCGCCTTCCAGGGCCGCGGTCAGCTCGTCGAGGAAGCCAATCGGCTCCTCCAGCTCGCTGACCGCCCGCTCGATCCGGGCGAGGTCCAGGTCCTGGATCGCGCCGTCGCGGACGGTCACCAGGCCCTCGCCGTCGAGGCTCCGCGCCAGCTCCGCCGTCGACCGGCCCTGCCCGGTCGCATCGATGCCCAGAGACACGGTTCCGGAGAGCCCCTCCAGCCCCAACAGCCCCGCCAGCGCCCCGGCGAGATCGGCATCGACCAGGGTGAGGTCCGCGACCATCTCCACCGGGTCGCCGGCGGCCAGTCGGCCGCTCAGGCCCAAACGACCGCCGAAGATTTCCCCGTCCAGACCGCCGATATCCAGCGCACCGTCGCGCAGCACCGCCCGACCGGCGACATCGGCGATGGCGAGATCGCCGAAGCGCAGGCCAGCGGCCGTCAAGCGCAGGTCGGCGTCGAGCCTGTCGAACAGCGCGAGGTCGAGTGGGGCCGAACTCCATCGCATATCCGGCGCGGACGCGCTGAGGCGGACACGGGGGGCCGGCAGGTAGTCGAGCACCGGGATGTCACCCGTCCTGAGGTCCAGCGTCACGCGCGGGCGCTCGTGATCCCGTTCGATCGCCGCGCGCCCCGCCGCCGCCAGATCCCCGACGGTGACGCGCAGATCCTCCAGCGCCACCGCCGATGGCGGACCGATGATCTGGGCATAGAGGTCCACCGGACCGATCGGTGCGCGCGGCTGGTAGCCCGGCGCCATCGCCTCGCGCGCCCGGTCGCCGTCTTCGAACACCATGCGCACCGCCAGATCGTAGCGCGGCGCCTGCCACGGCGTGTCGATCGCCCCGCCGAGATCGAAGTGACCCTCCGCGACCGTGCCGGACAACGAGGCCACCACCCGGTCGCCCGCACCGTCGATACGGCCGTCGACGGCGAACGGCCGATCGCCGCCGAGCCGCACCAGGGCCAACGCGTCCGCGCCCATCGCCGCGGCGGGCGAGGCCGCTTCCGCCGCCGCGCCGTCGTCCGCCCTGTCGTCCGCCGCCCCCGACGGCACCGGCCAACCGGACGTTCCCGGCGCGTCGCCGTCGGCCGGCCGTATCTCCCCCAACAGGTCGGCCAGCACGTCCGCCCGCTCCGCCGCGACGGCGACATGCAGCGCCACGTCGTCCATCGGGTCGAGGCGGCCGATGCGCCCCTCAAGGGACGCGTCGATCCCGTCCAACCCCGCCACCCGGGCGCGTCGCAGGATCAGGCCGCCACCCTCCAGCGTGGCGTCGACCTCCAACCGGTCGGCGGAATGGCCGTGCACCGAAAACGGTCCGATATCGATTTCGATGTTGGCGTCGATCCCATCCGCCAGGTCGATCAGCCGATCGATCCGCGTCCAGTCCGCCAGCGCGCCGGGCATCAGGCCGACGGCGCCGTCGACATGATAGTCGTCGAGATCGACATGATCGCCGACCAGCCGTACGCCGAAGCCGGGCCGCACCCCGTCGTCGCGCCACGCAAGACCGCCCTGCAGGCGGCTTCCGTCGACCGACAGCGCGGGCACCAGAAGCTGCCATTCGTCGTGCTGGCCGCGCAGCCGGACCTGGCCGGACAGGCTGCGCAACCGGGTGTCCGGCACTTGGGAGACATCGACCCCGGCCCAGGCGAGCAGTCCGCGCAGATCGCCCGCGGCCGCGACCGCCTCCAGATCGACCGCGCCGGCCCGGCCGTCGGGGGTCACCGTGCCATGCACGGTCAGCTCGCTACTGCCGGGCAGTTCGCCCGACAACCGGCTCAAGGTAAGGTGCCCGTCGTCCAAGGCCGCGATCAGGCGCAGGTTGCGCAGGATGCCGTCGCGCCAGGTCGCCGCGGCCAGATCGATGTCGACGGCCGCGCTGAGACCCGCCGGCACCAGCGGCCCGTCGCCGGCCAGCCGGCGCTGCACCAGGTCCGCCAAGGCAAACCCATCGACCCAGTCGTCGGCCAGGACCCGATTGAAAGTCGCTGCGATGTCGAGCTGCGGCCGATCACCCGGCGGCGACGCCTGCCAGACGATGGTGCCACGACCCCGTGAGCCCGCGATGTCGAGCACCGATGCGTCGAGGCTGACCTGGTCCAAGCCGGCTTCAACGCTCGCCTCCAGCCCGACGGTTGCGGTGCGGATGCCGCCGCCGGCCGGCAGGCCCGGCACCGGTGCGCCGGGGGCCGACGCGGTGTTCAGCCGATCCCACAGCCCGACCGGATCGACCCCGGCGACCTCCAGCTCGCCCTGGGCGGTGCGCTCGGCCAGGCGCACCAGGCCGGCGAACCGTAGTTCCCCGGCGATGCCGTCGACCCCGAGGGCGAGGCGAATCGGCAGGGCGCCACCGGCCGTCACGCGACCGGTCGATAGGTCGACGGTGTAGGCGACCCCGCCCAATCGGGCGCTGCCGACGATCCCCGCCGGACCGGTCAGGCCCTGGGCGGTCGCCTGCGCGAAGATGTCGACGACCCGCCGGTCGACCCCCTCGGCGGTATCGCGCCACAGCACCGAGCCGTTCTCGATGGTCAGGCGGTCCAGCCGAACCGCCATGGACTGGCCGTCGGCGCGGTCGGCCCGGTCGGCCAAGCCGCCGCCGAACCAGTCGATGCCGTCCGGCGCGGCGACCACGGTGGCCTCTGGGTTGACCAGGACGGCCCGTTCGACCTCGACCGCGCCGGTCAGCAGCGGCGCCAAGGAGAGCTGGACCTCGATGATGTCGACGGCCAAGAGCGGCGGCGCCTCGCCGCCGGTGCCGTCCGGCCCGGTGCCGGCGTCTTGGACGGCACCGCGGTCGACGACGACGTCATAGGCGGTCATCACCGGCGCGGGCAGCAAGCTGATCTCCAGCTCGCCGTCGATTCGCACCGGCACGCCCAAGAGGTCGCCGAGCCGCGCCGACACCGTCTCGCGATACTGCGTCCAGTCGAGGAAGCCGGGCACGACCAGCAGCGCCGCCAAGGCGACCACCAGAACGGCCACCCCACCGGCGAGCCACCGCGTCATGGCCGCTCCGACCGGGCCGCGGGCCTCGCGACCGGGAAATCCCGACGCCTCCGACGCGTCCTGTTTGGCACGAGAGTCCGCTCCGATCGATACGATCCGGCACCGCCGGCGCTAAGCTATCCGCCCGGCAGGACGGACGCAAACGGGGCAACCGGGTGCCCTGTCTTCGGGCAAGACTAGGCGGTCGATGGGGCGATCGAAAGGCCGACCGACCGCCCTCCGCACAACGCTGCCGTGCGGCTAACGCCGGGGCTGCCGTGCGGCTAACGCCGGGGCTGCCGTGCGGCTTGCGCCGGGCGCCGCTCCCGGGCGAAGATCCGGCCATCATGGGCGAGATCGTCAATCTGCGCCGCGCCCGCAAGCACCGCGCGCGGGACGAGAAGGACCGCCAGGCCGCCGCGGCGCGGGCGCGGCACGGCCGCACCAAGGCGCAGCGAACGGCCGACGCGGCCGCCGAGCGCGCGGCCGCCCGCCACCTCGACGGGCACCGTCGCGAGGACGATACCGAGGGCTGACGCGACCGCCCGAACAGCCCGGCGCTTCCCCGGCGCCGACTGGGCGTCGCGGCGGCGAATCGATCGGCCGACGGCCGCCGCCGGATCCGAGGCCACCGCCCCCGAAGGACAGCCGTCATGACCGCAGAGGTCTTCGACCGCGTTCAGGTTCGCCGCCACCGCGACCGGGCCGCCGCCGGCCCCTTCGCCGAGCATGATTTCCTCTTCCGGCACGCCGCGGACATGCTGGTCGATCGGCTGTTCGACATGCGCCGCGACTTCCCCGTCGTGGCCGATCTCGGTGGCCGCGACGGGGCGCTGGGCCGGGCCTTGGACGGGCGCAAGGGCGTGCGGCTGCTGGTGGGCACCGATCCCTCCGCGGCGATGGCGCGACGAGCCGCCGCGCTCAGGCCCGGTGCGACCGTCCTGGTCGCCGACGAGGAGGCCCTGCCGCTGGCCGACGCGTCGTTCGACCTGATCGCCAGCAATCTGTCGCTGCACTGGGTGAACGACCTGCCGGGCGCGCTGATCCAGATCCGCCGTGCGCTGAGGCCGGACGGCCTGTTCCTGGCGACGCTGCTCGGCGGGGAGACCTTGCGCGAGCTGAAGATCGCGCTGACGGAGGCGGAGACCATCGTGTCCGGCGGCGCGAGCCCGCGGGTCTCGCCCTTCACCGACGTGCGCGACGCCGGCGGCCTCCTGCAGCGCGCCGGCTTCGCGCTGCCGGTCGTCGACACCGAGATGCTGACGGTCACCTATCCCGATACGCTTCGGCTGATGCGCGATCTCCGCGCGATGGGCGAGAACGCGGCCCATCGCGCACGGCCCCGCACCCCGCCGCCCCGCGCCCTGTTTGCGGAGGCGGAAGCGGTCTATCGCCGCCTGTTCGCCGAGGCCGACGGGCGCCTGCCCGCACAGTTCGAGATCCTGACGCTGACCGCCTGGGCGCCGGCCGCGACCCAGCAGCAGCCGCGGCGGCCGGGCTCCGCCGACGCAAGTCTGGCGACCGCATTGGGCACCGAGGAGCGCTCCGCCGGCGAGCCCGCCCGCCCCGGACGGCCGACGCCCAACCGCTAGTGTCCTGATCGAGAAGTTTAATGGATCATGTTCCCGAGATTCGAGGAGCATGATTGATGGGCAAGCCAGCGGTTGCGATCAGATTGTCGGCGC
>JANQSN010000063.1 GCA_028284045.1 Alphaproteobacteria bacterium | reverse complement strand
TCGACATGCCTGCCGGCCTCCTTCCCCGGCAGACATCTTGAATCAGAACCAGACCCGCCTGGGAATCCCTTGATTCAATCAGTTGGGCTAACGCTCTAGCTCGCAAGATCGCACGGAAGATAGTTGCGTACGCCAAGGCAGCCTATTCCACCGAGCAGGCCAGGATGCGGCTGATATCGGTGAAGGGGCGGCCGCTTTGGTCTGCCCAGTGGTCGAAGGCGGCCTGGACGGCGGACAGGTCGCGTTTCGACGAGGCGGCCTTGGCGATTACGCCTTCGCGGACCAGCGCGCGGGTCACGTCGGCCGACAGGATGAAGCTGTCGACGCCCATGAAGCGCAGGACGTACATGCCGGTGACGCCGCCGAGCCGGCTGGCGCGCGTCTTCAGCAGCGCCAGCAGCCCGACATAGTCCGACCGCGGCCAGCGGGCGATCGCGGCGCCGGCGCTCGATCCATGCTCGGCCGCCAGCGCGCGCAGAAAGGCGGCGTTGTCGCGGATCGACAGGATCTTCTTGGCGTGACGGATGATGCCGTCGGCCTTCAGGTAGCGGTCGAGGTCGTCGTCGGACATCAGCGCCATGCGGCCGACGTCGAAGCCGTCGAACACGGCTTCGAAAGCCGGCCATTTGGCCTCCACCACCGACCAGTTGAAGCCGGCCTGGAAGACCCGCTTGGAGATCTCCGACAGCCAGCGGTCGTCGGGGATCGCCGCCAGCGCGTCCACCGGCTTCGGATCCGTCAGCGTCGCCTCGAACGCCGCCGCCCCGCCCTTGCGATCCGCCGCGACGGCGTAGAGGTCGGCGAGCGGCGTCAGGCCGGTCATGTCGACCGCCCCTACCCCCGCTTCAGCGTGAAGAAGTCGTTGCCCTTGTCGTCGGTGACGATGAAGGCCGGAAAATCCTTCACCTCGATGCGCCACACCGCCTCCATGCCGAAGTCCTGGAAGTCGATGGCCTCGACATGCGTGATCATGTCCCGGCCGACCCGCGCCGCGGCACCGCCGATGGTGGCGAGGTAGAAGCCGCCGTTCTCAGCACAGCTCTTCACCACGCCTGTCGACCGGTTGCCCTTGGCCAGCGTCACCAGGCTGAAGCCTTCCGTTTGGAACTCCGGCACATAGGCGTCCATGCGCGACGCCGTGGTCGGACCGAAGGAGCCCGAGGCGAAGCCGTCCGGCGTCTTCGCCGGGCCGGCATAGTAGATCGGATGGTCGCGCATATAGGCGGGCAGCGGCTCGCCCTTCGCGCGGCGCTCCGCCAAGGCTGCGTGCACCAGGTCGCGCGCGACGATCATCGGCCCGTTCAGCAACAGCGGCGTGCCGACGCCGTGCTGCGTCAGGATCGCGCGGATCTCGTCCATCGGGCGGGTCAGGTCGATCGGCACCGCCGCGCCGATATCCACCGTGGTCTCCGGCAGGAAGCGCGCCGGGTCGCGCTCCAGCCGCTCCAGGAACACCCCGTCCGCGGTAATCTTGGCGCGCGCCTGGCGGTCGGCGGAGCACGAGACGCCGAGCCCGATGGGCATGCTGGCGCCATGGCGCGGCAGCCGGATCACCCGCACGTCGTGGCAGAAATAGCGCCCGCCGAACTGCGCGCCGATGCCCAGCTCCCGGGTGATCGCTAGCACCTCCTCCTCCAGCGCGACATCGCGGAAAGCGCGCGCAGAGGCATCGCCGCTGGTCGGCAAACCGTCGAGATAGCGGCACGACGCCATCTTGACCGTCTTCATGGTCAGCTCCGCCGACAGCCCGCCGATGACGATCGCCAGGTGATAGGGCGGACAGGCGGCGGTGCCGAGGCTGCCGATCTTCTCCTTCAAGAACGCCTTCAGCCGCTCCGGGTGCAGGGTGCGCGGCGTCTCCTGGAAGAGGAAGGACTTGTTGGCCGACCCACCGCCCTTGGCGACGAACAGGAATTCGTAGGCGCTGCCCGGCACCGCGGCGATGTCGATCTGGGCGGGCAGATTGGTGCGGGTGTTCTTCTCCTCAAACATGCTGATCGGCGCCATCTGGCTGTAGCGCAGATTGGTGCCGGTATAGGTGCGCTGGATGCCGGCGGACAGCGCCGCCTCGTCCACCGGGCCATCCTCGCCGCCGTCGACCAGCACCTGCTGGCCCTTCTTACCGACGACGATCGCGGTGCCGGTGTCCTGGCACATCGGAAACGTGCCTTCCGCGGCGATCACCGCGTTCTTCAGCATCTCCAGCGCGACGAAGCGGTCGTTCGCCGTGGCGTCGGGATCGTCCAGGATGCTGCGCATCTGCCGCAGATGCGAGGCGCGCAGGAGATGCGAGATGTCGTGGAACGCCCGCTGGGCCAGCGCCGCCAGCGCCTCGGGCGCCACCCTCAGGAAACGCCGGCCGCCCGCCTCCAGCGTCTCCACCCCGCCGATGTCGTCGAGGCGGTCATAGACCGTCTCCTCCGCCAGCGGGGTCGCGCCGATCTGGAACAGCGGGCGGTAACCGTCGCCCTCATCGAGAATGATCCGGTCGTCCATCGGCTCGGGCCCTCTCCCAAACGAAGCTGGTGGAACGACCGCAGCTTCTCAGACGCAGCGCCCGCCGTCGACCTCCATCACCAGGCCGGTCAGGAACTCAGCCTCGTCCGACGCCAGATAGAGCACCGCGGAGGTGACGTCCGACGGTTTGCTCATCCGCCCCAGCGGAATGGTGGCGACGAATTTGGCGCGGTTCTCCGGCGTGTCCGGCAGACCCATGAAGGTCTCCAGCAGCGCCGTCTCGCCCATCACCGGCGCGACGGCGCAGACCCGGATGTTGTCGGGCGCCAGCTCCACGGCCAGCGACCGGCTCATCACATTGGCCGCGCCCTTGGAGGCGTTGTACCAGGTCAGGCCCGGGCGCGGCCGCAGGCCGGCGGTGGAGGTGACGTTGATCATCACGCCGCCCGCCCCGCGCTTGCGCAAGTACGGCACGACGGCGTGCACCATCTGGAAGATGCCCTTCACGTTGACGGCGAAGACGCGGTCGAACTCGTCTTCCCCGACATTCAACAGCGGTTGGTTCTTGTGGCTGATGCCGGCATTGTTCACGACGATGTCGATCTGGCCGAAGCCCGCCAGTACCGCCTCGACCGCCGCGGCCACCGAGGCGCCGTCGGCGACGTCGGCCGCCACCGGCAGGGCCGCCGGGCCGATCTCCGCGGCGATTGCCTCCGCCCCGGCGGCGTTCAGGTCGACGCAGGCGACCCGCGCGCCTTCCGCCGCGGCGCGCCGCACGATGCCCGCCCCGAAGCCCGAGGCCGCGCCGGTCACCAGCATCACCTTCCCGTCGAACCGTCCGCTCATTTTTTTGATTCCTTTCCAGCGATCCCGTCATGGTCGGGCGCGACCCGACACCCTTCGTCATCCCGTTCCATGAAAGCGGGACGACAGGGCGCATCTCAGTGACAACCCCCTCCCCCTCGATGGGGGAGGGTTGGGGTGGGGGTGATGGCGCCATCGACCACCCGCCCGCATCGGAACCTCGGTGCCTGTCAGATGGTCCCATCGACAAGGCGCTTCCTCATCCGGCACGCCCTGCGACAAACATCACCCCCTCCCCACCCCTCCCCCATCGAGGGGGAGGGCCTCAACAGACGGGGAAATGTCCATCAACCGTGGTTGAACACCACCGTCTTGGTCGTGGTGAACTCCAACAGTGCCTCGAACCCCTTCTCCCGGCCATGGCCGCTCTTCTTCATGCCGCCGAAGGGCAGCTCGATGCCGCCGCCGGCGCCATAGCCGTTGATGAAGACCTGTCCGCTGCGGATCGCCCGCGCCAGGCGCATCTGGCGGCCCCCGTCGCGCGTCCACACGCCCGCTACCAGGCCGTAGGGGGTGGCGTTGGCCAGCGAAACTGCGTCCGCCTCGTCCTCGAACGGCAGGGCCGACAGGACCGGCCCGAAGACCTCGTCGCAGGCCAGCCGGTTGGTCCGTGGCACCGGACCGAACAGCGTCGGCGCGGCATAGAAGCCGCCGGCCGGCGCGTCGGCCACGATCGTTCCGGCGCCGAGCACGGGGATCGCGTCGGCGCGCGCCTGGTCGACGAACCCGGCCACCCGGTCGCGCTGGGCGGCACTGATCAGCGGCCCGCAATCGAGATCGGCGTCATGCGGCCCGATGCGAAGTGCTGAGAAGCGGGGCGCCAACGCCGCCACCACCTCGTCATAGACCGACCGCTCGATCAGCACGCGCGACCCGGCGGAGCAGGTCTGGCCCCCGTTCTGCAGGATCGCCTTGACCACCACCGGCAGCGCCTGGTCGAGATCGGCGTCGGCGAAGACGACCTGCGGCGACTTGCCGCCCAGCTCCAGCGTGCAGCCGATATGGTTCTTGGCACAGGCGGTCTGCACCAGCGTGCCGACCTCCGGCGAGCCGGTGAAGGACAGGAAGTCGATGTCCGAATGCGCGGTCAGCGCGGCGCCCGCCTCTTCGCCGAGGCCGGTGACAACATTGATGGCACCCGGCGGGAAACCGACCTCTTGCGCCAGTTCCGCCAGGCGCAGCGGGGTCAGGCACGCCTCCTCCGCCGGCTTCAACACGGTGGCGTTGCCGGCGGCCAGGGCCGGCGCCAAGGTCCGGGCGAACATCTGCGCGGGGTAGTTCCAGGGGATGATATGGCCGGTAACGCCATAGGGCTCGCGCAGCGTGGTCGCCCAATAGCCGTTCAGGAAGGGCAGTGTGTCGCCGTGCAGCTTGTCGGCGGCGCCGCCGTAGAACTCGCAATAGCGCGCCGCCGCGGTGATGTCGGCGCGTGCCTGGGTCATCGGCTTGCCGGTGTCGCGCGCCTCCAGCGCGGCCAGCTCCTCGAAACGGTCCAGCGCGGCCTGGCCCAGCCGGGTGAGCAGCCGCCCGCGTTCCACCGCGGCCAGGCGGCCCCACGGCCCGTCCTCGAACGCCCGCCGCGCGGCGGCGACGGCGGCGGCGATCTCCGGCGCGCCGCCGCGGGCCATCGCGGCGAACGCCCGGCCGTCGCTGGGACAGACGACCGGCAGCGTGCGGCCGTCCCGGGCCGGCTGCCAGCCCCCGTCGATCAGCAGCCCGCGCTCCGGCACGGCCGTCGAGCCGGCGCTGCCCGCGCTATCGAGGCTGGTCATGCGTCCTCCATGATGTCCTTCAGGCGCCGGGGGGCGACCTCGCCCCGCTCGATCAGGAGACCGTCTTCGGTCAGGTTGGCCAGCAAGGCCGGATTGCTTTCGGTGACCAGCAAGGCGATGTCCGGCCGGACGCGGCGCAGGCGCGACAGTGCCTCCGCATAGCGCTGGGCCAGCGCCGGGGCGAGGCCCTGGAAGGGCTCGTCCAGCAGCACCAGCCGCGTGCCGATCATCAGGGCGCGGCCCAGCGCCACCATCTTGCCCTGCCCGCCGCTGACGGAGCCGGCGGGCCGGCCGGCCAGCGCGCCCAGCTCGGGCAGCACCTCGTAGACGGCGTCGAGCCTGGCCTTGATCTCGTGCTCCGCCAGGCGGACGACCTCCGCGGGCAGGCGGATGTTCTCTTCCACCGTGAACGCGCTGAACAGCCGGCGGTCCTCCGGCGCGTAGCCGATGCCCAGGCCCGGGCGGTCATGCGGCGCCACGGCCCCGAGCGGCCGGCCGTCGAGCGTCAGCCGGCCGTCGGCGACCGGCACCAGCCCCATCAGCGCGCGCAGCGTCGTCGTCTTGCCCGCACCGTTGCGGCCGACCAGGGCCAGCGTCGCGCCCGGGGCCAGCGTGAACCCGACGCCGCGCAGCACCTGCACCCCGGCGATCTCCACGGTCAAAGCCTCGACGGTCAGCATCCGCGCCGATCCTCGATCTAGAGCCCGATGACGTCGCGGCGGACGTCCGGGTCGCTCAGCACCTCGTCGGGCGGGCCGCTATGGGTGATCTTGCCGGTGTTCCACACGGCGACCCGGCTGGCGTAGCGGCGCACCACCTCCATATCGTGCTCGACGAACACGGCGGTGACGCGTTCGCGCGCCAGGGCATTGGCCAGGATGTCCATGATCTGGAACTTCTCCGCCGAGGCGACGCCGCTGGTCGGCTCGTCCAGCAGGAGAAGCCGGGGCTTCAGCGCCAGCGCGATGGCGATGTCGACCAGCTTGCGCCGGCCTTCCGGCAACACCTCCACCGGCTGGTCGGCCAAGTCGCCGGCCCCGACGAGATCGAGCAGCGCCAGCATCTCCCCGCGCGCCGGCAGCGTGGCCAGCCGGCGGAACGGGTTCCACACGCGATCACGCACCGCCGCTGCCAGCAGCAGGTTCTCCAACACCGTGTGCTCGGCGAAGAGCTGCGGGATCTGGAACGCTCGGGCGATGCCCAGGCGCGTGATGGCGCGCGGGCTGCGCGCGGTGATGTCGGCGCCGCGGAAGGTGACGCGCCCGGCCGACGGCTTGATGTAGCCGGTGCACAGGTTGAGGAAGGTGGTCTTGCCGGCGCCGTTCGGGCCGATGATCGCCAGCGTCTCGCCTTCGATGACGTCGAGATTGACGCCGGAGGCGGCGACCACCCCGCCGAACTGGATCTGCAGGTCGCGGGTTTCCAGAAGCGGCTGGCTCATCGCTCGCCCACCCGCGCCTGATCGGCGGCCACAGCGGGATCGGCAGACCCGCCCCTAAGGCGCCGGCCGGTCAGCCGCTCCGCCAGGCCGACCAGGCCGCCCGGCGCGAACAGGATGATGGCCAGCAGGACGGCGCCCAAGACCATCTGCCAGATATCGGCGAAATAGGCGGCGGCATAGCTGCGCACGCCCTCATAGACCACGGCACCGGCGAAGGCCCCGGCCACCGTGCCCGCACCGCCGAGGATGGCGATGAACACGAACTCGCCGGAGCGCACCCAATAGGCGATCTCCGGCGTGGCCAGCCCCTGGGTGATGCTGGCCAGCACGCCGCCCAGACCGGCCAGGCCCGCCGACAGCACATAGCCGACCAACAGCGCGTGGCGGGCCGACATGCCGAGATATTCCAGGCGCGTCTCGTTGCTCTTCACCGCCGCCAGCGCCTGGCCCAGGGGCGAGGCGAGATAGCGCCGCACCCCCCAGGCGAGCCCCACCACCAAGCCCAGCGTCAGGTAGAACATCACGTACTCGAAGGGCGCGCGCTCCAACTCCATCCCCAGCACCGTCGGCCGGGCGATGCGCATGCCGTCGCTGCCACCGGTGACATGGAAGAACTTCTCCAGGATGGAGAACAGCACCATGGAGAACGCCAGGTTCAGCATGGCGAAGAAGATGTAGCGATAGCGCACGACGAAGACGCCGATCGCCAGGCCCAGCGCCAGCGAGACCGCCAGCCCGGCGCCGATCAGCACGAACAGCTCGCCGCCGCCGGTCCAGCGGCCGACGAAGGCGCCGGCATAGGCGCTGGCCGCATAGAACATGGCGTGACCGAAGGACACTTGGCCCGCCCGCAACAGGATCATGATGCCCAGCACGGCCAGGCCCTTGGCCAGCGCGATGGTCAGCAGCACCTTGACCCATTGCGCCATCAAGGGTGCTGCGGCGATCAGGACGACGGCGGCGACGGCCAGCAGCGCCTGGGCGTTGAGGCGGCCCGCCATCAGATGCGCCGCCGCTGGGCCACGCCGAACAGCCCCTCCGGGCGGACCAGCAGGACCAGCGCCATCACCAGATAGGGCACGAGCACCTCAAGCTCCGGCATCAGATAGACGGCAAAGGAGCGGCCGAGCCCGATCAGCAGCGCCGCCAGCGCCGCCCCTTCCACCTGGCCCAACCCGGCCGTCGCCACCACCGCGAAGGACAGGACGATCATGTCGGCGCCCATGCCGGGCACCAGCGAGGTGGTCGGCGACGCCAGCGCCCCGCCCAGTGCGGCCAGCGTCGCGCCGATGACGAAGGTGATCAGATAGACCCGGCCGGTATCGACGCCGATGGCCGTGGCCATCTCGCGGTCCTCGGTCACCGCGGTGATCAGCTTGCCGGCCAGCGTGGTGCGCAGAAAGAGCCGCAAGCCCACCAGGATCAAGAGCGCCACCGCCGGCAAGACCAGGATCTGGTAGTTGGTGTAGAAGATGCCGCCCAGCGAGATGTTACCGAGCAACCGCAGCGGCACCGCCTCGAAATACGGGTTCACGCCCCAGACCAGCCGCTGCACGTCCTCCAAGATCATGAAGACGGCGAAGGTGACGAGGAGCTGGAGGACGTCTTCCTTCAGGTAGACGTAGCGCAGAAGCGCGCGTTCGATCAGCGTGCCGAGGATCGTGCCGACCAGCACCGCGGCCAGGATCAGCGCCGGGAAGGTCAGCCACGGGCTCAAGCCGCCCGCCGCGATGGCGATGCCGAGGCTGGCGGCGAGATAGGCGCCAATGGCGTAGAAGCTGCCATGGGCGACGTTGAGGATGCGCAAGACCCCGAAGATCAGCGTCAGGCCGACCGCCACCATGAAGACCAGGGCGGCATAGGCCAGACCGTCGAGGGTGGCGAGAAAGGCAAGCTGCCAGGTCATCGGCCGGCCTTGGGAGCGGGGGAATTGGGGCGAGAACGGGCGCCGCGGCGCTCTACGCGGCGACCGGGACCGCCGCCCCGTCCTTGGGGGCGGCGGTCTTGGGCCGAGCTTACGGGCCGGTGTGGGAGAAGCTGTCGACCTCAAGCTCCAGCATCTCGGGCCCCAGCGTGGACAGCCACGACACCGACTCCGCGCCGACCGGCGTGGTGACGTCTTCGGCGTCGAAGATCATCATGTTGTCCAGCACCGCGAAGTCGTAGGCGTCGTCATGCACCGTAGTGCCGACCAGTTGATCCTCCAGCCCCTGGTTATCCTCGCGGATCATCACCTCGCGGCCGAGGCCGGCGAACGTGAGGCCAGCCATGGCGTCGACCACCTGCTCGCGGTCCGGCCAGGCGCCGCCATTGGCCTCGATCGCCCCCAGATAGGCGCCCTCCAGCGCCGACAGCGCCTGGGCGACGTGGAAGACCGGGTAGATCGGGAAGGCACCGGTCTGCTCGCGGAAGGCGGCGACGAAGGCGTCGTAATCCGCATCGCCGACCTTCTCCGGATGCAGGAAGTAGTGGTCGCCGCGCCCGCCGACGATGACCCCTTCCGGCAGATCGGTGCCGAGGCGCTCCAGCGAGCTTTCCGCCAGCGGCAGCACGAAGGTGGAGATGTCCATCAGGCCGCGCTGGGCGGACTGCAGGACGAAGGTGTCGAGGTCGCCGCCCCAGGCGGTGGACAGCACGACATCCGGGCGCAGCGCCGACAGACGCGAGATCTCCGCGGAATAGTCGGGCGAGCCGAAGGCGGGGAACAGCTCCGCCACCACCTCGACATCCGGCTTCAGGGCCTGCAGCGCGGTGAGGAAGATGTTCCAGCTATCGCGGCCCCAGGCATAGTCCTGGTTGACCACGGCGATGGTCTGGAAGTCCGGCTTGGTGCGCAGCAGGTAGAGGACGGTGGCCAGCATCTCCGGCGTCGCATGGGCCTGGGTGCGGAAGACGTAGCGGTAGTCCGCTTCCTCGAAGATCCGCTGGGTCCCGCAGTCCCACATGATGTTCAGCATCTGCAGGTCTTCCGCCAGGGGGGCGACCTGGTTGCAGTTGCCGCTGGAGATCGACGCGAACATGGCGTCCACGCCCTCTTCCTGGACGAGGCGGCGATACTCGCTCAGCACATGCTCGCCGCCGGCACCCTCGTCGACATAGAGCGCGCGCAGCGGCACGCCGGCGACGCCGCCCGCGGCGTTCAGTTCCTCGATCAACATGTCGGCGGCGGCCTGGGCCGGCTCCCCGAACACCGAGGCGGGGCCCGACAAGAAGGCGGTGATGCCGATCACCAGCTCTTCCGGCGCGCCCTCCGGCGCGTCCTGTGCCAGGGCCGGTGGGGCCAAGGCCAGTGGGGCCGCGGCGGCAAGGCCGACGGCGGCAACGGACAGTATTCGGCTGAAGCGGCTCATGGATCGATCCTCCGATACCCTTTGTTGGGACACCCGTCGGTCGCGGGCGTTCCTTGTTGTGCGGGAGGTCGACGGTCCTGACCGCAGGCCATAGCGCTCCCTTATGGGAACCGTACCGGCAGCGCGAAAAAGCCTGCAAAGACTGTTTTGCTCTTGGCGCCATAGCCCCCGGCTATGGCGCCACTGCCGGGCCCGGTGTCAGCGCGCCCGGCCAGCGGCCGACGGCGACCAGCTCGCGCACCACTTCGACCAGCAGGCGCTCCACCGCTCGGCTGGCCTGGGTCTGGGTGCGGCTGGGGTTGCGCACCAGCGCCACCGTGCGGCGGATCGGCGGATCAACGACGGGCACCGCCACCAGATCGCCGCGGTCCAGCTCCGGGCGCACCGCCGCCAGCGCCAGCAGGGTCTGCAGGGAACCGCGGGCGACCAGCTCCTTGATCTGGGCGAGGGCATCCATCTCCACCGCGACGGTGAGCCGCACGGCCGCCGAGCGGACATGGCGGTCGATCAGCTCGCGCAAGCCGTGCGGCCGGCCGGGCAGCACCATCGGCCGCGTGGCCAATTCGGCCAAGGCGACCGGCTGCCGGGCGATGCCGCCGGCCGTGCCGCCGGGCGGTGCAGCGTCGGGCGGGACGACAAGATAGAGATCCTCGGTCATCAGCTCATCGACGGCCAAGTGGCGGATGCCGCTGGCGTTGTAGAGGATGCCGAGATCGATCACGCCGTCCTCCAGCCAGCCCAGCACATGGCCGCTCATCGCCTCCATGGTGCGCAGGGTCACGTCGGGCAGGCGGCGATGGACGGCCTCGGCCAACGGGACGGCCAACGCCATGCTGGTCGAGCTGGGCAGCCCGATGGCCACGGTGCCGCTGGCCCGGTCGCCGAGATCGCGCACGTCCTGCCGCGCCGCCGCCACCGCACGCAGGATGCCGCGGGCATGCTGCTGCAGGCGCTCGCCGGCCTCCGTCGGCGTGACACCGCGCGAGGAGCGGACCAAGAGCGCGACGGCGAGATCGGCCTCCAGGCGCATCACATGCTGGCTCAGCGACGGCTGGGCGACGCCCAGGCGTTCCGCTGCCCGGCTGATCGACCCTTCCTCGGCGATGGCCAGGAAATAGCGAAGCTGACGCAGGTCCAAAGACGGCTCTCCGAGCGGATTGCTAGAACCTAGGGCAATGGCTTCCAGAACCACACGCTATTTGTTCTGTCTATGGATGGATTGCGATAGTCCGGAAAAAGGGGGCCCAAGCGCCCGACAGGGAGGCATCTGGCGATGGCGGGGGATTTCGACGGACTTCTGGTGGTGGCGATCGAGCAGGCGGTGGCCGCGCCCTATGCTTCGGGCCGGCTGGCCGATGCCGGGGCGCGGGTGATCAAGGTGGAACGGCCGGAGGGTGACTTCGCCCGCGGCTACGACCGCCTGGCGGCCGGCGAAAGCGCCTATTTCGTCTGGCTGAACCGCGGCAAGCAGTCGATCCGCCTGGACCTGAAGGATACCGGCGATGCGGCGCTGGCACGGCGCATGATCGGTACTGCGGATGTCTACATCCAGAACCTGATCCCCGGCGCGGCGGACCGGCTGGGCCTCGGCGCGGCCGCCTTGCGGGCGGCGCATCCGCGGCTGATCACCTGCGACATCAGCGGCTATGGCGAAGACGGCCCGCTCAGCGAGCTGAAGGCCTACGACCTGCTGATCCAGGGGGAAAGCGGCCTGGCCGGCATCAACGGCACGGCGGAGGAGCCGGGGCGGGTCGGCGTGTCGGTCTGCGACATTGCCGCCGGCATGACGGCGTTTCAGGCGATCGTCCAGGCGCTCTATGCGCGCGAGCGCACCGGCGAGGGCCGCGCCATCCAGGTCTCGCTGTTCCACGCGATGGCCGACTGGATGAACGTGCCCTATCTGCAGGCGCGCTATGGCGGCCGGCCGCCGGCGCGCTCGGGCCTGCACCATCCGTCGATCAGCCCCTATGGCCTGTTCCGCTGCGGCGACGGGCTGGGGGTGCTGATCTCCATCCAGAACGAGCGCGAATGGCAGCGCTTCTGCCAGGCGGTGCTGGGCCGTCCCGATCTCGCCGCCGACCCGCGCTTCGCCGACAACCCGGCGCGGGTCGCCCAGCGCACGGCGCTCACGGCGGCGATCGAGGGCGTGTTCGCCGATCTCGACCGCGCCGCGGTGATCGACCGGCTGACGGCGGCGCGCATCGCCTATGGCCGGCTCAGCACACTGGACGACTTGATCGCCCATCCCCAGGCGCGCTTCCTGGCGGTGACGCTGTCGGACGGGCAAGAGATCGACTGCCTCGCCCCCGGCGCGGTGGTGACCGGCCGCTCGGACCGGGTCGGGCCGGTGCCGGCGCTCGGCCAGCACGACGCGGCGATCCGCGCGGAGTTCGCACAGCCCGCCTGACGGGCGGCCCGGTCGCCAAGAACACCAGATTTAGCTTTGAACGTCATTCCCGCGCAGGCGGGAATCTTTTCGTTTCAATCGGTTGAAGGTCCCCGCCTGCGCGGGGACGACGTTGGGAAGGTGTTCTTCTCTTGCCTGCTAGCCCGCGGTCGGCCGGGTCCGCGGCGCAGGCGCGGTGGGTGGCGGGTCGAGGCGCTGGCGGACCACCGTTGCGTCGGCGGAGGCCGGCCGGAACCCGGGCACCGGTGCATCGGGCGGGGCGTCCAGCACGGTCATGCGGACCTCGACATCGACCCCGGCGGCGGGATCCTCCGGCGCCGCGTCGGCCAGGGCCGCGGCGATCACTGCGTCGAGCCCCCGCGCCGGCAGCCCCGCCGCCGCGGTCGTCGGCCGCACGCCCGGATCCCCGGTGGCCGCGAAGGTCAGCCCGACAGCGTCCACCGCCGCGCGCGCCGGCACCGCCAGCGTCGCGCCCGGCAGGGTCGCGGCGAACACCGTCGCGTCGGCGACCACCGTGTCGGGCCGGGGATCGGTATCGATCTGCGGATCGCCCAAGCTGCCCTGCGCGAAGGCCGGGCGGATCGCCGGCCGCGGCGCCGGCGGCGGATCGGCCAGGCGGACCAGCAGGCGGCCGGCCTCGTCCTCCATCGGTCGCAGGCGCGGTGCGGGTGCGTCGGGCACCGTCGCCAGCCGCACAAGCGGAATGTCCGTGTCTTCCGCCGCCTCGGCGACCGTCTCGGCGGCGACCGTGTCGGTTTCGGTCGTCTCGGCTTCGGCGACCTCGGTCTCTGCTTCAGCCGTCTCTGCCTCAGCGACCTCGGCTTCGGCGACCTCGGCTCTGTCGGTCGGGCGGCGCGTCGGCAGCGGCACATCGGGGGCGCTCGCCAGCCGCACCAGGGCGACATCCTCGTCGTCCAGCGCCTCGGCGCTCGGCCGGCGCGCCGGCAACGGCACGTCCGGCGCTTCGGCCAGGCGAATCAGCGTTTCCTCGTCGGCCTCGCCCGGTGTCGGGCGGCTGCCGGGCCGCGGGATCTCCGCCAGCGGCGATGTCGGGTCCTCGGCGGCCGATGCATCCGCCAGCGCAACGGAGGTGCCGGCTGGCCCGACCACACTCGCGACGCCATAGGCGGCCTCGTCCAACGCCGCCTCGCTCGCCGCGGTCGCACCCTCCAGCGGCGGCGGCGGCTCGCCGGCCGCGCGCGCCATCAGCAGACGGCGCATCTCCTCGCGCGCCGACAGCACATGTGCCGGTGGACCCTCCGCCACGGCTCCGGCGGCCGGGGCCGCGGCCGCCGTCGACAACGCCAAGGCCGGTTGCGGCACCGACACCGGCGCCGCGGCGACGGTCGCCGTGCTGGCTCGGGGGGCCGGCGGATCGGCCGTATCGTTCCGCGCGACGGTCACCGATCGCCCGGTGGCGCGCGGCACGCCGGCCAAGGCCCATTGCCGCGGCCCCTGGCGGCAGGCCTCGCCCGTCACCTCCGTCGTGCCGCGGGTCAGGGTGAAGGCCCGGCACACCGCCGGCGAGGTCTCCGTACGGGTGATGACCATCGTGATGCCAGACGGCAGCGGCCGGGGCGTATTGGTGGTCTCATGCTCCAGCAGCATCTGGGCGACGCCGCGATCCTCCGCCGACAGGGCGGTCCATCCCTGCTGCGCGGCGGCCGGACCGGCCACCGATACGGCCAAGATCGCGACAAGGCCGACGCCGGCCACCCTACGCAAGAACAAGAGCATGATGGCGGTTCGCCCCGTTCCCAAATCGACCTTGCCCCGAGCAGCCCCGGCCCGGGTGGCCGATCGTCAGTTGCGCGCGGTTGGTCCGCGACTCGCCTTTACCGGCGACCTTCGCATAGGGCCGCCCGCATTGCCAACACCCATGACTTTTCGATCCCGCACCATCCAGGCCGCAATCCAGCGGCCGATCACGACCACCCGCCGTCCACCGGCACGACGCGCCCGGTGATGAACGCCCCGTCGGCGGATGCGAGGAAGGCGATCAGCCGGCCGACCTCCAGCGGGCTGCCGAGCCGGCCGAGCGGCACCTTCGACAGGATCTTCGCCCGCGCCGCCGGATCGGCCAGCAGATCCACGGGGAAGTAGGTCGGGCTCTCGATGAAGTTCGGGGCGACGGCATTGACCCGGATGCCGGCCGGCGCCAGCTCCACCGCCAGGCTGACGGCGAGCGCGTTGGTAGCACCGCGCGCCGCGGCGTAGCCGGAATAGTTGGCCAGCCCCTTCAGCGGCGCGGCGGAGGTGACGAAGATCAGCGCCCCGCCTGCAGCACCCAGCACATCGGCAGCCCGGCCGGCGACCCGGTAGGGCGTGACCGCCAACGCCTCCAGCGCGGCCTGGAAGGCGGCCGGGTCGCCCTGGCCGATCGCCGCCCGCTCCGCTGGGTAGGGATCGTTGCTGACCACCGCGTCGAGGCGGCCGAGCGCCGCCGCCGCCGCACCGACCGCATCCGCCGCGTCCGCGGTGTCGAGCGCCGCCACCCCCGGATGGTCGTCCGCGAAGCGTGCCCGCGCCGCCGCGTCGGCGAAGCCCGGATCATGCACCGCGACCCGGAACCCGCGCTCCGCCAAGGCATCGACTGCCCCGCCGCCGACGAAATGCGTGGCGAAGGTGACCAGCGCCGCGGGTGCCTCGGCCATCGCCGCCGCGCCTCACGCGGCGATGGTGGCGCGCCGGCGCGCCTCGATGGCGTCCCACAGGGCCGCTTCGATCCGGCTGCCGTCGAGGCGGTTGATCTCGTGGATGCCGGTGGGGGAGGTGACGTTGATCTCCGTCAGATAGTCGCCGATCACGTCGATGCCGACGAAGATCAGCCCCCGCGCGCGCAGCTCGGGGCCGAGGCGGCGGCAGATCTCGCGCTCCCGCGCGCTCAGGTCGGTCTTCTCCGCCCGCCCGCCGGCATGGAAGTTGGCGCGCGCCTCGCCGTCGGCCGCCACCCGATTGACGGCGCCCACCGGCTCCCCGTCGACCAGCAGGATGCGCTTGTCGCCCTGGCGGATCTCCGGCAGGTAGCGCTGCACCATCAGCGGCTCCGGCGCCAGGCGGGCATACATCTCCAACAGCGAGGAGAGATTGTCGTCCGCCGGGTCGAGATGCACGATCCCCGCCCCGCCATTGCCGAACAGCGGCTTCAGCACGATGTCGCGATGCACCGCCCGGAAATCGCGGATCGCCGCGGGATCGCTGGTGATCAGCGACGGCGGCACGAGATCGGGGAAGCGGGTGATGAACAGCTTCTCCGGCGCGTTGCGCACCTCCTTGGGGTCGTTGACCACCAGGGTGCGCGGATGGATCGACTCCAGCAGGTGGGTCGCCGTGATGTAGCCCATATGGAAGGGCGGATCCTGGCGCATCAGCACCACGTCGACGGCGGCGAGGTCGACCGTCTCGCGCGTACCCAGGGTGAAGTGGTCGCCCGCCACCGGCCGGACGGACAATGGCCAGGCCGGCGCGGTCAGCCGGCCGTCGCACCAAGCCAGGTCCCCGGCATGATAGTAGAGCAGCGTATGGCCGCGCCGCTCGGCCTCCAGCGCCATGGCGAAGGTGCTGTCGGCGGTGATGTCGATGGACTCGATCGGGTCCATCTGGATGGCGACGGTCAGCGGCATCGGTCTCGGAACGTGGTTCGGGGGCGTGGCGTAGCGATAGGGCCAGGAAGGCCATGACTGCCCCCCGCCCGGCAAGCCGAAAAGCGTCGGACCGCAGCCGGCATCGGTCAATTCAGCGTGCGCCGGATCTCCGCGATGCGCTGCGCCGTCTCGCTCTGCCAGCGCGCATCATGGCCGTGACGTCGGGCCAGCGCCTGGAAATGCTCCAGATCGGCGATCGCCGCGGTGGGATGGCCGAGCCGCTGGTGGACCAGCCCGCGCTCGCGCCAATGCCAGGCCAGGTCCGGCGCGATCAGCACCATGGCGTCCAGCACCGCCAGCGCCTCGCCCAGCGCGCCGGCGCGGACATGGCGGAGCTTCAGGTTGTTCTGCAGCCGCAGAAGAATGTCGCGATTGCCGACGGGCGCGTAGTGCTGGGGCCGAAGCGTCGCATCCGGCCCCTCGACGGCGGTCAGCAGCCCGCGCATCGCCGCCGCATCGACGGTCTGGCCGCCGTTGAAAGGATCGAGCACCCGGCGGTCGCCGCCGACGTCGAGGCGGACCAGGAAATGCCCCGGGAAGTTCAGCCCCGACAACTGCCAGCCCTGCGCCCGCGCCGCCTCCGCATACAGAATGCCCAGCGCCACCGGCAGTCCGCGGCGCCGGTCGATCACCCGGATCAGATTGGCGTTCTGCAGGTCGTCATAGGTGTCGAGATCGCCGCGATAGCCGAACTCGACCGCCAGCACATGGGCGAGCAGCCGGGCCGCCGCCTCGACATCCACCGCACCGCGGAAGCCCTGCCGCCCGTCGGCGACCGCCGCCCCCAGCGCGTCCAGATGCGCCTCGTAGCGGTCCAGCGGCACGCCCGGTCGGCCCATAGAGGCCAAGGATAGCGCCGCCCGGCCCAGGGGGATGTCCGCGTCGGCAAGGCCGCCCAGCGCCGACAGTTGCGCCGTCAGCGCGGCATCCAGGCGGGTGGCGGGTCCGTCGCCGCTCTCTCCCGCCATACTGGTCCCCCGATTGTCCGCCGCCGGCGGCGCGCTCCCGTGGCTAGAAGGATACTGTGGTCGGGCCGTCGTCGAAACCGGGGATCCACGCGTTCTCCAGATGGTGCACGGGCAGGCCCGCGACCACGGCGACAACGTCGAAGCGGATCTCGTCCGCCGCCGCGGCCGGGTGCCCGGCGAGCCAGGCCGCCGCCGCAGCGGCGATGCGCCGGCGCTGGGCGGGCGAGACGGCGATCAGGGCGGCGTCCATCCGCGGTCGGGTCTTGACCTCGACGAAGGCGGTGACGCCGCCGCGCCGCGCGATCAGGTCGATCTCGCCGACCGGGGTGCGGACGCGGCTGGCGACGATGCGCCAGCCCGCGCGCCGGAGCGCCGCCGCCGCCCGCGCCTCGCCGGCCCGGCCGCTGGCCTCCACCCGGCGGCGCCGGCGGGTGCGCGGGTCGTCCGGGGTGTCAGCCATCATCGCCGGCCGCGTCTGCAGTCAGCGCGAGGCCGCGCCGATAGACCTCGCGCCGCGGGCGGCCGCTGGCGGCGGCGACCGCGGCGACGGCATCGCGCAGGCTGGCACCGGCCCGCAGCGCGTCGGCCAGCGCGGCGTCGACGGCCGCGTCGTCCAGGCCGGGCGCTGCGTCGGACGGCGGCCCGACGACGATCACGATCTCGCCCTTCGGCGGGCCGGCCGCGGCGTAGTGCCGGGCGAGCGCGTCCAGCGTTCCGCGCCGCACCTCCTCGAACCGCTTGGTAAGCTCCCGGGCGACCGCCGCCGGCCGGTCGCCCAGCCCCGCCGCCAGCGCCGCCAGCGCTTCGGCGAGCCGGCCCGCGCTCTCCAAAAAGATCGACGTCGCCGGCACGCTGGCGATCTCGGCGATGCGGCTGCGGCGCTGGGCGGGTTTGGCCGGCAGGAAACCGGCCATCAGGAACCGGTCGGTCGGCAGGCCCGACACCACCAGCGCCGCCAAGGGCGCGCTGGCACCGGGCAGGCAGGTGACGGCCGCCCCGGCGTCGATCGCGGCGCGCACCAGCTTGTAGCCGGGGTCGGAGACCAGCGGCATCCCGGCATCCGACACCAGCGCCACCGCGGCGCCCCGGCCCAGCCGGGCGAGCAGGGCCGGGCGCATGCGCTCCGCATTGTGTTCGTGATAGCTGACCAGCCGCGTGGCGACGCCATAGCGCCGCAGGAAGGGCCCCGTCAGGCGGGTATCCTCGCAGGCGATGACGTCGACGGTGGCCAGCGTATCCAAGGCGCGCAAGGTGATATCGCGCGCATGACCGATCGGCATCGCGATAAGGTAGAGGCCCGGCGGGGCGCGGCCCTCCGGTTTACTTGCACTGGCTTCGTCAGTACCCTTCGCCGCCGCCGGATGCGGGTTCGAGACCGGCGGCCTATCGGGTTCACGATCGGGAGGGGCGGGCGGTGGCACGGTCGATCGAGGCAGCCGTCGGACGGGGAAGGCAGGTGCCGGTCGCGCCGACGGGCGCCGGCAGGGCCCGCCGGGACGCAAGCGACAAGCGTACACCCGCCGCGGGGCGTGGTCGACGCTGCGCCACGGCGACGGCGCTGATCGTGCTGGCCGGCCTGGCGCTGGCCGCCTGCACGCCGCGGGTCGGCGGACCGTCCACCGGTCCCAGCGTCACCACCGTGCCGTCGCCGCCGGCACCGACGGAGACCGCCGCGCCCGACGACGGCGTGGCCAAGGTCGCGCTGTTGCTGCCGATCACCGGCGGGCCGCCCGGCGGCATCGTCCAGATGATGTCCCAGGCTGCCGAACTGGCGGCGATCAATTTCGGCAGCGCCGATTTCGAGCTGCTGCCGCGGGATACCGGCGGCACGGAACCGGGGGCCGCCGCCGCCGCCCGCGACGCGCTGGCCGACGGCGCGGACCTGATCCTCGGCCCGTTCTTCGGCCGCAACGTGCCCGGCGTGGCGGAACTGGCCCGAGCCGACGGGGTCAACGTCATCGCCTTCACCACCGACGCGTCCTATGCCGGCGGCAATGTGCTGGTCATGGGCTTCCTGCCGGGCAACGAGGTCGACCGCATCATGCAGTACGGCCTGCGCCAGGGCATCGCCGATTTCGGCGTGATCGCCCCGGACTGGCCCTATGGGCGGGCGGTCGTGCAAGCCGCGCGCGCGGTGGCGGAGGCGCGCGGCGCGCGGCTCACCTCGGTCGACTATTACCCGGCCGAGGCCGGCGACTATACGCCCTTTGCCGATACGGCCTTCGTCGGCGGGCTGCCGGGCGCGGTGCTGATGCCGGATGCCGGCCTCCGGCTGCGCGCGGTGGCCTCGCTCCTGCCCGTCTACGGCGTCGGCGATACCCAGATCCTCGGCACCGGGATCTGGGCCGGTCAGCCGATCGGCGGCGAGCCGGCGCTGGTCGGCGCCTGGTTCGCCGCGCCGCAGCCCAGCCTGCGCACGTCGTTCGAGCAGGACTATGCCGCGGTCTACGGCCAGAGCCCGGCGGTGGTGGCGACGCTGGCCTATGACGCGGTGTCGCTGGCGGCGACGCTGGCCGGCCAGCCCGGCTTCGCCGGCTACGGCCGGGATCGCCTGACCGATCCGCGGGGCTTCCGCGGGACCAGCGGCATCTTCCGATTCGACGGTCGCACCGGATTGGTGGAGCGCGGCTTGGCGGTCCTGCAGGTCACCGAGACCGGGACCTCGGTGCGCGACCCGGCGCCGAACAGCTTCATGGACGCCGGTCTTTAGCAGGCCATTGGGACCTAGGCCCCGGATCTTCTAACGTTATTTCTTTATTTTGCCTTAGTTGCGCTTGAAATCGCTGTATTTTTCGGCGAAGACTGAGGTATGAGCAAGTCCTCCAGACAGCCACTTCGCGCCCGCGGCCGGTCGGCCGCCGCGCGGGCGCCGGCCAAGGGGCGGGGCCGGGCCGCCACCGGCGCGCGCCGCTCCGCCGGCGCTGCCCGGTCGAGTTGGCGCCGCCAGCCGGCGCGGTCGCGTCGTCACTGGCCGCGCCTGCTGCGCTGGGGATTGGTGGCGGTGATCTGGGCAGCCATCGCCGGCTTGGCGTTGCTCGCCTATTTCGCCTACGACCTGCCGGACATCAGCCGGGTCACGGTGGCGGAGCGTCGGCCCGAGCTGCGAATCCTGGCGGCCGACGAAACCCTGCTGATGCGCTACGGCGACAGCACCGGCCAGGCGGTCGGGCTTGAGGATATGCCCGACCACCTGATCCAGGCGGTGCTGGCGATCGAGGACCGCCGGTTCTACAGCCATATGGGCATCGATCCCTGGGGCCTGGTGCGGGCGATGACCCACAACCTGCGCGAAGGCCGGTTGGCGCAGGGCGGCTCGACCATCACCCAGCAGCTCGCCAAGAACCTGTTCCTCAGCCACGAGCGCACGCTGCGGCGCAAGGTCCAGGAGGCCCTGCTCGCCGTCTGGCTGGAGGCGACCTACACCAAGGACGAGATCCTCGCCGCCTATCTCAACCGCGTCTATCTCGGCGCCGGCGCCTATGGGGTGGATGCCGCGGCCCGCACCTATTTCGGCATCGGGGTCGAGGATGTCAGCGTGCAGCAGGCGGCCCTGCTGGCCGGCCTGCTCAAGGCGCCGTCGCGCTTCTCGCCGACCAGCAATCCGGAACTTGCCGAAGCGCGCGCGGCCGTGGTGCTGGAGGCGATGGTCGATGCCGGCTTCCTGGACGCCCTGCCGGACGCACCGGCGGCGGCCGGCCCGGTGCCGGTGCCGCCGCGCCGGCCGGGGGTCGGCAGCCAGGCGCGCTACTTCGCCGATTGGGTCGCCGACCGGCTGCCCGACTTCGTCGGCTACGACCCGGTCGACCTGACGATCGCCACGACGCTCGATCCAGAGCTGCAGCGGCTCGCCCAAGGCGCGGTGGCCCGCCATGCCGGCGGTCTTGGCCCCGGCGGCCAGGTCGCCTTGGTGGCGCTGGCCACCGACGGGGCGGTCGTCGCCATGGTCGGCGGGCGCGCCTACGAGACCAGCCAATTCAACCGCGCCACCCAGGCGGTCCGCCAGCCCGGCTCCGCCTTCAAGCCGCTGGTCTATCTGGCGGCGATCGAGCGGGGGCTGAGCGGCGACACGCCGGTGTTGGACGGCCCGATCGAGATCGGCGGCTGGACGCCGGCCAACTTCTCCGGCCGCTACCGGGGCACCATCCCGGCGGAGGAGGCCCTGGCCCACTCGGCCAATACGGCGGCGGTCCGGGTGATGCGCGAGGTCGGACCGGACCGGGTGATCGCACTGGCCCGTCGGCTCGGCATCCGCGCCGACTGGCCGGCGGAGCTGTCGCTGGCGCTGGGCACCGGCGGCGTGTCGCTGCTGGAGCTGACCCAGGCCTACGCGACCTTCGCCAATGGCGGCAACGGCGTCTTCGCCTACGGCATTCGCGCGGTCGTCGGGGCCGATGGCCGCGCACTGTTCGAGCGCAGCGGCGGCGGCCCCGGCCGGCTGGCCGACGGCGACGACGTGGCGGTGCTGAACGGCATGCTGGCCGCCGTGCTGGATCGCGGGACCGGTCGGGTGGCCGCGCTCGACCGCCCGGCCGCCGGCAAGACCGGGACGTCGCAGGATCACCGCGACGCCTGGTTCGTCGGCTTCACCGCCGATCTGGTGGTCGGCGTGTGGGTCGGCCGCGACGACAACGCCCCGCTGGACGGCATCACCGGCGGCACCGTGCCGGCGCGGATCTGGCGCGACTTCATGGTTCCCGCCCATCGCGGTCGGCCGGCCGCGCCGTTGCCGTTGCCGGCCGAGACGGTGGCCCCACCGCTGGTAGAGCCCCAGGGGGTCGAGCCGCTGGTGGTCGAGCCGCTGCCATTGCAGCCGCTGCCCGTGGCGCCACTGGCGGCAGAGACGGAGACGCCGGCGCCGGCGGAAGATCCGATGACCCGCCTGGTGCGCGAGGTCCTCGCCGATGGCTGAGGGCCGGGGACTGCGTTGGATGGGGGGCGCGGTTGACAAGGGCGGCGGCCCTGCACGAGTGTATCGGCGCCTTTCGCCCGCGGCCTTGCGCGCGCCTTCGAAGCGCCGATCCGCCGCCCCCTGCGACAAGGCGCGCTGGGCTGTCGCGGAACCGGCGGCGATCGCCAGTCGGGCACTCCCAACACCTAAGCTGGCAACACCTAAACTGGATGGATGAGCCGACATGCAGCGGAACAGGGTCAGGCGTCCCACCGACGGCGCGCGTGCGCCCTGGCTGGCCGCCGGCGTCCTGACGGCGGCCCTCCTGGCCGGCGCCGGCGCCGCCGCCCAGGACGAGACGGCCGACGAGGCGGCGCCGGTCGCCCCGCCCGAGCCGCCGGAAGCCCTGACCATCGACATCGACGGCTGGCAGGGCGGCGCGCAGACCGTCGCCGGGCAGCCCAATCAGATCAGCTATTGCGGCGTCGCCCGCGAATACGAGAACGGCGTCACGCTGGTGATCGCCATCAATCTGGAGGGGTTCTCCAACATCTCGCTGGTCAACCCGGACTGGTCGCTGACGCCGCAGGAGCAGACCACCGCGTCGCTCGACATCGATCAGCAGATCACCGGCGAGGGGCCGTTGGTCAATGCCGGCGAGACCGTCCGCCTGCTGCTGCTCGGCGACGACAACGCCCTGATCGAGGCGCTGAAGCGCGGCAGCACGCTGACCCTCGGCATCGAGGGGGAATCCTACAGCTTCCCGCTGACCGGCACCTTCAACGCGCTGGAGGCGGTCAACGAGTGCCTGGCGGCGGCCGGCCCGTTCATGGAGGAGATCGCCGCGTTCGAGGCGACGCTGGCCGAGGCGGCGGGCATCGAGGGCGCGGACGGCGCCGCACCGGACGGCGCGGCGGCGCCCGACGGCAGCCAACCCGCACCGGACGTCCCCCGCGACGGTATCCCGATCGGCGCCCTCAACGAGTTCCTTGCCATCGCCGGCATCGAGGACGTTCGTTTCGTGCCGCCGGAACGGGTGCCGGAGGGGCCGTTGGAGCTGCTGCACATCTGGCAGGTCGGCGAATCGCTGAACGGCGCCCTGCATCAGCGCCGGCGCCAGAGCGAGGATGTGGCGCTCGAACCCTTTGCCGAAGACTATATCGGCCGGCTGACCGGGGAATGCCCCGGCGAGGTGACCACCGAACTCGCGCCGATGGAAGTGTTCCACGACCGGTTCGCCCTGCAGACCGGCACCCTGTCCTGCGAGACGGAGGAGGCGGCCTCGTTCCTGGCCATCGTCTTCGCGCTGGACGAGTTCTTCTACTCGGCCTTCTACCACGAATCGTCACGGGCCGACGCCGACGCCGCGGCGGCGGAGTCGGCCAAGATCGCCGCGCTGATCCGCCAGCTCGCCGGCAGCAGCCAGCCGCCGCCCGACGGCGACGCCCCGGCGGATGAGGGTGAGGGCGCAGACGACACCGCCGTGCCCGACGCCGGCGACGCGCCGGACGGCGACACCCCCCCGGCCGACGGCAACTGATCGCGGTTTCGGTCGGGGCCGCACCCGGCCGATCGACTTGATGTCCCGGCGCGCCCCGTTCCGGGGGGCGCCGGTCAGCCAAGGAAGGGTCCGAAGCCATGGCCGATGCCGGCACCGATGCCGCCGTCGCGCGCCTCCGCGCGCTGGCCGCCCACCGCTTCGTCATCGAGGACGTCGCCCCTGAGATCAATGCCGGCCGCTACCCGGTCAAGCGCGAGGTCGGCGACAGCCTGAGCGTGTTCGCCGACATCATCGCCGACGGGCACACCAAGATCGCCGGCACCCTCTATCACCGCGCCGCCGATGAGGAAGCCTGGCAGGAAACGCCCTTGCGCTTCCACGACAACGACCGCTGGACGGCGGCGTTCCCGCTGACGCGCAATACCCGCTATCTCTACACGCTGGGTGCCTGGATCGACGAGTTCCAGAGCTGGCGCAACGACATCACCAAGAAGGCCAATGCGGGCCAGTCGGTCGCGGTCGACCTGACGGAAGGCCGCGCCCTGGTCGCCCGCGCCCGCGACGCCGCCAAAGGCGGCGAGGACCGCGCCCGGCTGGAGGCGATGCTGGCCGCCCACGACGCGGCGGCGACGGAAGACCAGCAGCTCGCCGCCCTCTTGACGGAGGAGGCCGACCGCCTGATGCGTCGCCACGGCACGCGCATCGGCTACACCCGCTACGACAAGGTGCTGGAGGTGGTGGCCGACCGCCCGCTCGCCCGCACCGGCGCCTGGTACGAGATGTTCTGGCGCAGCCAGGGCGACGATCCGGCGCGCGGCGCCACCATCGAAGAGTGCATCGCGCGGCTGCCCTATATCCGCGACATGGGCTTCGACGTCGTCTATCTCGTGCCCTGGCACCCGATCGGCCGGACCAACCGCAAGGGCCGCAACAACACGTTGCAGGCCGGCCCGGACGATCCCGGCAGCCCCTATGCCATCGGCGCCGCGGAGGGCGGCCACAAGGCGGTCAACCCCGATTGGGGCACGCTGGACGACTTCCGCCGCTTCGTCGCGGCCATCGAGGCGGAGGGCATGGAGATCGCGATGGATTTCGCGATCCAGTGCTCGCCCGACCATCCCTGGATCCGCGCGCATCGCGACTGGTTCAAATGGCGGTCCGACGGCTCGATCCGCTATGCGGAGAACCCGCCGAAGAAATACGAGGACATCGTCAACGTCGAGTTCTATGCCCCCCATGGCGGCGAGCCGATCGACGCCTTGTGGCTGGAGCTGCGCGACGTCGTGCTGTTCTGGGTGGAGCAGGGGGTGAAGATCTTCCGGGTCGACAACCCGCACACCAAGCCGCTGACCTTCTGGGAGTGGATGATCCGCGAGGTGCAAGCGCGCCATCCTGAGACGATCTTCCTGGCGGAGGCCTTCACCCGGCCGAAGCTGATGAAGGCGCTGGCGAAGCTCGGCTTCACCCAGTCCTACAGCTACTTCACCTGGCGGACCGGCAAGGCGGAGCTGACCGACTATCTGGAGGAGCTGACCCAGGGCCCGGCGAAGGAGTATATGCGGGTCAACTTCTTCGCCAACACGCCGGACATCCTGCCCTTCCACCTGCAGCAGGGCGGGCCGCCGGCCTTCCGCCAGCGCGCCGTGCTGGCAGCGACCCTGTCCAGCACCTACGGCATCTATAACGGCTTCGAGCTGTGCGAGAACACCGCCGTCCCGTCGAAGGAAGAGTACCTATTCTCCGAGAAGTATCAGTACAAGGTCTGGGACTGGGACCGTCCCGGCAATATCCGCGACTGGATCACCCGGCTGAACGCCATCCGCCGCGAGAACCCGGCCCTTCAGGAATACGACAATCTGCGCTTCTACACCTGCTGGAACGATCAGATCCTGATCTACGGCAAGCGGGCGGCCGACGCGCGAAACTTCGTGCTGGTGGCGGTCAACCTCGACGTCACCGCCCCGCAGGAGGGCAATTTCGAGCTGCCGCTGTGGGAGCTCGGCCTCGGCGACGGCGCCACGGTGTGGATGGAGGAGCTGTTGGACGGCTACCGGTTCACCTGGACCGGCAAGATCCAGCACATCTGGATCGACAACAACCGCCCGGCCTTCATCTGGCGCATGACCCCGGCGTAAGGGCCTGAAGACGGGGCGTGTGCCCGTATTCGCCGCACCGTCGGCCTCGACAGCGCCCTACATCCGCATGTTCGCGCCGTTGGCATCGTAGATCGGCGCGCCCAGGACGTCGGCGTCGTAGCGCTCGCCGAGAATCTCGACCTGTAACCGGGTGCCGGGCGTCGCCTGGGCGGCCGCCACATAGCCCATGGCCATCGAGCGGCCGACCCGGTGCGCATAGCCGCCGGAGGAGACATAGCCCACGGCCGCACCGTCCTTCAGGATTGCCTCGTCGTTGCTGACATCGATCTCCGCGGCATCGATGGTCATGGTGACCAGCTTGCGCGCCACCCCGGCCTCGCGGGCCTTCAGGGTCGCGTCCTTGCCGACGAAATCCTTCTTCCAGTCGATGAAGGCGTCGAGGCCGGATTCGACCGCGTTGAAGTCCGGCCGGTACTCCAGCGTCCACACGCCCCATCCCTTCTCCAGGCGCAGGCTCATCAGCGCCCGCGCGCCGTACCAGCGGTAGCCGAGCGGATCGCCCACCGCCTCCACCGCTTCCGCCAGGCGCAGCAGGTAATGCGGGCGGCAATAGATCTCGAAGCCCAGCTCGCCGGAGAAGCTGAGCCGGTTCAGGATCACCGGCACGCCGGCGACGAAGGTGCGGCGCACGTCGCGGAACCGGAAGGCGTCGGCGCCGACATCGTCGCGGGTCAGCGCCTGCAGGAGCGCCCGCGATTTGGGCCCCGCCAGCGCGATGCCGTGCCAGTCGTCGGAGACATTGGCGTAGTACACGCCGGCGGGCAGGTCCGCCTCGAACCACCGGCGATGCGCCTCCTGCATCGCGCCGGAGGCGTAGAGCATGAAGTGATCCGCGCCCAGGCAGGCGACGGTCAGGTCGCCATAGAGCCGGCCCTTCGCCGTCAGCATGGGCGTCAGCGTGATCCGCCCCGGCTTCGGCACGTGACCGGCCAGGATCCGGTCGAGATGGGCGCGCGCGCCCGCGCCGCGGAATTCGTGCTTGGCGTAGTTGGCGATCTCGATCCCGCCGACATGGTGCTGCACCGCCTGCACCTCGCGGGCGACGTAGTCATGGCTGCGGTTGCGCTGGAAGGTCGGATCCTCATGGGCGTCGTCGGGTCCGTCGGCGAACCACAGCGCATGCTCCAGCCCGAACCCCTGGCCCATCAGCGCGCCGCAGCCCACCAGGCGGTCGTAGAGCGCGGTCGTCTTCTGCCGGCGGCCCTTGGGCAGCGTCTCGTTGGGGAAGGTCATGACGAAGCGGCGTTCGTAGTTCTCCGACGACTTGACGGTGCCCCAGTCCGGCGTGGCGAAGTCGCCGAAGCGCGCCACGTCCATCGCCCAGACGTCGATGGACGGCTCGCCCTCGATCATCCACTCCGCCAGCGTCAGCCCCACGCCGCCGCCCTGGCAGAACCCAGCCATCACGCCGACGGCGACCCAGCAGTTCCGCAGGCCCGGCACCGGCCCGATCATCGGGTTGCCGTCGGGTCCGAAGGTGAAGGGGCCGTTGATGACGTCCTTGATGCCGGCGGTACCGATCGCCGGGATGCGCTCGAACGACAGTTCCAGGCGGTCGGCGATGCGGTCGAGATCCGGCGGCAGCAGCTCATGCCCGAAATCCCAGGGCGTGCCCTCGACCTTCCAGGCGGTCGATCTCGGCTCGTAGGTGCCGAGCAGCATGCCCTGGCGCTCCTGGCGGAAATAGGCGTTGGCCTCGTAGTCGATGCCGGCCGGCAGGCGCCCCGCCCCGCCCGGTTCCATGCGCGCGGCGATCTCCGGGATCGTGTCGGTGATCAGGTAGTGATGCTCCATCGGCTGCACCGGCAGGTGCAGCCCGGCCAGGCGGCCGACCTCCCGCGCCCACAGCCCGCCGCAGTTGACGATGTGCTCGCCATGGATGCGGCCCTTGGGCGTCGTCACGTCCCAGGCGCCGTCGGCGCGCTGGTCGAGCGCGGTGACCGGCGTATGGGTGAAGTACTGCGCGCCGTGCGCCCGCGCCGATTTCGCGAACGCATAGGTTGCGCCCGACGGGTCCAGGTCGCCGTCCTGATCGTCCCACAGCGCCGCGAAATAGTGCTTCGGGTCGATCAGCGGATGGCGCTCCGCCAGCTCCTTCGGCGAGATGAACTCCTGATGCAGCCCCATATAGCGCGCCTTGGAACGCTCGCGCTTCAGGTAGTCGTACCAGTCGCGGGTGGAGGCGGCATAGAAGCCACCGGTGATGTGCAGGCCGACGGACTGCCCCGACGTCTCCTCGATCTCGCGGTAGAGGTCGATGGTGTAGGACTGCAGTCGGCTGATATTGGGGTCGGAGCTGATGGTGTGGATCTGGCCGGCGGCATGCCAGCTCGATCCGGAGGTCAGCTCGTCGCGCTCCAGCAGCACCACCTCCTTCCAGCCGAACTTGGCGAGATGGAAGAGGATGGAGCAGCCGACGACACCGCCGCCGATGACGACGACGCGGGCGTGGCTGGGCAGGGGCCGGCTGTCGGGGCCGTCGCTTCGCTGGATCTCGGGCATCGTCGGTCCTCTTCGGCTTGCCGAGGCGCCGCCCGGGCGCCGTCAGTACCAGGCGTCGGGCAGCTCTTCCTTGCGGCGGGCGACGAAATCCTCCAGCGCCTCGCTGAGCGCGGGGTCGATCGGCGGCGGCTCGTAGTCGCGCAACAACCCTGTCCAGCGCGCATGGGCGCGTTGGCGCATGTCCTGCGACCCGCCCTCCGTCCAGCGCTCGACATTCTCGCTGTCGCTGAGGCGCGGCTCGTAGAAGGCGCTCTGGTAGTGGCGCAGCGTGTGGCCGCAGCCGAGGAAATGGCCGCCCGGCCCGACCTCCGCATAGGCGTCGCGGGCCATCGCCTCGTCGGACAGGTCGACGCCCTGGTCCAGGATCTTCTGGTAGCTGCCCAGCCGGTCGGCATCCATCACCAGCTTCTCGAACCCGACGCACAGCCCGCCTTCCAGCCAGCCGGCCGAATGCAGCACGAAGTTCGCCCCGGCCAGCGCGGTGGAATGCATGGAATCCGCCGATTCATAGGCGGCCTGGGCATCTTCGATCTTCGAGGCGGTGAGCGATCCGCCGCAGCGCATCGGCAATCCGGCCCGCCGGGCCATCTGGGCGACGATGTAGTTCGACAGCACCGGTTCCGGCATGCCGAAGGTCGGCGCCCCCGACTTCAGCGACATCGACGACAGGAAGTTGCCCAGCACGAAGGGCGCCCCCGGTCGGATAAGCTGGGCATAGGCGCAGACCATCAGCGCCTCGGCCATGGCCTGGATCAGGCTGGCCGCCGTGCTGACCGGCCCCATGGCGCCGGACAGGATGAAGGGCGCGACGATGATGCCCTGCCCCCGGCTGCAATAGGCCCGGACGGCCTGGGTCACCACCTTGTCGACCAGGAGCGGCGAGTTGGTATTGACGTTGCCCAAGATCACGCAGTGCTCGGCCATGACGTCGCGCCCGAAGACGATCTCCGCCATGTCGACGCTGTCCTCGGCCCGGCTCATCTCGGTGATGGCGCCCAGATGCGGCTTGTCGCTCAGCGTCATGTGGGCCAACAGCATGTCGAGATGGCGTTTGCTGACCGGCACGTCGCAGGGCTCGCACGTGACGAAGCCGCCGTGGTGCAGGTGCTCCAGCCTGTAGGTCAGCCGCACCAGGTCGCGGAACGACGCGATATCGCCGTAGCGCCGCCCCCTCTCCAGATCCCGCACGAAGGGCGCGCCATAGATCGGCGCGAAGACCTGGGCATCGCCGCCGATGGTGACGGACCGGTCCGGGTTGCGGGCGCGCTGGACGAAGGTCCGCGGCGCCTGGGCGCACAGCGTGCGGATCCAGTCCGCCGGGGCGCGCACGGTGTCGCCGTCGACGCTTGCCCCCTCCGCCCGCCACAGCGCGAGCGCCGCCGGATCGTCGCGAAAGGCGATCCCGACGTCCTGGACGATCCAGTCGACCTGCGCCTCCAGCCGGACGATCTCCTCCTCGTCCAGCGGATCGAAGTAAGCCAGGCGCCGCCGGATCGCCGGGGCGGCCGGGGGCGCGCCGGCGGCGGCGCGCCGGGTCCGTACGGCCTGCGACCGCCTGGCCATGGGCCTACTCCCACCAAGAACTGATGAGATTTATGTAAACCTTCTCAATCCTTCGGTGACGCTTGAAAAAGACGATCCTTTGGATAATCTGACGTTATGCGAGAACTGTGGAAGCGGGTCGCCTCGCCACGCACGCTGATGGTCTTCGAGGCGGCCGGCCGGCTTGGCTCCTTCACCCGCGCGGCGGCCGAGCTGAACGTGCAGCAGCCGGCCGTCAGCGCGGCGATCAAACAGCTCGAAACCTCCCTGGGCGTCCGGCTGTTCACCCGCGAGCACAGGAAGATCAGGCTGACGTCGGCGGGCAACCGCCTCTATGCCGACGTGACGCGGGCGATCGAGCAGCTCGAAGTCTCCACCCGCGCGGTGTCGCAGTTGGGGCGCAGCAACTACGTCACGCTGAACGCCTCGTCGGCCTTCAACAACTACTGGATGATGCCGCGGCTGGCTGATCTGCACGCCCGCTATCCGGGCATCGACCTGCGCCTGCAGGCCAGCGACCGGGAACCCGACATCGACGCGGAAAACATCTCGCTGGCCGTCCGGCGCGGCGACGGGCGCTGGCCCGGCTGCGGCGCGGCGCGCATCGCGCCGGAGGTGATCTATCCCGTCGCCGCACCGCGGGTGATGGCGGCGGCGATCGATCTGGTCTCAATCCCCGGGCTGTTGCACCAGCGGTTGATCCATCTGGAGGAGCCGGTTCGCGAACGGCCAAGCTGGCAGCAATGGCTCGCGCATTTCGGCATCGACCGCATCGCGCCGGAGGGCGGATTGCGCCTCAACGACTATGCGCTCGTCTTGCAGGCGGCGATGGCGGGGGAGGGCTTCGCGCTGGGCTGGCATCACATGACCGATCGACTGGTCGCCCAGGGTCTGCTGGCTGCGCGGACCGGCTGGACCTGGGAGACGCGCAACGGCTTCTATCTCGTCTGGTCGAACACCCGCCCGCTGTCGCCGCCGGCGGCGAAGGTCCGCCAATGGATCCTGGAGGTCTCCGCCGCGCCCGGCCCAGCCGCTTGAGGCCGCATGAACGTCAGTCGAACAGATGGCCGAGCTTCACACCGTAGCGGATGCCGGCGAAATCTAGGCCGTCATTGTTCTCCGCCAGGCCGGCATTGGAGGCATGGCTGAAGAAGGCCGACACGGAGTGCGTCTCGTCGATCTGGTAGGCGATGTCGAGACCGTACCGGAACAGGATATTAGAGCCGAGGATCGGCTCGTCGGTCAGCACCAGCACGCGGTTGCCGGGCAGCGGACAGGTGAGGATCGGCGGGCACGGGGCCGTGTCCCGCTCGGTGCGGCCATCGTTGAGGCTGACGCCGAAGCTGTTGGTGACGGTGACGCCGAAATCGAACGCGTAGGGCCAGGCGATGCCGCCATAGACGGTATTGACCCCGCCGGCCGTGTTCACCGTGCCGCCGATCATCGGCACCGGATTCAGCAACACTTCCAGAAAATCGCTGTCGAACGACCAGTATTCGAGATCCGACCAGACCAGTTCGAGGTTCAGCGACAACGTGTTGCTGTCGTCGTGGCTGCGGCCGACATCGTGCAGCAGGAACCCGACCTTCAGCTCCGGCACGAACGGATTGCCGGCGGCGGGCTCGTCGGCGCGGGCGGGCCCGGCGGACGCCGCCCACAGCGCCGCGGCGGTCAAGGCTGGAAGCGCCGCGGCGGGCGCGCGGCGGAACGGACGCATCATGACGACCACTTATGGATGGGAAACCCCGAGGACCGCGTCACAATGCGCGACCCTGCGGCCGGGCACAATGGGCAAGACTCGACCCGACGGCGCGCCGGTGGGCGATACCGCGAGGGCACGCCCGCCCCACCACCGTCTCGACCGGTGTGGGATCCCAAACGTTGCAAGACGGTTGATCGTCAGGCTTCGGAAGGCTAACCGGATGCTCGGCCGGTCCGCCGCATCGCCCGCAGCGGCCGCCCGCGAGGAAGAAACGTTCCCATGCCCCCGTCGGCCTATCTCGTTCGCGATATCCTGCAACGCATTGTCCCCACCCTGGTCGGCCTGACCCTGTTCGCGCCCCTGGTGGAGGACGATGTCTCCGCCGGCTTCCTGGCCGTCGCGGCGCTGGCCGCCGGCTATGTGCTGGGACCGGTCGTCGCCGCCGTCGCCGGGCCGCTGGTCCGGCTGGTGCCGGGCATCGGCCGGGTGATTCGACGCCATCGCCAGGTCCATGCGTGGTGGTCGGCGAATGTCGACTTCGACCGTTTGTGGTACCGGCTGTCGCGCGACGACCGCCAGGCGCTCCACGCGGCGCGGGCCTATAGCGAGCTTTACGCGACCGTCGCCTTCTACCTCGTCCTCTATGCGGTCATCGCGGCGATCCAGCTCGGGATCGCGATCGAGCTGCCGGCCGACCTCGCCGGGCGGAGCTGGGACGATGCGGCGGGCGTGATCGCCGCCGCGGTGCTGGGGCCGACGCTCGCCGTCTTCGGCGGATGGCAGGTGCCGGCGCTGGGTTTGGCCGTGCTCGCGGCGATCGCCTTCGTCTTCGCCGCCCGCGGCTATGTCCGCGAGAACGCCGTTCTGTACGGCGAGGACGGTCACCATGCCGCGCTGGCGCGCACCTACCAGCTCCGCTCCGGCGACATCGCCACGGGCGTCTGGGGCCGGCTGACCCGAGGCGGCATCCCGGTGCGCGAGGCCACGGTGACCGTCTTCGATATCGAGGAGCGCCGGCTCGACGAGGCGGGGACCGACCGCCACGGCCGCTTCCAGCTTCCCGGCCTGTTCCGCCAGTGCTTCCCCGACGGCCAGGACATCGCCGTGCGCACCTTCCGCTTCGACATCAATATCGATGGCGATCACCGGCTCTGCGACGTGCCGATCAATCGCCGCCAAGTACCGGAACTAACCATCGACCTGACCTGAGCGGTTTCTCAACCGATCCGCCCAACACCCTGACCGACCAGACGATTTGCGGTTTGCCTGACGGCGCCGCAGCGGTACTGTTGGCGAACAGCGGCGCCCGCCAGGGACGCGAACCGGCAGGAGGATCGGCGATGAGGCACCTCGCTGCGTACCGGACGGCACAGGTCTTGAAGGCGCGCGCCTTGGCCGCCCTGGTCGCGACCGGGCTGGCGCTCGCCCCCCCCGCCGGCCAGGCGGACACGGGCGTGCAGATGGCGCTCAGCCTGCAGCCGGTCACGCTGCCGGCGGCGGGCGCGGTGCGCGGCCAATTGCCGGCCGATGGCGACATCGACCGCTACCGCCGCATCTTCCAGGCCCAGCATGCCGGCGACTTCGCCAGCGCCGCCCGGCTGGTCGGCGAGCTTTCCGACCGCTCGCTGATCGGCCACGTCACGGCGCAACGCCTGCTGCACCCGACGGCCGGCCAGGCCAGCTATGAGGAGCTGGCCGCGTGGCTGGCGGCCCATGCCGACCACCCGGATGCGGAGCGGATCTACGCCCTGGCGCAGCGCCGCGGCAGCGCGTCGGGCCTGGCGGAACCGCGCACCAGCCGGGTGCCGGTCTTCAGCACCGTGGAGCGCTTCGGCGTGCCGCGCTGCGTCTATGCCGATCTCGACGACGGCGTGGAACGCCAGGTGCGCCGCTATGTCCGCCGCGACGGCATGGGCCGGGCGCTGAGCTGGCTGGAAGGCCGGCGCGGCGCCGTCGATACCGTCACCTATGCCCGCGGGCTGGGGGAGGTCGCCGCCGGCTATCTGTTCTATGGCGACGATGCGCGCGCCCGCGATCTCGGCCGCCAGGCGGCCGCGCTGGGTGGCGGGTCGGCGCCGCGCGGGGCATGGAGCGCGGGGCTCGCCCTGTGGCGGCTCGGCGACTACGCCGCCGCGGCCGGCAGCTTCGCGGAAGTGGCGACCGCGGACTGCGCGTCGGCCTGGTGGCAGGCGGGCGGCGCCTATTGGGCGCATCGGGCGCATCTGCGCGCCGGCGATCCGGCCGCCAGCGTGCGTGCGCTGGAGCAGGCGGCGGCCTATCCGCGCACCTTCTACGGCCTGTTGGCGACCCGCGCGCTCGGCCGCGATCCCAGCTTCGATTTCGCCGCCCCGCCGCTGACCGCGCAGCATCTCGATGCGATCGCCCGCGATCCGGCCGGCCGGCGCGGCCTGGCGCTGCTGCTGGTGGGCGAGCGCACCCGGGCGGAGGGCGAGCTGGTGCAGGTCGCCTTGCGCGGCACCCCGGCGACGCGGCCCGCGCTGATCGCCCTGGCGGAACAGGCCAGCCTGCCGCAACTGGCGCTGACCGTCGGCCGCACCGCCCAGCCGGGCGCGGGCCGCTACTACGACGGCGCGCTCTATCCCTTGTCGGCGGTCAGCCCGCGCGGCGGCTCGCCGGTGGATCGCGCGGTCTATCACGCCATCACCCGCGAGGAGAGCCGGTTCGACAGCCGGGCGGTCAGCCATGCCGGCGCGGTCGGGCTGATGCAGCTCATGCCGGCCACGGCCAGCGCCGTTTCCGGCATCAACTACCGCGGCGGCAACCGCGCCGCCCTGTTCGATCCGACGCTGAATTTCGAGCTGGGCCAGCGGTACTTGCGCGAGCTGTTCTCCACCGGCGTGATCGGCGGCGACCTGATCCGCGCCTTCGCCGCCTACAATGCCGGGCCCGGCAACGTGTCGAACTGGATGACCGGGATCGACCACCGCAACGACCCGCTGTTGTTCGTGGAGGTGATCCCGATCCTGGAGACCCGCTTCTATCTGGAGCGCACACTGGCGGCCTTGTGGATCTACCGGACGCGGTTGAGCCAGCCGACCCCGTCGCTGGACGATCTGGTGGCCGGATCCTGGCCCGCCTACCGGCCGATGGACAGCGGCCGGGTGGCCGAGCGCTGACCGCCCGACCGCCATCCGTTTTTCGTCGATGAGATGAGCCGCCTCGACACCGACCGCCCCTTCCTGCCGGTCCGCATCGCCGTCCTCACCGTCTCCGACACCCGCACGGCGGCCGACGACCGCTCCGGCGACACGCTGGCGGCGCGGCTGAGCGAAGCCGGCCACCGGTTGGCCGACCGGGCGCGGGTGCGCGACGACCGCGCGGCCATCGAGGCGGCGTTGCGCGGCTGGATCGCCCGCGAAGACGTGGATGTGGTGCTGGCCACCGGCGGCACCGGCGTGACCGGCCGCGACGTGACGCCGGAGGCGTTCCACGCCGTCTATGAGAAGGAGATCCCCGGCTTCGGCGAGCTGTTCCGGATGATCAGCTTCGCCAAGATCGGCACCTCGACGCTGCAGAGCCGGGCGACCGCCGGGGTGGCCGGCGGCACCTATCTGTTCGCGCTGCCCGGATCGCCCGGCGCCTGCCGCGATGCTTGGGATGAGATCCTGGTGCACCAGCTCGACAACCGCCATCGCCCCTGCAACTTCGTGGAGCTGATGGACCGGCTGACCGAGGGTGCTTGATCGCCGGCCAGAAGGAAGTCGAGGAAACCATGTCCGTCGGGCCCGCCAATCGTCGCCGCGACATCCGCCGCGCCCTGCCGACCCTGACCATGGAGATCGGCACGCTGACCTATCAGACCCGCGACTGGTCCTTGGGCGGTTTCGGGCTGGTGGAGACCGTCACCGCGCGGCTGCCCTTCGAGGTCGAGGATGAGGTGGCGGGTGCCTTCACCATCGAGAACCGCGACGGCAGCTTCCCGTTCCAGGCGATCCTGGTACGGTTCGACGAGGCCGCGGGCATCGCCGGCTTCCGCTTCCTCAACATGGATCCCACGACCTTCACGGTGCTTGAGCGCCTGATGCTGCGCGCCCAGCCGCCGCGCGGCCCGGACGGCGGTGGCAATTGGTTCACCCGCCGCGGAGGGTCGTAGTTCCGGCGATCCCCTGATTTGTTTGATGTTCCTCAGTCGCCGGCGGGCCCGTTCGGGCCCTTGGCTTTCGCGCCCATTGGGGCGCGGCGCCGTGGGTGGCGCAGGTCAACGAGCCGATGAGTTATCATCGGCTCGTTGGATTAACGCTGCAGCCGGCGGGGCCGCGCTACCGCACGCTGGAGGCAGACTGGCCGAACATCACCCGGCGGGCCTCGTCGCTGATCGGTGCCTGGTCGGGGTTGACCTCCGGCCCGCGGGCATAGGCGCGCTGGGTCGCCGGGCGGGCGGCGATCGCCTCGAACCACCGCTTCAGATGCGGGAAATCCTCAAGAGTCTGGCCCTGGCGCTCATGCGGCACCACCCAGGGATAGCTGGCCATGTCGGCGATCGTGTAGTCGGCGCCGGCCAGGAAGGCGTGGTCCGCCAGCCGCTTGTTCATCACCGCATAGAGCCGCCCGGTCTCCTTGACATAGCGGTCGATGGCGTAGGGCAGCTTTTCCGGCGCGTACTGGCTGAAATGGTGGTTCTGGCCGGCCATGGGGCCCAGCCCGCCCATCTGCCAGAACAGCCATTCCAGCGTCGCCACGCGGCCGCGCAGGTCGGTGGGCAGGAAGCGGCCGGTCTTCTCCGCCAGATAGAGCAGGATGGCACCGCTCTCGAAGATAGAGATCGGCGCACCGCCATCCGCCGGCGCGGGATCGACGATCGCCGGCATCCGGTTGTTGGGCGCGATCTTCAGAAAGTCCGGCTGGAACTGGTCGCCCTTGCCGATGTTGATCGGGTGGATGGTGTAGTCCAGCCCGGCCTCCTCCAGGAACAGGGTGATCTTGTGGCCGTTCGGGGTCGGCCAGTAGTACAGGTCGATGCTCACGGGTCTTGGTCTCCGAAATCGGGTCGCCGGATAGGCCGTCAGGCCGCGCGTGGAGCCTGGTCCGCCAGGCCGCCATAGAGGCCGCCGATACCGTCCAGCCAGCGGTGCAGCGGATCGTCGTCCGCCAGGATCGGCCAGGCGGAGACGCTGCGCGCCCATTGGAACGCGGCAAACACGATATAGTCGCTGAACAGCGGCGCGTCGCCGCCGAGATAGGCTTGGTCGCCCAAGGTGCGGCGCAACGGGGCCAACGCCTCGCGCAACGCCGGGCGGCGCGCCTCGCGCCCGTCATGCAAGACCTCCAGACGCTCGCCGAGCCGGGCTTCCCGGCTTTCGCGGAAATAGGACTGGTCGCCGGGATCCAGCGCGTCGTGGATCTCCTTGACGATCAGGCGCATCAGGCCGGGCTGCACCACCGTCTCCGTCCAATTCTTGACGAAGCCCGCCTCACCGCGCCCGCCGGCACCCGCGAACAGCGCCGGGCGGTCGGGAAAGCTCTCCTCCAGCCAGACGGCGATGCGCCAGCTATCCGACAGCCAGGTCTCGCCGCTGACCAGCACCGGCACCGCGCCGCCGCCGGACGGCGCGATGGCGGCCTTGTCGGTGAACCGCCAGGCGATGCGCTCGGCCTCCAGCCCCTTATGCGCCAGGGCCATCCGCACCCGCCAGCAATGCGGGCTGAAGCGGACCGCTGGATCCGCCGCCGCCAACTCGTAGAACCGCAAGGACAAGATCGCTCACTCCCGTCTCGGACGGACCCAAGGTCCGGGCCATCGACCCTCCGATGGTGGAAGGGCCTCCAACGGTTACCGCGGACGGCCCGGGATCGTCACGCGCCGCGCGTCCCCACCCAGGCCAGGAAGTCGGTCGACCAGATCTCCGGCCCGCTGAGCGGCCGGCGCCGGCCGCCGAACCAGGGATCGCGCACGACGATGCCGGTCAGCGCCTGACGTCCCGCGACGTCCTGTTGCCAGCTCATCGCCGTCAGGACGGTGGCATGGCCCAGCGAGCCGATGATCAGCGGCTCCTCGTCGATCAGGTGGCGCCGCGCGCGCTCGGCATCGACCGGCAGTGCCCGGCCCGCCGACCGGAAGGGCCGGCCCTGCGCGTCGACCCAGGGCCGGTTGACCGCCGCCAGGATCTGGCCGGCATCCGCCGGCATGTCGGCGATCGAGCCGAAGGTCTCCGCGACGATGCGGTCCTGTGGGACGGGGTGGCCGTAATAATCGAAGATCATGGCGATGCAGGCCGCCCAGCACCACTGGCTGCGGTATTGCGGGCGGGCCGCCAGACCGGCGATCGGGCTGGGGATGCCGGCCTCGCAGAACTGCCGGCCCTGGCCGTCGAAGGGCGTGCACCGCAAGGCCGCCGCGCCGCGCCCGGGCAGCATGGTGGCGGCGAGCGCGCCGGCGCCGAGCGCCAGCCAGCGGCGGCGCTGCCCGTCGCGGGGCCCGGCATCGGCCGGATCCCGTCGCGGCTTGGTCATCGACGGCCGTCCTTCCCTGGCAGAAGCACGCTACCGGGGCACAGCCTGGGCTGCGATTATGGCGACAGCCGGACGGCCGGCCCGCGGCGCGGCCGAGGCCCGGACCTCACGCCGCGCTCTGGTCCCCTTTGGCGGAGAACAGGGCGAGCATCGCGTCGGCGGTGTCGCAGCCGCGCAGCTTGCTGCACAGCTTCTCGTCGCGCAGCGCCCGCGACACCCGGGCCAAAGCCTTCAGATGGTCGGCCCCATCGCCTTCCGGCGCCAACAGCATGAAGATCAGGTCGACCGGCCGGTCGTCGACGGAGTCGAAGTCGATCGGCCGCTCCAGCCGGGCGAAGATGCCGTAGACCTTGTCGAGCCGCGGCAATCGCCCGTGCGGGATGGCGACGCCACGGCCGACGCCGGTCGAGCCGAGGCGTTCGCGCTGCAGCAAGAGGTCGAAGACGATGCGTTCCGGCTGCCCGGTGATCGTCGCGGCGCGGCGCGCCAGCTCCATCAGGAGCTGCTTCTTGCTGTTCACCTTGAGGCGGGGAACGATACGCTCCGTATGCAGAAGCTCTGCCATGGCCGGTGGTCATCCTGGCCTGTCGGCGGGATCGGACCCGTGTCGGAGATGGCAAGGCAGAACGCTCATCACCGATCGGGCCCACCCGGACGTCAGGGTGTTGGGAAGGGGGGACACCTAGAACCCGCGCGGGACCCGCGCCCGCGCCGACGAAAAGGCCCTCAGCCTGAGGGCGACGAGCCGTCCTTGGGATCGACCCAGCCGATATTCCCGTCGACGCGGCGATAGACCATGTTGAGCCCTCCATGGGCGGAATTTCGGAACAACAGCGCCGGCCGGTCGCCGAGATCGAGACGCATCACCGCTTGGCTCACCGTCAGGCTGTCCACGTTCATCGTCATATCGGCGATCACCACCGGGGCATCCCCGGCGCTCTCCGGCTCGTCGTCGTCATCGCCCGGCGCTTCGAACACCTGATAGACCGCCGGGATGCCCGCCAGCGCCGCCGCGCTCTCCCGGTCGTAGTCGCGCAGCCGGCGCTTGTGGCGCCTGAGCCGCTTGGCCATCTTGTCGGCCGCCTGGTCGAAGGCGAGATAGGCGTCGCCCGCCTCCCCCCGACTCTGCAGCATGATGTTCGGGCCGGCATGCACCGTGACATCGGCGTGGAGCAAATGCGCTTCCCGCGAGAACACGACCGTTGCGTCGATCGCGTTGTCGAAATACTTCTGCGTGACGGTCTCTAGCGCTTCTGCGACATGGGTACGCAACGCATCGCCGACGTCGATTTGCTTACCTTGGACTTTCAACTTCATGATGTCTTACCGGTGATTGGCACGAAGCGGTCGCTCGCGGGCCGCCCCCCGGTCGGAAGGCCGGGAAATTAGGCGCGGGTCGACGGTCTGTCAACGGCTCCTATAGGGGCTCCTCTGAGCGCTCCCGGGGGCTCCGATCACGATCGCACCCCGTGCGCATGGGACGCCCGGGCATCTCGCCGTCCCCCGCGATGGCCCGGCACCGATCAAGCCGACAGGGCCTTCGACCGGCGCCGCTGGACGGAGGACAGGATGCCCAGGTTCTCCCGATATTTAGCCACCGTTCGGCGCGCAATGTCGATGCCGTCGGCCTTGAGAATATCGACGATCCGGTCATCGGACAGGACACTCGCCGGGGTTTCCTGGTCGATCAGGGAGCGGATGCGCGAGCGCACCGCCTCCGCCGAATGGACGGCCCCGTCGGTGCCGCCGATCGCCGCGGTGAAGAAGTACTTCAGTTCGAAGACGCCGCGCGGGGTCGCCATCGACTTGTTGCTGGTCACCCGGCTCACCGTGCTCTCGTGCATGCCGATGGCGGCGGCGATGTCGCGCAGCACCAGCGGGCGCAGATGGTCGATGCCGTGGGTGAAGAAGGCCGACTGCTGGGCGACGATCTCGCTGGCCACCTTCATGATGGTGGTCGCCCGCTGGTGCAGCGCGCGGGTCAGCCAGGTGGCCGTCGCCAGGCAGTCGGCGAGATAGTCGCGGTCGGGCCGGGCGCGCAGGCTGGGCTGGACGGTGGCGTAGTAGCGCCGGTTGACCAGGACCCGCGGCAGGGTCTCCGGGTTCAGCTCGACGATCCAGCCGCCGGTCGGCGCGGCGCGCATCAGCACATCGGGCACCAGGGGCTGCACGACGTCGTCGGCGAACCCCCAGGCTGGCTTGGGGTCGAGCGTACGGATCTCCGCGATCAGCGCCGCAAGCTGCCCGCGATCCAGCCCGGTGCGTGCCGACAGGCCGGCGAGATCGCCGCGGCCGAGCAGGGCCAGGTTATCGAGCAGCCGGGACATCGCCGCATCGAGCCGATCGCGCGCGGCAAGCTGCAGCGCCAGGCACTCCTTCAGCGACCGCGCGAACACGCCCGGCGGGTCGAAGCGCTGCATGCGTGCCAGCACGGCCGCCACCCGATCGGCCGGGCAGGCCAGCGCGGCGGCGATCTCCTCCACGGTGCCGGCCAGATAGCCGGCCTCGTCCAGCCAGTCGACGAGCTGCCCGCCGATCAGCCGGTCGGCGGGACTGTCCAGCTCTTCGGCGACCTGGGTCAGCAGATGATCGCGCAAGCTGGTCGGCCGGCTGAGCGCCTGCTCCCACCCCTCGCCGGTCGACCCGTCGCCGCCGCGCCCCCAATCCGCGGGGACCCCGTCCATGCCGTCGCCGGCCGCCGGGGCCATTCCGCCGTCGCCACCGGGCGCGGCGCCGAGATCGGCCAACGAGTCGCGATCCTGCCAGACGGTGCCGGCATCGAGGTCGAGGGGGGTGTCGCCGGCCGGCGGGGCCTCGCGCGCCGCCAGACGGTCGGTGCCCGTGCGGTCCTCCGCCGGCGTGGGCGGCAGGGCGTCCAGCCGCTCCGCCGCCCGGTCCATCGGTGCCGCGCCGGGCTCCCCGGCGTCGCGGGGGGCGGCGTCGTCGCGTTCCAGCAGCGGGTTGCGCTCCATCTCCCGCTCGACGAACGCGGTCAGCTCCAGGTTGGACATCTGCAACAGCTTGATGGCCTGCTGGAGCTGCGGCGTCATGACCAGGCCTTGGGCCTGGCGGAGGTCGAGTCTCGGGGCGATGGCCATCGGTGTCTGGGCGTGATCCGCTGGCTTCCGGCGGTCGGCTTGTGGGCGGCGACCGGCGATCGGGGGCGCCGTCCGGGCGCCGCGCTTGCGCAAGAACGCTAAGGTACCGGCGTAAACAAGCGGTTCATCGGCGCGGCCCACGGCCGCCGGCGCCCTACAGGCTGAACCGTTCGCCCAAGTAGACCCGCCGGACGTCCTGGTGCGCAACGATTTCCGACGGCGCGCCGTCCATCAGCACCCGGCCTTCGTGCAGGATATAGGCACGGTCCACGATCTCCAGCGTCTCGCGGACATTGTGGTCGGTGATCAGCACGCCGATGCCGCGGTCGCGCAGATGGGCGACCAGGTCGCGGATATCGTTGACCGCGATGGGATCGATGCCGGCCAGCGGTTCGTCGAGCAGCATGAAATGCGGATGCGAGGCGAGCGCCCGGGCGATCTCCACGCGCCGCCGCTCGCCGCCGGACAGGGCCAGCGCGGAGGCCCGCCGGAGATGGGTCAGCGAGAACTCCGCCAGCAGGTCTTCCAGGATGCCCTCGCGGGTGTCGCGGTCCCGCTCGGTCACTTCCAGCACCGCGCGGATGTTCTGCTCCACCGTCATGCCGCGGAAGATCGAGGCCTCCTGCGGCAGATAGCCGATGCCCAGGCGGGCGCGCCGGTACATCGGCAGATGCGTCAGGTCGTGGCCGTCCAGCGAGATCACGCCGAAATCCGGCGCGATCAACCCCATGATCATATAGAAGCAGGTGGTCTTGCCGGCGCCGTTGGGGCCCAGCAGGCCGACCGCCTCGCCGCGCTGCACGCTGATCGAGGCGTCGCGCACCACCGGGCGCTTGCGGTACTGCTTGCCGAGGCCGCGGGCCTGCAGGCCTTCGCTCTGCGCCACCAGCTTCGGTGCCGGGAGCGGCTGGCGCGGCGGCGCTGTGCCGGCTTGCGCGCCGGAGAGATCGATCACCTGGTCAGACATGCGTTTTGCGGGGTTCGGTCGTCGCTCGCCAGATTTCTCGCCACGGCGCGGCCGTCATTGAGAGTCGGCGGCCGGCTCCAGCAGCGCGCGCACCCGCCCTTGGGTCTCGGGTAGGGCGACGAGCCGGCTGATCCCGGTCTCCAGGTCGATTTCGGCGTAGTCGCCGGTAAGCTGGCTGCCGCCGGAGGTCAGTCGCACCGACCCGCTGAGGGTGGCGAGCTGATCGGCGACGTTATAGACCGCCTCGTCGCCGCTGGCGATATCCGATTCCGTGACGATCAGCACGTCGCCGACGGCATTGACCCGGCTCAGGGCCTGGCCGCCCTCCGGGCCCTCGGCGAACTCCGCGACCAGGACGTCGGCTTCGACCATGTCGGTGCCCTGCACCGCCCGGGCGTTGCCGCGGGCCACCGCCAACTGGTCGGCCTGGTAGTATTCCAGGCTGTCGTCGGCGGTGACCGTGTCGGTCGCCGTCTCCAGGCGCAGATCGCCGCCGGTGACGATCACGGTCTCGCTGTCGACGTCGTACTCCAGCCGGTCGCCTTCCACCGACTGGTCGCCGTCGACCACCCGGACGCCGCCCTCGGCCACCAGGCGGAACACCTGGTTGCCGCCGTCGGGAAGCTCCCGGTAATGCGCGGTGATGGTCTGGGCGCTCAGCTCCGCCGTGCCCTGGCGCAGCAGCGCGTTGCCGCGGGCGACGTAGAGCTGAAGATCCTCGTACCACTCCAGCGCGCCGTCGGCCTCTACCTCGATGGGTTCGTCGCCGCCGTCGCCGGGGGCCAGCAGTCCCTGGGCCGGCACCGACCCGGCCCAGCCGGCCACCGCGAGCGCCAGCGTCAGGCCCAGCGCACGCCCGAGACCCGTCGCCGTCATTGGCCCTCCTCCGCCCCGGGCAGCACCAGCCGGGAGCGGCCGACGAAGACGACGGCCCGTCCACCGTCGAGGATCCGGAACCCGTCGGCCTCCACTTCGCCGAACGGTCCGTGACCGGTGATCGGCCGATCGCCCCAGGCATGCCCGGCGTCGACGTCGATGGTGGCGGCCTCGGTCAAGAACAGCGTGCCGTCGTCCCCGGTCAGCTCCACCGCGCCCTCCAGCATGACCTGGTCGTTGTCGGCGTCGAACCGGCCATCGGTCGCCACCAGGCTCACATTGGTGCCGTCGACGGTCACGAAGTCGGCCTGCGGGGATTCGATGGCCATCACCTCGTCCTCCACCTCCACGCGCACCGCCTGCTCCGCGCGCAGCTCGAAGGGGTTGTCGTTCTCGTCGACACTCTCGAACCGGGGGTTCATCACCTCGTCCCCGGCGGCGGACCCGCTGCCGTCGGTCGGCCCGAACTCGGCGAGGAGATCGGTCGACCGCATCGGCTCGGCCACCGTGATCTCGCGCACCTGCTCCCACCACACGGTCACGCCGAGGCCGGCCAGTGCCAGGATCGGCAGCACCACCTTGGAGACGCCGACCAGCCGGCTGTAGAAGCGCCCACCGCCCAGCCGGGCGCGCGGGCGCGGCGTGAAGTGGCGCAGCCGCGTTGCCCGGGCGGCGCTGGGATCGGCCGGACGCGGATCGGCCGGGCCGGCGCCGCCGGTCGGCGGGTCGGTCGGGCCGTCGGTCATGTCAGTCCGGCGCGCAGGCAGTCGTGCACATGCACGATGCCCAGCGGGCGCCCGTCGGCACCGGCGACGAACAGGCTGGTGATCTGATTGGCGTTCATCGACTGCAGCGCCTCCTCAGCCAGGGCGTCGGCGCGGATGGTGCGGGGCTTGGCGGTCATGATCCTGTCGGCCGATTGTGTCAGGAGCGGGTCGGCCGCGCCCTCCCCCGGCCGGCCGGCACCCGGCGGCGACATGTGCCGGCGCAGATCGCCGTCGGTGATGATGCCGACCAGCCGGCCGTCGGCATCGACCACGCCGACGCAACCGAAATGCTTCGCCGTCATGGTCAAGATCGCCTCGCCCACCGGGCAGTCGCGCGCGATCAGCGGCACCGCGTCGCCGCCATGCATCAGGTCCGACACCCGGCGCAGCCGGCGGCCCAGCATGCCGCCCGGGTGCAGCACGCGGTAGTCGTCGCGGGTGAAGCCGCGGCGGTCGAGGGCGGCGATCGACAGCGCGTCGCCCAGCGCCAGCATCATCGTCGTGGAGGTGGTGGGCGCCAGGCCGTGCGGGCATGCCTCCGGTGCGGGGGGCAGGACCAGAAGGATGTCGGCATATTGCGAGATCGTCGACTGCGCCTGGGAGGTGATGCCGATCAGCGGCTGCCCGTAGCGCCGCGTGTAGGCGAGGATGTCCGCCAGCTCCACGGTATTGCCGGAGTTCGACAGGGCGATGACCACGTCGTCGCGCGTGACCATGCCGAGATCGCCGTGGCTGGCCTCACTGGGATGGATGTAGAAGGCCGGGGTGCCGGTCGAGGCCAGGGTCGCGGCGATCTTGTTGGCGACATGGCCGCTCTTGCCGATGCCGGTGACGATGACCCGGCCGGCGCACGCCACCACCGCCTCCAGCGCCCGGGCGAAGGCCGGGCCGTCGACGGTGTCCATCAGCGCCGTCAAGGCCGCCGCCTCGGTCGACAGCACGCGCCGCGCCTCGGCGATCGCCGGGTCGCCGGCGGGCGGTGCCGCAGCCTCGGCAAGGGCGGCGGGACGGGGGTCGGCGGTCATCGGGCCTCCAAGGGATCGGTTCGCACCGGGCAAGGGTCACTGCGGCCCCATCTCGACGGGACCGGTGTCGGGCGGACCGTATCGTTCTGTCTATCTCGGCCGGACTATGGAACCGGCCCGCGGCGCCGTCAAATCGGCCGGGCGCGCCGTCGTCAATGGGCGAAAATGTCCTCGTCGCGCCAGCCGGACAGGTCCAAGGCGGCGCGCGTGGCGATGAACTCGAAGCAGGCGTCGGCCAGCGCCGTCCGGTGCTCGCGTGCCAGCATGGCGTCGAGGCGCTCGCGCAGGCGGTGCAGGTAGAGCACGTCGCCGGCCGCGTATTCGAGCTGCTGCGGGGTCAGCGCCGCCGCCCCCCAGTCGGAGCTCTGCTGCGTCTTCGACACGTCGATACCAAGGAGTTCCCGGCACAGGTCCTTCAGCCCGTGCCGGTCGGTATAGGTGCGGGTCAGCTTGCTGGCAATCTTGGTGCAGTAGATCGGCCGGCAAGCGACGTTCAGATGCGCCATCATCACCGCGACGTCGAAGCGCGCATAGTGGAAGAGCTTGAGGACGTCCGGGTCCTCCAGCAGCGCGGTCAGCCGGGGTGCCGGTGCGGGGTCCGCGGCGATCTGTACCAGATGCACCACGCCGTCGCCGGCGGAGAGCTGGACCAGGCACAGCCGGTCGCGTTCCGGCCGGAGCCCCATGGTCTCGGTGTCGACGGCGACGACGGGTCCGAGGGTCAGGCCCTCGGGCAGGTCGCCCTGATGCAGATGAATCTCGGGATGGGTCATGGAGGATGGCTCGACGATACGCAGCGATAGTCTGCCGCCGCAGAACTTAATCTACAGATTCTCTGTCTAACGCTAGACGCTCTTGAGCTTCTTGTCTACCACGCTGCTACTTATTATCTGATTCTCACTGCAACAAGGCCCGAAACAGCAACAGAACCAAATCGATGTTGAAATATGCTCAATAAGAACCTAAATTGGAGTTCCCATCATGCGCCGGATCTCTTTCATTTGGGGGAATTCCACAAATCATACTGCAATTCTGGTTTTGAGATTCTAGATATTTTATTTGATTTGCAGATCCCTCAGTCAAGGCTCTTTCAGTCGCGCTCGATTTTGAAAGATGCTATCTTTATTTCTATTTTACATTTATACGGCACCCTCTATCCATATCTCACGTGGAGAATGCACTATATGAGGGCATATTGATGCTGGATCTATCTTGATGATCTCCGTTCGAGTCCTTAAGATAGCTCTAGAGGAGTAACTTCCTTAGAGGAACGATGAATATGCGGCAGCGCTCTCACACTCCCAGCGATTTTCCTCCTTATGGAGAGATTCAGATCGGTGAGCCTGACGCCAATGCTGAGTATTTCGCTGCGCTCAGAAAAGATGAAGCTCCGATATTCCTGAACTCATTCTTGGCATTGCCACATTTTCCCGAAAAAAGTTTCCTTTGTGGAGAGAAATACATTATATATGGTCAAAAAGGAACAGGAAAAACATCCGTCTTAAGGTACTTAGAAAGTTGCTCACGCAAACAATATGCAACTGAGTTTTTGATATTCAGAAAATCATTTCTTCAGGATATTGACATACAGGATTTCGCAAAAACACCTTTATTGGTGGATGAAGATGAAATTAAGAGATTTAAACACTTTCATCATGCGATAAAGCGTTTGTTGGTGCTGCTATGTATTAGCAAAACTCTGGGTGCGCGTGAAGAAGTTACAGAAAATGAAGTTAACGATCACGTGTTGCGCAATCTGATTAAATCAGTGGCTGACTCGACAGTCGGTGATGTCATACGATTTGGGCTTGACTCAATCGCAAGCATATTTAGTTCACTTAAGATTGACTTAAGGAAATCGACAGATGAAAAACTTTTAATAGAAGGTGGGCGCTTGATAAAAAGAGGTAATGATGATTTGCTTAAATTCTTTATTAGAAAAGCAAAAGCAGAAAAACAATGCATAAGAATATATCTTGATGAAATTCACTTTGCTTATAGGACTGAAGATAGCTTGCAACAAGATGCAATTCTTGTCAGAGATACAATATTGGCAACACAAGCATTGAATGATAGATTTGCTGAAGAAAAACTTGATGTCATAATTTATTTGGCTGTTCGATCAGAGTATTTAGATCACCCAATAATTGCAACCGCAGATATTAATCATGCTGTCGAATCTGTCGGATTCGATCTCATCTGGTCACATTTTCCGATGAATAAATCACATCCATTATTCGATATTGCGTTCAAGCGCTTTAAAGATGGAATGGATCGCGCTTTGAGCAGAAATCAATTTTTCTCTGTTTACATGACAAACACTGATCCGCGACTTTTCCTTGAAAGAACCTGGTCAAAGCCACGAGACTTCATACGTTTCTTTAAGTGCGCAAAAACCATGTACCCTCATAGATCGCGGCTAAATCTTGATCAGTCAAACGCGGTCTGGAGACTCTATGCGCAAGAATCTTGGAAAGAGATTAAAAGCTCAGCGAGCCCATTCTTACCTCCGACAGCGCTCGCACATTTCGAAGAGGTATTTTCAAAGATTGTTCCAAATATATTTGATGGAAGCGTTAAATATAATGTTAGATCTTTTGGAAAATTATTTGAAAGAACATATAGGTTGGCAAAAGGAAATCTCGATAATTTTTACAGCTTCGATCATTTCATGAGACTCTTATACACATTGGGGATTTTCTCCACGAGGCGTCGAGATGCTCGTGAACAAGATATCTTCCATAGCTACCATCGGGGGAATAGAAACTACCACGCGAATGGAGAAGTAATAGTCCATCCTGCGGTGCTAAAAGCGTTTGGATAGATGCGTATTTGGTACAACTTAAAAAGGGCAATCTAGGTGCCTGGCACCCCTAAAATCTACGCCCCCCGCCGCAGCACCCGGCCCGCATCAGTTTCCGTGCGAACGCCGTCGCGGAAGGCGGGCTGGCCGTTTACCAGCACATGCGCGATGCCGCTGGCATAGCGCCGCGGCTCCGCCACCGTGCAGTGGCTGGCGATCGCTTCGGCGTCGAAGACGGTCACGTCGGCGAAATGGCCGGGGGTCAGCGTGCCGCGGTCGGTCAGCCCCAGCCGGCTCGCCGGCAGGGCGGTCAGGCGGCGCACCGCCTCCTCCAGCGTCAGCACGCCGCCGTCGCGCACATAGTGCTGCAGGAAGCGCGCCGCCCAGCCATAGCCGCTGAGCGAGCCGATCTGGTGCTTCAGGCAGCCATAGGGCGCCAGCGCCAGGGTGTCGGAGATCACCGCGCACTCGGCCTCCGCCAGCGCCAGGCGGATATCGGCGTCCTGGAAGGACTGCGAGGTCCACATCAGATGGTTCATCTCAGGGCCTTCCTCCAGGATCAGGTCGAACACCGCGTCATAGGGGTCGACCCCGCGGCGCCGGCCGATCTCCTCGAAGGTTAGCCCCACCAGATCGGCATTGGCGTCGGAGCGCATCAGCACGATGCGGTCCCAGATGCCGGCACTGACCAGGCGCCACATCGGCCGCGGGTTGCGCTTGATGCGGGCGCGCGCCTCGGCGTCCTGCATTCGTTCAGCGATGCGCTCGACCCCGCCTTCCAGCGCCCATTGCGGCAGGATCGCCGTCACCCGCGTGTGCGACCAGTCATGGGGAATGACGTCGCAGGCGACGTCGACGCCGTAGCGGCGCGCCTGGTCCAGCATCTCGATGGTGTGCGCCATGGCGTGCGCCGGCGCGCCGAATTTGGGCTGGATATGCGAGATCTGCAGCCGCGCGCCGGAATCGCGTGCGCAGGCCAGCGCCTCGGTGAAGCCGAGATCGTAGAACACGTCTCGGTTGCGGACATGGGTGGCGTAGAGCACGTCCTTCTTCGCCGCCACCCGGCACAGCGCCGCCACCTGGTCCGGCGTCGCCAGGCTGCCCGGCCAGTATTCCAGACCGGTGGAGAAGCCGTAGGCGCCCTCGTCCAGCGACTGCTCCAGAAGGCCGGCCATCTCCTCCAGCTCGTCCTCGTCCGCCGGCCGACGGGCATCGCCCAGGACGGCGCGGTGGATGGTGCCGTGGCCGACGAAGGCCGCGACATTGACGCCCAGCGGCATGCCGTCGAGATGGTCGAGATACTCGCCGAAGCCGCGCCAGCCGATGTCCACCGCGCCCGCGACATAGCCCGGGGCCATCACCTCCACATCGCGCAGGCTGCGCGCCGGGGCGCAACTGACGCCGCATTGGCCGACGACCTCCGTCGTCACGCCCTGATGCACCTGGCTTTCCGCGCGGCCGTTGGCGGCCAGCGTGAAGTCGGAATGGGTGTGCAGGTCGATGAAGCCGGGCGCCACCGCCAGTCCCGCCGCCGGGATCCGCGTCTTCGCCTCCGCCCCGGCCAGATCGCCGATGGCGGCGATGCGCTCGCCGGAGATGGCGAGATCGCCGGTCGCCGAAGGGCCGCCGGTGCCGTCGATCAGCGTGCCGCCGGCGATGACGATGTCGAACATGGGGGGCGTTCCTCTCTACCGGGGACCAGCAACAGATCAGAGTCTGAACTTTTGGGCCGTTCGGGGCTCAGGACAGGCTTGGGCCGTAGACCAGGTTCGGCAGCCACAAGGTGGCTTCGGGCCAGAAGATCAGGAACAGGAGCCCCAGCACGTAGGCCACGATGAACGGCAGCACGGCGACCGATATCTGCTCGATGGTGGCACCGGAGATGCGCGCGGCGACGTTCAGGTTGCCGCCCAGCGGCGGGGTCAGGAAGCCGATCTCGCAGGTGATCACCGTGAACACGCCGAACAGCACCGGGTCGATGCCGAGATGAGTGACCACCGGCAGGAAGACCGCGGTGAACAGGATGATCTGGGCCAGCGACTCCATGAAGGTGCCGATGATGATGTAGAAGACGCCGATCAGCATCATCACCAGGATCGGGTTCTCGGTGATCGCGGTAATCCCCGCCTCCACCGCCGCCGGCACATTGTAGAAAGCGGAGAGCTGGCCGAACGCCAGCGTCGGCGTCAGCAGGATCAACAGGCCGGCCATCAGCGCAGTGAAGCGCAGGGCCTCGATGACCTTGGCCAGCGTCAGCTCGCCATAGACCACGGTGCCGACCAGAAGCGCGTAGATGACCGCGACCGACGCCGCCTCCGTCGGCGTGAAGGCGCCGCCATAGATGCCGCCGAGGATCAGCACCGGCGCGCCGATCGCCCATTTGCCGGCCCACAGCGCCTCCAGGAAGGGCCGCCAGTTGAAGGGCTCGCCGGTGCCGCCATAGTTGCGCCGGCGCGCGATCAGGTAGGTGGTGATCATCAACAGCGCGGTGACCACGAAGCCGGGCACGAAACCGGCCAGGAACAGCCGCGGGATCGAGGTCTCCGACACCAGGCCGTAGATGATCATCAGGTTGCTGGGCGGCACCAGGCTGCCCAGCGCGCCGGCCGACGCGGCGATCGCCGCGGCGAACGGGGTGGAATAGCCCTCCCGCCGCATCGCCGGGATGGTGACGGAGCCGATGGCCGCCGTGGTCGCCGGGCCGGAGCCGGAGAGCGCGGCGAACAGCATGCAGGCAAACACCGTGACCAGGCCGAGGCTGCCGCGATAGGCGCCGACCAGGCTGGTGGCGATGCCGATCAGCCGGTTGGCCATGCCGCCGACCTCCATCAGCCGGCCGGCCAGGATGAACAGCGGAATGGTCAGCAGCGGAAACGGCGTCAGGCTGTTGTAGCCCGTCTGCGCCATCAGCGTGTACGGGATGTCGATCAGGAACAGCGCCAGGATGGTCGTGACGCCGACCGCGGCGAACAGCGGGACGCCGATGACCGTCAGGACGGTGAAGCACAGCGCGATCAGCAGAAGGTCGTTCATCGCTCGACCTCCAGCTGGGTCTGCTCATATTCCGGGCGCATGCCCGGGATGCCGATGCAGCCAGCGCGCGTCCACAGCCAGTAGATTTGGAAGAGGCGCACGATCATCAGCGCATAGCCGATGAACACGATCGATTGCGGATAGAACTCATTGATGCCGAGGCGCGGCGTGCGCGAGGTGTGCTCCCACAACACGCCCAGATAGTTCCAGGCGAAGCCGACCATCAGCACCATGAAGGCCAGCCAGACGATGTCGGAGAAGATGACGACGGCGCGGGCGGCCGGGCGCGGCAGCAGCATCACCCCGGCCAGGATGCGGATGTGGAAGCGCTCGCGCACGCCCAGGGCCGCGCCCATATAGACCGCCCAGACCATGGCGATGGCGGCGACTTCTTCGGTCCATTGCAGGGCGCTGTGGAAGACGTAGCGCATGATGACCTGCAGGAAGACGCAGACCACGACGACGACGAGGCCGGTGCAGGCGAGCACTTCCTCGAAATGCCGTTCCAGGAGTACGCCCACGCGGCTGAGCATCGCCGGGCCTCCAGGCATGCCGGATGTCACGGGCAGTCGGTCGAGAGGAAAAGGAACAGCCGCCGGGCCGCGCGTGGGGGAAGCGCTGCGGCCCGGCCGGCCGACCGGTCGGCCGCTATTCGGCGGCCGCCTGGATCTCGTCCACCAGCGCCTGGAAGTCCTCGCTGCGCTCCGCGGCGATGGCCTGCTGGACGGTCTGCGCGGCGGCGATGAAGGGGCCACGCTCCGGCCGGGTGACGACCATGCCGCCTTCCGCCTCCAGCCAGCTCCGGATCTCCTCCGTCTCTTCCAGCGTCACCGTGGTGTGGTACTGGCCGGCCTCGCCAGCCGCCTGCAGGACAAGGGCACGGAGTTCGTCGCTGAGACCGCCGATGAACCGCTCCGACGCGAAGAGCGGCGCGAAGCCGGAGAAGTGGTCGAGGATCGTCAGATGCTCCGCATACTCATAAAAGCGCATGTCGCGGATCACCGAGGTGCCGTTGTCGCCGCCGTCGATGGTGCCGGTCTGCAGCGCCGTCGGCGTCTCCGACCAGGCCAACGGCACCGGCTCCGCCCCGAACGCCTCGAAGGTCGCCAGCATCACCTCGTTGCGCGGCACCCGCAGCTTCAGCCCGTCGAGATCCTCGATGGTCTCGATGGCGTGGTGGGAGTTGAACATGTCGCGATAGCTGGGGCCGCCGAAGGTCAGCAGGTGCACCCCGGTATCCGCCTGGATGCTCGCGCGGATGCTCTCGCCGACCGGGCCTTCCGACACCGCCAGGAGGTGTTCGTTGTTCTGGAAGATGTAGGGCAGCACGAACACGTCCATCAGCGGCCAATGCGGCGAGACGTTGTTCTGCGAGATGAAATAGGCGTCGATGGTGCCGAGCTGCATGGCCCGGAAGGCATCGTCCTCGGTGCCGATCTGGGCGCAGCAATGCAGCCGCACGTCAATCGCGCCCTCGGTGTACTCCTCCACCAGGCGCTCGAACTCCACGGCCAGGATGCCGTAGTTGGAGTCCAAGGGCGTCGCCCAGCCGACATTCATGACGATCTGGTCATCGGCAGCCGCCGGGGCCAGCCAGACCGCCGGCAACAGGCCCGCCGTCAGCGCGATGGCGCGGGTGATGGATCGATTCATTTTTTCCCCTCCCTGCTCTCTCATGGGGTTGAAGGCGGGAGGATAGCCGACGAGGCATGCATAATATAATATCATTCGAGCGCTTATTGATGCATGAACGTCATCATGACATTGGGGTTGAGTCAGGTCCGGTATTTCGTCGCGGTGGCGGAGGAGCTGCATTTCCGCCGCGCTGCGGAGCGCTTGAACCTGTCCCAGCCGGCGCTCAGCCGGGCGATCGGCCGGTTGGAGGAGGCGGTCGGCGCCACCTTGTTCGAGCGCACCAACCGGTCCGTCGTGCTGACGCCGGCGGGCGCGCGGCTGTTGGACGGCTGCACCACGGCGCTGGCGGCGCTGGACGGCGCGGTCGACCAGGCGCGCAAGCTGCACAGCGGCCAGCAGGGCTACCTGACCCTGGGCTATACCGACTTCGCCATCGCCGGCCGGCTGCCGGAGATCGTGCAGTCGTTCCGCCGATGCCATCCGGAGATCGTGGTGCAGGCGCGCCACGGCTGCACCCGCGCCCAGTTCGAGGACCTGGAGGCGGGCAAACTGGATCTCGGATTCGTCACCGGCCCGGTATCGCAGCCCGCCTACGACGCGTTGCCGGTGCAACACGACCGCTACGTTGCGGTGCTGCCGGAAGGTCACCGGCTGGCGGAGCGCGCCATCGTCACCCTGGCCGATCTGGCGGACGAGCCGTTCGTGCTAGGCGAGCCGGCGTCGTGGGAGCACTTCCACGCCCATCTGTTCGAGCTGTGCCGGTCGGCCGGCTTCACGCCGCAGGTGGTGCAGCACGCCTCCAACAACGAGGGGATCTTCGGCCTGATCGCCTGCGGGATGGGCGTGTCGATCCAGGCGGCCTGCGTGGAGAACTATTTCCGCAAGGGTCTGGTGTTCCGCCCGATCGCCGACTGCGCGCGGACGGTGCCCACGCTGGCCGTCTGGCTGACCGACCCGATGACACCGTTGAAGGCGCGCTTCGTGGCGCATCTGGGGCAGTTCGGCATCTCCTAGTGGTGCGGCCCCCTCAAGCCACGCGCACCTGGCTGATGAAGGCACCGACCTCCGACGACAGCATCTCGGCCTGCTCGGACAACGCACGGGCGGCGTTAAGGACGTCGGACGAGCCTTGCCCCGCCTCGCCGGCCGCCTTGGTGACGTCGCCGATGGCGTCGGAGACCTCACGCGTGCCGACCGAGGCTCCCTGGGCGCTGCGGCCGATCTCTTGCATCGCGGCGTTCTGTTCCTCGATCGCCGAGGCGATGGCGACCGCGATCTCCTTCATGACCGTGATCTTCTCGTCGATCAGCCGGATGGCATCGACGGTCGATTCCGTCTGATCCTGGACATCCTTGATCTGACCGGCGATCTGCTCGGTCGCCCGGGCGGTCTGAACGGCAAGCGACTTCACCTCGCCGGCGACCACGGCGAACCCCTTGCCGGCGTCGCCGGCGCGGGCCGCCTCTATGGTGGCGTTGAGGGCCAGCAGGTTGGTCTGTTCGGCGATTCCGGTGATCAGGCTGACGACCTCGCCGATCGTGTCGGCTCGGTCCGCCAGGCTCTGCACTTGCCGGTTGCTGCTGTCGGCCACCGTGGCCGCCTGTTCGGCCATGGCCGCCTGGCGCTGGACCTGCTGGCTGATCTCGCCGATGGAGCTGGCGAGTTCCTCGGCGGCCGATGCAACGGACTCGACATTGGCGGAGGCCTGCTCGCAGGCGTTGGCGACGGTGGCCGACTGACTGGTTGTCTCTTCGGCGATCGCCGACAGCGACTCCGCGGTTGAGCGCATCTGTGTGGACGCTGCGGAGACCGACTGAACGACATGTCCGACCTTGGCCTCGAACGCGTCGGCCAGCCGGTTCATGGCGGCGCGTTTGTCCTGCTCGGCCTGCGCCTCGGCGTCTGCCTGTTCGGCGCGCATCTGGTCCATGCGGATGGCGTTGTCCTTGAACACCTGCACCGCCGCGGCCATCTCGCCGATTTCGTCGCCGCGCTCGCGCGACGGTACGGCGACACGGTTGTCGCCTTCGGCGATGGCGCGCATGGCCGTCGTCATCCGCACGACGGGCCGCGAGATGCCCCGGCCGATCAACACGCCCAGGACCGTGAGGACCGCCAGAACCACCGCCACCTGCAACAGCAGCTCGTTGCGCACCTTTCCGACCGCGGCCAGCGCTTCGCCGACATCCTGCTCGGCCAGGATGCCCCAGCGGGTGCCCAGAAACTCCAGCGGCGCGTAGGCGGAGACCACGGCAACGCCGCGATAGTCGTCCGCCGTGACGACACCCGCCGCACCCGTCACGACCGCCCTGGCGGGTTCGGTATCGATGCGCCGGGCGAGGATGGTCGAGGTCTCGGAAAAGCGGGAGTCGCTGCGCATCAGCAGGTCTTGGCCGATGAAATAGGTCTCGCCCGTCCGACCCAGTCCATCCACCTGTTGCATCAAGGCGTTCAGTTCGTCGATCGGCATCTGGAAGACCAGGACGCCGGACAGCGCGCCATCCTCGCCAAGCATCGGTGTCGAGATGAAGCCGGCCGGCGCGCCGTGGCTCGGCGCGTAGGGCTGGAAGTCGAAGAACGCCTGATGATCGGCCTCGGGATTGTCGCGCGCCGCGCGGAAGGCCTTGGCGAGGTCGGTCTCCGCCCAGGGGCCGGAAGCGAGGTTGGTCGCGTAGTCCAGTTCCTTGAAGACGGTGTAGACGAGGTTGCCGTCCGGATCGAAAAGGAAGATGTCGTAATAGCCACGCTCGCGCAGGAAGCGGCGAATCCACGGGTGATAGCGGGCATGTGCCTGGCTGTAGGCGGACCCGTCCGATGCCGCGTCGAGGTTCTCCTTCTGCCCCGTCGGGTGCGGGTTGTCCTCGATATAGAGGCTTTGCAGCGTCTCGGTCGGGTTGCCATCCAGCGCCTGCCAGCCGTCGATGAAGGCGCCGAGCGCGTCGTGCACGATCGGGTTGCTGCTCTGCAACCGCAGATCCGCCCGGATGGCGTCGAGATAGTGCGACAAGGCGGTATGCCTGGCGCCCAGCACCGCCTCCAGCTTCGCCTCGGTTGCCGATTCCAGCGAGGCGCGCGCCCCCAGATAACCAACCAAGCCGGCGGAGACAGCCGCAACGGCAACACCGCCGATGATGGCGAGAGGCACCGTCTTGCCGATGCTGAGGCGCGCCTTGAAGAACCATCCGATGCTGCCGGACGACGCCGCCGACATTTCTGCACTCCCTGGATTGTTTCTAGATGCGACAATTTGGCCACCTAGAACGGGACTATCGAGCGAGATCGGTTATCAATCCGTTAACTTTTGTCGTCTTGCCGAGATTTGACGATGTCGAGCGTTCGCGGGCTTTGCGCCATCGTGTTGTCGGCGCCGGCCCGCTTCCCCGCCCGGCCTCCCTTCAGGAGACTGCCGCGGGGGGCGGGCCGGGCGGTTCAGCATCAAGCGAAAGGGCGCTCGGGTGGGGCACGACCGGTTCGCCCCGGTCGGCTCATTCGTCGGTGCGCCAGCGTCTTGCCGTCTTCTGCTTCATGACGGTGCGCACCATCTTGCCGAACGCCCGATCCCTGCTCCGGCGTTCGGCGAGGCTGGCCGCGTTGAAGGCCTCTTCCGCCAGTAGCTTGCGCCATCGCCGCAACCGCGCCTCGTCGATGTCGCCGCGCGCTATCGCCTCGCGAACCGCGCATCCCGGTTCCGTATCGTGGCGGCAATCGTTGAACCGGCACAGGGTCGAGAGATGGTGCAGGTCCGCAAAGACATCGTCGATCCCGGACGCGGCATCGGTCAGTTGCAGCTCGCGCATCCCCGGCGTGTCCAACACCAGGCAGCCGCCCGGCACGCGATGCAACTGCCGTCGCGTGGTGGTGTGGCGGCCTTTGGCATCGTCTTCCCGGATGGCTTGCGTGGCGATCGATTGGGTGCCGACCAGGGCGTTGGTCAGGGTCGACTTGCCCACGCCGGACGACCCGAGAAACGCGACCGTCTCGCCCGATCGGCACCAGTCCGCCAGCTTCGCCTCCGGCTCTTCGCCGCGCGCATCCAGGGTGACGACGGGGACCAGGTCGGAGATCGCGCGTGCCTGATCGACGTAGTCCGGAACCGCGGCGGTCAGATCGGCTTTCGTCAGGACGATCACCGGCGTGATGGCCGCTTCGAACGCCAGGGCGATGTAGCGTTCCAGGCGCGCGACGTTGAAGTCCGCATTGCAGGACGACACGACGAACACCGTGTCGATATTCGCGGCAATCAACTGGATGTGCCGGCCGGTTCCCGCGGCGCGGCGTTTTATGAGGCTGTTGCGGTCCAAGACCCGGCTCGATCCTGGATGCGCGCGATCCAGCAGCACCCAGTCGCCCACCGTCGCATCCGGCAGGGGCGGGATCCGCTCGTCGATGCCATCGCCGACGACCTGCAGCGCGCTGCGGTGCACTTCGACGATGCGCACCGGCGGCCGCTCCGCCAATGCATCCATGCTGATCTGTTGGGAGAAGAAGGGCCGCCAACCGAGCGCTTCGAGCGGTGACGCACTACGGTCGGTGCCGCCGCCGTTCGGGCCGAGCGGCAGGAAACTGGAATAGTCCCGTTTCATTGGGGAAGGCTCTCATGTCCGAGCCACGAGCGAGGCTCGGGCTCAAAGGATCGGTGTCAGGTCTGAGATCGCAAACCAACGTGCCCGCCAAACGGAGGTCGGCAGTGCCATTCAATCGTTGATATTGCGACGGGAGGCGTGTCGCCTCCCCACCTCACCGGGACATGAAGTCTCCGCGTTGGAAAACCCTTATGTGGGCTGCGGTCGGAGGGTCTTCAAGCGGCGCCGGGCCGCCCCAGGTGCGGGCGACGGTCGTCCTGACGGACGCGGCCGGCGCGTGGACCGTGACCGCCCGAATTCGCTGAGATCAGTGATCAGTTCTAAGTGGTGCGGGTGAGGAGTGAAACTCCGAACCCGGACCCGCGCTCAAGCAGGGCAACGCCCGATAGCGCAGATAGACTCGCGCTCAAGCAGGGCAACGCCCGATAGCGCAGATAAGTATGGTGCCCAGGAGAAGACTCGAACTTCCACGGCCTTGCGGCCACAGGTACCTGAAACCTGCGCGTCTACCAATTCCGCCACCTGGGCCCCTCGCGGCGCGGCGGGGCCGCGAGATCAGCGCGCCGGGGTGTAGGCGTCCGGCGGCCTGCTGTCAACACCGTGCCAGGAGCGGGGGCGCGGCCTCAAGCGGCAAATGCGCCGTTCGCGGCGTTCGGCTCACGCGGCCGGGGCCGACCACAGGAGCGCCAGGAACGCGCCCAGCTCGACCGCGGAGACGGCAGCGAAGGCGCCGAAGGCGCGCCGACACAGCGCCGGGTCCGACCAGTCCCAGCCGCGCGCCTGGCCATAGCCGGCCAGGCCGTCGGTCGCCGCGAAGCCGACGACCGCGATCGCCGCCGCCCAGACCGGCCCACCCAGCACCGTCAGGCCGACCAGGCCGCGCGACCCGCTGTGCCCGGCCAGCGCGATCATCCGCTCCACGAAGAAGGTGTGGCGCACCAGCAGCGAGGCGCGCGCACCCGCCTGCCAGCGGGCCACCACGGCCTCGTCGGTCTTGGCGAACAGCGCGACCGCCGCCAGCACCAACAACTCCGTCGCCCCGGCGGCCACCGCGAACAGTGCCAGGTCCGCGGTGCTCAGCGGCCGATCCGCCGCGTAGACCAGGATGGCGGCGGCGACCCCCAACTCCGAGGCCGCGGAGACCAGGCCGAGCGCCACGTTCTGCGCCACCTTCCCGGCGCGGTTGAGGACGACGGCCACCAGGATGCTCGCCGGGATCTTCAAGACGATGGCGATCACCCAAGCGACCGCCCCCCAGGCCAACCATGGCCACCGTCCCTCCGCAAGCAGCAGCAAGGCCGGCAGCAACACGGCGACGCAAACCGCCGCCGCGAAGGAGATGAATGACGACCGAGCCCCCAACCTGCCCTCCCTTTTCCTTCACCGACGGGTCGGAGTCCTGTTCGGGCTCCATGCATCATTTGTTCTAATCACTGCAACATCAGCGGATACACAAACATTTTAGCGCTAATAGAGAGTCAATATGAGCTTATAATGCCCGACATTCAATCGTAACTCTGAGGAGACACAAAGTTATATTGTAATTTAATGTTGTTTTAACCCTTTTTGATTGAAAGATATGATATCGTATGATACCGTCCATTCACCTTCACCGGCTTATGAGGAGCCTGCCATGAAAGAAGGTGCCCCCCGGGTTGTCCTGCAATCCGGTTCCGTTAGCGTCGATGCCGATCCGGCCATCCTCGCCCGACTGTTCCACGACCTCTCGGCGAACAAGGAGTTCCGCAAGGCGTTCGAGGAGAACCCCGCGGAGTTCCTGGCGGAGGCCGGGATCACCGTTTCGGAGGAGGTGCGGCGCAAGATCAACCCCGCGTTGATCGCCGAAGCCCTGGAGAGCGCCGGCGGCGGGGCCGGCGTGGCCGCGCTGGCCACGCCCGGCGTCGCGCCCGCCATCCGCGTCGGCACCAATCCGGGCACCCAGCCGGGTGTGCGGGTCGGCGTCAACGTCGTCACCGGCTCCAGCACCTTCGCCGTCCGGGCGAAGACGCTGGAAGAGCTGTCCTTCGCGGAAACGCTGAAGATGCGGGACCTGTAGGCGGACCGGGCAACGGGCGCACCGGCCCGTTGCCCACCCCCGCTTGTCACGCGATCCCACCAGCCGCCTGCCGAAGCCCCACGGCAGGCATCGGGAGTTCCGGCCGATGCGTGTCCTTCTGATCCCCGCCCCCATGATGGATTACATCGACGACGCCGGCACGCTGGCGCCGATCGCCATGGATCGCAACCGGACCAGTCCGCCGCTGGGCGTCTACTGGCTGACCGCCATCCTGAGGCACGCCGGCCATGAGGTCGACATGCTCGACCTGATCGCCGCCGGCCGGCTCGACCCGGCGGAGATCGCCACGCGCGCCGGCGCGGTCGACCTGGTCGGCGTCTCGGCGAATTCGCTGAGCTGGCCTTCGGCGAAGCGGGTGATCGCCGCGGTGAAGGACGCCCATCCGGATCTGCCGGTGGTGCTGGGCGGGCTGCACGGCACGCATTACCCGGCCCATGTCTTCGCCGTCACCGCCGTCGACTACATCGTCCGCGGCGAGGGCGAACAGCCCTTCCTGGCGCTGCTCGACGCGCTGTCGGGCCGCGGATCGCTGGACGCGGTGCCCAGCTTGTGCCGGCGCAGCGCCGAGGGGCCGATCTTCCGCGACCCGGCGACGATGCTCAGCGTCCCCGCTCTGGAGGACCTGCCCGATCCGGCCTACGACCTGCTGCCGTGGGGTGTCTACGAATCCCTGTCGGTGGAGTCGGCGCGCGGCTGCCGCTTCAACTGCACCTTCTGCTCCACCAAGTTCCGCGGCTCCTGGCGCGGCATCGGCGCCGACACCTTCGTCGCCCGGTTGGAGCGCATGGCCCCATACCTCGCGCGCACCACGCATCAGGTGTTCAGCTTCGTCGACGACCTCTACACCTACGACAACGACCGGGTGTGCGAGATCACGCGCGCCCTGGAAACCCGCGGCCTGGAGGTCAAGGCGACCATCGACGCCCGCGCCACCGATGTCGTGCAAGGCGGCGTGGCCGACGCGCTGGCGCCGATCACCAACCATATGCTGATCGGCGCGGAATGCGGCTACGACGAGGGCCTGCGCCGGATCAAGAAGGGCTGTACGACGAAGATCCTGCAGGACGCAGCACGGCGGCTGCAGGACGCCGGAATCGCGCATGAGACGGTGTTCTCGTTCATCATCGGCTTCCCGTTCGAGACCCATGGCGACTGCATGCGCACCATCGAGTTCGCCAGTTCGCTGATGGTCCGCTATGGCGTGCGCATCTACCTGCAATGGTTCAACACCATCCCGGGTTCGAAGATCTGGGACGGACTGGCCGCCGACGGCGCGCTCGACATCGGCATGTACGACGATTTCGGCTTCTTCACGAACCGCGACCTGTGGAAGGCCGGGGTCAAGATCTCCGACGAGGAGATCCAGGACCTGTGCAAGATCGTCTACAACATCAACACGGTCCTGCTGTTCACCAATCGTCGCCTCGACGTGATGCAGTTCTCCCCGCCGGACTGGCTGTGGCTGGGCGATGCGACCACGCGGTTCCCGTCGCACGGCTATCTGGCGCACTGACGGGTATCCGGGCGGGTATCCGGGACAAAAGCAGGCGAGCGAGGGCCGGTCTGGGCCGTCTCAAATGGACACTCAGACCGGCGGTCGGTGGCGGACGATCTCCACGCCGACCGCCGCCGCCTCGGCGAAGGCGTCGAGCTTCTCCACCCGCACCCGCACGCTCAGCACGCGGCGGTCGGCCAGGGCGGCCGCGGCCAGGCGCTCCGCCAGCGTCTCCACCAGCGGCCAGTGCCGCTCCGCCACCAGGCGCCGGGCGGCCTCCACCAAGGTCTCGTAGCTGACCACCTCGTCGATCTGCTCGGGCACCAGGGGGGGACCGGCGGCCCAGTCCTGCACCGTCAGGTCGAGATTGAGGCGCACCCGCTGCCGGCGGTTGTGCTCATGCGGATGGATGCCGATGGCGGCGGCCAGCACCAGGTCGCGCACGAAAAGCTGGACGGTGGTGTCCGCATCATCGCGCCACGAGACCTGCGGCGGGATGGGGACGGGCGGAGCCGAAGCGCTGGTCATGACGGCCGGCGCCTAGCACGGCCGACGGGCCGCCTGCAAGGCCAAGCGGCGATCGGTCCGACGCGGCGCCAAGCCGGCGGCGATGCGGCGCGGCGGCGCCTCAGCCCGCCAGGCCGGCGACGGAGCCGCTGGCCATCAGATGCAGGCCCCAGAAGACCGCGTACATCCACAAGATCGAGCGAACAAGCATGGTTTCTCCCCCTCGTTCGCGAAGGCCGGGCCAGTCGCGCCGTCTCCGGCGGGCGGTGGCCCGGTGGGTTGACGATCGGAGCCTCGGGATCCGTCGGTGCCTTCGTGTCCATCCTGGACCGGCGCTCGGCCGATCGGCTGTGCCCGCCGTCACATCGCGGGATCCCGACTCACTGTCTTCGATGATAGCGTCGTTGTCTTAAGAATCAGTTGAGCCGGTAAGACAATGCGTAATTAAATCGTTAACGTCTCAAGAACTCACCTCGATGTATTATTTAGGAACAATTGCCGAAAATCCCGTACATCCGGATCCGCGCATCGGTTGACAAGCCGCCGGCCGACTGGCGAGAAGCGGGATCGGGAACCGCCGGTGGGCGCCCTCCTCAAGAGGAGCTTCGGGGACCATGATGCGATTGTTCGCAGCGCTCGACCTGCCCGAGGCGGTGGCCGACCGGCTGGAACCCCTGCAGGCCGGGGTGCCCGGCGCGCGCTGGGTGGCGCGGCGCAATCTGCACCTGACCTTGCGGTTCTTCGGCGAGGTCGAAGACCCCGTGGCGCACGACCTGGACGATGCGCTGGCCCATGCCTTCGCCCGGCCAGGTGGCCCGCCGGCCCTTCTGTGGCTGTCCGGCGTCGCCTGGTTCGGCGACGAGCGCAAGCCGCGCCAGCTCGTCGTGTCGGCCAAGCCGGACCCCGGGCTGATGCATCTGCAGGCGAAGGTCGACCGCGCCGGCGTGGCGGCCGGGCTGGCCCCGGACACGCGGCGCTTCGTGCCGCATGTCACCCTGGCGCGCTTCGCCGGCCGGCCGGGCGACCGGCTGTTCGGCTGGCACGCCCAGCACAATCTCATCAATATCGGGCCGATCGGGATCGACCGTTTCGTGCTCTACCGCAGCTTCCTGAAGCCCGACGGCCCGGTCTACCAGCCGCTCGCCGACTATCCGTTGGTCGACGAAGCCGAGGCCGACGTCGATGCAAGCGTGACGCCATGAAGGTGACCGAGATCCCGCCGGACCGCCTGGCGGCGCTGACGGCCGGAGAGGCGGAGACCGCCATGCTGGCGGAAAGCCTGGCGATCGATCTGGCGGCGCTGGCGGCCGCCTCAGTGCCTCAGTTCGATGCGGCCGCGCTCGACCAACTGCGGGCGGCCGGCAAGGCGGGCATCACACGACGCATGGCCCTGCTGGGCCAGCTCTTGGTGGAGCGGTTGAGCGAAGACGCGCGCGCGGCCCTGGCGGACCATCGATCGGACATGCTGCGCGGCGCCGCCTGCTTCGCCGTCGGGCATCTGCCGGATCTCCCGCTGACGGGGCGTCTCGATGCCGTGCGGCGGTTCGCCGATGACCCCCATTTCGGCGTGCGCGAATGGGCCTGGCTGGCGGTCCGCCCGCACATCGCGGCCGCGCCGGAAGCGGCGATCGCCGTCTTGTCCGGCTGGACCGATGCGCCCTCCGACCGGGTGCGCCGGTTCGCCGTCGAAGCGACCCGCCCGCGCGGCGTCTGGTCGGCGCATCTGCCGGTGCTGAAGGATCGCCCCGAACTCGGTCTGCCGATCTTGGCGCCGCTGCGCGCCGACCCGTCACGTTACGTTCAGGACAGCGTCGCCAACTGGCTGAACGACGCCCGGAAGGACCGCCCCGACTGGGTGGCGGCCTTGGTCGACCGCTGGCAGGCGGAGACCCCGAACCCGGCGACCGAGCGGATCCGGCGGCGCGCGCTACGCCTGCCGGCCAAGTAGACCGAGCAACGCGTCACGCCGCGTCGGCGTCGTCCTCCAGCCGGGGCACCAAGCCGCCGGTGCCCATGGCGTGGCTCATGAAGAAGCGCTTGACCGGCGGCAGTCGGCCGACCGCCTCCAGCCCCAGGCCGCGCACCAGGCGGACCGGCGGGACGGCGTTGGAGAACAGGCGCAACAGCCCGTCGGTCGCAGCCAGCATCATCAGATTGTCGGGCTGGCGCACCCGCTGATACTCGCTCAGCAGCGCCGGCGCGCCGATGTCGAGGCCGAGGCGGGCCGCCGCCACGACCGCATCGGTCAGCGCCGCCGCGTCGCGCAGGCCGAGATTGAGGCCTTGGCCCGCGATCGGGTGGATGGCGTGCGCCGCCTCGCCGATCAGCGCCAGCCGCTGCGCCGTATAGCGCCGCGCCTGCAACACCGACAGCGGATAGACGAAGCGGCGGCCGACTGTCGCCACCGCGCCCAACCAATCGCCGACGCGCGCCTGCAGCTCCGCCGTGAAGTCGCGGTCGTTGAGGCGCAGGAAGGCGTCCGCGCGGTCCGGCCGTTCCGACCAGACGACGGAGCTGCGATGGCGCCCGTCCGCATCATCGGTCATCGGCAGCACGGCGAACGGGCCGGTGCGCCGGAAATGCTCCAGCGCGACGCCGTTGTGCGGTTCCTCATGCGCCATGGTCAGCACCAGCGCGCTTTGCGGATAGCGCCAGCCATAGGTGTCGATGCCGGCGGCGCGGCGCACGAAGCTTTGCCGGCCGTCGGCGCCGATCACCAGCTCCGCGCGGATGCGGCTGCCGTCGTCGAGTGTGACGGTCGCCAGACCGGGACCGAGATCGAGGTCGGTGACCTTGGCCGGCGCCAGATGGCGCACGCTGGCCAGATCGTCGAGCAGCTCGAACTGGCGCAGGCGCAACAGGCGGTTGTCGACGATATGGCCGAACGGCTCGTCGCCGACCTCGGCATGGTCGAAATGCAGTTGCACCGGCCGGCCGGCATCGGTGATGCGGATCTCCAGGATCGGCGAGGCGTCGTCGGCGACCCGTTGCCAGACACCCGCCGCCTCCAGGATGCGCCGGGTGCCCAGCGCGATCGCCGTAGTCCGGCCGTCATAGGCGGCGTCCGTGTGCGCCGCCCGCGGCGCCTGGTCGACCACCACCACCTCGATGCCGTAGCGGCCGAGATGGGCGGCCTGCGCCAGCCCGGCCAAGCCGCCGCCGACCACCAGCACCTGGGTTCTCAGATCCGCCATTGCCGCCATGCTCCCAAGCCAGCCCTCTGCCGTTCCTACCAGCGATCTGGGGGCCGTGTCGCCGGTGTCGATCGGGCGGGCGGCCGCAGGCGGCCTCTCGCAACTGCACAAGAATCGAGCGCCTGACGGCACGTGCCGCATTTTTGGGCAGGTGCGTCAGGGTCGATTCGCGAGCATATCCCCAGCCCTCCAATAGTTACCTGATTCTTAATGGCGAATCACGGCGCGAAAAACTGGCACGGATCTTGTTAGCGAGGGCGGGCGGGCCGCACACGACCCGGATTCCGGTCGGGCGGACCGGCGGGGCGACATGGTGCCGGACACGAGGGGACCCAAGCGCGAGCCGCGACGACAGGAGCGACGCGACGGTAGAGGAAGCACGGAATGAAACTGATCATCGCAATCATCAAGCCGTTCAAGCTGGACGAGGTCAGGGAATCCCTGACCGCGCTCGGCTTGTCGGGATTGACCGTCAGTGAAGTCAAAGGCTTCGGACGGCAAAAAGGGCAGACGGAGATCTACCGGGGGGCCGAGTACTCCGTGAACTTCCTGCCGAAGGTGAAGATCGAAGTCGCCGTTCCGGCGGATATGGCCGACCGGGCGATCGATGCGATCCAGAAGGCAGCCAATACAGGGCGCATCGGCGACGGCAAGATCTTTGTCATGGACATCAATCAGGCGGTGCGCATCCGCACCGGCGAGACCGACGCGGAGGCCTTGTGATCATGAAGTGGTTCGACCTGAAATACCTGGGGGTGCTGGTCGCGGCCCTCCTGATCTCGGCCTTCGCCGCCGCGGGGCCGGCCTACGCCCAGACGGATACCGCCGAGGAGCCCGCCACCGAAGAGGCGGCGACCGAAGAGGCGGCGACCGAGGAGGCCGCCGCTGAGGAAGCCGCCGCCGAGGAGACCGTGGAACTGACCACCGTCAGCCTCGAATCCGCTTTCGTCTTCAACACCTTCGCCTTCCTCGTCTCCGGCTTCCTGGTGATGTGGATGGCGGCGGGCTTCGCCATGCTCGAAAGCGGGCTGGTGCGGTCGAAGAACACCGCGGCGATCTGCTTGAAGAACATCGCGCTCTATTCGATCGCCGGCATCATGTATTACTTGATCGGCTACGACCTGATGTATACCGACGTCGATGGCGGCTACATCGGCTCGCTGTCGCTCCTGTACAACCCGGCACAGACGGAGCTGGACCTGATCAACGGCGAAGGGACGCTGGAGGCGCTGCTGATCGCCGACGGCGGCGCGGCCTATTCGTCGATGTCGGACTGGTTCTTCCAGATGGTGTTCGTCGCCACGGCGGCCTCCATCGTCTCCGGCACGCTGGCGGAGCGCATCAAGGTCTGGCCGTTCCTGGTCTTCGTGGTGATCCTGACCGGTGTGCTCTACCCGATCCAGGGCTCTTGGACCTGGGGCAGCGGCTGGCTTTACGAGATGGGCTTCAGCGACTTCGCCGGCTCGACCATCGTGCACTCGGTGGGCGGCTGGGCGGCGTTGACCGGCGCCATCATCCTCGGCGCCCGCACCGGCAAATACGGGCCGGGCGGGGCGGTCAACCCGATGCCGGGCGCGAACCTGCCGCTGGCCACGCTGGGCACCTTCATCCTGTGGCTCGGCTGGTTCGGCTTCAACGGCGGCTCGCAGCTCGCGCTCGGGTCGGCCGCGGACGCCTCGGCCATGGCGATCGTCTACGTCAACACCAACCTGGCCGCCGCGGCCGGCGTGGTGGCGGCGATGGCGCTCAGCCAGATCCTCTACGGCAAGATGGACCTGACCCTCGTGCTGAACGGCGCGATTGCCGGTCTGGTCTCCATCACCGCCGGGCCGGATCTGCAGAACCACCTCTATGCTATCCTCATTGGTGCCATCGGTGGTGCGTTGGTTGTGGTTTCCGTACCACTGCTCGACAAGTTGAAGATTGACGACGTGGTCGGCGCGATCTCCGCCCACTTGGTGGCGGGCATCTGGGGAACGTTGGCCGTCGGCATCTTCAGCAGCAATGAGGACGTCAGCATCGTCACCCAGGCCATCGGCATCGTCGCCATCGGTGCCTTCGTGGTGGTCACCAGCGCGATCGTCTGGCTGGCCCTGAAGGCGACCATCGGCCTTCGCGTCTCCGACGAGGAGGAGGACGCCGGCCTCGACAAGATCGAGCTGGGCCTGGAAGCCTATCCGGAGTTCGGCCAGGGATCCCAACGGATCTGAGGCCGGATCCCCGCCCGGGGCGACCCGGGCGGGGGTTTCCGGAGCACGTGTTGAAGCACGGCCGTCGGGACACCCCGGCGGCCGTCCTTCCATTCGGGGGTCGCGGTCGAACGAGGGCGGCAGGAGGGGCGGATCGGATAGGGTTCCCGCTCCTAACGCAGACCCCGCAGTCGTGTTTCGATATCGGCCTTCGGCAGAAACACACTGATATCGGCCAGCCAGGACTCGAGAGCACGGGCCAATAGATCATCGGGGCAAGCCCCTGTGTTCCTCAGCTCATCGACGATCCACAGCACACCGTGCACCGCCACGCCACTTTGAACGGCGACACGGCGCAACTGCTTGTCCCCGGTGAGCAGGATGCTCCCTTCGTGGCAGCAGGCAGACACCAGACAGAAGCAGTCATTGGCGGAAAGACGGGTATGCCGGGCGCGGAGATCGACGGCCTCGCGGACGCGGTCGGCCGGCAGATCGAAGGTGGCAACACCGCCGTCATCGAGCATCCGCCATTCCCGATCAGTGAAGTCCAGGAGCTCGGAGAGGCGGATCGGTAAAGGCACGACAAAGCGGTAGGGCAGCTTGAGCATCACCTGCAGAAGCTGCCCCTTGCGCAGGTCGATCAGTGAGCAGGCATCGTGGACGATGACGCAGGTCACGATGCGCGTGGCCCTCTGATCCCCTGTTCAACCGTGTCCAGGGGAAGCTTGAGAAGCTGGGCCGCCCTGACCGGCGAGATCAGTTCCTCGCCAAGGGCGCGCCAGACCAAACGCTCGTAGCGCACCGGCTTCTCGAACGCCCCGAGGCCTTCATCTGCCGCAATCTCCTGCGGCTCCTGGGTGCGCCAGGACCGCGCATAGCTGCGGAAGGCATACTCCACGGTCGATGCCGGGAGAAGGCCGACATCGCGCAGGCGGATCAGCAGCGCCGCGGCGGAGATGCCATAGAACTTCTTGAGGCGAATCACCTCGTGATAGGTGATACCCTGCCGGTTGTCTCCGACCTCCTGGCGCAAATGCTCCGCGGGAACCAGGAAGGCTGCGGCGAAACGGTGCATAGCCTTCTCCAGCTTGATCTCCGGATTGCCCGATCCTCGGATGACCCGGTGAGCAAGCTCATGAGCTTCGTTGAACCGCTTGCGCTCGATATTGGTGCGGCTCGAAACCACGACGATCTGGGTATCGGGCCGGCCGCCGCTCAGCTTCACTTCACAGGCAAGGCCGTCGAAGCGATTGGGAAGATCCGCTTCGATCACCCGGATGCCTTTGTCTTCCAGAAGAGCGGTCATGCTCGGAATCGGATCGATACCGAGATTCCATTGGCGGCGCAGCTCCAGCGCCTTGGACTCCGCCTCTTCGAAGCTGGCGACGCGATCGCATCTGATGATTTCGAACGGATCTTTAAGTGGTTCAATATAAAGGATATCCTCGATAGCAAGATAATCTTCGACTTTTTCGATCACGATCGATTCTGCAATTGCTCGATCTTTCGCAGAAGTGCTTGAATGTTTGCGAAATTCGATGCGAGCCAAGGTTTCAACCTGACCTCCCATCAGGAAATCGAGCGAGACTTCGAGCGCCCTGCCGAGACCGACCAACACGGCCGAGCTGGGCATCATCCGGCCGGCCTCGTACTTGCTGATCGCCTGGGCCGATATCGATGGCTCGATCCGGTTCGCCAGCGCATGCATCGATAACCCCGCTCGCTTCCGCGCCAATCGCAGCCGTGCCCCGAACATCAGATCCCCCTATAGATCATCGGTTGATGTTTCTTATATGCTCTGTTATCTATAAACTCACAGTTGGATTCTGTCAAGATTCCGAAGCGTTTGGAGGAGTCGTATGGCGAGTAAGAATCAGCACGTGGTACCGCATGGCGACGATTGGGCAGTCAAGGGAGCCGGCAACCGGCGTGCCACGTCCGTCCACCCAACGCAGCGCGAGGCGATAGGGGCCGCGCGGCAGATTGCGATCAAGAACCGCTCGGAAATGCTGGTCCACGATCAACGGGGCCGGATCAGGGGGCGCAACAGCTACGGCAATGATCCGCATCCGCCGAAGGGGTAGGCGCGGTGCCAGCGTGGACCGACAAGAAGCGATCTGCCTAGGGGCGAAGCGTCAGAAGGCGCGGGCTGGGAAGGTCCTTCGCAGAGACTGATGCTACCCAGGCGGCGACCCTTGCGACACTGCCCGAGGACACCCCCATGCCCCTGTTCACCCTCGACGACCTCAACGACGCCGCGGCGATCGTGGGGGCGCTGGTGCCGCGGACGCCGGCCTATGCCTGGCCGCTGTTGCGCGAGGCGTTGGGCGTCGAGGTCGTGGTGAAGCACGAGAACCATACGCCCACCGGGTCCTTCAAGGCGCGGGGTGGGCCGGTCTATGTCGAGGCCGTCCGGCGCGCGCGCCCCGACCTCCGCGGCCTGGTCACCGCCACCCGGGGCAATCACGGCCAGTCGGTCGCCCTGGCGGCGACGCGGGCGGGCCTGCCCGCGATCGTCGTGGTGCCGGACGGCAATGCGGAAGAGAAGAACGCGGCCATGCGCGCCTTCGGGGCGGAGCTTGTCGTGGCCGGCCGCGACTTCGACGAGAGCCGGGTGACCGCCGCGGCGATCGAGCGGGAGCGGGGATTCCTCTACGTCCCGTCCTTCCACCGCGACCTGGTGCGCGGTGTCGCCACCTATGCCGCGGAGCTGTTCGCCGACCACCCGGACCTCCACACCGTCTACGCGCCGATCGGCATGGGCTCCGGCCTCGCCGGCCTGATCACCCTGCGCGACCTGCTCGGCCTGAAGACCGAGATCGTCGGCGTGGTCGCCGAAGCCGCCCCGGCCTTCGCCCTGTCGGTCCAGGCCGGCCGCATCATCACCACCGAGACAGCGCGCACCTTCGCCGACGGCATGGCGTGCCGGGAACCGCAACCCGACGCCTTCGAGATCATCCGCCAAGGGGCGGCGCGCATCGTCACCGTCAGCGAGGACGAGATCGCCGAGGCCATCCGCCTCTACCACCGCGCAACCCACAACCTGGCCGAAGGGGCCGGGGCGGCCGCCCTGGCGGCGCTGGCCCAAGAACGCCACCGCCTCGCCGGTAGCCGCGCCGGCGTCATCCTGTGCGGCGGCAATATCGACCTGGCCGTGCTGCGCCGGGTGCTGTCGGGCGAAACCCCGGCGGCCTGATGTTCTTCTTATGATCCTAGGATGCCGAATCACCGGATCAGACTTGAGTCCTGACTCAGCGATACCCCTCAATACAATGGCTTGATTGTGTTTCTTCGCACCCGACCCGTTGTCAGACAGGGGGCCCGGCGGCTACCATTGGCGGACACGCGACGCCCTCAATCCGGGTGATGCGCGGTCGGCACTCGCGCGTCAGGCGCGGGCGCCCTTGAGGCGCGAAGGAAGGAACCGATCCATGGCCAAGTCCGGTGCCCGCGCCGCGGCCGGTGGCGGCCAACACCGCTTCCTGCCCGCGGGCTTGCGCGAGTTCCTGGTCCGACGCACCCGCGACGCGGGGGCGCTCGCCTGGGCGGCATTGGCGCTGGCGGTCCTGTTGATGCTGGCCAGCTATCACCCGGCCGACCCCTCCTGGAACACGGCGGCCGACGGGCCGACCCGCAACCTGTTGGGTGGCTTCGGCGCCTACCCGGCGGATCTGCTGATCCAGACGCTGGGGCTCGGCGTTTTCATGCTCCCGGTGGTGTTCGGCGTGTGGGCCTGGCAGATGCTGTGGGGCGGCGGCGGGCCGCGGCCCTGGCTGCGGGCGCTGGCGCTGCCGCTGGCCCTGCTGGCAACCAGCCTGGGTCTGGCACCCATGGCCTCGCCGGTGGATTGGACCAGCCCGGTCGGCCTCGGCGGCGCGGTCGGCGATCTGCTGGCCACGGCGCTGGCGGAGACCCTGCTGTTGCGCTTCGGCATGGGCGAGCCGGCCTGGGCAAGCCCCCTGGCCCTGGCGCTGGCCGGCTTCCTGTGGCTGGTGGCGATCGGGCTCAGCTTCGCCCAGTGGCGATACATCGCGCTGATGCTGGCCCATCTCGTGGCGACGGCCGGCCGGCTCGCCTGGCGCCTGCTGCAACGCTTGGTGCCGCTGCTGGCAGCCGTCGGGCAGCGCGCCGATGGCCTGGTCCGCCGCCTGATGCGCGGGCAGTCCGGCCGTGATCCCGGGCGCGGACGCGCGCCGACCGCCGCACCGCGCCTGCGCCTGCCGGTCCACCTCTTGGCGCCGGCCGCCGCCTGGGCGGAACGGCTGGCCGAGCGGCTGGCCGCCCGCCTGGGCCTCGCCCCGGCGCGGGTCAGCGTGACGCCGGGCGCGGCCTACCGACCCCCGCCGGTGATGCGCGGCGAGCCCCCGCGCGTCGTCGACCCCCAGCCGGCCATGCCGCCGGCCGCCGGGATAGCGCCCGTGGCCCGCGCCGGCAGCGTCGTCGCGCCGCGCACCCAGCCGCTGCCGGAAGGCCGCCGCGCCGGGGAGGCACGCCAGCCGCGCCTGGACTTCGACGAACCCACGGCCTACCAGCTTCCGCCCGTCGACCTCCTGGACGCGCCGGATCCCAAGAACGCCGTGCCGCGCCCGGACGACGCCGCGCTTGCCGCCAATGCGGAACTGCTGGAAGGCGTGCTCGGCGATTTCGGGGTGCGCGGCCAGATCGTGCGCATCAATCCCGGCCCGGTGGTCACGCTCTACGAGTTGGAACCGGCGCCGGGCATCAAGTCCAGCCGGGTGATCAGCCTGGCCGACGACATCGCCCGGTCGATGAGCGCCGTGTCGGCCCGCGTCGCCGTGGTGCCCGGCCGCAACGCCATCGGCATCGAGCTGCCCAACAGCCGGCGCGAGACCGTGTATTTGCGCGAGCTGCTCGCCAGCCAAGCCTATGAGAAGAACGCCGGGCGGCTGTCGCTGGTGCTGGGCAAGGATATCGGCGGGCAGCCGGTGATCACCGACCTTGCGCGCATGCCGCATCTGCTCGTCGCCGGCACGACCGGCTCCGGCAAGTCGGTGTCGATCAACACGATGATCTTATCGCTGCTCTACCGGCTGCCGCCGGACCGGGTGCGCTTCATCATGGTCGATCCGAAGATGCTGGAGCTGTCGGTCTATGACGGCATCCCGCATCTGCTGACGCCGGTCGTCACCGACCCCAAGCAGGCCGTCGTGGCGCTGAAATGGACGGTGCGGGAGATGGAGAACCGCTACCGCGCCATGGCCAAGCTGGGCGTGCGCAATATCGACGGCTTCAACCAGCGCCTGGCGCTGGCGCGCGAGCAGGGCGAGGTACTGACGCGGCGCGTCCAGATCGGCTTCGACCCGGACACCGGCAAGCCGCTGTTCGAAGAGCAGCCGATGGACCTGACGGAGCTGCCCTATATCGTCGTGGTGGTCGACGAGATGGCGGATCTGATGCTGGTCGCCGGCAAGGACATCGAGGCGGCGATCCAGCGCCTCGCCCAGATGGCGCGCGCCGCCGGCATCCATCTGATCATGGCGACCCAGCGGCCCTCGGTCGACGTCATCACCGGCACCATCAAGGCGAATTTCCCGACCCGCATCAGCTTCCAGGTGACCAGCAAGATCGACAGCCGCACCATCCTGGGCGAGCAGGGGGCCGAACAGCTCCTCGGCCTCGGCGACATGCTGTTCATGCCCGGCTCCGGCCGGCTGGCCCGCGTGCATGGCTGCTTCGCCAGCGACCGCGATGTCGAGACCGTGGTGCGCTACCTGAAGACCCAGGGCGAGCCGGACTACAACGACCAGGTGCTGGAAGAGGACGAGGAGACCGGCGCCTTCTCCGGCGACGAGGGGATCGCCGGCAGCTCCGGCGACGACCTCTACGACCGGGCGGTCGCCCTGGTGGCGCGCGAGCGCAAGGCGTCCACCAGCTTCATCCAGCGCCATCTGCAGATCGGCTACAACCGCGCCGCCCGGCTGATCGAGCGCATGGAGGCCGAAGGCGTGGTCGGCCGCGCCAACCATGTCGGCAAGCGCGAGGTGCTGGTGCGCAGCACCGACGACTGGGACGAATAGCGCGGGACCCGAAGGCGCCCGCCGATCTTCCTGTCAGGGGAAAGCGCCCATGCCGACCGTGCTGGCCGTCCGTCATGTGCCGTTCGAGGATCTCGGCGCCTTCGCCGAGCCACTGACCGACGCCGGCTATGCCATCCGCTACCTCGACGCCGGCGTCGACGACGTGTCCCCGGCGGCGCTGGAGGCGGCCGACCTGCTGGTCGTGCTGGGCGGGCCGATCGGCGCCAACGACACCGCGCTCTACCCGTTCCTGGCCGACGAGATTGCCGCCCTCGGCCGGCGCCTGGCCGCCGGCCGGCCGACGCTGGGCCTCTGCCTCGGCGCGCAGTTGATGGCCCGCGCGCTCGGCGCCGCGGTGACAAGCGGCGGGCACCGCGAGATCGGCTGGGCGCCGGTCGACCTGACCGACGCGGGGGTCGCCGGGCCGCTCACCCATCTTCAAGGGCTGCCGGTGCTGCATTGGCACGGCGACGCCTTCGACCTGCCCGCGGGCGCGGTCCGGCTTGCCTCGACCGCGGTGACGCCCAACCAGGCCTTTGCCGTCGGGCACCACGCGCTCGCCCTGCAGTTCCACCCCGAGGCCGACGGCCAGGGCTTCGAGCGCTGGCTGATCGGCCATGCCGTGGAGATCGCCCATGTCCCGGGCCTCGGCGTCGCAGCGCTGCGCGCCGATGCCGCCCGCTTCGGTCCCGCGACCGGCGCGGCGGGCCGGCGCTGCCTCACCGACTGGCTGGCCGGCCTGAACGGCTGACCGGGCGACCGCTTCCATGGTGCCGCCATCATCTCGCCTTTGCGGCGCCATGGCGAAGCGTCTACCTATCGATTGAGTAAGACCGCGCCGCCCCCCGGGACCGATGAGACCGATGACGCCGATCCGTTCGCTGCTGGCCGCCCTGTTCGTCACCGTGCTCGCCACCGCCAGCCCGGCAGGCGCCCAAGGGATCGACCCGGGCCTGCTCGCCCGCGTCTCCGCCTTCCTCAACGGCATCACCACGATGCAGGCGCGCTTCACCCAGGTGCACGAGAGCGGCGCGGTGGCCCAGGGCGACTTCTTCCTGTGGCGGCCGGGGCGGATGCGCATCGATTACGACCCGCCGGTGCCCTATCTCTACGTCGCCGACGGCTTCATGCTGACCTTCTGGGACGGTGAGCTGGAGCAGCGTTCCGACATCGTGCTCGGCACCTCGCTCGCCGACTTCATCACCCGCGAGGACATCACGCTGAGCGGCGACGTCACCGTGCAGTCGGCTGTCAATACCGGCCAGTTGATCGAGATCGAGCTGGTGCAGACCGACGATCCGTCGGCCGGCACCCTGTCGCTGCGCCTGACGCCCAACCCGATGCAGCTCGTAAGCTGGATGGTGGTGGACACCGAGGGCACGGCGACGGAGGTCATCTTGAACGACGCCCGCTACGGCGTCGCCCTGTCGGACGACCTGTTCGTCTCTGCGACATCGGTGTTGCGCGAGCAGTAGGCGGGGGCGAAGGCCCCTCAGCGGATCCGCCGGAAGGGGCGCAGCAGCAGCCGGCCGACGGGCAGGTCCCGCTCCCGCTCCACGCCGATCGGCATGGCGGCCCAGCGCCGGGTCCGGCTCTTGCTGGCGAACAGCCGGTCCCAGCACGACAACAGCGTGCCGTAGTTGCTGTCGGTATCGGCGCGGATCGCGTGATGGTGCACCCAATGGATCGACGGCGTGATGATCACCGCCGACAACATCCGCTCCAGCCGCGCCGGCAGCCGCAGATTGCTGTGGTGGAACACCGTGGCCACCACCACCAGCCCTTCGAAGACGAGGACGGAGGTCAGCGGCACGTCGGCGGCGATGATGACCAGGCCGCGCACCAGCCCGCTCAACACCAATTCGCCGAAGTGGAAGCGCAGCGCCGACGTGGTGTCGAGGAACTGGTCGAGATGGTGCACCTCGTGGAAGCGCCACAGCAGCGGCAGCGCGTGGTTGGCCCGGTGCCACCAATAGATGAACAGGTCCAACAGCAGGATATCCAGCGCCAAGCCCCACCAGCCGCCCCACCACTCCGGCCGCCAGTCGCCCACCGGACCGATGGTCAGCCCCGCCGCCGCCACCGTGATCGGCAGCACGACCAGCGGCGAGAGACCGAAGGTCATCGCCCAGAAGACGCCGTTGCGCAGCACCCGGCGCCAGCCCAGCCAGCCGTCGCCGGCCGGCGCCAGGGCGGCCGGCACCCAGCGTTCCGCCGCGAACAGCAGCGCCACCCAGCCGGCGATCACCGCGCCGCGCCAGGTCAGCAGTTCTTGCGAGACGACGTCCAACATGCTTGGGATATGGCGCAGATCCGCCCGCCGGGCAAACCAAGGCTGGGGCGGACCGACGACAACTCTTTGCGAGCGGGCGGCCGTTGCATGACGCAGTCCTCACGACCCATCGTCCTCATCCCCTGCTGCATCAAGACGGTGACGGACAGCCCCTTCCACGCGGTCGGCGACAAATATGTCGCAGCGGTGGCCGACGGCGCCCGCGCCCTGCCCTGGCTGATGCCGGCGCTGGGCGGGGCGATCGAGGCCGAGGCGATCATCGCCCAGATCGACGGCCTGTTCCTGACCGGGGGCCTGTCGATGGTGGAGCCCGGCTATTACGACGGCCCGCCGCTGGACGCGGGCACGGAGGTCGATCCGGCGCGCGATGCGACGACACTGCCGCTGGTTCGCGCCGCCGTCGCCGCCCGCCTGCCGATCCTGGCGATCTGCCGCGGCATTCAGGAGCTGAACGTGGCGCTGGGCGGCACGCTCTATCAGAAGGTGCATGAAGAGCCCGGCCGCATCGACCACCGCGCACCGCCCGACCAGCCGCGCGCCGTCAAGTTCGCCCCTGCGCATGAGGTGACGACCGCGGCCGACGGCCGGCTGCGCCAGATCACGGGTGCCGCCCGGTACGCGGTCAACTCGCTGCACTGGCAGGGGATCGACCGGCTCGCCCCCGGCCTGGCGGTGGAGGCTCTCGCGCCGGACGGCCAGATCGAGGCGGTGCGGGTCACCGCCTATGACGACGCGCCGGTGACCCGCGCGGACGGCTTCGCGCTCGGCATTCAATGGCACCCGGAATGGCGGTATTGGGAGGATGCGCCGTCCTCGGCCCTGTTCGAGGCGTTCGCTGCCGCGGTGGCCGACCGGCATGCCGCCCGCGTGGGCGCCGATCGGGTGGCGCCGATCGAAGACGGCCGCCTGGACGGCGACCGGGCGGCCTGAGCCGGCGGGAACTGCCGCTTACGCGTGACCGCTCTCGCCCGACAGCATCGCCGGGCTGATGCCGAGCTTGGCGATGGCGCGTTCCCATTTGGTCGAAAGATCCCGGTCGAACAGGATCGATTCGTCCGCCGGGGCGGTCAGCCAGCCATTGGCCTGCATCTCGCCGTCGAGCTGCCCCGGCGCCCAGCCGGCATAGCCCAGCGCCAGCGCGTGGCAGCGCGGCCCCTGGCCGTCGGCGATGGCGCGCAGGATGTCCAAGGTCGCGGTCAGCGCCACGCCGTCGCCCAGCGCCTCTTCATCGACCATCATCGTGCCCTCGCGCACGAAGTCGCCGCTGTGCAGCACGAAGCCGCGGCCGCTCTCCACCGGGCCGCCGAACAGCACGAGCTGGTCCATCATCGCCGGCTCGCCGGCCGGGATGTCGAGCTGGTCCAACAGCTCGGTGAAGGTGATCGACGCCATCGGCTTGTTCACCACCAGCCCCATCGCGCCCTCGTCGTTGTGGGCGCACAGGTAGATGACGGTGCGCTCGAAGCGCGGGTCCGTCATCGTCGGCATGGCGATCAGCAACTGGCCGGTGAGGTACAAGGGCTTGCCTGTTCCCGGTCGGGGCATCGGTTGGGGGGTGGTCGCCGGGGCACCGGCCCGCGCTGGAACCGGCCGGGAAATCTCCACCCATCGACAGAACATGGCATCAGCGCCGGCCGGCCGCCACCCCCCAATTCCCGGGGCGTTCGCCCCCGACCGCCGCCGTCGCGAGACTGGACAGGCGGGTCGATCGCCGCCACCTTCTGGGCCGGCGCGCATCCCGGGCAGGAGGCGTGAGGCTAAGACGGGCAGGAGACGACGACCGCCATGGATACCCCGGTTCCGGCGATGCCGATCGCGGTGGGCGCCCGCCTGCCCTCGGTCGCCCTGAAGCGGCTCGGCCCCGACGGCATGGAGACGCTGGACACCGCGGCGCTGTTCGCGGCGGGCACCAGCGTGCTGTTCGGCGTGCCCGGCGCGTTCACGCCGACCTGCTCCGGCCGGCACCTGCCGGGCTTCATCGAGCAGGCCGCGGCGTTGCGCGCGCGCGGCGTCGCCCGCATTGCCTGCCTGTCGGTCAACGACCCCTTCGTGATGGCCGCCTGGGCCGACGCGCAAGGCGCGGGCGCGGCGGTGGAGATGCTGCCAGACGGCAATGGCGACTTCACCCGCGTGCTGGGGTTGGAGAAGGATGCCCGCGGCGCCGGCCTCGGCCTGCGCTGCAAGCGCTTCGCCATGATCGTCGAGGACGGCGTCGTGCGGCACATCGCCGTCGACGAAAGCGGCCTCGACGCCACCAGCGCGGAGAAGGTGCTGGCCGCCCTGTAGGCGCGGACCGACCCCATGCCGCAGCCCTTCGCCGGCCAGATCTGGTGGGTGACCGGTGCATCGTCGGGCATCGGTGCTGCCGTCGCCATCGACGCGGCAGCCGGCGGGGCCCAGGTGATCGCCACGGCGCGCCGCCGCGGGCCGCTCGACGACACCTGCCGGGCCGCCGGGAACGCGGCCAGGCCCCTGCCCGGTGATCTGGAAGATCTCGACAGCCTCGCCGATCTCGCAGCGGCGGCGGAGGCCGTGGCCGGGCGCATCGACGTCGTCGTCCATGCCGCGGGCATCGGCCAGCGCGGGACCGCGGCGGAAACCGATTTCGCCGTCGACCGGCGGCTGATTGCGGTCAACACGCTCGCCCCCATCGGCCTGACCAAGGCGGTGCTGCCGGGCATGATCGCCCGCGGCTTCGGCCGGCTGGTGGCGGTCAGCAGCCTGGCCGGCATGATCGGCCCGCCGCGGCGCAGCGGCTACGCGGCGTCCAAGCACGCGCTGCACGGGTTTTTCGAGTCGCTGGAGGCGGAGTTGGCGGGGTCCGGCGTCGCCGTCACCCTGGTCTGCCCCGGCTATGTCGCCACCGGCTTCGCCGAAGCCGCCTTGGCGCCGGACGGCCGCGCCGCCGGGGCCGCCGCCGCCCGGGCCGGCGGCGTCGCGCCGGAACGCGTCGCTCGGCGCCTCCTGCGCGCCGTGGAGTACGGCGACCGGCTGGTGGTCATCGGCGGCAAGGAAGTCTTCGCCTGGTACCTGAAACGCCTCGCCCCCAGCCTGCTCGCTCGCCTACTGCCCAGGCTGGCGCCGAAATAGGGGCTGAGCCCCTCTCAATGCGCCGCGGCCCAGGTGGGGCCGTCGCCGGCGTCGGCGACCAGGGGGATGTCGAGGGGGGCGGCGCGTTCCATCTCGCGGCGGACCAGGGCCTTGGTCTCTTCCACCTCTGCCGCCGGCGCCTCGAACAGCAGCTCGTCATGCACCTGCAGGAGCATGCGCGCCTGCAGGCCCGAGCGCGGCAGGGCGCGGGCCACCTGGATCATCGCCCGCTTCATGATGTCGGCGGCGGTGCCCTGGATCGGCGCGTTGATCGCCTGGCGTTCCGCGAAGCCGCGCCGCGCCGGGTTCTTGTCGGCGATCGACGGCAGATGCACCTTGCGGCCCCACAGGGTGGTCACGAACCCCTTCTCGTGGCCCGCCTTCTTGGTGGCGTCCATCCACGCCTTCAGCTCGCCGAAGCGGGCGAGATAGGTCTTGATGAAGGCGGCGGCCTCGCCTTGCGCGATGCCGAGCTGGTTGGCCAGACCGAAGGCCGAGATGCCGTAGATGATGCCGAAATTGATCGCCTTGGCCTGGCGGCGCAGCTCCCCGGTCATCTCGGCCAGCGGCACGCCGAACACCTCCGCCGCCGTCTTGGCGTGGATGTCGACGCCGTCGCGGAACGCCTGCTTCAGCGCCTCGATGCCGGCGATATGGGCGACCAGGCGCAGTTCGATCTGCGAATAGTCGACGGAGACCAGGCGCCAGCCGTCTTCCGCCACGAAGGCCTCGCGGATCTTCCGGCCCTCTTCGGTGCGGATCGGGATATTCTGCAGATTGGGATCGGTGGAGGACAGCCGCCCGGTATTCGTCGCCGCCAGCCCGTAGGAGGTGTGGACCCGGCCGGTCTCGGGATGGATCTCGCCGATCAGGGCATCGGTATAGGTGCTCTTCAGCTTGGCGAGCTGGCGCCAGTCGAGAAGCCGCGCGACCACGTCATGGCCTTGGGCGGCCAGCGGCTCCAGCACGCTGACATCGGTCGAATAGGCGCCGGCCTTGCCCTTCTTGCCGCCGGGCAGGCCAAGCCGGTCGAACAGCACCTCGCCAAGCTGCTTGGGCGAGCCGAGATTGAATGGCGTGCCGGCCAGCTCGTGCACCGTTGCCTCCAGCGCGGCCAGGCGCTCGGCGAACTCGCCCGACAGCCGCGCCAGCACCGCCCGGTCGACCTTGACGCCGGTCTGTTCCATGGCGGCGACGATGGCGGGCAGCGGCCGGTCGAGCGTCTCGTAGACCTCGGTCATGCGATCCGCCACCAAACGGCGGCGGAACAGGCCGTGCAGGCGCAGCGTGACGTCGGCATCTTCGGCGGCATAGTCGCGCGCCTTGTCCAGCGGCACCTGGTCGAAGGTGATCTGCTGGCGGCCACTGCCGCACACCGACGAATAGGGAATGGTCTCGTGGTCGAGATGGCGGCGCGCCAGCTCGTCCATGCCGTGGCCGTGGCGTCCGCCGTCCAGCGCATAGGACATCAGCATGGTGTCGTCGGCCGGGGCGATGCGGATGCCGTGGCGGACCAGCACCAGCCAGTCGTATTTCAGGTTCTGCGCCACCTTCAGGACGCTGTCGTCCTCCAGCAGCGTCTTCAGCCGGGCGAGCGCCCGGTCCATCGGGATCTGCCGGGGCCGCGCGTCGCCGGCCTCCAGCGCCAGACCGCCGCCGGCCGGATCATGCGCGAGCGGGATGTAGCAGGCGCGGCTCGGCGCGATCGCCAGCGAGACCCCGACCAGCCGGGCGGTCATCGCGTTCAGCGACGTCGTCTCCGTATCCACGGCGACGATGCCGGCCGCCGTGGCGTCGGCGATCCAGGCGTCCAGCCGGTCTTCGTCCTGCACAAGCTCATAGTCCGCGGCGACCGGTGCGCCGGCCGGCGCGGGCGCCGGCGCCGGGGCGTTGCCGCCGAACTGCTCGCGCGCCCGCTGGGTGATGGTGCGGAAGCCTTGGGTCGCCAGAAACCCGGTCAGCGCGTCGACATCGATCGGCTGCACCGCCAGCGCGTCGAGGCCGAGCGGCACCGGCGCGTCGTCCGCCAGCGCCACCAGCCGGCGCGACAGGCGCGCCGCCTCGGCATGCTCCATCAGGTTCTGGCGGCGCTTGGGCTGCGGGATCTCGCCCGCGCGGTCCAGCAGCGTGTCGAGATCGCCGAACTGGGTGATCAGTTGCGCGGCCGTCTTGATGCCGATGCCCGGCACGCCCGGCACATTGTCGATGCTGTCGCCGGCCAGCGCCTGGACGTCGACCACCCGGTCCGGCGCCACGCCGAACTTCTCCGCCACCTCCGCCGGGCCGATCGAGCGGTTCTTCATCGGGTCCAGCAGGCTGACGCCGTCACCGACGAGCTGCATCAGGTCCTTGTCCGACGACACCACGACGACCCGCGCGCCGGTGGCGCGCGCCAGGCGGCAATAGGTGGCGATCAGGTCGTCGGCCTCATAGCCTTCGACCTCCACCTGGGCCAGGTTGAAGGCGCGCGTCGCCTCGCGGATCAGGGCGAATTGCGGCACCAGGTCTTCGGGCGGATCGTCGCGGTTGGCCTTGTAGTCGGGGTAGATCTCGTTGCGGAAATTGACCCGCGCGGCGTCGAAGATGACGGCCATGTGGCTCGCCTGCACCTCGCCCAGCAGCTTCATCAGCATGGCGGCGAAGCCGTGCACCGCGTTGACCAGCGTGCCGTCGGCCCGGCGGAAGCTGTCGGGGATCGCGTGATAGGCGCGGAAGATGTAGCCCGAGCCGTCGATCAGATAGTAGACGGGCGCGTCGTCGCTCAAGGGGGCGGGCAGGTTCGCGGCCTCGCCGGCCGTGCCGATCAGATCGTCCTCGGTGGTCATCGCCTCGCCCTTGTCGCCCTCAAGACCGCTCGCCGCCGCTCGGTTGCCCGGACCGGCCCGGATGGTGCTATACGGAGAAATCGCCCGCTCGCCCGCGGCGCCCTGCCCGTCACCCGCCCGGCGTCATGGCTGTCTACACCGAAGTGACCGACGAGGAAGCCGCCCGGTTCGTCGCCGGGTACGACCTCGGCCGCCTGTTGTCGCTGAAGGGTATCGCCGAAGGGGTGGAGAACTCCAACTACCTGATGGTGACGGAGCGCGGACCGTTCATCCTGACGCTCTACGAGAAGCGGGTGAACGAAGCGGACCTGCCCTTCTTCATCGCCGTCATGCAGCATCTGGCGGGGCGCGGCATCGCCTGCCCGCAGCCGGTGGCGGCGCGCGACGGGGCTGCGCTCGGCCGGCTGGCCGGGCGGCCAGCGGCGGTGATCAGCTTCCTGGAGGGGCTGTGGCCGCGCCGGGTCACGCCGGAGCATTGCCAGCGCCTCGGCGCCGGTCTCGCCGCCATGCATCTGGCGGGCGCGGATTTCGCGATGGCGCGGGCCAACGACCTGTCGGTCGCCGGGTGGCGCCCGCTGCTCGACCGCTCGCGCGCCCGCGCCCATGAGGTGCGCGCCGATCTCGCGGAGATGCTGGAGACGGAGCTGGCCCATCTCGAATCCGCCTGGCCGGCCGGCCTGCCCACCGGCCTGGTGCATGCCGACCTGTTCCCCGACAACGTCTTCTTCAAGGGGACCGAGCTCAGCGGCTTCATCGACTTCTACTTCTCCTGCACCGATTTCCTGGCCTACGACCTGGCGGTATGCCTGAACGCCTGGTGCTTCGAGCCCGACGGCCAGTTCAACGTCACCAAGGCGCGCGGGCTGCTGCGCAGCTACACGAAGGTGCGCCCCGTGAGCGCCGACGAGCTGGCGGCCCTGCCGCTGCTGGCCCGCGGGGCGGCGCTGCGCTTCCTGCTGACCCGCCTCTATGACTGGCTGCACCACCCGCCGGGCGCCTTCGTCCAGCCGAAGGACCCGCTGGAATACTGGGCGAAGCTGCGCTTCCACCAGCAGGTGACGGGTGTCGGCGCCTATGGGCTCGACCCATGACCGGCGGGACGGGCGATGCGGGCGGAGAGACCGTGGAGATCTTCACCGACGGCGCCTGCACCGGCAATCCGGGCCCCGGCGGCTGGGGCGCCATCCTGCGCTGGCAGGGGCGGGAGCGGGAGTTGTCCGGCGCGGAAGCCGAGACCACCAACAACCGCATGGAGCTGACCGCGGCGATCGAGGCCCTGACGGCCCTGAAGCGGCCCATGGCCGTGTCGCTGACCACAGACAGCCAATATGTCCGCCAGGGCATCACCCAATGGCTCGCCGGCTGGAAGGCGCGCGGCTGGAAGACCGCCGACAAGAAGCCAGTGAAGAACCAGGACCTCTGGCAACGCCTGGAGGCCGCCGCCGCCCCTCACCGGGTCGACTGGCACTGGGTACGCGGCCATGCCGGCCACCCGGAAAACGAACGCGCCGACGCGCTGGCCCGCGCGGCGATTGCGAGGTTGTCCCGAGACGCGAACTGAGCCGCCGATCAGGCCGGCCCGCGCCGGCGCCGGAAACCGCCCCGCCGGGCGGGGGCGGCCGGCGCCTGGGTCGCCTCGCGCAGCAACTTGCGAAACGCCTCGACCGCCGGCCCGGTCTCGCCACTGTCGGCGACGCGGGCGTCCGCCTCTCGCGCCGCCGCCGCAACATCCGCATCGGCCGGCAGCGCCGTCAGCCACTCCAGGAACCCCATGCGGGCGCGCTCCACCGGCGAGGGGCCGTCCGGTGCCGGGGCGGAGAGGGAGGAGACGATTCGGTCGAGCGTCATGGGCACGGTCCATGCGATCGCGCAGCGCACACTGCCACCGACCGTCCTCCGGCCGTGCCGACGTCGTCAAGCCGATTGGCCTTACCGAATCCGAGAAATAGAGATCCCGTCTGATCGCAGGGTGTGGTTAGTTTGCTCTCGCCGGAATTCATCGTGTCGGCTGCACCGGTCGCGCGAACGAATCGGTTTCGGCGACTATCGCGTTGCGCGGCGACCGCAGAGCGTGGCGTCGCGATGCGTGCCCATCTTTCTGGTGACGTCTGACCGTCATGCTCGTTGGTTGGCGCCGCCTGGCGCTCCTCACCAGCATTGCTCTCTCGATTGCGCCTGGCGCCCTGGCCGACCTGCCGGAGGGGCCGCGGCCGGCTTTTCCCAACGAGACTGAGTGCCCAACCCCGCTCGCCGACCACGCACCGGGACCATGGTCGCAGCAAGAAGAGTGGGCGTGGAACGAGCGGATCTGCCTGGGCAGATCGGCGGATCTCTCGCGTCGCCGTGGCGGTGCCGGCGGAGACTGCGAGCCGGCAAACGGCGAAGACTGGCCGGAAGACCGCGTCCTCACCTCCAGCTTCCTCCAAACTGTCCTGTTCCACGAACCCTTTCGCAGCGCCTACACTCAACGGGGCGTCCATCTTCGCTGCGCTCGGTTCGATGAGACATTGGATCTCTCAGGCGGACACTTCGCCCACGATCTATTTGTCGCACACAGTTACTTCTCGAACGACATCTATGCGCACGACCTTCAAATCGACCACAACCTCAGTCTCGCCGGCTCGCATGTCACCGGTTCCGTTATCGCTTACCGCATGCGCGTCGGTCACGACCTTATACTGAGAGGGCAGGCGCAGTTTCAGACGGTAGAACTCCTCGGCGCAACAATCGGCGGCAGCCTCAGTGCCACCGGCTCAGCCTTCAAGGATGTCTTCGACGCGGACCAGCTGACCGTGAATGGCTCCGTTTTCTTCCGAGATGGTGCGGAGTTCCAAGGGGTCATTCTTCGGCGCGCCTCGATCGGCGGCAATCTCGAAGCCATTAGTTCCACCTTCAAGGGTGTCTTCAACGCGAGCGGGCTGACCGTGAACGGCTCCGTTTTCTTCGGAGACGGTGCGGAGTTCCAGGAGGTCAATCTGGTAGGTGCCTCAATCAACGGTAGTCTCGACGCCGACAGGTCCACCTTCAACGATGTCTTCGACGCGAGCGCGCTGACCGTGAATGGTTCCGTTTTCCTCCGAGACAGAGCGGAGTTTCAAGGCGTCATTCTTCGGCGCGCCTCGATCGGCGGCAGTCTCGAAGCCGACAGGTCCACCTTCAACGATGTCTTCGACGCGGACAGGCTGACCGTGAATGGTTCCGTCTTCTTCCGAGACAGAGCGGCGTTTCAGGAGGTCAATCTGATAGGCGCCTCGATCAACGGCAGTCTCGAAGCCAACAGTTCCGTCTTCAACGATGTCTTCCACGCGGACGGGCTGGCCGTGAATGACTCCGTTCTTTTCCGATACGGCGCAGAATTTCAGGATGTTCGCCTGTTAGTCGCGACTATAGGTGAGACCCTGCAGATTCGGGGCAGTCGCTTCTCGGGCAGTTTCGATGCGAGTGGCACGCAGGTCGGTCGCGACTTGGTTCTGAGCGATCGCGTGAGGGCGCCGGAATGGCTGGACGGTGCTGAGCTTTCTTTGCGGAACGTCTCCGTCGGTGCACTACAGGACACACCTGAGGCCTGGGACGGCCTACAGGGACGTGTCGACCTCGTGGGCTTCACCTACGAGGATTTTGGCGGACTCCACGCCATCCCCGGCGGGACCATGGCCAGCCGGGATGTCCGTTGGATGATCGAGTGGATCGGCCTGCAGGAGAACTTCGGCGATGGCTACTTCCCGCAGCCCTTCCAACAGCTCGCCGATACTCTGCGGGCGCAGGGGTACCCTGACAAGGCGAACCGGATCCTGATCGCTGCGAACAACCACCGCCGCGATGCGTCCCCCACGCATTGGACGACCGAGGCGCTGCTATGGGTCGGCTGGGCCACCATCGGCTATGGCTATCGCACTTGGCTGGCAATGATTGAGTTGGCGGCTTTGGTCCTGATCGGCGCCGCAATCGCCCGATCTGATCGCGGGCTCTACTGGGGCCGGACCTGGCGGAACCGGCTTTTCGGGCCGTTCTGGTACAGCCTCGATCAGGCTATTCCATTCCTCCAGCTCGACGAAAGCCACAAGTTCCGGCGGGCGACCGGCTGGCGTGGTGGGTACTTCCACGTCCAGCACATTGTCGGCTTCCTGCTGGTCTCCCTATTTGTCGCTGGCCTGACCGGGCTGGTCGGACAGTAGGGACCCGCGCGCGAGGCGCCTACCCCGCATCCAACCGCGCGTACAGGTCGCCCGACCGGCCGTCGCGGGCCTGGACGGCCAGGGCGTCCAGCGCCGCGGCCGAGGTCTTCCAGTCGTCCCAGGCGAAGTGCGTGGCCTCGCCGGGGATCAGGTTCCAGCGATAGGCGCCGAGGCGGTCGAGACGCGCCACGGCCGCTGCGGTGTGGGACAGGGAGGCCGGGATGTACTCCATCGCCACCCAGGCCAGCGGCTGGCTGAGGCCGGCGAGGATCTCCGGCTCCATCCCCTCCACGTCGATCTTCACGAATCGCGGCACGCCATGCGCGGCGATCAGCCGGTCGAGCGTGGTCTGGGGCACCCGCTCCGCCCGGTCCCAGACCACCTGGCGGAAGCCGTCGGCGTCCGACACCGCGGCCCGCCAGTCGGCCGCGCCAGTCGTCACCGTCGGATGGCGGCTGGACACCGCCAGCGTCGCCGTCCCCGCCGCCGCCCCGATCGCCGCGCGGACCAGCGTCACGCCATCGCGCGGCAGGGTACGGGCGAGGAAGCCGTGGAACAGCGTCTGCGGCTCCACCGCCACCACGGCCGCCCCCGCGCGCCGCAGCGCCCGGGTCCGGTTGCCGACATGCGCGCCGATGTCGAACGCGAGATCCCCCGGCCCGACCATCCCGGCATAGAAGCGGGCGAGCCGCCCGATCGTCCAAGGTTGTCCGTAATAGAGATAGAGAGAGCGCGCCAGCCCGGCCCAAGCCGCCAGCGGCACCCGCCCGCCGGCTGCCATCGCCGGATCGAGGCTCATCGCCATCCCCGGCCGGGCCGGCGCCGCCGGCGCAAAAAAAAGCCGCCGGTCCGGTGGGACCAGCGGCGAGTTGAACAGGGAGGCTTCACGTCTGGGAGACGTAGGACCCGAAGGCCCCGCCCCGCGGGACAAACACCGCGAGGCTCCAGGCGTGTCGGGAAGCGACACACCCAGGGCTCAATATGAGTTGGCGCCCGGCGTCCAGCCATTGATTTTGTAGAAGTTCTAATATGCGTAAACTGCATAGCTTCCGAAAACCTAAAGGTGCCGGCCCTCCAACCGCTCATCCGATCGTATTCGCGACCGCCATTATCAGGCATTTTTGCCGGAGTCTTGGCGCCGCCGCCGTCCAACAGCGGATCGGGGAGAGTCGCAACGGGGAACCGGCGATTCGCTACCGGCGATTACTTGAGATCACGGGCCCGGCGCGCGATTTCGGTAAATCGCCCGGCGTGCCCGCCTCACCCGTTGAACCGGCTTTCCTGCACCTTTCGGACGAGAAAATCGCGGAATACCGCAATCCGCTTGGAGTGCTTCAGCTCCTCCGCATACACGAAATAGGCCTCTGCCGGCGGGCCGGCGATCTGCGGCAGGACGCGCACCAGGTTCTGGCTCTGATTGACCATGAAGTCGGGCAGCGCGGCCAGGCCGAGACCGCTGCTGACCGCGCGGTAGATGGCGTATTGGTTGTTCACCTCCAGCACCACCTTGCGCGTGCCCGGTGCAGGATCGCCGACCTCGACCAGCCAGTTGACGTTCTCCGCCGGCGGCCGGCTGCCATAGCCGAAGATGATCAGGTCATGCTGGGCCAGATCGTCCATGGTCTGCGGGATGCCGCGCCGCTTCAGATAGTCGACCGACCCGTAGATGTGCAGCCCGACGGTGGTCAGATGGCGCTGGATCAGATCGGGTTGGCGCGGCTGGGTGAAGCGAATCGCCGCATCGGCATGACGCATGCCGAGGTCGACTTCCGCATCGTCGATCAGCACCGCCAGCTCGATATCCGGATAGAGCGTCAGGAACTCGCGCACCCGCGGCGTCAGCCAGCCCGACCCGAAGGCGACCGTCGTGGTGATGCGCAGCGGGCCTTGCGCCTTCTCCCGGCTTTCCTGGAGCTGACTTTCCGCCATCGACAGCTTGGCGAAGACGTCGCGGGCGGTGCGGTAGAGCAGCTCGCCCTGCTCGGTCAGCAGCAGGCCACGGGCGTGCCGGTGGAACAGCGGCACGTTCAGGCTTTCTTCCAGCGCGCTGATCTGCCGGCTGACCGCCGACTGGCTGAGATTCAGCTTCTCGCCGGCATGCGTGAAGCTGCCGGCATCCGCCACGGCATGAAAGACCCGCAGCTTGTCCCAATCCATGACCCTGTCCCCGCAAAGGGGGTCACGGCGACTCGACACCCGCCGTTCCGCCCCGGCTCAACCGCCGGTCCGGCCCGAGGACGATCCCAGTGACACCCATCCCTGTTGGCGCCGGCCTTGACGCGCGAGCGGCGCCAGCCGCACCGCCTGCTCTCAGGCGAGAAACGGCCGACCCGACACGCCCGGCCGGACCTTATGGTTGCGATGCAGTATCGCCGGATCATCGAGCCTGCGCAACAATTCGGCCGGAAACGGCTGTCTTGCCGGGCAGGCAACGGTCCCGGGCCGCGACGGGCGCTTGGACAAGGCTTGCTGCACTGCGGCATACTGCGGCCCGAAACGTCAAGCATGACGACGAGATACACATGGACGGCGCCAGCAATCAGGCCGGGGCAGCGGACGGCGGACCCCATCCGCGCGACGGGCAGGGCGCGCCCGGCGACGGGCCGATCGCCCGCTACCGCACGCTCCGGCGGTCGGGCCAGCTCCGCCCCGATCCGGAACAGGAACTCGCGGCAGAGAAACTGGAGAGCCTGCACCACGCGCTGGCCGGCTACCGGGCCGATTCGGGGCCGGCCGGCTGGCGCGCCCGCCTCGGCCTCGCCCGGCGGCCCAAGGCCGATGCGCCGCAGGGCCTCTACCTGTTCGGCGGCGTCGGGCGCGGCAAATCGCTGCTGATGGACCTGTTCTTCGACGGCGCGCCGGTGGCGGCGAAGCGGCGGGTGCATTTCCACGCCTTCATGGCGGAGGTGCATGACCGCCTGCATGGCTGGCGCAGCGGACGGACGCCGCGGCCCCGCGGCGAGAAGGCCGGGGACGACGTCGCCCTTCTGGCGCAGGCCCTGGCCGGCGAGATGAGCCTGGTGTGCTTCGACGAGTTCCACGTCGTCGACATCGCCGACGCGATGATCCTCGCTCGGCTGTTCACCCGGCTGTTCGACCTCGGCGTGGTCATGGTGGCGACGTCGAACTGGGCGCCCGACGACCTCTACAAGGACGGCCTGCAGCGCCATCTGTTCGTGCCGTTCATTCAGCTCCTGAAGGCGCGCACGGATGTGCTGGAGCTCGACCACGGCGTCGACTACCGGCTCGACCGGCTGAAGGGGGCGAGCCTCTATCACCACCCTCTGGGGCGACAGGCCTCCGCGGCGCTGGCCCGCACCTTCGCCGATCTGACGGGGGAGCGGGATCCCAAACCCTTCGACCTGATCTTGAAGGGCCGCACGCTGACGGTGCCGCGGGCGGCCGGCGGCGTCGCCTGGTTCGACTTCGACAGTCTGTGCGCGCGGCCCCTGGGGGCGGCGGACTATCTGGCGCTGGCCACCCATTTCCACACGGTGCTGGTGGACGGCGTGCCGCGCTTCACCGAGGCGCTGCGCAACGAGGCGAAGCGCTTCATCACCCTGATCGACGCGCTCTACGAGCACCGCGCCTATGCCGTGCTGGCGGCCGAGGCCCCGCCCGACCGTCTGAGCGCGCTGGAGACCCACCAATTCGAGTTCGAGCGCACGATCAGCCGCATCGTCGAGATGCAGGCCGAAGACTACCGCGCCCACCACCATCTGACTTAGGGTCCGGATCCGCTCATGACTGCTGAGTGTCCGTTTGAGAATGGGGCAAAGCCCCATTCTCCCGGCCGACGCCGGCCCTCTCCCCCGCCCGGCTCCCCATTCCAGGATACTGTCGTTGGGGGGCCGGGCGGGGGAGAGGCCCGGCCATGGCAATCTCAAACGGACACTGACGAATTGTGGATGGTGTGTTGACAACGCGATGGGCAACGACGCAATCCGAAATCGATCGTGCGATTGCAGTAGATGAGATGGCGATCGGATCTGAATACCGATCTAAGTACATCTTGTCCGTTGCTGCACGCGGCGGCCTGAGCGTAGCGACCCAACAAAACGAGATTCGAGCTTTTTGCTGCCTCGATCATCAATACTTCTTTGAGAAGCCCTTTATTTCATTGCTCATCGTCGACCCAAGAGCCAGGAGATGTGGCCTGGGATTCAGCTTGCTCTCGTTCAACAGCCAAGGACGGCAGGGAACTTGGACGTCGACCAACCGGTCCAACGCTGCAATGCGTGCCTTGTTGGAGAAATCAGGTTGGCGGTATTGCGGTGAGCTGGATGGCCTAGACACCGGCGACCCAGAGCAATTCTTCAAAACACCGTAACGGTTGGCGGCGCGCGGCCGGGCGGGCCGGCATGATCACCGGGTATTGGGCACTCATCCTGATACCAGGGCCCGCCTTGGCGCTTATCGGGCTGATGATGGTGATGAGCGTATTCTGTCTGCTGATCGGCATCGCGGTGGTCTTGTGGCTCAGCGGCTGGTTCTTCCCCGACAAGCAGGCCGTGCACAACCGTATCGCCGGCTTGGTCGAGACCGATCGGCGCGGCCAAGACCTACCTGAGCGATGACCACCGAACCGGCCACCGGGTCGACGTGTTGGTCACCTTCAGCGCTTGCCAAGACCTCCACGCCTGACTCGTGGGCTGGGTCCGAGACGGCAGCGAAAATGCCGCCGCCCCGGCCGCGCCCGCTCTACAACGTCCCCGCCGCCATCTGCGAGGCGATGTGGTCGGCCTGGCGGATCGCCAGCGCGACGATGGTCAGGGTCGGGTTCTCCGCCGCACCGGTGGTGAACTGCGAGCCGTCGGAGATGAACAGGTTCGCCACGTCGTGCGCCTGGCCCCATTTGTTGACCACGCCGTCGCGCGGGTTCTCCGCCATCCGGTTGGTGCCGAGATTGTGGGTCGACGGGTAGGGCGGCGTGGGAAAGGTGCGGGTCGCCCCCACCGCCTCGTAGACCGCCGCCCCTTGCGCATAGGCGTGGTTGCGCATGGCGATGTCGTTGGGATGGTCGGTGAAGTGCACGTTCGGCACCGGCATCCCGTGCTGGTCGGTCAGCGTCGGGTGCAGCGTCACCTGGTTGGACGCCTGCGGCATGTCCTCGCCGACCAGCCACATGCCGGCCATGTTCTCATAGCCGTCCATGGCCGAGGCGAAGCTCCGCCCCCAGCCGCCGGGATCGAGGAAGGCGGCCATGAACGGCACGCCGATCGACAGCGTCTCCATCTCGTAGCCGCCGACGAAGCCGCGCGCCGGATCGTTGATCGACTCGTCCGTGATGATGCCGGCCATGGTGGTCCCGCGCCACATGCGCACCGGCTGCTCGAAGATGGCGTAGACCGACCCGGTCATGTGGCGCATGTAGTTGCGCCCCACCTGGCCCGAGGAGTTCGCCAGACCGTCGGGGAACATCGCCGACGCGGAGTTCAGCAGAAGCCGCGGGCTCTCGATCGAGTTGCCGGCGACGGCCACCACCCGGGCCGCCTGGCGCTGGTGGTTGCCGTCGGCATCGGCGTAGATCACGCCGCTGACCTTGCCCGCATCGTCATGCTCGATCATCAGCACATGGGCGTGCTCGCGCACCTCGCAATGGCCGGTGACCTCCGCCGCCGGGATCTCGGTATAGGCGGTCGACCATTTGGCGCCGTATTTGCAGCCCTGGAAGCAGAAGCCGAGCTGGTGGCAATAGGTCCGCCCGTCGCGGATCTCGCTGTTGATCGCCATCCGGCCGGTATGGACGTCCTGATAGCCCAGCGCCTTGGCCCCGGCCTCCATCACCTTGAAGTTGTTGTTGCCGGGCAGGCCGGGGATGCCGTTGGTGCGGGTCACGCCCATCTTGTGCTCGGCCGCGGCATACCACGGGTCCATCTCCGCCGCGGTGATCGGCCAGTCGAGCAGGTTGGCGCCGGGGATCGACCCATACTCGCTGAGCACCCGCCATTCATGCTCCTGGAAGCGCAGCGAGGCGCCGGCCCAATGGGTCGTCGACCCGCCCACCGCCTTGACGATCCAGGCCGGCAGATTGGGGAAGTCGCGGGCGACCCGCCAGCCGCCGGAGGTGGTGCGCATGTCCAGCCAGGCGAGCTGGGCGAAGCTGTCCCATTCGTCGTTGACGTAGTCTTCCGGCAGGTGCCGGCCGCCGGCCTCCAGCACCACCACGTCGATGCCCTTCTGGGCCAGCTCGTTGGCCAGCGTGCCGCCGCCCGCGCCGGAGCCGATGATGACGACGACGCTGTCGTCGTTCTGGTCAAAAGGTGCCGCCATTGTTCGGGTCCTCCCATACGTCTTCTTGGCGAGGGGTCAGGCGCCGCCGCGCTTGAGTCCGGCGCGCGAAGCCGCCCCCCGATCGTCTCGTTCAGATCCAGGTGATGTCGTCGAAGCCGTGTTCGAGATAGCCGCCATGCTCGAAGGACGAGCCCTCGTAGCCGAACAGCGGCCACACCTCCTTCTGGTTGTAGAGACTGACGACGAGATCGCCGCGGACGGCTTGGAAGAAGGATCCGCTTTCGATCTGGCGCAGCAGGGCGACCCGGTCGTCCTCCCAGCCGAGCCCGAGATAGCCGCTGGCGCCGGCGGACTCGGCCATCGCATCCAGCGCCGCCACGCCGTCCTCGATCAGCGCCTTGTGGGCCTCGTCCCCGGCGGCTCGCTCGTCATGGCCGGCGACGGCGCGCAGATAGGCGTCGTCCGGGATCCGGTCGTGCGGGTAGATGTCGCGGGCGAGCTGGACCAGGGTGGCCATGGTGCCGGGGTCCAGCGCCTGGGTCTCCAAGGCCAGGCCGGTCCGGGCGTGCAGCAAGAAACCCTGCCCGACCACAAAGGCGGCGCCGAGGGCGGTGCCCCGGCTCATCAGGTCGCGGCGTGACAGGCCGCGCAATTGCGACTGGTGGGTCATCGTTTCCTCTCCCTCATGGACTTGCCGGGTTCTCGTCCCGGATTCTTTGTCTTGATCTGGATGGGTCTGATGCGGTTGCCGCGGGGGCAACGATCGGGCCTCCGCGCGCCCGCTACTGGTAGCGGCCGGCGCGCTGCAGCACCTCGATCTGGTAGCCGTCGGGATCCGCCACGAAGAAGAACCGGGCGATCGGCGGCGTGCCGGGGCCGCCGGGCGCGAAGTCCACCAGCTTGCGGGGGTTGAGGCCGGCGGCCTCGAAGCGGGCGTGCTCGGCGTCGAGATCGTCGACGGTGAAGGCGACATGGCCATAGCCGTCGCCGTGCTCGTAAGGCTCGCTGCGATCCTTGTTGATCGTCAGCTCGACCTCGAAGTCGTTCTCCGCATTGCGCAGATAGACGAGCGTGAAGGACTCGAAATCAAGCCGCTGGGCGACGGTCAAGCCGAACGCCCGGCTGTAAAAATCGACGGAGCGCTGTTCGTCCAGCACCCGGATCATCATGTGAATGGCCTTGGCCACGACGCCTCCTGCTGATAGTCGACCCGGTAGGGTCGGTCAGCTTAGGCAGTCGTGACCAAGGCCGGGTGTTACCCGGCTACTACGCGGCGTTGATCTGGGCCGCGCTGATCTGGGCCGCGGCGATCTACGCCGCAGCGATCCGAGTGGCGTCGTTCTGGGCGGCGGCGTCCCGGCGCAGATGGATCAGGCAGGCGCAGCGCAGGAGCGAGGTGAAATTGCGCACCTCGCCGTGCAGATCCAGCACCTCCGTATGCAGCTTGGAGATGAACTGGCCGATGGAGATGCCCTCCGCCCCGGCGATCTCGCCCAGCGTCTCCCAGAAGGCGCGTTCCAGACGGATCGAGGTGCATTGCCCGTTCAGGCGCAGGGATTGGGTCACATACTCATAGCTCGCCGGATCCTGGCCGGCGAATATCCGGCACATGGTGGTGTCCTCCCCCAAATCGTTTTTGTTGCCAGCTCCACGCGCATTCTTGCGCTGTGGCGTACTGCCCATGTTGGCGCGGACGGCGACCCGACTCAACGACCATTGCGGTCAGGTGACGTCGGTTCCGGACCCAATGGGCGGGCGGTCACGGCTCTTCATCGAACAGTCTGAGATAGGGCTCGTAGCGGAAGAGGCGGTTGCGCGCCTGGCCGGTCATCTCCTGAAGCAGGTCCAGCGACACCATCCGGCTCACCAGCGTATTCGCCGCCTGATAGGTCGTCCCCAGGACCCGCTCGACATCCGGCACCGACACGATCGGCTGCTCGAAGAGATGTTCGAGCAGCCGGTGCCCGTTGCCGGCGGCCCGACCGAGCCCATCGGCGATCTGCCCCCGGTGCTCTTCCCGCAGCGAGAGAATGCGCCGGGCGGTCTCGGCGGCCTGTCGGCTGACCTCGCCGACGCCCTGCAGGAAGAAATCGAGCCAACCCTCGAAATCCCCACTGTCCCGCGTTCCCTGCAGCAGATCATAGTACTTTTCTCGGTTTCTCTTGAAGAAATGGGAAAGATAAAGTACCGGCTTTTGCAGAATCTCCCTTTCACACAACAAGAATGTGATGAGCAGGCGGCCGACGCGACCATTGCCGTCGAGAAATGGGTGGATGGTTTCGAACTGTGCGTGCGCCAGGCCGATCTTGACGAGGACGGGAAGGTCGTCGTCGCGGTGTAGAAACGTCTCCAGGTCGCCGAGGGCATCGGACAGGACCGATGGCGGCGGCGGTACGAAGGTGGCTTCGTTGAGCGAGCAACCCACAGCGCCGATCCAGTTCTGGGAGCGGCGCAGTTCACCCGGCGTCAGATGCGACCCGCGCACGCCCTGAAGCAGCTTCCCGTGGATCTCGCGGATCAGCCGGACGGATACAGGGATCTCCGCCAGTCGCTGAAGACCATGGTTCATCGCCGATACGTAGTTGATGACTTCATCGACATCCTGGAATCTTCGCAACCTGAAGATCCGCGCCTCGGCGGCCAGGAGATCCTGAAGCGAACTCTGGGTTCCCTCGATCTGGCTCGAAAGAACGGCCTCCTTGCGCACATACATGAGGACGAAGAGATCGGGATTGGGCAGTGTCTGTATGGACCCGTCGAGACGTCCGAGCGCCAAGTCGGCTTCCGACAGGCGACGCTGGAGGTTGCCGTCGATCCGCACCGGGGGATCCGGCGGTAGCGGGTTGGGCAGGAAGGCCCGATAGCGGCCCGGTTGGCGGACATAGCGGCCGCTGCGTCCCGGCTCGGGCGGCGCTTGCGGTGGTTCCATACTATCGTCAGCCTTGAACATGGCGCGGAGTCGGCATGCTTATTAAACGCAGCGTTTAACATGGAGCGGGAATCCCGCCTTATGCAAGTTGGCTTGACCATGGGATGGCCTGCCCGCCCGACCGGCGCGGCATGGCGGGTAGGGCGCCGGTCGTGACCGCCGGTGATCCGGCACGGCTGACGCTGCGGGCGATCGAGGTGTTCGTCGCAGTGCTGGAGGAAGGCTCCGTCGCCGCCGGGGCGCGCCGGCTGGGGGCCAGCGCGTCGACCGTCTCCCAACAGCTCAGCAATCTGGAAGCCGCGCTGGGCGCCCGGCTGATCGACCGGGCGGCGCGGCCCGCGGCGCCGACGCCGGCGGGCCATGTCTTCCACCGCCGGGCGCTGGCGATGCTGGACGAGGCGGCCCGCGCGCGGACGGAGCTGGCGGAGCTGGCGCTCGCCCGGCTGCCCCAGCTTCGCCTCGCGGTGGTGGAGGATTTCGATCGCGGCGTCCTGCCGGATCTGGCGCTGGGCCTGGCCGCGGCCCTGCCCGACTGCACCCTGATCGCCCAGGGCGGACCCAGCCACGCCAACCTCGCCGCCCTGGAGGCGCGCGCGGTCGACCTGGTGACCGCCGCGCGCATCGCCGCTCCGCCGGATTGGGTGGAACAGCATGCGCTGGTCCGCGACCCTTACGTCCTGGTGACGGCGCGCGGCCTGCTCGACGGCGACGGCGACACCTTGGCGCGGCTGCTGGCGGCGCCGATGGTGCGCTACACCGCCGCCCAACTGATGGGCCAGCAGATCGAAGCGCATCTGCGCCGCCTGCGCCTCGCCCCGCCGCGCCGCTTCGTCTTCGACACCAATGCCGCGGTGATGGCGATGGTGGCGCAGAGCGGCGGCTGGGCGGTGACCACGCCGCTCGGCCTGCTTTGCGGCGGCGGCGCGGGCGATACGCTGGAGATCCGGCCGCTGCCGTTCAGCGGCTTCGCGCGCACGCTGTCGCTCTATGCGCGGCGCGACGTCCTGGGCGGGCTGCCGGCCCGCGCCGCGGCGCTGCTGCGCCGGTCGATCGCCGAGCATTGCGTGGACCCGGCCCGCGCCGCGGCCCCTTGGCTCGGGGCGGAGATCCGGGTGCTCGACGCGGCCGAGGCGCGCGCGCCCGCCGCCACCGCCCTACCGATCGGGATATAGGATGCGGTAGCGGTCGCGGATGCGGGCATCGACGTCCGGCGGCACCAGCACCGGCCCGGGGTCGTTCAACAGGGTCCGCACCTTGTCGCGCGCCCGCTGCCAGATGTCCGGCGCGCCCTTCGCCCCCCACAGATCCGGCGGATCCCGGTCGGCCAGTGCCGGGTAGACATAGTCGCGCTGCATCGCCGCCAGCGTATGGGCGCCGCCCAGAAAATGGCCCTCGCCCGTCACCGCCTCGCGGATCGCGGCGAGGCCCAAGGTCTCCTCGCTGACCTCCACGCCGCGCAGGATGCGCTGGACATGGCCCAGCATCTCGTCGTCCAGCACGAAGGCTTCGAAGCTGGCGCCGAGCAGGCTGGCCATCATGCCCGCGCTCTCATAGACCATGTTCGCCCCGGCCAGCCCGGCTGCGAGCGCCGACAGCGCCTTCTCCGCGCCCATCTGGGCGTCGACCGCCTTGGCGTCGGCCATGGAACTGGCGACGCCCGACGGCAGGCCCAGCCAGTTCGACACCTGGGCCGACGCGGCGTTCAGCACGCTGCTCTCGCCGCCGCCGCCGGCGAAGGCGCCGGTGCGCAGGTCGATGACCAGCGGCCAGTTGGAGAAGATCATCGGATAGCCGGGCTGGAACAGATTGACCAGCGCCAGCCCGGCCAACGTCTCCGCCAGCGACTGCGCCAGGAACCCGGCCAGCGTCGCCGGCGCCGTCGCCCCCGACTGGGCGGCGATGATGCAGTTGATCGGCATGCCGCGGCGGATGCAGGCGACCGTGACCTCGACCGCATCCTCGCCATAGCGCAGCGGCGAGACCACCGGGCTGATATGCGCCTTGCAGAAGGGCCGCTCCCGGAACCGCCCCGCGCCCCCCAAGACCATATCGAACAGGTCGACGATCGGATCGACATGGGCGCCCAGCGTGATCGAGGTGCCCACCGGCTTCGTCGTGCCGCTGACCAGCGCGTACGCCGTGTTGATGTCGAGATCGCGGATATCCGGCAGATCCGTCGCCACACAGCAGCGGGTGAACCAGCTCACATTCGCCAGCCGGTCGGCGAGGCGGGTGAAGTCGTGCAGGTCCTTCAGCGTGGACGGCCGGTAGCGTCCGGTATCGAGGTCCAGCGTCCGCACCGCCGCACCACCGGTGCCGAACCAGACCCGGTCGTCCCCCACCTCGATATCATGGCGCGGGTCGCGGCCGGGCAGGACGAAGCGCTTGGCCGCGCCGGCCACCAGGTCCTCCACCAGCGCGCGGGGGAAGGCGAGGCGGCCGGCGGCCGTCACCTCAGCCCCCCGGGCGAACGCCGTCTCCACCAAGAGCGGCGGCGCGCCGCCCATCCCCAGCTCCGCCAGGATGGTCAGCGCGGTGTCGTAGATCGCCCGGATATCCGGCTCGGCAAGCGGCCGGTAGTGCCCGCCGACCTGGCCCGGCGGCGCGGCATTGACGGCCGGCGTCTCGGCGGTGCGGGCCGCCACCCGGGCGGCGCGCCCACCGCCGCGGCGGACCTGGCGGGGCTGTTGCATGGTCTCGACGATCCGTCACCCGGCGGGGTCGGGGCAAGCGGTCGCGGTCGGCGTTGGGAATTTCCGACGGCAGGGATCGGCTTTCCCGAAACGCGCTCAGCCCGATTGACCGTCAGGCTTTAGGCAGTCGTCCTGGGGAGCCTTGGCTTGGGGAGCGTCGAGACGAGCATGCGCACAGAGGCCCGCGCGGTGGTGATCGGCGGCGGTATCGCCGGCTGTTCCGCCCTCTATCACCTGACCCAGGAAGGCTGGACCGATGTCGTGCTGCTGGAGCGCGACGAGCTGACCTCCGGCACCACCTGGCATTCCGCCGCCCAGGTCACCAATTTCGGCGCGGTGCAGACCATGGTCGGGCTGAAGAGCCACTCCATCCGCCTCTACAAGGAACTGGCGGACGACCCCGACTACCCGATCAACTACCACCATGGCGACGGCGGCCTGCGCCTGGCGACGACGGCGGAACATCTCGACGGCTACCGGCATTTCCAGTCGCTGGCGAAGGGCATGGGCGTCGAGTTCGAGATCCTCGACGCCGCGGAATGCGCCCGCCGGCACCCGCTGGTCGACCCCGACGGCCTGGCCGGCGCGCTGTGGGATCCGCTGGACGGCGATGTCGATCCCGCCCAGCTCTGCCAGGCGCTGGCGCGCCGCGCCCGCAAGGCCGGGGCGGAGGTGCGCCGCCACACGCCCGTCGCCGGACTGACCCAGCACGACGACGGGCGCTGGACCGTGCATACCGACGGCGGCGACATCCGCACCCAGCACATCGTCAACGCCGCCGGCTACCGCTGCAACGAGGTGGGCGCGATGATGGGCGTGACCCATCCCGTCGCCTCGCTGGAGCATCAATACTTCCTGACCGAGCCGCTGGCGGCCATCGAAGCGCTGGACCACCGCGTGCCACTGATCCGCTGCCCGGCCGACGATTTCTACGCCCGCCAGGAGAAGCAGGGCCTGCTGGTCGGCTTCTACGAGCAGGACTGCCGGACCTGGGGCCTGGACGGCATCGATCCGGGGTTCACCATGGCGCTGTGCCCGAACGACCCCGACCGGGTGCTGCCGGTTCTGGAGAACGTCTTTCGCCGCCTGCCCTGCCTGACGGAAGCCGGCATCCATACCATCGTCAACGGCCCGATCACCTACACGCCCGACGGGCTGCCGCTGGTCGGGCGGGTGCCGGGCCGGCGCAACGCCTGGTGCATCACCGGCTTGCGCGCCGGCCTGGGCGAAGGCGGTGGGCATGGCTGGCTGCTGGCCCAGGAGATGGTGCACGGCCAGGCGATCTATGACACCTGGTGCCTCGACCCGAGGCGCTTCGCCGACTATGCGACCGTCGAGTACACGGCCTTGAAGGCGATCGAGGACTATCAGAACGAGTTCCGCTTCCACCGCCCGCACGAGCACCGGCCCGCCGGCCGGCCGGCGCGCACCACGCCGCTGACGCCGATCCTGGCGGCGCGGGGCGCAGCCTTCGCCGTGGTCGATGGGTGGGAGCGGGCGGGCTTCTTCAAGCCCACGCCGGACTTCCCGAAGACCCCCAGCTTTCGCTGGCCGAGCTGGCATGACGTCGTCGCCCGCGAGGTGGCGGCCGTGCAGAGCCGGGTCGGCCTGATGGAGGTCAACGGCTTCAACCGCATCGAGATCACGGGCGCCGGCGCCATCGACTGGCTGGACCGGCTGATGTGCGGACGGGTGCCGCGCCGGGTCGGCCGGGTCGGCCTCGCCTACTGCCTGACCGACCGCGGCGACGTGCTGGGCGAGGCGACCTTGGCTGTCCTCGACGAGGCGACGGTCTGGTGGGGCTCCGCCGCCGCGGCGGCGCGGCATGACTGGGACTGGCTGGCCGGGCACGTGCCGGCAGACGGGTCGATCCGGCTGACCGAGCGCACCACCAGCCACACCATCCTGGTGGTGGCCGGCCCGCGCGCCCGCGACGTGATGGCGACCGCGGCGCCGCGCACCGATTGGACGGACTTCCCGTGGCTGTCGGTGCGCCGCATCTTCGTCGGCCCGGTCGCCGCGGTGGCGATGTCGGTCAGCTATTCCGGGGAGCTGGCCTATGAGGTCCATGTGCCGGTGGAGCAGGCCGCAGGCGCCTACGCCGTGCTGTGCGACGCGGGCGCAGCCTACGACATGGCGCCCTTCGGCCTGTTCGCGGCGGAGTCGATGCGCATCGAGAAGGGCTACCGCCACTGGCGCGCCGACCTGATCACCGAATACGACCCGTTCGAGAGCGCGCTGGACCGCTTCGTGCGCCTCGACAAGCCCGATTTCCCGGGCCGCGCGGCCTTGCTGGCCCGACAGGGGCAGCCGCCGCGCCGCCGCTTCGTCACGCTGGTGCTCGACACAACCGACGCGCCGGCCCAGCCGGGCGACAGCGTGCTGGCCGGCGACCGGGTGGTCGGCACCGTCACGTCGGCCGCCTGGGGTCATCGGGTGGGCGAGAACCTCGCCATGGCCTTCGTCGACCCCGACCAGGCAACGGACGGCACGGACCTCGCCGTCCTGCTGCTGGGCCAGGCCGTCCCGGCCCGCGTCGTGCCGCCCTGCCGCTACGACCCGGAGAACGCGCGCGTGCGGGCCTGATACCAGCGGGCCGATGAGACCATTCATCGGCTCGCGGGATGCGCCGTTGAGGCGCCGCGCCCCAATGGGCGCGAAAGCCAAGGGCCCGCGAGGGGCCCGCCGGCGATTGAGGAACAAGAAGGCGAGTCACGTGAGTGGCTCGCCGACAAGACTGTCGCGCATCCGGTAGCGGGAGACGCGCATCGGGGGTTCAAGGGGGGCGCCATGGGGGTATGCTCTCGATCGGCGCCCGTCCGTCCGGGCGGAGCCGCCCCCGTCAACGAACACCAAGAGGAAACAGGGATGGCGCGCAAGTCACATCCGGCCCTACCGGGCCTTATAGAGGCCGTGAAAGGCGGACGTCTCGACCGCCGCGAGTTCCTGACGCTGTCGACCTGCCTGGGCCTGTCGGCCGGGGCCGCGCTGGCCGCTGCCGGGGTGACGCCGCTGGCCGCGGCGCGGGCGCAAGACCTGCCGCGCGGCGGGCATCTGCGCATCGGCATGCGGGTCATGGAAGTGACCAGCCCGCACGCCATCAGCTGGGTGCAGCCGGCCAACATCACCATGAACGTGGCGCAGACCCTGACCCGGATCACCCAGGACAACACGGTGGTACCGCTGCTGGCGGCGAGCTGGGAGGCGTCGGACGACATCCGCACCTGGACCTTCCGGCTGCGGCCCGAGGCCACCTGGGCGAACGGCCGGCCCTTCACCGCCGACGATGTCATCTGGAACATCGGCCATATCGTCGCGCCGGAGACCGGATCCTCCGCCGTCGGCCTGATCGGCAGCTATCTCCTGAACGAGGTGGAGACCGGCGAGACCGACGAGGACGGCAACCCCGTCACCACCATGGAGCTGTGGGACGCCAACGCGGTGGAGAAGGTCGACGACAAAACCGTGCGCTTCAACCTCAAGGCCCCGACGGTGACGCTGCCGGAAGACCTGTTCTTCTACCCGATGATCATGCTGGATCCGGAGGAGGGCGGCAGCTTCGCCCCCGGCGCCAACGGCACCGGGCCGTTCGCGTTGGAGGACGTCGCCGTCGGCGAGCGGGCGGTCCTGCGGGCGCGTCCCGACTACTGGGGCGGCGCCCCGGCGCTGGACATGCTGGAATATGTCGATCTCGGCGACGACCCGTCGGCCTGGATCGCCGCCATCGCCTCGGGCCAAGTGCACGGGCTCTACCAGCTCGACGCTCAGTTCTTGCCGGTGGTCGCCGACATGCCGGGTCTGGTGGTCCATAACGCGGTGACCTCGGCCACCTCGGTCGTGCAGATGAAGGTCACCGAGGCGCCCTTCGACGACCCGCGGGTGCGGCTGGCCATGCGCTACGCGATGGATTCCAACCGCGTCCTGGAGCTGGCGGTGCAGGGCCGCGGCCTGCCGGCCGAGCACCATTTCGTCTGCCCGATCCACCCCGAATACTATCCGCTGGACGAGATGACACGGGATCCGGAGCGGGCGCGCGCGCTGCTGGCGGAGGCCGGCTATCCCGACGGCATCGACATCACCATGACCGCCAAGGCCGATCCGCCGTGGGAGCTGGCCGCGGTGCAGGTGATCGCCGAGCAATACGCCGAAGCGGGCATCAACATGGCCATCAACAACGTCCCCGGCGCCACCTTCTGGGACAACTGGGACAAGGTGCCGCTGGGCTTCGTGGAATGGGCGCACCGGCCGGGCGGGCTGACGGTGCTCAATCTCGGCTTCCGCTCCGGCGTGCCGTGGAACGCGCCAGAATGGTCGAACGCGGAGTTCGACGCCCTGTTGGACCAGGCGGCGGCGGCCCTGGATGTGGGAGAGCGGCGGGAAGTCTTCCGCGACATCCAGACCCTGATGCAGCAGGACGGCCCGATCGCCCAGCCGGTGTGGCGGGCGATCAGCACCGTGTTCGCCGAGGCGGTGGCGGGCTATGTGATGCACCCGCAATACTTCTTCTTCGGCGAGGAGCTGGGCGTCCCCGCCTGACGCTCTGCACGGGAACAGGGGTGAGCGGCGCGCGACGCCGCTCACCCGCCCCGTCACCCCTCCGGCACGAACAGGCGCCCGGCGACCAGCGCCCGCGCGGTGGCCACCCAGACCGTGACGATCAGCACCGTCACCACAGCCAGCAGGCCGGCGGCGATGGCTTCGCTCGCCCAGCCGGGCTTCAACTCGCAATAGACCAGCGCCGCGATCGCCAGCGCGGCGGACGGGAAGGTGTAGGCCCACCAGCTCACGAAGAACGGCAGCCGGGCGAAACGCGGCGCCAGCGTGACCAGGACCAGGGCGAGGAACAGCGCACTGAAATAGAGCAGCCGGCCGCCGGCATCCAGTTCCGCCCCGGCGAGGCGCGTATAGGCGACGAAGCCGATAGCCGGCGGCGCCAGCAGGATGAACAGCGTCGGCAGCAGCCGGGCGGGCAGCGGGTCGTGGAAGATGATCCGGTAGAGCACGATGGCGAACAGCAGGATCCAGAAGACCAGGCCGACGGCGAAGAAGAACCAGGACACCTCGCCATGGCCCAGCGGCACCCCGGCGATCGGCACCAGGATGTTGCCGACCACGGGGATGAACCAGGCCGGGTTGGCGTGCTGGACCTCATAGCCGCGGGTGATCCACCGGTTGACCACCACCAGCGACAACAGCAGGTGCAGGGCGGCCCCGGCGACCCACAGCGGCTCGGCGAGGGCCTGGCCGTAGGGCAGTGCCGCCGCCGCCAGGATCAACAGCCCGATCGACACGGTGGGAAAGAAGTTCACCCGCACGACATGGTCGAACTCGCCGACGACCGCCGCCCAATGGCGCGCCGCCTTGGCCGCGTAGAGCAGGCCGAGCGCGACGAAGACGACGGCCGCCAGGGCCAACAGCGCCTCGCCGATCCACGCCGGCACCGCCAGCACCGCATGCGCCCGCCGCCAGGCGAGCCCCAGCCCCCCCACGCCCATGACCACCGCGAACAGCGGGATGGGCACATGCGCCAGCCACGATGCCGATTGCCCCTTGTCCGCAGGCGCCGCCTGGCCCGAAGCTGTCACGATGTCCCCCGGCGGTTCCCCGCCGCCGGCCGGCGGCGGTCTGTTGCCCTAAAGGCGGCATCATAGACCGTGCCGGCGGATCGGTTGACCCGCATCTTGTCTTCAAGTATTTCTGAAATGTCAGAAATTTCTAGGCGCAGACCCTTATGGCCCGATCCCCGACCCGACCCGCGGCCGCCCGGCCGGCGCTGACACCGCTCGATCCGGCGCTCGACCGCGCGGTCTTGAGCTGGGGGGAGATGGGCGGCCGTTGGGGCGTCAGCCGGTCGGTCGCCCAGATCCACGGCCTGCTCTATCTGGTCGGCCGCCCGATGCCGGCCGACGAGATCGCCGAGCGTCTGGCCATCGCCCGCTCCAATGTCAGCGTCAGCCTGCGCGAGCTGATGCAATGGGGGCTGATCCACAAGGTGCCGCATCGCGGCGACCGGCGCGACCATTTCGCGGCGGAGGCGGATCTCTGGTCGGCCCTCCTGGCGCTGGCCGCTCAACGCAAGGCGCGGGAGTTCGACCCGCTGATGGAGCTGGTGCGCCGCGCGCGGGCGGATCTGGCGGACAGCGGCGGCGATGCGGCGAGCCAGGCGCGGCTGGACGCGCTCAGCACCTTCCTCGGCGAACTCGACCACGCGTTCCGGGATATCGCAGCCCTGCCGCACCCGACATTGGCCCAGCTCGCCCGCCTCGGCGGCAAGGTCGCCAAGGCGACCGGCAAAGCCAAGGGCAAGGGCGGCCACAAGGGCGACAAGCCGGGCCGCTGATGCGCGTGCTTGTGCCGAAAAACCCGTGATTCCCGCGAAAACGGGAACCTGTCACCGACAAGGCGCTGCCCCTATCAGGAAGGTTCCCGCTTTCGCGCGAACGACGGACAGGGGTACAGGCGGTGAAGGGCCCCCGCCTGCGCGGGAACGACGGACAGGGGTACAGGCGGCGGAAGGTTCCCGCCCGCGCGGAGACGACGGGGTGCGACCTCAGCCGGGGCGCTCGGGTGCCGTTGGTGCGAGCCCGTCCAGCGGCCGGGTCATCCATGCCAGCAGGCGCGGATAGGCCGCGGCGACGGTCAGCGCATAGGCGACATGCGCCGCACCCACGGCCCAGGTGTAGACGCCGAAATCGGCCATGAAGGACAGGCCCGCCAGCGGTGCCAGCAACCCTTCCGACGCTGCCCACAGCGCCAACCCCCAGGCCACGCCCGCCGACAGCCAGCGCCGGCGCGCCGCGGCCCCGAAGACCAGCCGGTAGAGGATCGGAAAGACCACCACGCCGGCCAGGAAATGCAGGATGAAGGCGGCGCCGTAGCCGAGATCCTGGCCGACCCAGCGGTCGGCGAGCTTGGCGATCAGGAAAGCCGGTTGCAGCGCCATCCCGAACAACGCCGGGGCGACCAGCCAGGCCAGCGCCTCGAACACCACCTCGCCCAGAACGCCGGCGCCCAAGAGCGCCGCGACCGCCCGGCCGGTAACGATTTCCGCGGCCGGCGGCGACGGCGCGACCATGCCGGCGCGGCGCGCGCGCTAAGGCGTGCCGGCGGCGCGCGCCGCCTGCAGCGCCGCCGCATACCATTCCAGCTCGCCAAGGAAGCGGCCGGCCCGCCGGTCCATCGCCGACGGGTCGGCCGGCACGCCCTCGTCGTCCAGCGCGCGGCTGATCTGCGGCACCGCGAAGATCGTCGGAATGCTGGGCGCGCCCATCTCGCCCAGGATCATGCGCCACGACATCGCCGCCCGCACGCCGCCGAACGGACCCGGCGAGTAGGCCGCGATCGCCGACGGGCGATAGAAGTACTCTTCCAGGAAATGGTCCATCAGGTTCTTCAGGCCGGGCTGTACGCCGTGGTTGTACTCCCCGGTCACCACGATGAAGCCGTCGCTGGCGGCAAGCCTCCGGGCCAGGTCCGCCAGCGGCGCCGGCGCCGCGCCCGCCGGATACTCCTTGTACATCCGGTCCAGGATCGGCAGTCCGACGGCCAAGCTGTCCACGACATCGGCGCCGTGGCCGCGTGCCTCAAGCGCCCGGGCCAGATAGCGGACCAGCCGGATGCCCTTGCGGTCGGACCGATGCGATCCGTACAGCACGGTGAAGGTGAGCGGCATGCTCGGCGATCCCCAATCGCGCCGGCCGCGCGGCTCAGATGATCTCTTCGGCGTGCAGGAACATGACGATGAAGAAGGCGAGCAGCAGCGCGATATCCATGAGGTCACCCTTTGGCGTCACGATCCGGCGACCCGGTACCCCCGGGCCGCGGCGGACGCCACCATAGCAGCCGGTCTGCCGCCGGGCGAGGGGCAGACGCGATTGCGCCGCCCGCGAGACCGCAGGACCGGGTCAGGCGGTGCGCACATCCGCCAGGAAGCGGGTGACATCGGCCCGCACCTCATCGGCGCTGGATTTCAGGCCGGCGGCAGCGTCCAGCACCTGCTGGGCCGCCGTCCCGGCATGATCGGTCGCCTCGCTGGTGGCGGCGATGCCTTGGGCGACGCGCTCCGCCCCGCTGGCCGCATCGCGAACGCTGCGCGAAATCTCCTGGGTCGCCGCGCTCTGCTGCTCCACGGAGGTCGCGACCTCGCGGGCGATGCTGTCGATCGCGGCGATCTTCTCGGCAATCTGGTCCATCGCCTGCACGACCCCGCCGGTCTCGCTCTGCATGTCCTGGATCAGGCCGGCGATCTCCTCCGTCGCCTTGGCGGTCTCGCTGGCCAGCGTCTTGACCTCGTTGGCGACGACGGCGAAGCCGCGGCCCGCCTCGCCGGCGCGGGCCGCCTCGATGGTGGCGTTCAGCGCCAGCAGGTTGGTCTGGGCCGCGATGGTGGAGATCAAGTCGAGCACCGATCCGATCGACTGGGCCTTGCCCTCCAGTCCGCGCACCCGGGTGGTGCTGTCCGACGCCACGGCGGTCGCCTGGCCCGCCATCTCCGCCTGGTCGCCGACCTGCCGCGCGATCTCGGTGATCGAACGGCTCAGCTCCTCCGTCGCGGTCGCCACGGTCTGCACGCTGGAGGTGGACTGCTGCGAGGCATCGGCCGCCGCGCGCGCCTGACCGGCCCCATCCTCCGACGCTTGGGCCAAGTCGTCGGCGGTGGATTGCAGGCCGCCCGCCGCGTCGACCACGGCGCCGACCGCCGTGCCGATCCGGCGGTCGAAGTCCTCGGTCAGCGACTGGACCTGGGCGGCGCGCGCGTCCCGGGCGGCCTGTTCGGCCTGGGCGGCCTGGTTCAGATGCTCCCGCTCGATCAGGCTTTCCTTGAAGACGTCCAGCGCCGCCGCCATCTGGCCGACCTCGTCGGTGCGGGTGCGCGCCGGGATGTCGACCTTGAGGTCGCCCTCCGCCAGCCGGCGCATCGCCGCCGTCATGGCGGCGATCGATCCGGCGATGCCGCGGCTGATCGAGATCGCCACCACCGACACGCCGACCACCAGCGCCAAGGCAATGCCAGCCAGCACCGCGGCGCCCTGCCAAAATGTCTCGACGACATCGGTGACATAGACGCCGCTGCCGACGACCCAGCCCCAGGGCTCGAACCCCCGCACATAGGAGGTCTTGAGCTGCGCCGTCTCACCCGGCGGCCACCAATAGTCGTAGGTGCCGCCGCCTTCGCGCTCGACCAGGTCGATGATGTCGGCGAACACGGCTTCGTCGTGGGCATCGCGAATCGTCAGCACCTGCGTGCCGGGGGCGACGGACGGGTGGATCTGCATCACGCCGTCCATATCGTTGATCCAGAAATACTGGTCGCCGTCGTAGCGCAGCGCGGCCAACCGATCGCCGGCTTCCTGGCGCGCCTCCTCCTGCGACAGCACGCCCTGCTCGGCGAGGCGGTGGAAATCGACCAGCAGGCTGTGGCCCACCTCGACCATCCGGCGGGTCTGCTCGCGCCGTTCCTCCAACAGCTTGTCGTACAGGCTGTAGAGCGCCACACCGCCGATCGTCACCATGCCGACACCGACAAGGGCGGTCAGGATCAACAAGCGCTGTTGGATGCTGATGGAACGCGACCGACCGACCATGGGACCGCTCCTTCATCGACGGTCATCCCGGGTCTCAAGCGCAAGACCCGGCAGGCGACCGAATGGTGAGCGGACTGTGTCCCGGCGGGGATGAAGAGTCGGTAAACCGTAAAACCGGACAGCATTCCCAGGCGGGCTTGCGTCAATCGGACGCGCAGTTCACGGGCATACCCTATCTGAAAAGATGTGGTTCTCGGACTCGACCCGCCCCAAAATCGCAGGCTCGCCAAGCCTCTTCCGGACTAGCCGCCGGCCCGGACATTGGCCGCGATGGAACCGGCGATCACGCCGACCTTGTCCGTCCGCGTAGCCGAGAGACCGTCCAGCGCCGACAAGACGGCCGGATGGCGCCGCGCGTTGCTGGTCAGCGTGCCATGAGCGACGATCGCCATGGTGACCTCGACGATCGCCATGGCCTGGGCTTGGTCGCTCAGCGCCGGGTACTCGCGCGGCAGGCGCTCCATCGCCTCGCTCTCCCAATAGGTCAGCGCCTCGGCGACCTTCTCCACATAGAGCCGGTCGCCGGTGGCGAAGAACGACGTCCAGAAGATGTCGATGTCGAAATGGGTGCGCGGGCGCATCGCGCGGAACGGATAGGGCGGTGCGGCGGCCAGACCGGCGCGCGTCTCGGCATCGAGCAGCCCCGCCTCGGCCAGCATGTCCAAGGCCGCCTCGGCCGACACGCCGGAGGTGACGATCGCATGGGCGCCGACCAGGGCGTTCTGCGGACGGCGCGCCGCGGCCAACCGCCCGGCCAGCACCGGCACCAGATCGGGATTGGCATGCAGCACATGGGCGATGAAGGTGCTGAGGATGGCGATGCCTTGCGCCTCCGCCGCCTCGCGCGCGGCCTGGATGAAGGTGTCGATGTCGAGGTCCACCATCCGGTTGACCGCTTCCATCGGCTGGGGGTTGCGGTAGTAGCGCTCCATGAAGTCGGCCATCGCCTGGGCTTCGGCTTCCACCGCATCTTGCGGCGCCGCCGGCTGGGCCCGCGCCGACGGCGGAGCCGCGGCCAGCAGGGCCGCCAGCAGGACCAGCAGGCCGACGCCCGGGCGCCAGGCCCCGGACGAGGCGGCGCGGCGATGTCGGACAGTCGGGAAGGCGGGGTCGGCGATCATGCGGATACGGGCTCGTCGGCAAGGCGGCGGCAAGGCGGCGCGGGTGGGCAGGGCGGCGCTTGGCATCGGTCGCCCGCCCGCCCTCGGCGAAGGGATGCGACAGGGGCG